>NZ_JAUSAR010000159.1 GCF_030652515.1 Aquabacterium sp. | reverse complement strand
GTAGGTGGCACCGAGCCGTTCTGGCGACAGGCGGCCCAGAGGAATGGCGGTCACGGCCTGGCATCGCAAGGTGGCAGGCTGCACAGAATCCGGCCTATCGGCTGACTTCACACTTTTTTTCGATTTTTCGCGCCTTGAAAGTGGCGCGAACCTCAAGTTGGCGGGCCGGGTGGTCGAAATGCTTCCTGAAATCTCAGGAAAATCAGCCATGTCGCCCACGCCCTCCTCCCCCATTCGTTTGCCAATGCGCACCCCGCGCCTGTTGATCCTGGCCGCAGGTGTCGGCGTTGCATTCTGTGCCCTGGCCAGTGATCGCAGCGGCGACCATGCCAGCAGCGCCCACGGCGCGGCTTCTGCGCAGGAAGAGCCCAAGGTCATCGCCAAGGATTCGCTCAAGCGCCAGCTGGCTGCAGGCAAAGCCGAGGCCAAAGCAGGAAAAACCGACGGAAAATCTGAAGCGGGTGCCGCGTCTGTGCCATCGGGCAAGCCCGAGCCCACCTCGGTGTCCATGGCAGAGTTACGAGACCTGATCGACCAGAAGATCGCCGAAGTGCGCGCCAAACAGGCCGCCGCGCCCGCCGTCAAGGTCATCAACAGATCGCCCAAGCCCCGCGTCGCGGCGGTGAGCCCCCAGATCAAGCAGACCATGGCCGCCCATGGCGCGGCCGCCGTGCCAGGCTTGCCCGCGGGCCACGACCTGCATTGGGAATACACCGGCGCCGCCGGCCCGCAAAGCTGGGGCCAGCTCAAACCCGAGTTCAAGACCTGCAGCAGTGGCACACGCCAAAGCCCGATCGACATCCGCGATGGCATCAAGGTGCAGCTGGAGCCCATCCAGTTCGACTACCGGCCCACGCCTTTCCGCGTGATCGACAACGGCCACACGGTGCAGGTCAACCTGGATGCGGGCAACAACATCACGGTGTCGGGCCGCCGCTACGAGCTGGTGCAGTTCCACTTTCACCGGCCGAGCGAAGAACGCATCAACGGCCGCCAGTACGAGATGGTGGCGCACCTGGTGCACAAGGACGCGCAAGGCCGCCTGGCCGTGATCGCCGTGTTGCTGGACCAGGGCAAGGAGCACCCCATGGTGCAACTGGTGTGGAACAGCCTGCCGCTGGAGAAAAGCATCGAGCAGGCCTCGCCCGTGATGCTGGACATGAACCTGATGCTGCCCGAGCAGCGCCAGTACTACACCTACATGGGCTCGTTGACCACACCACCGTGCACCGAGGGCGTGCTGTGGCTGGTGATGAAGCAGCCAGCCACCTTGTCGCCCTACCAGGCCTCGGTGTTCAGCCGCTTGTATGCGAACAACGCGAGGCCGGTTCAGTCGGCCTCGGGTCGCATGATCAAAGAAGGCCAGTGAGGCAGGTCAGGCTGCTTGCCTGGCAGCACTGCGCCGACGAACCACGGCACCCACCGCCATCAGCCCGGCCACCATGAGCGCATAGCTTTCTGGTTCGGGCACGGGGGCCAGCGCGGCGGACACATCAGGACCTGAGCCCACGAGCTCGAACGTGCCCACGTAAGTTCCGGCCGACGTCAGCGCGGTGACCTTGGCGCCAATGAAATCCAGGCTGGTGGCGCCATAGCTGCCATTGATACCGGAATCGGGATCCCAGCTGAAGCTGAAGGTGTCGAAGGTGCCGAAGCTGGTGAAGTCAAAGCCGAACACCGCACCGCCACCAAAGAACGATGCCGTTCCACCAGACGGGGCAGTGATGCCGCTGGGAGCACCATCCATCACCAAGAAACTGCCGTCGGTCGTGAGGGTCGACGAGAAGTCGAAAGTGAGCTTGCTGATGTCGTAGCTGGAGCCATTGAAGGCCAGCGTGTTGATGGTAAAGCCATCAACACCGGGTTCCGTCACGAAGATCGAACCCGGGGGCGCCGCGTGGGCTGCGCCTGCCATGGTCAGGCCTGCGGCCACGATGAGGGACGAGAGAAATTTCATGCTGTACTCCAAAAACTTGAATGAATGAACCGTTTGGTCAAGTCACTCTGTCACACAGCACGTGCAGCGTCATCCCCCTAACATCAATACACGCGCCCGCCCTTGAGCTGCGCATGGGTGCGGCGGGTCAGGCCGGTGGCACGCGCCATCGCGGCCATCGAATGGCCGGCGTGGGCGTGGCAAATGGCCAGTCCCAGCGCATCGGCCGCGTCCTTGTTGGGCTCTGAAGGCAATTGCAGCAGGCGCATCACCATGTGCTGAACCTGCTCCTTGCGCGCGTGGCCATGGCCCACCACGGCTTTTTTCATCTGCAGCGCGGTGTATTCCGAGACGGCCATCTCGCCCGCGCTGACCAGGGCGGCCAGGGCCGCGCCCCGGGCCTGGCCCAACAGCAAGGTGGACTGCGGGTTGACGTTGACGAACACGATCTCGACCGACGACTGCTGCGGCTCGTAGCGCGCCATGACCTCGCGCACCCCGTCAAAGATCAGCTTCAGGCGCCCGGGCAGGTCGCCCAGGGCCGCCTCCTTGGTGCGGATCGTGCCGCTGGCCACATAAGACAGGCGCGGTCCATCGGCGTCGATCACGCCAAAACCGGTGGTCTGCAGGCCAGGGTCGATGCCCAAAATTCTCATGGGGTGGATTTTCCAAACTAGGGATAGTGCGTTCGACACCGAGCACCCATCATTCTGAGGGCATTCACCCTGGTTTCACCTTTGGAGCATCTTCATCGGCGGCGAGACCAAAGCCTGCCAGAAATGAGCATTTAAAGCCGACCCCCATGAATTAGGACTAGGCCAGGCCAGTGATCCTCGCTAGGATCGCGGCTGGCCTGGGCGTGTCCACGCACCAACTCGGTGGTGCGGGCAACGCGGCACCAGCGCCCCTCTCACAGGGAAGGTGTTTCGCGAAGTATGTGCGGCATTGCTGGGATTTTGAAAAGCCATGGCCAGGTCGCGCGTGCCTCGCTGGAGGACATGATCCGCCGCTTGCACCACCGCGGGCCCGACGGCCAGGGCTTCCACACCGATGGCCCCCTGGGCCTGGCCCATGCCCGACTGAGCATCATCGACCTGGCTGGCGGCGACCAACCCATCCACAACGAAGACCGCAGCGTGTGGGTCGTCTTCAACGGCGAGATCTTCAACCACATCGAACTGCGCCAGACCCTGGAGCAGGCCGGGCACCGCTTCTACACGCACTCCGACACCGAAGTCATCGTGCACCTGTACGAGCAGCACGGCGAGCGCTTTGTCGATCACCTGAACGGCCAGTTCGCCATCGCCTTGTGGGATGCGCGACAGCAACGCCTGATCCTGGCCCGCGACCGCACCGGCATCCGCCCCCTGTTCTACCACTGGACAAGCCAGCGGCTGGCCTTTGCCTCCGAGGTCAAGGCGCTGATGGCCCTGCCCGACACCCCTCGCCAGTTGAACCTGCCAGCGCTGGGCGAAACCTTCACCTACTGGGCGCCACTGCCCGGCCACACCGTGTTCGAGGGCATCCAGGCCTTGCCACCCGGGCACCTGATGGTGATCGAAGAACGTGGCCAATCCGGCGCGCGCACCGAGCGCTACTGGGATTGGACTTTCCCGGCAGCGCACCTGGAAACCCAGCGCAGCGCCGACGACCTGGCCGACGAACTGCGCGAGCTGCTGATCGACGCCGTGCGCCTGCAACTGCGCGCCGATGTGCCGGTCGGCGCCTACCTGAGCGGTGGGCTGGACTCGTCCATCATCACCAGCTTGATCAAGCATTTCACCGACACGCCGCTGCGCACCTTCTCGCTGGCGTTTGAAGACGAAGAGTTCGACGAAAGCGCCTACCAGCAAGACATGGCCCGCTACCTGGGCACCGAGCACACCGCCCTGCGCTGCAAACGGTCTGACATCGCCGCCGCGTTTCCACGCGCGGTCTGGCACGCCGAAAGCCCCATCGTGCGCACCGCGCCAGCGCCCATGATGATGCTGGCCGGCAGCGTGCGCGAGGCCGGGTTCAAGGTGGTGCTGACCGGCGAAGGCGCCGACGAAGTCTTTGGTGGCTACGACCTTTTCAAGGAAGCCAGCGTGCGACGCTTCATGGCGCGCCAGCCCAGCTCCAAAATGCGGCCCGCCTTGATGGAGCGCCTCTACCCCTACCTGCGCCACTCACCCGCCGCCAACCGCGTGATGGCCCAGCGCTTCTTCAGCGAAGGCTCGGAGCACCTGGGCCAGCCGCACTTCGCCCACGGCCCACGCTGGGCCACCACGCGCCGCATGTGGCAGTTCTTCACGCCCGAAGTTCGGCAGAGCCTGGCGGGCGTCGATCACCTGGCCGCCATCGCACCGCACTTGCCGTCGGACATCGGCCAGTGGGCCGCGCTCAGCCAAGATCAGTACATCGAGGCGCACACCCTGATGTCGGGCTACCTGCTCAGCTCGCAAGGCGACCGGCCCGCCATGGCCCATTCCATCGAAGGGCGCTTCCCTTTCCTGGACCACCGCGTGATCGAGTTCGCCAACCGCTTGCCGCCCCGCTACAAGCTGATGGGCCTGACCGAGAAGTACCTGCTCAAGCGGTCCATGACCGGCCTGCTGCCCGAGGGCATCCGCACCCGCACCAAGCAGCCTTACCGCTCACCCGACAGTGCCAGCTTTTTTGAGGGCGGCCAACCGGTGGACTACGTGGCTGACCTGCTCAGCCCCGCGCGCATCGCCGATGCCGGTTACTTTGACCCCAAGGCCGTCAGCAAGCTGTTCGAGAAATGCCGTGCAGGCCGGGCCATTGGCTTTGGCGACAACATGGCTTTCGTGGGCGTGCTCTCGACCATGCTGCTGCACGAGCAGTTCATCCTGGGCAAGGCTGTTCAATGAACACCATGCTGCTGCACCACTTCTTCGATCAGACGGCGGCGCGTTGGCCTGACCAGGTGGCCCTGGTGTGCGGCGAGCAGCGCCACACTTACAGTCAATTGCGCGTGCGCGTGGATCGCCTGGCCACCTTCCTGCAGCAACGCGGCATCCAGCGTGGCGACCGGGTCGCGCTGTTCATGGACAACACGGTCGAGCTGGTGGTGGGCATCTTCGCGGCGCTGCAGGTGGGCGCGGTGTTCATGCCGATCAGCCCGCTGACCAAGCAGGCCAAGCTCGTCTACCTGCTCAAGGATTCCGGCGCCAGTGCCTTGCTCACGCAGCCCTCGCTGGCCCCCGTGCACCAACCGGCCCTGGCGCAATCGCCGCAAGTGCACACCGTGTGGCACGCAGGCCTGCCTGATGACAGCCCACCCAGCGCCCAGCCCTGGGCCGAGCCCGACCTGATCGATCAGGACCTGGCCAGCATCATCTACACCTCGGGCACCACGGGCGAGCCCAAGGGCGTGATGCTCAGCCACCGCAACATGGTGTCGGCTGCGCAGTCGGTGAACAGTTACCTGGGCTTGATGCCAGACGACGTCATCCTGTGCGCCTTGCCCCTGGCCTTCAACTACGGGCTGTACCAGGTGCTGATGGGCTTCATGGTGGGCGCCACCGTGGTGCTGGAGCGCTCCTTCGCCTTCCCCGTCAGGGCGATAGAGATCATGGCCCGCGAAGGCGCCACGGTGTTCCCCGGCGTGCCCACGATGCTCTCCGCGCTGGCCAACCTTCAGAGCACCATCGGGCAGCATGACCTGAGCCGACTGCGCCTGATCACCAACGCGGGCGCCGCCCTGCCCGAAGCCCGTATCCACCAAGTTTGCGCGCTGTTCCCACAAGCCCAGCTGCTGTCCATGTACGGGCTGACCGAGTGCAAGCGCGTGACCTACCTGCCGCATGAGCAACTGGCCCTGCGGCCCAACAGCGTGGGCCGGGGCATGCCCAACCAGGAGCTCTGGCTCATCGATGAATCGGGCCACCGCCTGCCACATGGCAGCACCGGCGAGCTGGTGATTCGCGGCAGCCACGTGATGCGCGGCTACTGGGGCAAACCGGCCGAGACCGCCCAGCGCCTCAAGCCCGGCCCCCTGCCCGGCGAAATGGTGCTGCACTCTGGCGACGTGTTCCGCACCGACGCCGAAGGCTACCTGTACTTCGTCTCGCGCCAGGACGACATCATCAAGAGCCGGGGCGAGAAGGTCAGCCCCCGCGAAGTCGAGAACGCCCTGTATGCGCTGCCAGGGGTGTTGGAGGCGGCCGTGGTGGGCGTGCCCGACGAACTGCTGGGCCAGGCCGTGAAAGCCTTCATCGTGCTCCAGCCTGAGGCCAGTTTGACCGCGCAGACCGTGGTCAAACACTGCCTGGCCCACCTTGAAAGCTTCATGGCGCCCAAGCATGTCGAGTTCGTCACCTCGCTGCCCACCACCGACACCGGCAAAATCCGCAAGGCCGAACTGAATTGAACAGCCGCCTCTCATTTTCTTAACCGATCCCAGCACCATGCCCAACATCAAACAACAGGTTCGCCAGTACATCCTCGACAACTTCATCCTGGGATCCGAAGGCGCCAACTTCAGTGATGCCGACTCTTTCCTGGAGCTGCACATCGTCGATTCCACCGGCTTCCTGGAGCTGATCGTCTTCATCGAAGACACCTTTGGCCTGAAGGTGCCCGACGAGGACATGCTCCCCGACAACCTGGACAGCCTGGACGCCATCGAGGCCTACGTCAACCGCAAGAAGGCAGCCTGAGCATGAACGCGCCCCTGACGCCCGCCGTCCTGAACATCGACCTGGCCGCCGAGGCCGACCGCATCGCGCGCCACATGGTCGAATCCGTGCGCCGCTTCCACAAGCGTGGCGTGGTGCTGGGCTTGTCGGGCGGCATCGACAGCTCGGCCTGTGCCGCCTTGGCAGTGCACGCCCTGGGGCCCAAGAAAGTGTTCGGCCTGTTGATGCCCGAGCGCGACTCCAGCAGCGGCAGCACCGACAAAGGCCGCATGGTGGCCGAGCACCTGGGCATCGAACATGTGCTGGAAAACATCGGCCCCACGGTCGAGGCCATTGGCTGCTACCGCTGGCGCGACGAGGCCATGCGGGCCGTCTTCCCGGGCTACAACGATGCCTGGAAAAGCAAGATCGTGATTGGTGGCGGGGTGGAAGGGCGCATCAACTTCTTCAAGCTGGTGGTGCAATCGCCCGATGGCCAGATGCACGAAGAGCGCCTGCCCTTGCGCGAGTACCTGCAGATCGTGGCCGCCACCAACCACAAGCAGCGCATCCGCAAGACGATGGAGTACTTCCACGCCGACCGCTTGAACTACGCCGTGATCGGCACGCCCAACCGCCTGGAATACGACCAGGGCTTCTTCGTCAAGAACGGCGATGGCGCGGCCGACATCAAGCCCATCGCCCACCTGTACAAGACGCAGGTGTACGCCATGGCGCGCCACCTCGGCCTGCCCGAGGCCGTTTGCTCGGCCGTGCCCACCACCGACACCTACAGCCTGCAGCAAGGGCAAGACGAGTTCTACTTCGCCTTGCCTTACCCGCAGATGGACCTGGCGCTGTGGGCCCACAACCACCAGCGCCCCGCCACCGACCTGGCCCAGGCTTTGGGCCTGAGCGAGGCCCAGGCCACGCACCTGTACACCGACATCGAGGCCAAGCGCCGCGCCGCGGCCTACCTGCACGCCCGCCCCGCGCTGGTCGAACCCATCGGGGAGGTGTCCGAGTGAGCTTCTCCCACCTGCGTGGTTTCAAGGTGGCGGGCATCAGCACCTGCGTGCCGCCGCACACCGTGGACAACCTGGAAGCGGGCAAAGACTTCGGCGCCGTTGAAGTCCGCAAGGTCGTCTCCATGGCGGGCGTGCGCTTTCGGCAGGTCGCAGGCCCCGACATCACCTCGGTCGACCTGTGCACCGCCGCCGCCCAGCGCCTGCTCGATCAACTGGGCTGGGCGCCCGAGTCAGTCACCGGCCTGATCATGGTCACCCAGTCGCCCGACTACTTCCTGCCCTCGTCAAGCTGCATCGTGCATGCACGGCTGGGCCTGGGCGTGCACTGCGCCACCTTCGACGTGGGCTTGGGCTGCTCAGGCTACCCCTATGGCCTGTACCTGGGCGCCGCCATGCTCAGCGGTGGCGGCCACCAGCGCATCCTGGTGCTGCATGGCGAAACGCCCAGCCGCTTTGTCGATCCCGGCGACCACGCCACCACCTTGCTGTTCGGCGACTCGGGCTCGGCCACGGCGCTGGAGCACACAGGTGACGCACAAGACGAAGCCTGGTTCGGCCTGTTCACCGATGGCAGCGGTGCCGAGGGCCTGATCATCCGGGGCGGAGCCTTCCGCGATCCAACGCCCGTCGATCCACGCGACCTGCGCCTGCACATGGACGGCGCCAGCATCTTCAACTTCACCATCAAGCGCGTGCCCGCCATGATCCAGGACACGCTGGCCTACGCCGGCCTGGCCGTTCCCGACATCGACGCCTTCATCTTCCACCAATCCAACCGCTTCATCATGAAGCACCTGGTCAAGAAGTGCGAGCTCCCCGAAGACCGCGTGCCCTTCATCCTTGAAGACATGGGCAACTGCGGCGGCCCCTCGGTGCCCTTGACCATGACCCGAACCCTGGCGCAACGCGGCGACCAGCCCATGCGCTTGATGTTGCTGGGCTATGGCGTGGGCCTGTCCTGGGGCGCGGCCATCATGACGCTGGACCACAGCACGCCGCTGCTGCACCACACCTACCAGGAGTAAATGTTTTGATCCCGATCACTGCTGCCGAAGCCATGGCCATGATGTCCGAGTGCTTCATGGAACCGGTCGAGCGCCTGACCCCCGAGCTGTCCCGGGAAAGCATCCCCGGCTGGGACTCGATGGGCGCCCTGATGCTGATCGCCGAAATCGACGAACGCTTTCAGATCGAGCTGAGCGCCGACGAATCACGCACCATGAAACACGTGAGCGACGTGCTGGCCTTCCTGGCCAAGCATGGCGCGCTGGCCGGTTGACGCACCAGTGACCAGCCACCCTCGCCTTTCACTGGCGCAGACCAGCCGCCTGGTGGCGCGCGCCCTGGGCATGAGCGTGCCAGACCTGGCGGCCAGCTTCCGCCCCGCCGTTTGGGCCGATCTGCCCGCCCTGCTGGCCTTGCGCACCCGCGTGCTCGGGGGCGACATCACCTGGGACGACCAGGCCTACCTGGCCTGGCGTTATCGGTTGGGTCGACCGCAAGCCGGGGGCGGCGAATGCTGGGTGCTGGTGCGCCAAGGCGAGTTGCTGGGCATGGTCGGCACGCAAGACCTGGTGCTGCGCTGCGACGGCCAAGCCTGCCCGGCCTTGTCCCTGATGGACATCATGATCCAGCCCGAGCTGGACAGCGTGGGCCTGGGCGTGTGGATGAACCTGGCGATCCAGGAACGGACCACGGCCACACTGGCCATCGGGGCCAACGCCAATTCCATCGGCATGGTCAGCCGCTTGTTCGACACCCTGCCTAATCGGCGCAGCTTTGTGCACCCCGTCAAACTGGGCCACTTCCTGCGCAAGCGGCTGCCGGTGCCGGGCTTGCCGCACCTGATGGCGATGGGCCTGGAAACGATGATGCGGCTGGGCCGCGCGCTGCTGCTGGCGCCCTGGTTGCCATCGTCCATCCAGGTCAAGCCATGGGCTCGCCTGGACGATGCTTTGAATGAGCTGAATGCCCAGCTGGAGGCCAACGATGTGGTGCATGCTGAACGCACCCCGGCGCAGCTGAACTGGCGCCTGTTGGACAACCCACGTGGCGCATCGCAGGTGTGGGGGGCTTGGTCAAAAGGCCGCCTGCTTGGCTACATGGCCACGCAGTTAACGCCACTGGACGACGGGCGCCAGGCACTGACCATCGTGGACCTGGTGGTGCGATTGCCCAGCGGCCTGCCAGCCTTGCGGGTGTTGTTGTGGACCGTGCTGGAAGAAGCCTGGCGCCATCAGGTCGAGTACGTGACCATGACCTCGTACCGCCAGGATGTGGAGCGTGAGTTGCGTCGCGCGGGCTTTCGGCAGCAGGCTCATCAGTTTGAGACGCTGGGTTGGACGTGCCGGGATGAAGGCTTCAAGGCTTTGGTCGCATCGCGGCCGGACTGGACACTGAGCGAGGTTCACACTGACCGGGTTTGAGGGGTAGCGGTCAGGTGTCGGCGGCCACCGACATGATAATGTTCGAGCGCCATCGTCAAAGAAAGTGCAAATGAAGAGTCTGACGAATGTCTTTGCTGTCGCGCTGTCCGTCATGGGGATTTTGCTTCCCGCTCACGCCATTGGCGCAGATGAGTCAGGCGAACAGCCTGCCAGACCCATACCAAAGGAGCTGCGCCTCCTGTATGCGGCGCTTATGACTGTTCAGGAGACCGCTGCGCAACCCGTGACGCTGGAAGAGTTGGCACGCGGCGCCTTGAACGGAATGGCGAAGGCAGCAGATGAAGACAATGAGTATTACTCCCAAGCGGAGTATGAGAACTACACCTCAGGTCGCTCAGAAGGCGCGGTTGGATTGGAGCTCGCATCAAGGGGCGATGCTTTGATGATCATCAGCCCCATCGTCGGCGGACCCGCCGATCTCGCAGGCCTTTTGCCAAAAGACAGGATCGTGTCGATCAACGAAGAAATCGTTGTCGGCAAGTCGGTAGCGAAAGCCTTGGATTTGCTCCGTGGGCCTATTGGGAGCAAAGTACGTATTTCTGTCTCAAGGGGAGACGCGAAGAGATTGCTCACCCTTGAAGTCGAACGCGGAAAAATCAGCGTTTCCAGCGTAAGCACACGAAGGCTTCATGAGGACATCTTGCTTCTCAAAGTCACTGCGTTGCGGACAGACGCGCTCACTATGGTTGCGCGTCATCTTCAACAGGAATGGAATACCCGACCATTCAAAGGGCTGGTGCTGGACCTCCAGCATAACCCTGGGGGACTGCTTCAACATGCCATTGGATTGGCTGCTCTCTTTTTGCCGCCCGATAAAGTCGTCGCGAAGACCATGGGGCAATCCAATGATGCGAAGGCCGTTTATTTTGCGCGTCCACAGTTCTATCTGCGCAGCCAGGAGGCGGATCCTTTACGAGACCTTCCCGGGGCGATCAGATCTATCCCGCTGGTTGTACTTGTGGACGCAGGAACGGCATCCGGTGCTGAAGTTGTCGCTGGCGCCCTCCAACAGCACGCGCGCGCCAAGATCATCGGCCATCAGACCTTTGGGAGAGCAAAGATCCAAACGCTTCGGCCATTGCCGGGATACGGCGCTTTGAGAATCACTTCGGGGTTAATTTATGCGCCCAACGATAAGTCCTATGAAGCGGGGATACAGCCGGATGTGGTTCTTCCGCCTGACACGAGCCAGATGGCTGCTGCTGACGAAGCTTTGTTGATCTTGAAGAAGACCCTCGCCCATTGACGTACTTGTTCAATTTCCCACGCATGCCGCCGATGACCCTTGCGACCCTTCCAGGTCGGCCACTAAGTTCACGCAATTTGCTGGGTCATGTTTCGTTCAAGAGAGATACGCTGGCGCCAAGCCAATAGTGACCGCCTGGGCCTTGCGGCATAACCAGTCCAAGATTTCTGCCGCACATCCCTTCCTTGTTTAGATGGTCTGTTTTAGATCGGCAGCAACACGGTGCGGGAAAGTAGCGTATTTGTCATATGAAAAACCCGGCTTCGCTATGAAGGCAACCGCATCATGCCAAGTCCGATAGCAAATACAGCATCATTTCAGCACTCGCCAGAGCAGCGACCAGCCCCCTCACCTCACCCCCGCAAAGCCCCCGCAATCACCGGCCACAACACCTGGTGCGAAGCCCGAAACCAATCAATGTGCCCAATGCTTTTCAAGCCATGCTGTGCAGGCTTGACGCTCAGCGCCTGCTTGTGCGCCGCCGGGAAGGTGCGCAGCAGATCGGCCACGGTGGCGGGCGTGGCGATGTCATCGTCGGCCGCGTGCAGCACCGTCATGGGCGTGCGCACCTGGGCGTGAAAATCGCGCTCGGGCTGTTGGCGGATGGCGTTGGTGGCATAGCCGCCCGCCGCACACCATTGCCCCCATTGGCGGGCAACACCCGCAGGCAAGTTCTCTCCAAGCCCAAGCACCGAAGACACGCCATAGCCTTTGAACAGGATGCTCAAAGGCATGGCCAGCCGCAGACCAAAGCGTGCTTTGAGCCGAAAGCCCAGGCGCATGCCGCTGAACCAACCCGTGGAGGCCGACACCCCCACCAACCGTGCCACCTTGCCGTGATTGGGCAACAAGCCGATCATCTGGCCGCCCGCGCTGTGGCCCAGCATCAGCACCTGCTCGCAGGCCGTGCGGTGCAGCAGCCAATCCAGCGCGGCCACCTGGTCCAGCTGGCCCCAATCCTGCAGCCTGGCCTTGCTGGCGCGCAAGGGGCCGTGCAGGGACAGGCCAATGCCACGGTAGTCGAACACCAGCACGTCGTGGCCCTGCCCGGCCAGCCAGGTGGCAAAGCGCAGGTAGAAATGCTGGCGCACGCCGGTGGCCGGGCACAAGAGCACCGGCAAGCCAGGCGTGCCGCCACTGGCGGGCAGGAAGTGACCCTGCAGGCGCGCACCATCGGCGCAGGTGATCTCAATGCGCTCGGCAGCGCCGTCGGTCTTGCTGGTATGGCCTTGTTCAGTCATGGTGGGATCCGGATGAAGGGGTCGAGTCAAGGTGCTGCACATGCGTCAACCAGCGGGCCACGGTTTGCAACTCGGCTTCGGTGAAGCCTTTGGTGAGCCGGGCGTTGATGCGGGCCATGGCCTCGCGCAGTGGCTGCTGCTGGGCCAGCCCGGCGGGGCGCAGCCACACGCGCTGGGTACGCCCGTCCTGCGGACAAGGGTGGCGGGCCACCCAATCCAAAGCCTCCATGCGCTGGACCAGGCCCGAGACGGCCGACGGGGCCAGGTCCAGGGTCTCGGCCAGTTGCCCCATGGTGGCACCATCTTCACGGGCCAGGCAGAACAGCACGCCACCCTGCGCAGGCGTGGGTGCCGTGATCCCATCACGCGCCGCCTCGGCCTGCTGCACGCCGATCCACTGTTGTAGGCGGCGCTGTGCGCTGTTGAGCAAGAAGACAAGGCGGGGGCGTTGGGCCATGGCGGGTGTTGCAAATTTATTTCGCATGCGAAGTATATCGCGCACCCCAAAAGAAAAAACCGGCACAAAGGCCGGTTTGCTCATCGCATCAGTCCGCAGACCGATTCACCCATCACCATCAATGGCGGAAGTGGCGCGTGCCCGTGAACACCATCGCAATGCCACGCTCGTTGGCCGCCGCGATCACTTCGTCGTCACGCATGCTGCCACCGGGGTGGATCACGCAGGTCGCACCCGCGTCCACCACCACGTCCAGGCCATCGCGGAAGGGGAAGAAAGCATCTGACGCCACGGCCGAGCCTTGCAAGGTCAAACCAGCGTGGCCAGCCTTGATCGAGGCGATGCGGGCCGAATCGAGGCGACTCATCTGGCCCGCGCCCACGCCCATGGTCATGCCATCCTTGCAGAACACGATGGCGTTGCTCTTGACGAAGCGGGCCACGGTCCAGGCGAACAGCATGTCCTTCATCTGTTGCGCGGTGGGCTGCACTTCGCTCACCACCTTCACCTCACCGACCAGGTCGATGTTGTCAGCCGATTGCAGCAACATGCCGCCGCCCACGCGCTTGAAATCCAGCGCGTTGCTGAGCTTGCTGATGGGCACTTCCAGCAGGCGCACGTTCTGCTTGGCCGCATAAGCAGCGCGGGCAGCGGGTGTGATCGCCGGGGCAATGGCCACTTCCACGAACTGCTTGTTGGCGTTGATGGCCTCGACCACATCGGCATCGATGGGGCGGTTGAAGGCCATGATGCCGCCGAAGGCGCTGGTGGGGTCGGTCTTCAAGGCCTTTTGATAGGCTTCCAAAGGCGTGGCACCCACGGCCACGCCGCAAGGGTTGGCGTGCTTGACGATCACGCAAGCGCACTCTTCAAAGGCCTTGACGCATTCCCAGGCGGCATCGGCATCAGCGATGTTGTTGAAGCTCAGCTCCTTGCCCTGGATCTGGGTCCATTGCGACAGCGTGCCTTCAACGGCCTGCGCCTCTTTGTAGAAGGCAGCAGACTGGTGCGGGTTCTCGCCGTAACGCATGCCCTGAACCTTTTGAAGTTGCAGGTTGAACACCTCGGGGTATTCAGCGCGCACAGGCACGGCTTCGGTCTTCAACTCGCTGCCCACTTCCAACGCCGTCAGGTAGTTGGTGATCATGCCGTCGTAGGCGGCGGTGTGGGCAAACACCTTCTTGGCCAGCATGAACTTGGTGGCGCGGGTCAGGCCGTCGCCCTTCAGTTCGCTCAGCACTTGCGTGTAGTCGACCGGGTCGATGATCACGGCCACGTCTTGCCAGTTCTTGGCGGCGGCGCGCAGCATGGTGGGGCCACCAATGTCGATGTTCTCGATGGCGTTTTCCAGCGTGCAGTCAAGCTTGGCCGTGGCTTGCGCGAAGGGGTAAAGGTTGACCACCAGGATGTCGATGGTGTTGATGCCGTGCTCTTTCAAGGCGGCCATGTGCTCGGGCAGATCGCGGCGGGCCAACAGGCCACCGTGCACGCGCGGGTGCAGGGTCTTCACGCGGCCATCCAGCATCTCCGGGAAGCCCGTCACCTCGGACACTTCGGTCACCGGCAGGCCCTTGTCGGCCAGCAGCTTGGCGGTGCCGCCGGTGGAGAGCAGCTTGACGCCCTGGGCGTGCAGCGCTTGCGCGAATTCAACAATGCCGGTCTTGTCGGACACGGACAACAGCGCGGTGAGGGTTTGGCTCATGGGGTGTTTTCAGGTCAAAGAGAAAATAAAAAATCACTTGATGAGCTTGTGCTCGATCAGCTTGCGGCGCAGGGTGTTGCGGTTGATGCCCAGCCATTCGGCGGCGCGCGACTGGTTGCCCTCGGCGCGTTGCATCACCACTTCAAGCATCGGCCGCTCCACCGCGTTGACGACCATGTCGTACACGGCAAACGGCTCGGCGCCCCGCAGGTCATGGAAGTAGCCTTCCAGGTTGTCTTTGATGCAGTCTTGGATGTTCTTTTTGCTACTCATGGTGCTTCAGTTCGCCATGCACAGCGCCTGCTCGGCAGGCAGCGTGGCGTCGTCATCGTCTTCGCTGAGCGAGGTGGCCAGGTTCGGCAAGCGAACGTGTTCCAGGCTCAACTGGTCAAAAAAATCCGTCACGGCCTGCACTTGGGCCGAACAGACGTCCAGGGTGTTCATGTGGTCGCGGAAGGCTTCGCCACCGGGTAATGCGCGCACAGCCCAGCCGATGTGCTTGCGCGCGGTGCGCACGCCAGCAAATTCGCCATACAAGCCATAGTGGTCGTCCAGGTGTTCCAGCAGCCATTGTTTGACCTGTTCGGTCAAAGGCTGGGCACGGTGCTCCCCGGTGGCCAGAAAGTGTGCAATGTCACCGAAGATCCAGGGGCGACCTTGCGCGGCGCGGCCCACCATGATGGCGTCGGCCCCGGTGTAGCGCAGCACTTGCAGCGCCTTTTCAGGGCTGACGATGTCGCCATTGGCCACCACCGGCACCTTCACCGCGGCCTTGACGGCGGCAATGGTGTCGTATTCGGCCAGGCCCTTGTAGCCCTGCTCGCGGGTGCGGCCGTGCACCGTCAGCATGGCGATGCCAGCGCTTTCAGCCAGGCACGCAATGCGCTCTGCGTTTTTATTCAGGGCCGACCAGCCGGTGCGCATCTTCAAGGTCACGGGCACGTTGTGCGGCGCGCACGCGGCCACCACGGCTTCCACGATCTGCAATGCCAGGGCTTCGTCCTGCATCAGGGCCGAGCCCGCCCACTTGTTGCACACCTTCTTGGCCGGGCAACCCATGTTGATGTCGATGATTTGGGCGCCGCGGTCGATGTTGTAGGCGGCGGCCTCGGCCATCATGGCCGCATCGGTACCCGCGATCTGAACGGCAATGGGCGCGGTCTCGCCTTCGTGGTTGGAGCGGCGCGAAGTCTTCAGCGTGTTCCACAACTCTTTGCGGCTGGTGACCATTTCGCTCACGGCATAACCCGCCCCCAACCGCTTGCACAGCTGGCGAAACGGCCGGTCCGTCACCCCTGCCATGGGGGCCACGAACAGGCGGTTCGGCAGGGAAATGGGACCAATGTGCATTGAAATGGCGTGAAACGGCGGGCCAGACAAGACGACGCAGCCCCGGCGCTTGCGACGTTGCAGGGGCGGCCGGGGCTGCTTAAAAAGGAGGCAGAGTATAGCGTCGGGGCGCTGAAATCGGCAAGCCTTTTGCAGGCCATTTCACCCCCCTAGGTCAGCATGCTGCTCGCTCTGCTGCAAGCGCCACATTTGCGCGTATCGGCCATTGGCCGCTGATAAATGCGCGTGTGTGCCGCGCTCGATGATCCGCCCCGCTTCCATCACCAGGATCTCATGGGCATGCACGATGGTGGACAGGCGGTGCGCGATGATCAACACGGTCTTGCCCTGCGCAACGGCGGCCAGCTCGGCCTGGATGGCACGCTCGTTGGCCGAATCGAGCGCGGACGTGGCCTCGTCGAACACCAGGATGGGCGGATCTTTCAGCAAAGTACGGGCGATGGCCACGCGTTGCTTTTCACCACCCGATAATTTCAAGCCGCGCTCCCCCACCACCGTGTCGTAACCCTTGGGCACATTGACGATGAAGTCGTGGATGCGGGCCGAACGCGCTGCCGCCTCCACCTCATCGCGCGTGGCCTCGGGCCGACCGTAAGCGATGTTGTAGGCCACGGTGTCGTTGAAAAGCACGGTGTCTTGCGGCACGATGCCGATGCTGCGGCGCAGGCTGTCTTGCGTCAGGCCACGCACATCATGGCCGTTGACCGAGATGCGGCCCTGGCCCGGCGGGATGTCATAAAAGCGGTAGAGCAGGCGCGCCAGGGTGGATTTGCCCGAACCCGAAGGGCCCACCACCGCCACCGTCTGCCCGGCGGGAATCTCGAAGCTCAGGTCGTGCAGGATCGGCCGGTCGGCATCGTAGGCAAAGTTGACATGGTCGAACCGGACCGACGGCGGGCCTTTGAGCAGCAGCGGCTTGGCATCCGGCGCATCGGCCACTTCGCGCTCGCGCTCCATCAGGTTGAACATCTTGTCCAGGTCGGTGAGCGATTGCTTGATCTCGCGGTAGATCACACCCAGGAAGTTCAGCGGGATGTAGAGCTGGATCATGAAGGCGTTGACCATGACCAGGTCGCCCACCGTCATGCGGCCTTCGACCACGCCCTCGGTGGCGCGCCACAGCATCACGATCAGGCCGGTGGCGATGATGGTTTGCTGGCCCGCATTCAAAAACGACAGGCTGCGCTGGGCCTTCACGGCCACGCTGCGCAAGCGGTCCAGGCTTTCGTCATAGCGGCGGGTTTCGAAGGCCTCGTTGTTGAAGTACTTCACCGTCTCGAAGTTCAGCAGCGAGTCGATGGCGCGCGTGTGCGCTTTTGAATCCAACTCGTTCATCTCGCGCCTGAAGCGCGTGCGCCAATGCGTCACCGTCACCGTGAAGGTCACGTAGACCACCAGCGCCGTCAAGGTGATCCACGCAAAGGCCACGTCGAACTTGGTGGCCAGCAAGGTGAGCACCAGCGCCACCTCGATCAGCGTGGGGATGATGCTGTACAGCGAGTACGAGATCAGCGAATGAACGGCGCGGGTGCCGCGTTCGATGTCGCGGGTCATGCCGCCGGTCTGGCGCTCCAGGTGGAAGCGCAGGCTGAGCGCGTGCAGGTGCGCGAACACTTGCAGCGAGATGCGCCGCGCCGCGCCTTCGGTGGCCTTGGCAAACACCAGTTCGCGCAGTTCGGTGAACAGCGAGGTGGACAGGCGCAGCAGGCCATAAGCGAGCAGCAAACCCAAAGGCACCACCATCAAGGCCTGCGCGCTGCCTGCGCTGGGCGCCAAACGATCGACCAGGTTCTTGAGCAACAAGGGCACACCGACGTTGGCCAGCTTGGCGCCCAGCATGAAGGCCAGCGCCAGCACCACGCGGACCTTGTACTCCCACAAATACGGCCACAGGCGCGACAGCGTGGCCCAATCGGAACGACGGATTTCCGTTTGCGTGGCAGATGGGGAATTTTCAGGGGCCGTGGCGGTCGGGGTGCGTCGCATTCTGGAACAATGGTTTCTACTGATTTGCTGTGACGTCGATTGTCGACCGGATTCCCCATGACTGCTGCCACCTTCCGCAATACCCTGCTGACCCCGCCCGACCTGGCCCCCGACATGGAGCTCGTGATGCGCGTGCCGCCCATGCCGCGCGACTCGAACGGCAACGGCGACATCTTTGGCGGCTGGATCATGTCGCAGGTGGACCTGGCCGGCTCGGTGCTGCCAGCCCGCATCGCCAGGGGCCGCATCGCCACGGTGGCGGTCAAGGAGTTCGTGTTCCGCTCGGCCGTGTCGGTGGGTGATCTGCTGTCCTTCTATTGCCGCGTGGAGGCGATCGGCAACACCTCGATCACGGTGCACGTGGAGGTGTGGGCCGAACGCCGACCTTCCGATCCGCACCTGGTCAAGGTGACCGAAGCGCGGGTGACCTATGTGGCCACGGACAACGAGGGCAGGCCCCGTCCAATTCCCAAGGAAACCACGCCTTGAGTGCGTGCGCCAGGTCATGAGCGACCAAAAAATCGACGTCTACCCCTACCCCGCCGGAGGCTGGGGGGCCTTGCGCAGCGTGGCGCACCAACTGAAAGAGCAAGGCATCGCCACCAAGGGCGCGCGCACCCTGCTGCATGCCAACCAGCCCGATGGCTTTGATTGCCCCGGCTGCGCCTGGCCTGACCGCAACCACGGTTCATCATTCGAGTTCTGTGAGAACGGCGCCAAGGCCGTGGCCGCCGAAGCCACCGCGCGCCGCTGCACGCCCGAGGTGCTGGCCCAGTACACCGTGCGCGAGCTGGCCGCGCAGTCCGATTACTTTCTGGAAGGCCTGGGCCGCCTGACCCACCCCATGGCCTACGACCCGGCCAGCGACCGCTACCTGCCCATCGAATGGGATGCCGCGTTCGAGCTGATCGCGCAGCATCTGAAGGCCCTGCCCAGCCCCAACCAGGCGGTGTTCTACACCTCGGGCCGCACCAGCAACGAGGCGGCGTTTCTCTACCAATGGTTTGTGCGCGAGTACGGCACCAACAACTTCCCCGATTGCTCCAACATGTGCCACGAGCCCAGCGGCGTGGGCCTGAAGGGCAGCATCGGCGTGGGCAAGGGCACGGTCACGCTGGACGATTTCACGCTGGCCGACACCATCTTCATCTTTGGCCAGAACCCGGGCACCAACCACCCGCGCATGCTGGCCGAGTTGCGTGCCGCGTCCAAACGCGGCGCCCGCATCGTCAGCATCAACCCCTTGCGTGAACGCGGGCTGGAGCGCTTTGCCAACCCACAAAGCGCGATCGAGATGAGCACGGGGGGTGCCACGCGCATCAGCTCACACTATTTCCAGCCCCGCATCGGCGGCGACCTGGCCGTGGTCAAGGGCCTGCTCAAGCAATTGCTGGCCTGGGATGACGACGCTCGCCTGTGCGGTGCGCCGCCGGTGCTGGACCAGGCCTTCATCGCCGAGCACACTATGGGCTTCGACGACCTGGCCGCCGACCTGCGGGCCGAGGACTGGTCGGTGATCGAGCTCGAATCGGGGTTGAGCCGCGAGCAACTGCTTGAAGCGGCCAACGTGGTGCGCCATGCCAAGGCCATGATCGTGTGTTGGGGCATGGGCATCACCCAGCATCCGCACGCGGTCGGCACGATCCAGATGCTCAGCAACCTGCTGCTGGTGGGCGGACACATCGGCAAGCCGGGTGCTGGCGCTTGCCCGGTGCGCGGCCACAGCAATGTGCAGGGCGACCGCACCATGGGCATCTATGAAAAGCCCAGCGCGGCCTTCCTGGACCGCATGGAGCAGGTGCTGGGCTTCACACCACCGCGCGAGCACGGCTTCGACACAGTCGAGGCCATCGCGGCCATGGCCGATGGGCGTGCCAAGGTCTTCTTCGGCATGGGCGGCAACTTCGCGGCCGCCACGCCCGACACGCCACGCACCTGGGCCGCGCTGCGCCGCTGTGATCTGACCGTGCAGGTGTCCACCAAGCTGAACCGCAGCCACGTGGTGCATGGCCGCGCCGCGCTGATCCTGCCCTGCCTGGGCCGCACCGAGGCCGACGAGCAAGCCGGTGGCCCGCAAAGCGTGACGGTGGAAGACTCGATGAGCATGGTCCACCTGTCGCGCGGCACCAATGCCCCGGCCAGCGAGCACCTGCTGTCCGAACCGGCCATCGTGGCCCGCCTGGCCGAAGCCACGCTGGGCCCCAGGCAACGCTGGCAATGGATGGTGGAAGACTACGACCGCATCCGCGAACGCATCGAGGCCACGCTGGATGATTTCGCGGGCTTCAACCAGCGGGTGCGCACACCCGGTGGCTTCCGTTTGCGCAACACCGCCAGTGACCGCGTGTGGGCCACGGCATCGGGCAAGGCCCAGTTCCACGCTCACCCCATTTCGCAAGACACCGCGGTGCACCGCGCGCGCCTGCAAAGCCCGATGGCCACGGTGTTCACGCTGGCCACCATGCGCTCGCACGACCAGTACAACACCACCTTGTATGGCCTGGACGACCGCTACCGGGGCGTGTGGGGACAGCGCCGCGTGGTCTTCATCCACGCGGACGACATCCAGGCCCTGGGCTTCAAGGCGGGCGACTGGGTGGATCTGCACACGATCAGTGACGACGGCATTGACCGCTGCGCGCCGCAGTTCAAGCTGGTGGCTTACGACATCCCGCGCGGTTGCCTGGCCGCCTACTACCCCGAGACCAACCCGCTGGTGCCCCTGCACAGCGTGGCCGAAGGCGCGGGCACGCCCACGTCCAAATACATCCCTGTGCGGCTCACGGCCAGCCAGGCGCCATTGGACGAACCCGCCGACCATTGCGGCTTGCCTGAAAGCCCGGCACAGCCAGGCCCACGCGCATGAGCGAGTCCGGCTGGTCTGCGCGGCCGGTGCTGCGCTCCAGCCCCGACGGGGCGGCCAAACCTGGCGAAGAAGCCGTGGCGGTGGAAGCCCCCGTGGCCCTGCTGTTCAACGGCGTGTCGCACGTGGTGATGATGGCCACCCCTTTGAACCTGGCCGAACTGGGCCTGGGCTTTGCCTTGAGCGAAGGCTTGCTGGACGACGCGGCGCAGTGCTATGGCATCGACGTGGTGTCCACCCCGCTGGGTTGGGAAGTGCGACTGGAAGTGGCCACACGCAGCTTTGCCAGGCTGCAAGAACGCCGTCGCCAGATGTCAGGCCGCACGGGTTGCGGCGTGTGCGGCATTGAAAGCCTGCAGCAATGGGCGCAGGCACCTGCCCGGCCTCGTGGTTGGTCCCTGCCGGACTGGCTGCGCACGTGGCGCGCCGACGATGCGCCAGCCCAGTCCGCCGTGCAAACCGCCTTGCTTGATCTGCCGGGTCGGCAAGTCCTCAACGCCCGGACTGGCGCCTTGCACGCCGCCGCCTGGGTCACGCCACAAGGCCAATTGCTTCACGTGTTTGAAGACGTCGGCCGACACAACGCGCTCGACAAACTGCTGGGTCACCTGGCGCAATCTGGCGTGCCCATGAGCAAGGGCTGGGTGCTGATGACCAGCCGCGCCAGCCATGAACTGGTGCACAAGTGCATCCGCGCGGGCGTGCCCTTGCTGGCCACGGTGTCGGCGCCCACCTCATTGGCCATCGATGCCGCGCAGGCAGGCCAGTTGCGCCTGTGGGCCTGGTGCCGCGACGGGCGTTTCAGCACCTACGCCTGACCCCGCCCCTCGCAAACATGCGACCATTGGCGCATGAACGCCGTCACGCCCACCCCACTCGCGGAACTGCCCGCCCAACTGCACGCCCAAGGCTGGGCCTTGCTGAGCCCTGCCGACCTGCTGCCCGCCCTGCACCTGCGTGAAGCCGACCTGGACCCCCTGCGCGCCACCTGGCACCACTTGCCCGCCGACACGCATCTGCGCGACGGTGGTCATTACCGCTTTCGGCGTCACAGCTGCTATGTGCTGGACAACGTCCAAGGCCCGCTGATCCAGGCCCCGCACCGCGCCCACTGGCAGCCCGTCACCTACAACGCGCTGCACGGGGGCTTCGAGCGTTGGTTCGAGCCCATCGACGCCGAGGTCAGCCAGCACCCCGCCTGGCGCCATCTGTTGACCCTGCTGGGCCAGCAGTTCAACGCCGCCAAACCCGTCGCCCAGTGGTTCATCGAGGCGCACCAGTTCCGCGTGGACACTGCGGGCGGCATCGGCCGCCCCACCCCCGAAGGCGCCCACCGCGATGGTGTGGACTTCGTGGCGGTTGTGATGGTCGGGCGCCACCAGGTCAAGGGCGGCGAAACGCGCGTCTTCGAGGCCGATGGCCCGCACGGTGTGCGCTTCACCCTGAACGAACCCTGGAGCGTGCTGCTGCTGGACGACGCCAGAGTGATCCACGAATCCACCCCCATCCAGCCCCTGGGCGAACACGGCTGGCGCGACACCCTGGTGCTGACCTACCGCGCGGGCGGCTTCCAAGGGCCCAGCGCGTACACTTGAGGCCCATGGTCTTCACACGCCTTCACCGCCGCTGGACTGCCTGGATCGCTCTCTGCGCGATCTTGCTGGGTGCGCTCGCGCCCACGGTGTCGCATGCCATGCGGGCCTGGTCGCATTCGCCCATCACCTGGGTCGAGGTGTGCTCCAGCACCGGCAACAAGCTGATCGCTGTGACCTTGGGCCAGGACGCCAGCTCGGCCCAGCAAGCCGATGGCAGCCGAGGCCTGCCCAGTGGCGAGCACGCTGGCGAGCACTGCCCATTCTGCCTGGTGCAGGCGCACGATGCCGCCCTGCTCCCGGCCGTGCCACCCGTGATGGCCTTGACCACACCGCTCACCCACGCGCTGCCCTTCCTGTTCCTGCACGCCCCACGCAGCCTGTTCGCGTGGGCACCCTCCCAAGCGCGCGCGCCGCCCACTTCAGTCTGATCCGCCTTTGAGCACCGCCCGGCCTTGCCCGGGCGAACCTGATCCGATCTGGAGTTTCAAACATGTTTGCATTCAACGTGCGCCTGCACGCTTTGGCGCTGGCCTGCGCCGCCACCTGCGCGCCCCTCGCCCACGCCCAAGGCGTGGCCACCGACACTGAACTGGCCCCCGTGGTGGTCACCGGCAAAAGTGGCGGCGCCAGAGGCGGCCTGCCGGCAGGCCTGCCAGGCTCGACCGCCAGCAAGACGGCCGAACAACTGCGCGACCAGAACCTCTTCAACCCCGAAGACGCGCTGCAATACACCCCCAGCACCACCGTGCGCAAGCGCTACATCGGCGACCGCAACGCCCTGATCGCCGGGCGCAGCTTTGGCACCCTGCAACCTTCGCGCGCGCTGGTCTACCTGGATGGCTACCTGATCTCGAACTTCCTGGGCCGCTTCGACGCGCCACGCTGGAACATGGCATCGCCCGAGGCGATCGAGCGCGTGGACATGCTTTACGGGCCTTATTCAGCGCTGTTCCCAGGCAACTCGATCGGCACCACCGTGGCCATGAGCCAGCGCGTGCCCAAGGGCCTGGAGGCCTCGGGGCGAGTGATCGCGGCCCGCCAAAGCTTTGACCAGTATGGGCACAAGGACCATGACGACGCCCAGCAGATGTCACTGCACCTGGGGCAAAAGCTGGACACCGGCCTGTGGTTCACGGCCGATGTGAATCACCAGGATTCGACCTCGCAGCCGATGCAGTACGGGGCCGTGTCGGCGGACGCCAGCGGTGCTTTTCCAACCTACGCCAGCCAGTCCGCCACGCCAACACCCGTCACCGGGGTGGTCTACGACACCGATGCCAAGGGCCTGAGGCGCGCCATCTTTGGCGCCAATGGAGGGGCGATTGACCACACCGTGCAAGACACGGTGAACCTGCGGGCAGGCTACCGCTTCACGCCCACACTGGAAGCCAGTGCCATGGCCTCGTGGTGGGGCAACACCACGAAGATGAGCAATGTCACCTTCCTGCGTGATGCCGCGGGCAACCCCGTGTGGCAAGGGACCAGTGTCAACGCTCAGAAGTCAGGCACCTCAGTGGCACGAAACTATTTCCTGGTCAGCCAGGACGGCCATGTTTTTGAACTGCCTGCCAGCTCATTCGCCCCCTCCACCCGCGACGAATCCCACCAGCAACTCGGCGCCACCTTGAAGACGCGCAACGCCACCGGCTGGAATGCCTCGGTGGTGATCTCCGACTACCGCATCCTGAACGATGAAAACCGCCAGGCCAACAGCCCTGACCCGGTGGCTTTTGGCAGCGGCAGCTCGGGCACCCTGACCCGCCGCGATGGCACCGGCTGGAACACCTTCGAGGTGCAAGGGACCTGGACGCCCAGTGCCGGTGACTGGACCGATGGCCGCCACGCCCTGGCCTTCGGCCTGCACCGCAATGCTTACAAGCTGGACAACACGGTGGCAGACACCACCGCCAACTGGCAACAGGGCGAAGGCACCTTGAGCCAATACTACCGAGGCAAGACCGAAGTGATCGCCCTGTATGCCCAGGACGCCTGGCGCCTGCAAGACGACCTGAAGCTGACCCTGGGCTGGCGCGAAGAGCAGTTCCGCGCCTTTGATGGCAGCCAGTTCGCCCTCAACCAGGCCGAGATCTACCCCCAACGCACCTTGCGCGGTCACTCGCCCAAGGCCGCCCTGGCCTGGAGCGTGCGCGACGACCTGATCCTGAAGCTCAGCGCCGGACGCGGTGTGCGCTTTCCCAATGTTGAAGAGCTGTACAACGGCACGGTCACGTCCACCACACGCAGTTTTTCAGACCCCAATCTCCAACCCGAAACCTCGGACGCGGTCGAGTTGAGCGCTGAGAAGACATGGGAAGCGCAACGCCTGCGCGTGTCGCTGTTCCACGATGACGTGAAGGACGCGATACTGCGCCAAAGCACCACCGACGCGACGGTGTGCAAGACCTCGTCCACCATCACGCTCAACAGCTACACCTGCGTTCAAAACGTGGACCGCGTCAAGACCACCGGCATCGAGTTCGCGTGGCAAGCGCAGGACCTGTTCATCAGTGGCCTGTCGCTGGACGCCACCCTGGCCTTCACTCACTCGAAGGTGGTGGCCAATGACAAGGATCCGACCTCGGTTGGAAAATGGTGGTTGCGCGTGCCCAAAGAGCGCGCCACCGTGCAGGCCAGCTACCAGCTCAACGCCGATTGGCGCTTCAGCGCCGGCTACCGCCACGAAGGCCGCGCCTACAACGATGTCTACAACGCCGACATCAACCCCAACGTCTACGGCGGCGTCTCCAGTGTCAAGCAGCTGGACCTGCGCGGCAGCTACCAGATGACGAAACAACTGGAACTGGCCCTGGGCGTCAACAATGCGCTGGACGCCCGTGCCTACCAATCGCACCCCTACCCCGGGCGCACGCTGTTCGCCGAACTGCGCTTCAAGCTTTGAACAGGCCCCCACCATGAACCACACCCTTCACCGCCTGTTCTGGCGCATCCACTTCTGGGCCGGGCTGATCAGCGCACCCATCGTGATTTTTGCCGCGCTGACCGGCCTGCTCTATGCCCTGTCACCGCAGATCGAGGCCCGGCTGTACGCGGGCCTGGACCACGTCACCGCGCCCGCCAACGCCACGGCACCCAGGCCCCTGGACCAGCAGGTGGCCGCCGCCCTGGCCGAGCACCCGCACGAGGCCTTGCGTTACGTGGTGCCCGCGCATGGCGCCACCGACAGCACGCAGGTCTACCTCCAGGCTGCCCACGCCCACCACCAGGGCAAGGGCGAGCATGACCATGGCCTGCCCACGGGCAGCATCGTCTACGTCAACCCCTACAGCGCCCAGGTGCTGGGCCAGTTGCCCGAGCTGCAGCGCTTCAAGACCTGGTCCAAGAAGCTGCATTCCAGCGCACTGCAAGGCGATGGCTGGCGCTGGCTGATCGAGCTGGGTGCCAGCTGGATGCTGGTGCTGTTCGCCACCGGCCTGGTTCTGTGGTGGCCCAAGTCTCAGGCGCAAGGCGGACCGGGATGGCGCGCCTTGTGGCCACGCCGAGGATCCTCCAAACGCCTCACCTGGCGCGACCTGCACGCCAGCATCGCCATCGCCTTGGGCCTGGTCACCCTCACCGTGCTGGTCACTGGCCTGACCTGGGCGCAGCACAGCGGCGACAACTTCCGCGCCGCCCAACAGGCCTTGGGCCAAGGCACGCCCAAAGCACCCAAGGGCTTGCGCTCGCAACCCGCCGACGGCAGCACGGCCCTGAGCTGGCAAGTCGTGCATGAGCAGGTGCGCGCCCAGGCGCCTGACATCGCCGTTCAACTGACACCACCGAGTGGTGCCGACGGCGTCTGGCGCGCCGAGAACTTCGACCGATCTCAGCCCACCAAGCGCTTCACGCGCGTGATCGATGCCTACTCGGGCCAGACCCTGTTCCGCAGCGGTTGGGACCAGTTGCCCGCACTGTCCAAGGCCACCGCCGTGGGCATCCCGTTTCACCGGGGTGAGTTCGGCTGGTGGAACCAGGTGTTGCTCATCCTGGCCGCGCTGGCCGCCGTGTTCTCGGTGGTGTCGGGCTTGGTCATGTGGTGGATGCGCCGCCCACGCGGGGCCTTGGCGGCGCCCCAGGTCAATCGCCAAACCTTGCGACAGTTGCCAACCCGAACCTGGTGGTGGCTGCTGCCCTTGGTGGGCGCCTTGAGCCTGGCCTTGCCGGTGTTTGGATGGAGTCTGGCCTTGTTCATCGGGATCGAAGTGGTGCGCCTGCTCCTGGAAAAGAAGACGCCGATGTCGTCGGCAGCCTGAGCGTGAAGCGGGAACCTTGTCCGCTTTCACTGTGCACCTGGATGCTGCCGTTCATGCGTTCCACCAGTTGCTTGACGATGTACAGCCCCAGGCCGGTGCCCTCGATGCTCTCCGCCATCGGTGCCAGGCGCTTGAAAGGCTGGAACAGCTGTGCCATGTCTTCGGCCGACATGCCGATGCCATCGTCCGACAGCTCCAGCACCACGAAGGCCTCCTCCACCCAACCCTCGACCACCACATGCCCACCAGGCCGGTTGTACTTGCAGGCATTGGTCAGCAGGTTGATGAACACCTGCACCAGGCGCTGCGGATCGGCGATGGCCCACAAAGGCTGGGCGGGCAGGCGATCGACGAAGGTCACCCCATGGCGCTCACGCACACCTTCGATCATGGCCGCGCTGGAGCGCCACAAAGGCGCCAGCTCGACCGGCTGCAAGGCGATGGTGATCTCGCCCGCATCCACCTTGGTCAGGTCCAGCACATCCTCGACCATGCTCAGCAGTTGCTGCCCCGCCTCCAGCATCATGTTGACGCGCTGGGCCTGCGCGGGGTTCAGCGCGTTGGCCCGGTCCAGCAACAGCAATTGCGCAAAGCCCAGGATGGCGTTCAATGGGGTGCGCAGCTCATGGCTCAGGCGCGACAGGAAATTGCGCTGCGACTGGGCCACTTTTTCAGCCGCATCACTTTGCATGGCCCGCTCGGCCTGGGCCCGCTCCTCGGTGACGTCGCGCATCACGCCGACCAGGCGCCGCGCCGTGGCCGATCTGTCGTCCATCAGATGGCCGGTCGATTCGATGTACCGCACAGCCCCATCACCATCAGCCCGGCGAACCCGGTAGGTCGTCTTGAAAGGTTGACCCGACTGCATCGCCGACACGAAAGCCGCCTGCACGGACTCCTGGTCATCGGCCACGATGAGCTGGCGCAACTGAACACGAGGCACCAGCATCTGAGTCGACCCCACGCCGTACAGTGAGGCCGCCCTGGCGTCGAGCATGATGTTCTCAGAACCAATGTCCATCTCGAACATGCCCAGCTCGGCCACCACGGCGGCCAGCATCCAGGGCTCGTTGGCCGACACCAAGGCCTGCCGGTGCGCCTCCTGGCGCCGCAGGGCATGCCTCACCAGGAAAAAACTGCCCAAAGCCAGCACCACGGCGGCCAACAAGGTGCTGCCGATCAAGACCTTCTCGGTCAGGCGTGACACCTCGGCCAGGCTGGCGCTGAAACGCTTTTCGGCCAGCACCAGTTCATCGCTGAGTTCGCGGATTTCCTCCAGCGAGGCCAGCACCATCACCCCATCGGCTGGCGCGTGCACGTGGTGGCGCAGCCGCTGCGCCTCCACCCGCAGTTTCGCCAGCAAGGCGTCGCCATGCGTCCACGCGGTCAGCGCCTCCTGCAGGGCAGGCTGGTCGCCAAAACGGCGGAACAGGGTGATCATGCCTTCCACATCATCGGGGTGGTTGCCGCCGGCGATCAGGCCCTGCCGCACGATGGTCAGATCAGGCTCGCTGCGCAGCATTTCCTCGCGCGCCTGCTGGTCGCCCATGGGCAGCTTGAGCGCTTGCTCAAAAGCCACAAAATCAGCCTGGTTGCGGGTGACCGCGAAATCGCGCAAGTGCTGCACGGCATCGTTGCGGGCCTTGGACCACAGGCTTTCGCCGCCCACGTAGGCGCGCAGGGCTCCCAACACGTTCACGCTGGTCACGGCCATGCTTGCCAGCAGGCTGATCACCACCAGCGAGAGAGCCACGAACGCGACGTAAGGCTGCCACGACTCGCGCCGGTGCGGCATCAGGAACTGGCGGCGGTTGGTGGACTCCTCAACGCTCGACTCGGAGACCTTCATCTTGGTCGGTCCTCATCTCATTCGATTTTTGTGAAACCTATCGTAGGTGACATTGCCCCGTTGAAGGGCGAATTTTTACCGCGTCAAGGTCTCTTCCTCACGCACCCGGGCCGCAGTCCTGGCAGCGTGCCACCGGGACAGGGCCCATGCGCAAATGCCGGTTCAATTCGCGCAGGGCGGTGCGCACGCCTTCTTCGACCACCGGGTGGTAGAAGGGGCTGTCCAGCATCTGCTGCACCGTCAGGTGGTGCTGCACGGCCCAGGACAGCAGGTGCCCGATGTGCTCGGCAGCGGGGCCCATCATCTCCGCGCCCAGGAATCGGCCGGTGTGCCGCTCGCCATACACCCGCAGCAGCCCCCGGTTCTGGCCCATCACGCGGCTGCGCCCCTGATCGTCAAAACTGGCGGCACCCACCTCGAAGTCCTGGCCCGAGGCCTGCAAGGCCTTGAAGCTGGCGCCCGCCAGCATCATCTGCGGATCGGTGAACACCACCCCCAAGGGTGCGCGCCGGGGGTGCACTCGCACGTCCGGAAAGCGCCCGGCGTTGTCGCCCGCGATCTTGCCGTCATCGGCCGCCTCGTGCAGCAAGGGGTGGGCGTTGCTCACATCACCGGCGATGAACACGTGGCTGTTACCGATCTGCCCGGTCTCGATGTCAAAGGCCGGCAGGCCCCGATCGTTGACGGCGATGCCCGCGGCGGCCAGGTCCAGGCTCGCCAGGTTGGGCCTTCGCCCTGCGGCCACCAGCACCTGCTCGAAAGCCTCGGTGTGTTCGGCCCCATTGACGCTGTACGTGACCTGGGCCTGGTCGCCCAGGCGGCGGACCTGGCGCACTTCGGCGGGCGCGGCGATGGCCAGCTCGGCCGACAGGATGGCCAAAGCCTGGGCGCTGACCTCAGGGTCGGTCAAGGGCCCCAGCCTGGTCCCCTTGCTGAACAACTTGACGCGCACGCCCAGCCGCGTCAGGGCCTGGGCCAACTCCAGCCCAACCACACCGCCGCCCACCACGGCCAGTGATTGGGGCAAGTCTTGCCAGTCAAAGACCTCGTCGTTGGTGACCAGGCGGTCGCCCAGGGCTTCGCGCCAGCCGGGTGGAATCGTTGGCGAAGAGCCGGTGGCGATGACCACACGTTGGGCGGTGACGCGGGTGTGCTCATCCACCATCAGCTCGTGGGGCGAGACAAAACGCGCACGGCCCAACACGCGCTGCTCGGCAGGCCAGTCGTTGACGGTGTCCAGCACAAAGCCCACGAAGCGGTCGCGCTCTGAACGCACCCGCTGCATCACGGCTGCGCCATCCACCTTCACCGGCCCGGCGCTCACGCCGAACAAGGGGGCCTGCGCGATGGCATGGGCGCTGTCGGCCGCCGCGATCAACAGCTTGCTGGGCATGCAACCCACGCGTGCGCAAGTGGTGCCGTAGGGGCCGGACTGGATGACCACGATGCGGTCGGTGCGCGCCTTGGCCGCGCGGTAGGCACTCATGCCCGCTGTGCCAAAGCCAATGATCGCGACGTCTGCCTGGAGGGTCTTCATGGTGATGATGGCGCCTGGGTTAGTAGCTGACGCCGTAGCGGTAGCCTTTGTACTTGAGCACGGCCGACTTGAGCCTGATCTCTTGCAGCACCAGGTCCGGGGTGAGTTTGTCACCTTCGTGGAAGACCTGGCTGTTGATGATGAGCATGCGGTTGGCCGGGGTCTCGGAATACATCGCGCCACCGATCACCAGCTTGGGCAGGTCGCGCTGGATGTGGGCGGGCAACTCGCTGGGGGTGTAGATGCGGGTGTCGGCTTCGGCGGTGGGCACTGAAACTGGCGCAGTCCGGGGGGATGGCGCAGCAAGCACGGGTCGAGGGGGCACACTCAGGATTGGCGCAGCGGCCATGGTGGGCTGGGCTGGAGGCGGCGATGGCCGCTGTATTGGCGGTGCTGCTGTCACGGGTGGCGGGGCTACCGGCTGCATGGGGGGCACCTGGGCCACGGGGGCAGGGGTTTGCGTCACTGGCGTGGCCGGCATCGGGTTCGGCACGGGGGCGACCTGAACGGTCGGCGGTTCAGGCGCCTGCTCGGCGATGGGCACCGGTGCCGGGGCGGGTTCGGCCACCATCACAGTGGCTGGCTGCTTGCCACTCATCAGGTGCCAGGCCAGCAGCCCCGCCAGGGCCAGCAACAAGACCACGATGACCCCCACCAGCATTTGAGACTGGCGGCTGCCGGTTTGCGGCTTGGGGTCATCGGCCAGCGGTGGCACTGGTGGGGAATGGATGCTGGGCACGGCGCCACGTTCACGCTCCGAGTCCGCGCGCCGCAGGGCATCGAGTATGTAAGACATGGCCTTATCCCCCCGTCCGCAGGCGTGGTTCTTCCACGCCCGTGACACGATTGAGCTGCATGAAGGTGGTGGGCCCCGCCACACCGTCGGGCCTCAGGCCATGAGCCTGCTGGAAGGCGGCCACCTTGGCCTTGAGGGCCGCGTCGTAAGTGCGCTTGTCGGCGGTCACGGGCTCACCTTGGGCGATGGCCAGGCGCGTGGCCAGGGTGTCCACCAGCGGGCCCGAATTGCCATCCACGATGGATTGCACATAGCCCGGCGGCGCGCGCCAGAAGGTCGCGAAATCACCGCGCCAGACCTTCAGCAAGGTGGTCACCGGCACCGTTTTGCTCACGCCACCCATGCTCAGCGTCGCGCTTTGCTTGTCCAGGCTGGTCAGCAAGGCATAGGTGGCGCGGCCGTTCTCGTCGTTCAAGGTGAGGATGCCGGGCCGGTCCAGTTGCCGAATCAGGCCCAGCCCCCGGCTGCTGCGAAAGCAATGGACATGGGCTTGCTGGGCCTGGGCGCAAGGGTCGCCCTCGGCCAGGGTCAGCTTCCACAGTGGCGCCAGCTCCAGCCAGGCTTTGCGCTCACTGCCTTGCTTGCTGCTGAACAGCGAGGCGATCTCGGCGCTGGCTTTCAGCACAGGTGCGGCCACCACGATGGGTGCGGATGGTGCCACGGTGGGGGTGGCCTGGCTCGCGGCGGCCACCAGTGCAGTGGCAGCGCGGGACGCCGCCACCGGGGCCGGGGCGGGTGCCGCCTTGGCCACCACCGGCTCTGCGGCGGGACTGGACCGGTGCTGCAGCCAGGCCACGCTGGCCATGCCTGCCACACCCAAGGCGGTCGTGCTGGCCACCAGGCCCCAGCCCCAGGCGGGCATGCGCCCGGCCGCCGCGCGCGGTGGCGCCAGCACCCGGGTGATGTCGAACACCTCGCTGGCAGCTTTCTCGACGATGTCGCTGTCAACGCGGCTTTTGCCTTCGGCATAGGCGCCCAGCAAGGCGCGGTCGCACAGCAGGTTGATGCGGCGCGGGATGCCGCGCGACAACTGGTGCACGCGTTCCACCGCCTGGGTGTCGAACAGCTTGCCCCGGGCCAGGCCCGCCACCGCCAGGCGGTGGCGGATGTACTGCGCGGTTTCAGCCTCGGACAAGGCCTCCAGGTGGAAGCGTGCGATCACGCGCTGCGCCAGTTGCTCCAGCTCGGGCTGGGCCAGCATCGTGCGCAACTCGGGCTGGCCGATCAGGATGATCTGCAGCAGCTTGCGCTCGCTGGTCTCCAGGTTGGTCAGCAGGCGCAATTGCTCGAGCACATCGGGCGACAGGTTCTGCGCCTCGTCGATGATGAGCACGTTGTTCTGCCCCACCGAGTGGGTCTTGAGCAGGAACTCGTTGAGCGGGTCCAGGTAGTCCTTGACCGTCTCCACCCCGGGGCCCTGGTGCTGGTAGGGGATGCGGAACTCGTCGCACACCGACTTGAGCAGCTCCTGCACCGTCAGCTTGGGATTGAAGATGTAGGCGACGTTGCAGCGCCGGGGGATCTGCTCCAGGAAACACCGGCAGACCGTGGTTTTGCCCGCCCCGATTTCGCCACTCAGCAACACGAAGCCCCCCCCACCGCCCACGCCATACAGCAGGTGGGCCAGCGCCTCGCGGTGCCGGTCGCTCATGAACAGGTAGCGCGGGTCAGGGGCGATCGAGAAGGGCTCGTGCTTCAGTCCGAAGAATTTGGCGTACATGCCCTAGAGAATACCTGCTGCGGGCCGCCCCCGGCGCAGGCCGGAAACCCGGGCTCAGGCCGCGCTGCGCAACAGGCCGTCGATGGTGTTGAGCAGCAGGTCTTCCGAGTACGGCTTGGTCAGGAAGGCATTCACGCCCGCGTCGTTGGCCAACTGGCGGTGCTTGTCGGTGAAGCGCGAGGTGATCATCACCACCGGCGTGGCCTTGGTGGCGCTGCAGTTGCGCAAGGCGCTGGTCAATTCCAGCCCGTTCATGCGGGGCATTTCCAGGTCAACCAGGACGATGTCGGGGGCCCGCAGTTGCACGGCGCCCAGGGCATCGACCCCATCGCGCGCGGTGACGACTTCGTAGCCGGAGTCCTGCATCAGTTGCTCCATGGTGCGGCGCACGCTCACCGAGTCGTCCACCACCAGGCACAGCGGCAGCTTGTGGCGCGAGGCCACCACCGCGTCGTCCACGCCCGGCATCTGGCCAGCGGTGAAGTCGCGCAGCAGGTCGGGCAGGTCGATGACCGTGGCCACCGAGCCATCGCCCAGCACCGTGGCACCGTCGATGCCCAGGGCGTGCGGCATCATGGGGTTGAAGGGTTTGACGACCACCGTGCGCGCATCGCTCAGCTCGGGCACGATGATGGCCAGGCGTTGGCGGAACTCGTCGCGCACGATCATGGCCACTTCCATCACGCCGGGCTGCTTGAGCGCTTCGTGCGGCAGGCCCATCAGTTTTTCCAGGCGAATGGCGTTGAGTTGCTCGCCTTGCAGGGCGTAGGTCAGGCCGCCTTGCGCATCAACGCCGACTTCTTCGCGGGCGGGCAGGATCTGCTCCACACCCCGCACCGAGATGCCCAGCAGGTGGTGTTCGGAGCGGCTGAGCATGACCTGGATGGTGCTCATGCGCACCGGGAAGTGCAGGTCGAAGCGCGAGCCTTGGCCGGATTGCGAATCCATGTCCAGCGTGCCGCGCAGGTCCACCACCGCGCGCTGCACCACGTCCATGCCGATGCCTCGGCCCGACAGCTGCGTGGTCTGCTCGCGGGTCGAGAAGCCCGGCAGCACGATCAGGCGCATCACCTGGGCTTCGGTCAACGTGGCGTCCGGGGCGATCAGGCCACGGGACAAGGCGCGGTGGCGGATGGCGCCCAGGTCCAGGCCACAGCCGTCGTCTTCGCAGCGCACGGCCACGTTGTTGCCTTCGGTCCGGAAGCTCAAGGTGATGGTGCCGGTGGCGGGTTTGCCCAAAGTTTCGCGCACGTCGGGTGGCTCGATGCCATGGTCCACGGCGTTGCGCAGCAGGTGCATCAAGGGGTCGATGATGCGGTCGAGCAACTGGGTGTCGACCATGGTGGCCTCGCCCTGGATGCGCAGGTCCACCGAGCGGTTGAGCACTCTGGCGGCCTGGCGCACGGTGCGTTGCAGGCGCGGCGAGATCGAGGCGACTTCGACCATGCGGGTGCGCTGGATGCTGCGCTGGATCTCCAGCTGCAGGCGCTCTTTCTCGGCCATCAGGTCGCGCATGCTGGCCAGTTCGCGCTCGAAGGAGCGCGAGAACTCGCGGCTGTCGGCGCCCGACTCCACGATGCGCCGCGACAGCATGTGAAGCTCGTTGTACTGGTCCATTTCCAGCGCGTCCAGCTCGCCGGTGTGGCCGCCCAGCATGGCCAGGCCGCGCACGTCCACCAGTTGCTCCAGCTCGGCCGACAACTGGCCAAACTGGCGCGAGCCGGTGCGCAAGGCGTTGATGTTGTCGCTCAGGCGCGTGACGCGGTCCTGGATCTGCGAGGTGACGATGCTGTTCTCACCTGCCAGTTTGAGCAGGGAGTCGATGAGGGAGGCGGGCACGCGCAGGTAGGTTTCGGCTTGGGCGTCTTCGTCTGAGGCGGTGATGTTGCTGGCCAGGGGCGCATCGCCATGCGTGGCGGCGACCATGGTGGTCGGCGGCACGGCAGCGCTGATCAGGGGCTCGGCGATGTGGGCATCGTCGCTGCTGTCGGCCTGGTCCGGGGGCAAGCCATCACAGTCAATGCGGTTGGCCCAGTCCAGCACCTTCTGGTGCACGGCCAGGCTTTCTGGCGGCGTGCCCGCGTTGGCCACCAAGGCTTCGCTCATGGCCTCCAGGCAGTCGGCGGCTTCCAGCAGCATGTCCAGCAGTTCGCGCGTGGGCAGGCGCTCTTCGCGGCCCAAGGCCACCAGGATGTCTTCGAGTGCATGGGTGAGGTTGGCCACCCCCTTGATGCCCACGGTGTTGGCCGCGCCCTTGAGCGTGTGGGCCACGCGGCGCGCCTGGTCCAGGTCTTCCAAGGTGCCGCCTTGCGAGAGGCGCTGCACCAGGGCCGAGAACTCCTGCGCTTGCGGGGGCAGCTCAACCAGCAGGCTGTCCAACACCTTGCGGTCAATGTCGGCGGGCACGCTCAGGTCCACGTGTTGGGGCAAAGCTTTCACGGGGCGGTCTTGCGATGGCCGTGCGCGCACCAGGCTCACGGAGGTCATCGCCTTGACCCACTCGGGCAGGGCGTCTGCATCGGCCGGATAAGGCCAGTTGGAGTCGGCCACGCCATCAGCCAGGGCTTGCGCGGCCTCGGGCTCGCTGGGGGCTTGCAAGTGCGCCATGGCCAGGGTTGGCCAGGCTTGCAGCACCGCGCTTTGGCTTTCGCTCAAGGGCTCGGGTTCGGCTTGCAGAGCGGCCGTGTTGATCAGGATCACTTCGAGCACTTGCTGGAAGCCGGCCAGGCCCAGCAGGTTGGCGGCGTTGACGAGGTTGTGCAGTTGCTCCAGGTGGTTGTCGAACAGGGCATCGCGCTCGGCCAAAGGCAGGTCCGGTGCGACCAGGACGGCCAGATCGGCTTGCAAGGCCTCCAGGGCATCGCCGAGCATGGCCAGCTCTTCCAGGGTCACCGCCGGGGCGGCAGCTGCTGGCGCCTCACCAATGCCGATGTCGAAGACCGTGTCGGACTCCATGTCCGGCTCCAGCTCGTCGTCCAACTCAGCCTCTTCGGCCATGAGCATGTCGGGGGGGCCCTCTTCATCCACCTGGGCCAGCTTGCCCGCATCTTCCGCGAGCCGCCGCTCAATCAAAGCCACATTGGCCGCCGAGATGGATGGGAACCAAGGTTGGCTGCGCAAGCCATGCAGCACCATCCAGGACGCTGCGACCTCATCCCCCACCGGGCTCATCAGCTCGCCCAGCACCAGGGCCGGCCACGCGGCCAGCGCGTCACACTCTTCGGCCGCCACGGGGCGGTCCAAGGTGATGAGCTTGGTCAAGCCACTTTCCACCAGCATGCCCACATAGCTCAGGCCCAGCAACTGGTGCTGCTTGGCCGCCAGTTGCAAGGCCGTGACCCGTTGCAGGTAAGCCCGCAGGCAAGGCACGTTGCCTTCGTCCTGCAACTGGGCCGCCTGGTCGAACAGCTCGAACAGGAGCGGCTCCAGGGCTTCACGCAAGTGGGTAGCGGTCATCAAGGGGTGCTCCGGCGAAGGGACTGGGGGCTGCGTGGTTCAGGACTGCTCGGCCGCCAGGCGGCGCGGCAGCTTGAACACGGCCACCTCGCGCACCAGGGCCTGGGCATAGCCCACCAGTTTGTTGGTCACCTCGTTCTGCTGGGTGAGCTGCTTGGTCGTGTCGCGGCTGGTCTGCTGGATGGTCAGCGCGCGTGCTTGCAGGGTCTGGCCCGAACGCGCTTGCTCGATCGACGCGGCCGCGATGCCGCGCACGCTGAAGGCCAGCGCATCGGTGGCCTGCTGCGTGCCCTTCATTTCCGATCCGGCCTGGTCGGCCAGGCGGGACACATCGACCACGCGGGTGATGGCGTTGTTCATGGCCAGCACCGTTTCCGAGGTTTCCGACTGGATGGACAGCACCAAGGTGGAGATCTCACGCGTGGCTTCACGCGCGTTCTCCGACATGCGCTTGACTTCATCGGCCACGATGGCGAAGCCGCGTCCTGCATCCCCGGCGGCCGTGGCCTGCATGGAGGCGTTCAGCGCCAGGATGCCGGTGCGTTCAGCGATCGAGTTGATGAGGCCCACGACCTGCGTGATCTCTTGCGAGCGTTCACCCAGGCGCTTGATGCGCTTTTCCGTTTCGCGGATCAGGTCGCGCGATTCGTTGATACCCACCACGGTCTTGTCCACCGTGGCCAGGGCCTGGCGCGTGGTGCGCACGGCGGCTTCGGCCGACTCGTTGGCCTTGGTGGCCATCTGGGCCATGTCGGTCAAGGTCAAGGCGGCTTGCGACAGTTCACGGGCGGCCGATTCGACCTCGCTCTGGCCTTGCGCGGCCGAAGCCATCGCGGTGTCGGTGCTTTGCTTGACCGCCATCGTGGCGCGCGACACGTTGTGCGACACGTCGCTCACGTTGTTCAGCACCTTGGCAGTTTCACTGGTCAGCATGTTCATGGCATCGCCAATGGCGCCGGTCACGTCCTCGGTCACGGGCACCTGGATCGACAGGTCCTTGGTGGTGGCCACCTGGCCCATGGCCTGCATGATCTCCACCACGGAGTTGCTGATCTGCTCGCTCTCCTTGGCCTGTTGGCTGAGGCCTTCCAGGCGTTCGTCCAGCAGGCGATCGAGGGCGGAGCCCAGGCGGCCCAGCTCGTCCTTGCTCTTCAGATCAGCGCGTGCGGTGTAGTCGCCAGCGGTGAGCTTGGCCAGCGCGCCCAGCAGCTTGTTGATCGGCAGCATCAGCGAACGCACCACGAAGAAAGCGGCGAACAAGCCCACCAAGGCGGCAGCACCCGCGATGCCCGCCATCCACTGCTTGGCCACGGCGATTTCCTGGAACTGCATCTCGCGCTTGACCGAGTCATTGCGCACCGTGGTCTCCAGCAGCTTGCCGAAGGCCTTGATGGTGGCCGCGCCCGTGGGCGTGGTGTACTTTTTGCGCCAGGCGGCGGCTTCTTCAAACTGGTTGTTCACGACCAGCTTGAACCATTCGGTGCGGTGCACCTTGTAGGCTGGGAAGCTGCCCACCAGGGACTTGTGCTGCGCACGCTCTTCGCTAGACAAGCCCTGGCTTTCACCATAGACCTTGAGGTTGTCTTCTACCACCTTCCACAGACCGGGCTGCTCGTCGATGATCTTCTGGCGCGAAGCCTGGTCTTCCAATGCCAGGTACTGCGGCAGGCTGTAACGCAAGCTCCACAGCGCCGAGTTGGCCCGGCCCAGCAGCGCTTCCTTGCCCTGGGTCATCCGGATGGTTTCTTCCAACTGGTTGAGCTGCACGATGGCATAGCCCCCCACCGCGAACAAGGCGGACAGCAGCAGCGCAAAGCCGAGCAAGAGCTTCTGGCGGATGTTGAGTTTCATGGGAATACCTCTTCTTGGATGGATGCGGGTTGGGCGCCGCGCGCCAGGGATTCAAAAGCGGCCCGGTGGTTGAACTCCCACCAGATCTGGCCAGGCTGGTCGGCTTGCGCCCAGGCCCGCACCAGGTAAGCACTCAACTTGGAGCCTGGTCGCGCGGTGCCTTCGGGGGCGGGCACCAGGCTCAGCAGTTCTGGGGCAGCGTCCAGCAACAGACCAACACGTTGCTCTTCACGGTCGAACACCAGCACGCGGTGCTGAAAGGGCCGGATGTCGGGACTGCCCCGGCGAAACTCGCGGCGGTCCAGCAAGGGCACGATGGTGCCGCGCAGATTGGTCACGCCCGCCAGCGCCGAGGCCGACTTGGGCACGGGGAAAATCTTCGCCTCGGCGATCATCTCGGTCAGCACACGCGCCGCGGGCACCAGTTGCAAACCCGCGACCCGAAAGCCGTAGCGCAACTCGCCAGCGGCAGGGGCCACACCACGCGCCAGGGCAGCGATGTCCATGGTGCTGCTGCGCTCAGGCCGCGAACTTCAGCGCGTCAACGATCTGGTCGGCGCTGAAGGGTTTGCCGATCAGCATCTTGCCGCCTTGCGCCTTGGCCCACACCTGGTCAGCACGTGTGTTCTTGGTCGACACGAAGACCACGGGGATGCCTTTGGTGGCCGGGTCGTCGGCCAGCGCGCGGCTGGTGCCGTAACCGTCCAGTTGCGGCATCACGATGTCCAGGAAGATGATGCTGGGGCGGTCGTTCTTGGCGCGCTCCAGGGCCTGCATGCCATTGCTGGCGGTGTTCACCAGCCAGCCCGCGTCTTGCAGGATGGTTTTCAGGTTCGACAGGTCGGTGGACGAGTCATCGACGACAAGGGCTTTGTTGGCGGTCATGCCAGATCTCCGGGTGAATGATGGGGAAGGACTCAGGCGTGCGCCCGGGCCTTGGCCTGCGTCGGATCGGTGATCCAGGTGCTCAGGTCGTCCACGGCCATGGACTTGCGCAAGGCCTTGGTGGTGGCGGCGTAAAACTGCTTGAGGCCCACGGGCTTGGTCAGGAAGATGTCGCAGCCAGCCAGGGCGCCACGGGCGCGGTCAAAGGGGGATGACTGGCTGGTCAGGATGATCACGGGAGCCTTGTTGCTGCGGTCGCGCTTGATCTCGCGGGTCAGCGTGTAGCCATCCATGTCGGGCATCATCACATCGACATAGATCAGGTCGTACTGGCGGTTGGCCAGTTGCGCCAGCGCCCCCTTGGCGCCATCGGCCACGTCGCAGGCCATGCCGATGTTGGACATGACATTGGCCAGTTGCGTGCGCACCGTCGGGCTGTCGTCCACCACCAGCGCGCGCAGCTTGTTGCGCGTGGGCGGCAGGGTCGTCACCGTGCTGGTGGGGGCGACTGGCGCGGCGGGTGGCTGGTTGGCCAGGCTGTGCAGCAAACGCTCCAGGGTGGGCAACAACTGCATCATCAACTGGCTGGACACCAGTTCGCACTGGGCACCGTTCTGCCCCACTTCTGACACCAGGTGCACCACGGGCAAGGCCGGCTTGCTGGCCAGCACCGTGGCCAGGCGCTTGCGCATTTCAGGATCGCTGTCGTCCACCAGGGCCACGTCCACCGCGGCCGAGGGCGTCCGCTCGGCCACGCTGAACGTGTACTTGGCGCTTTTGAGGTGCGTGAGCACGATGCCGATCACCCGCATGTCTCGCTGCTGCGAGGTGAACACCGCCACTTTCAATTCCTGCTTATTCATAGTTACCTTCGGCGCCCGATGACTGCTTGGATCCGAGTTTGCGGCATTAAGCCGAACCGTGGTCAGACGCCGCAGGCATGAAATCACACAGCTCACCGGTGTTGCACAAATCAACGCTTGCTTACATGAGTAATAAACCTGCGCACCTTTTTGGACATGGCTAGACTTTTTATAACCAAGGAGTTGTTGTGAGAACAGTATTGAATCACCTGTGCCAAATCACCGCTTTGACGGCCGCTTTCGCAACTTACGGCCAAATCGCCCAAGCGGCCGACATGCCCACACCATTGCACATTGAAAAATCCGTTGAAAAGATCACGAACCAGCTGAAACAGCTTTGCCCGCTGGCAGATCCCGCCAGCCAGGCCGCGTTCGACCAGTGCCGTCAAGCCCTGTTCACCGACTCGCTGCTCAAACAGGCGATGGTCAAACCGGTGGTTTCATGGGGGCGCCAAAAAGACGCCGAATTACCCTTGAAAGAAACCCACCTGACGCAGTTTGCGCCGTACATACTCACTGGCATGTATATTCCGTTGTTCATGTTTGACGGCAAATACAAAATCAGTTACGTCGCGCGTGAAAAATTATTCTTGGCCACCTTGGGTGTGGGTTTCAGAAACCGCCTGCAACCCGGCCAATTCCCTTATCCATTCTGGCATGAGGCGAATAAATGGGACATGTATGAAAATGCCCGATCCCTGTATTTGTGGCTGGATGCAAAAACCGGCTTGATTCGTTTCGCCCAGTTCTCCAACCGAGGTGACCAGGCCGAGGGCCACGTGGTGCAAAAAAACACCCCGCCCGCTTTCGATGGGAAATGGCTGTGGACCGACGCCCAGGGCAAAACGCAGCCCGCCGTCACCCTGTTTGATGGCCTCTACCGCGAAGACAACCCCTACAAGCAGCAACTCGACCAGTCCTACCGCGAGTTCGCCATTTCGCTGCGCGATTCGCAATGCCTGGAATGCCACGTGCCCAACAACCCGGACAAGATGAAACGGCTGGTGCTGCTGCAATCGCCCGCCCACGCCTCGGGCGAGATCCACCGGGTTCTGAAGTCGGTGCGCGAACGCAAGATGCCGCTGGACGAGCAAGGCATCGAGAAAACGCTCGACCCGGCGATGGAAAAGACCTTGCTGGAAAAAGGCGGGGCCTTCGAGAAGTTCGTCAATGCCGCCATCGAGTGGGAGCGCACACAGGCGCCCCGCCCCCTCAAGTAGCCGGAGCTTGTCGAGATGCGCCCATCCACCCTGTTGATGACCCTGCTGCTGGTCCTGCCCTGGTCGGCCCAAGCCCAGTTCGCGCGCCTGAGCGACGCGGTGAAATACCGACAGGCGGGCTTCCAGGTGCTGGGCACGCACGTGCAACGCGCCGGGGCCATGGCCAAAGGCGAAGTGCCCTTTGACAAACCCGCCGCCGAAGCCAACGCGGCCCTCATCGAGCTGCTGTCTCGGCAACTGGCGGGCGCTTTCCCACCGGGGTCCGACATGGCCCCCTCCAAGGTCAAGCCCGAAGTCTGGCTGGACGCCGCCAAGTTCAAAACCCACAACGATCAGTGGCAAAGCGGGGCAGCCAAGCTGTCGGCCGCCGCCCGATCCGGCGATGCGAACGCGTTCAAGACCGCCTTCAACACCCTGGCCCAATCCTGCAAAGCCTGCCACGACGGCTACCGCAACCGCTGAGGAGTCCTTCATGAAAACGATCAGGGTGTGGGACTTGCCCACGCGACTTTTCCATTGGGCCCTGGTGGTGATCATCGCGGGCGCCTTCGTCACCCACTACCTGGGTGAAGCGGCCATGGACTGGCATTTCCGCTTTGGCTACGCGGCCCTGGCATTGGTGTTGTTCCGCGTGCTGTGGGGCTTGATGGGGCCCCGGTATGCGCGCTTTGCCAGCTTCCTGCGCTCGCCTGCCACCATCGTGGCCTACCTGCGTGGTCGCTCGCCAGGGACCGGCTCGGGCCACAACCCGCTGGGCGGCCTGTCGGTGCTGGCCATGCTCGCGGTGATCCTGCTGCAGGCCGGCTCCGGTTTGTTCGCCAACGACGACATCGCCACCGAAGGGCCACTGGCCCATTTCATCGAGAAAGACCTGTCCGACCAGCTCAGCTGGCTGCACGCCCAGGTCACCAGCAAACTCATCTATGGCTTGGTCGGGCTGCACCTGCTGGCCATCGCCCTTCACCGGGTGCTCAAGAAACGGGACCTGGTCACACCCATGATCACCGGCGACCAGATGGTGGAGGGCGATGCCCTGCCCGCCGACGATGGCGCGCCCGTGCGCACCACCGCCCTGGTGCTCATGAGCGTGTGCGCCATGGGCGTCTACGGCGTGGCTCACTGGTGAGCTGACAAACTAG
>NZ_JAUSAR010000151.1 GCF_030652515.1 Aquabacterium sp. | reverse complement strand
CATCGACAACGGCATGCTCAGCCTGACCAAATGCAACAAGTGCGGTGGCTCTTACGTCACCCACCCCCATGAAATCGCCCGCCACTTCACCTGTGGCCTGTGCAACCCGCCCGCCCGTGCCGGCAAGGGCAAGGCCGCTGGTGCCCTGCACATGCATTGATTTTGTGCAAAACGCACGCCTTCCAAGCTCAAGCCCCAACGTGCACTGCCGATAGAACTGTTGGGCGGTTTGGCAACGAAGCGTCCTTGCTTGTCTCCTCCTAGCACGATGAGTGCTTTAGCGGGCCCCAACCGGGCCCGCTTTTTTCTGTGACGTGAAAAAAGCCCCGCCCGCATGCTTCTGTTCACGGTTTAGAAAAAGCGCCCCTGACCGAAGATGAGTCATGGCCTCCTCCTGAGGCTCGAAACACCATTCATCACCATGTTCGTTCTCATTGGTTACGTTGTCGCCCTGGGGTGCATCTTCGGTGCCTACATCCTCCACGGCGGCAACATGAGCGTGATCATCAACGCGCTGCCCACGGAAATGATGGCCATTCTGGGCGGCGCGCTGGGCGCTTTCGTGGTGAACAACCAGCCCAAGACGATCAAGGCCGTGCTGGCCAACTTCGGGCCGCTGCTCAAGAACTCCAAGTACACCAAGGCGCGCTACATGGAGCTGATGGCGATGCTCTATGACATCCTGCAAAAGGCCCGCAAAGAGGGGTTGATGGCCATTGAAAAGGATGTCGAGGCGCCCCACGAATCCGAGATTTTCAAAAAATACCCTACGGTGGGCAGCGACCACCATGTGATTGAGTTCATGACCGATTACCTGCGCATGATGGTGTCGGGCAACCTCAATTCGCACGAGATTGAGGCGCTGATGGACAGCGAAATCGACACCCACCACCAAGAGGCACATGCCCCCGTGGCCGCGCTGGCACGGCTGGCGGGCGCGCTGCCGGCCTTCGGCATCATTGCCGCCGTGCTGGGGGTGGTGAACACCATGGGATCGGTGGGTCAGCCGCCTTCGGTGCTGGGCGGCATGATCGGCTCGGCCTTGGTGGGCACATTTTTGGGCATTTTGCTGGCCTACGGAGTGGTGGAGCCCTTGGGCGGCCTGGTAGAGCAAAAGACC
>NZ_JAUSAR010000132.1 GCF_030652515.1 Aquabacterium sp. | reverse complement strand
CCGCGATCATCCTGATGGCGGGCTTGCAAGGCGCGGGCAAGACCACGACCACGGCCAAGCTGGCCAAGCACCTGATTGAAAAGCGCAAGAAGAAAGTGCTGACGGTCTCCGCCGACGTGTACCGTCCAGCCGCCATCGAGCAGCTCAAGATGGTGACGGGCCAGGCCGGCGCCGAATGGTTCCCGTCCACCCCCGATCAAAAGCCACGCGACATTGTGTTGGCGGCCATCGATCACGCGCGCAAGCATTTCTTCGACGTGCTGCTGGTGGACACGGCAGGCCGCTTGGCCATCGACGAAGTGCTGATGGCCGAGATCAAGGAGCTGCACGCCCTGCTCAACCCGGTTGAAACCCTGTTCGTGGTTGATGCCATGCAGGGCCAGGACGCCATCAACACGGCCAAGGCCTTCAAGGACGCCTTGCCCTTGACCGGCGTGGTGTTGACCAAGCTGGACGGCGACTCACGCGGTGGTGCGGCTCTGTCGGTCCGGCAGATCACGGGCGTGCCCATCAAATTCGCGGGCATTTCTGAAAAGATCGACGGCCTGGAAGTGTTCGACGCCGATCGCCATGCTGGCCGCGTGCTGGGCATGGGCGACATCGTCGCGCTGGTCGAAGAAGTCACCAAAGGTGTCGACGTGGCGGCGGCGCAGAAGCTGGCCGACAAGGTCAAATCCGGCGTTGATTTTGACCTGGACGACTTCCTGGCTCAGCTCAGCCAGATGAAGAAGATGGGTGGCCTGTCGGGCCTGATGGACAAGCTTCCGTCCGAACTGGCCAGCAAGGCCGGTGGCGCCGACATGGACAAAGCCGAGCGCGACATGCGCCGCATGGAAGGCATGATCAACGCGATGACCAAGCTGGAGCGCAAGAAGCCCGCGCTGCTGATGGATGGAAAGAGCAAGGCCAGCCGCAAGCGCCGCATCGCCACGGGTGCTGGCGTGCAGATCCAGGACGTCAACCGCATGCTCAACCAGTTTGACCAGATGCGCCAGATGATGAAGAAAATGAAGGGCGGCGGCCTGATGAAGATGATGAAGCGCATGGGCGGGATGAAGGGCATGCCGGGCATGGGTGGGCGCTGACAGGTGCTGGCGGGCGCAACACCGCCGCCTACGTTTGAAACGCTTTGTCACCGCATTGACCGCAAGCCCGCATTGACCCGTGATGCCCAGACTGGTACTTTCCACTTGAGTCATGCCGGCCATGTGCCGATGTTGTCGATGGGGCCTGTTTGATCGGGCTGGTGTCGATTGGTTTTTCGGGCGTGGATGGTTTCAATGGCAGTTTTGAATGCATGGTGGCCAGCTGTTCTGGCTATTTTGGTTTTGGTGGGTTTGTGCGGAGTGGGGCTGGTGCTGAGGTCGCGCCGTGGCGCGCCCAAATCGCAGCGGCGCGTTGCAGGCACCTCTTCTGTCGAGGCGGGTGACACCCTGGCGGCCTGGAGCCCCACCGCGACGCGGGTCCTGACCCGGTCAGAGCGTGAGGCTTATCACGTTTTGCGCAAGGCTCTGCCTGATCACATGGTGCTGGCGCAGGTGCCCTTGGCCCGGTTTCTGCGCGTGCCCACGCGCAACTCCTACAGCGAGTGGTTGCGCCGCGTGGGTTCCATCTGCGCCGACCTGGTGGTGTGCGACGACTCGTCCCAGGTGATCGCCGTGGTCGAGTTGCGCCAGCCAGTCAAACAGGAAAAGCCGCGCACCGTGCGCCGCCATGCCCGCATGGACCGCGTGCTGGCTGCCGCCGGCATCCCCGTGTATGTGTGGCTGGAAGGGGCCTTGCCTGGCCCTGCTGTGGCCCGCGAAGCCGTGCTGGGCGCGGCCTTGACCATGCCCAAGCGGCCGGTCGGCACCAACAGCCAGACACGGCGCAGTGCGGAGGCCGCGGCGGTGGTTGCTTCCATGCAATCAGCGGGCGCCATGCATGGCATGTCCGTCAATGAAAACGACAACGACTTCAACCCGGATGATTTTGCCGACGACGAAGCCGAGCGCAAAGAGCCGCCGCCATCAACCTGGTTCGATGACCTGGAGTCCAGCCCCGTTCCACTGGAAGAGGCTTCCACGTCGTCGCGGCACTGAGGTGCCGCGGTATCAGGTCAGCAAGGCCTGAGCGAACTCGCGTGCATTGAAGGTCTGCAGGTCTTCCAGCTTTTCACCCACGCCCACGAAGTACACCGGCACCGCCCCACCCGGGCGGCCGCGTGACCACAGCGCAATGGCGGCCAGCACGCCGCCTTTGGCCGTGCCGTCCAGCTTGGTCACCACCAAGCCCGTCAGGCCCAGCGCCTCGTCAAATGCCTTGACCTGAGAGAGCGCGTTCTGGCCCGTGTTGCCATCGACCACGAGCAAGACCTCGTGGGGGGCACCGTCCATGGCCTTGCCGATCACGCGCTTGACCTTGCGCAACTCGTCCATCAAATGGAGTTGGGTGGCCAGGCGTCCGGCCGTGTCGGCAATGACCACGTCGCAACCGCGCGCACGCCCTGCCTGCACGGCATCGAAAGTCACCGCTGCGGGGTCGCCATTCTCCTGGCTGACGATGTCCACGCGATTGCGGTCGGCCCACACCAGCAACTGTTCGCGCGCGGCGGCGCGGAAGGTGTCGGCGGCGGCCAGCAGCACGCGCTGGTTGGAGTCGCTGAGGTGGCGGGTGAGCTTGCCGATGGTGGTGGTCTTGCCGGCGCCATTCACCCCCGCCACCATGATCACGGTGGGCGTGTGTTGGCCCACGGCCAGCGATTGCTCCAGCGGTTTGAGCAGCTCGGTGATGGCCTCGATCAGCAAAACCTTCACGGCCGCAGGATCGCTCGCTTTGGCCTCCTTGACGCGGCGTTTGAGGTCGGCCAGCAAGTGCTCGGTCGCAGCCACGCCAGCATCGGCCATCAGCAAGGCGGCTTCCAGTTCTTCGTACAGCGCATCGTCGATCTGCGTGCCCGTGAAGACCTGCGAAATGCTGGAACTGGTCTTGCGCAATCCCGCCTTGAGCTTGTCCATCCACGAGCGGCGCTCCACCACGGGCTCCGGGGCGGGTTTGACGGGCGTGGGCACTGGTGGTGTGACGAGCGCCGAGGGGGGGGCTGCAAGCACAGGTGCACTGGCAGGCGCGGCAACGGGTGCAGCGCGTGTCTCGGGAGCCAGGGCGGCGGGTGGGTCTGCTGGCGCGGGGCTGCCGCCCAGGCCCAGCTTTTTCTTGATGAAACTGAACATGCTGGGATTGTAGGGTGGGGGTTTCTACAATCGGGGCTTTCCCACGGACCTCTTTTTGATGAAGCCACCTCGTTCAGCCCGCACCGCCCCGTCCAGCAAGTCAACCGCCAGCCCATCTGGTGTGGCGCTGAAGGCGGCTGAGAAAGTGGCCTCACACGCGGCGCAAGAGGTGCGTCTGATTGGGGGGCGATGGAAGCGCACCCCTTTGGCCGTGCCCGTGGTCGCTGGTTTGCGCCCCACGCCCAGCCGCGTGCGCGAGACCTTGTTCAACTGGCTGGGCCAGGACCTGTCTGGCTGGCGCGTGCTGGACGCCTTTGCCGGTACCGGCGCCTTGGGTTTCGAGGCGGCCTCTCGGGGGGCCGAATCGGTGTGCCTGCTGGAGCGGGAGGCCGTGCTGGTCAAGTCGCTGCGCGCCACCCAGGCCAAGCTGGCGGCCGAACAAGTTCAGATCGTGCAGGCCGATGCGTTGACCTGGATGGCCCGCCTCTCAGGCACAGCGCCCGGCTTTGACCTGGTCTTGCTGGACCCGCCTTTTGACGCTGGCCTGTTTGAACAAGCCTTGCTGACCGCCTGCCGCTGCGTGCCCGAAGGCGGCTGGATTTACCTTGAGGCACCTGCGCCTTTTTCGGACGCGACCGACCCTGTTGGGGCGGTGCCCGGCCTGCGTGTTCACCGGCAAGGCCGTGCCGGTGCGGTGCACTATCACCTTTTTCAGCGTGTGGAAGGTGGTGTGGGCGTGTCGCGGCCAGCCGCTGGCGACTAAACTGACACCCTTTGGTTCTGACATTGACCGCGCCGATGCCTTCATCTTCGCCCCTGACCGCTGTCTACCCAGGCACTTTCGACCCCATGACCCTGGGTCATGCCGACCTGATGCGTCGCGCGGCCCGCTTGTTCGATCGGCTCATCGTGGCGGTCGCGGCGGGCCACCACAAGCGCACCATGTTCAGCGTTGAAGAGCGCCTGTCCATGGCGCAGGAACTGGCGTCCAAGCATCCCAACGTCGAGGTGATCGCCTTTGCCGGCCTGCTGCGCGACTTCGTGGTGGGCCACGACGGCAAGGTGGTGGTGCGGGGCCTGCGCGCGGTCAGTGACTTTGAATACGAATTCCAGATGGCCGGCATGAACCGCCAATTGATGCCCGACGTGGAAACGCTGTTCCTGACCCCGTCCGATCAATACCAGTTCGTGTCGGGCACCTTCGTGCGCGAAATCGCCATGCTGGGTGGCGACGTGTCCAAGTTCGTGGCGCCCAGTGTTCTGGAGCGACTCAAGGCCCGCGTTGTGGCCTCGCAGGTCGGCGCATGAGAGGCGCCTGAGCGATGGCCCTGAAGATCACCGACGAATGCATCAATTGCGATGTGTGTGAACCGGAATGCCCGAACCAGGCCATTTCGATGGGCGAATCCATCTATGTGATCGACCCAGCCCGCTGCACCGAGTGTGTGGGTCACTTTGGCGAGCCTCAATGCGTTCAGGTCTGCCCGGTGGAGTGCATCCCGCTTGATCCACTCCATGCAGAGTCAGCCGAGCAGTTGATGGCGAAGTACAAACTCCTGCAAGGGCTGGCTGCTCAGGCCAAAGCTTTCTCCAATCCTTCAGCTTGATTTGGCCGATTTGCCCTTGTCCTTGGGCACTTTGACGGTGAAGGGGCGCGGTCGCTTCAAGGTTTGACCTTGCGTTGAAGGGCTGGTCCACTTGGGTTGGCGTTTGCTGGGGTCGTCCATGGCGATGGGACGTTGCCCTTTTGATGCCTTTTCCTGGCGGCGTCGTTCGCGTTCCAACTGCTTGCCCAGCTTCGCGGTGGTCTGCGTGGCCTGGGTGGTGTGCTGTTGTTGCGCCTTGGTGCGGTGATCAATCACATCCACAGCACGCCCACCATCGCAGGCTTGATGCTGGTAGCGCACCCCGGTGAGCGACTCGCAACGGTAGGTGGTGGTGGCTTGTGCGCACGTGCCCGCCAGCCACAGCGTGGTGGCCAGCATCGCGGGCCAATGGTGCGCGCGGCCTGTGCTGCTCCAATCTTTGAGCATGTGTTTCTCCCTGTTTTTTTAATGATGTTTGTTGCGGCTTAGTCGGGCTTGGGTTCGCTCACCGGTGGCGCGAGCGGCGGCCTGGGTGGCTTGGGCCTGGGCGGTTGGGCATGCACCAGCAAGGTGGCCTTGGCCATGTCTCCCGCGATGAACGCCTCGGTGGCATCCAGGGCCTGGGCGATGCATTTGTCGATGGCCTGGCGTTCGGCTTGAGGTGGCTTGCGCAGCACATAGGCCGCCACCTCGGTCTTGATGCCGGGGTGGCCAATGCCCAGGCGAAGCCGCCAGTATTCAGGCGAGCCCAACTGCGCGTGGATGTCTCGCAGGCCGTTGTGACCGGCGTGGCCACCACTGTTCTTGAGTTTGACCTGGCCAGGCAGCAGGTCGAGTTCATCGTGCGCCACCAGGATCTCGCTGGGCAGGATCTTGAAGAACTTGGCCAGGGCCGCCACCGACTTGCCCGAAACATTCATGTAGGTTTGCGGTTGCAGCAGCCACACCGGCCCGCCGGGCAGGTTGGCGCGCGCGACGAAGCCGTGGTAACTGCGGTCAGCCACCAGGTTGACGTTCAAGCGGCGTGCCAACGAGTCGATCCACCAGAAGCCGGCGTTGTGGCGGGTGTCTTCGTATTCAGGGCCGGGGTTGCCCAGGCCAACAAACAGTCGAATCATGATGGGTTGCGATGATGAAGGGGGCTTGTCCAAAAGAAAAGCCCCGCCAAAGCGGGGCTTGACGGGGCTTTTTGTTCAAGAGACCAAGAAGATTACTTCTTGCCCTTCTTGCCCTTGGCGGGTTCAGCTGCGGCCACAGGGGCGGCGATGATTTCTTCAGCCACGGGCTCAACCACGGTTGCGATGGCGGGGTTCTTGCGGCCGTGCGTCAACACCTTGATGCCAGCGCCGAAGTCGACGTCGTCCAGGTGCAGCGTTTGACCCTTGACCATGGCGATCAGGTCGATGGTCAGGTGCTCAGGCAATTGCTCGGCCAGGCATTCCACTTCCAGCTCGCTCACCACGTGCGTGATGGTGCACTTGTCGATCTTGACCGCAGGTGCTTCAGCTTCATTGATGAAGTGCAGGGGGATCTTCTTGTGGATGCGCGTGGTGGCATCAACACGTTGGAAGTCCACGTGCAGCACTTGTTGCTTGTAAGGGTGCAGCTGGTAATCACGCAGCAGAACCTTTTGCACGTTGCCAGCCAGTTCCATCTCGAGGATGGACGAGTGGAAGGCTTCCTTGCGCATGGCGTGGTACAGCGCGTTGTGATCGACTTCGATCGTGGTGGCTTCGCCAGCACCGTAAACGATGCCAGGAACTTTGCCGACGAGACGCAGGCGGCGGCTCGCTCCGGTCCCCTGCAGACTACGCTCAAAAGCGGTGAATTTCATGGATAACTCCAGTATGGATAAAGCGCCCGCGACCAGGCGCTTGGGAAAAAGACCACCTTCAGGCTTGCGCCCCGGGCGGTCAGGAAAGTCGGATCAGAAGTTGTTGTTCTGCTCCGAGAAGAGGGAGGTGACCGAGTCACCATCGGAGATGCGGCGAATCGTTTCGGCGAACAGGAAGGCGGCCGACAGTTGGCGGATCTTCTTGCACTCCTTGCCGGCATCATTCAGGGGAATGGTGTTGGCGATGACGACTTCGTCGAGCTGCGAATTCTTGATGCGTTCAATGGCCTGGCCAGAGAACACGGGGTGCGTGCAATACGCGTAGACGTTCTTGGCGCCGCGCTCCTTCAACACTTCAGCCGCTTTGACCAAGGTGCCGGCGGTGTCGATCATGTCGTCCATGATCACGCAGTTGCGGCCATCGATCTCGCCAATGACGTGCATCACTTCAGAGACATTGGCCTTGGGGCGGCGCTTGTCGATGATGGCCAGGTCGCAACCCAGTTGCTTGGCCAGCGCACGGGCGCGGACCACGCCGCCCACGTCGGGCGACACCACGACCAGGTCGTCGTAACCCTTGGATTGCAGGTCGGACAGCAACACGGGCGACGCGTAGATGTTGTCGACCGGGATGTTGAAGAAGCCCTGGATCTGGTCGGCGTGCAGGTCCATGGTCAACAGGCGGTTGACGCCCACGGCTTCCAGCATGTTGGCCACGACGCGGGCCGAGATGGCCACGCGGGTAGAGCGCGGACGGCGATCCTGGCGGGCGTAGCCGTAGTAAGGGATGACGGCGGTGATGCGTTGGGCCGAGGCGCGCTTGAGCGCGTCGACCATGATGCACAACTCCATCAGGTGGTCGTTGGTCGGGGCGCAGGTGGACTGCACCACGAAGACTTCGCGGCCACGCACGTTTTGCTGGATCTCGACCGTGGTTTCACCATCCGAGAAGCTGCCAACGGCGGCCTTGCCCAGCTCGGCACCCAGGTGCGAGGCGATTTCTTGGGCAAGCGCCGGATTGGAGTTGCCAGTGAACAGGACGGTGTCGGATAGCATGGGCGGCAGACGGCGGTGAAATTGCATCTTGCCCATGCGCCTTGCCCTTGATCGGTGCGGCTGAACGGTCAGCCGCAGGCGGAGGTGACGGGCAATGTGCGTGCGTTCTTGAGAACGTACTGAAGAAATTCTGGCAGGGGAAGAAGGATTCGAACCTTCGCATGTCGGAATCAAAATCCGATGCCTTAACCAACTTGGCGACTCCCCTACACGGGATCCGGTGGCCTTCGCTTTTCAGGGAAGATCACCGAAACCGGTAGCTTGTTCTCTCATGCGAGAAGCCTCACAGTATAGCCGGTTTTTTGCGACTGCCGCAAGTTCTTGGGTTTTTTTCGCTGTTTGTGCATGACGCTGAAAAAAATCAGGTCAAAGCATCAAACAGCGGGTGGCGACCCAGAACGCGGCAGAGGCGTCCGGCCCATGAGGGATCATCCAGGGACACGTCAGCAGGCGTGAATGACTGGTTGGTTGCGGGCGCCTCCAACCAGGAGAACACCGCGCTGCCGGAACCTGTCATGCGACTGTTGCCGAAGCGTCTCTGCATGATCTCAAGTGCCTGGTTGATCTGACTGTTGTAGCGCTCTGCGGGAGCTTGCAAGTCGTTGCGGCCAAAGCACTTGGGCGCTGCAAGAAAGAGCGAAATTGTAGCAGCTTCGGTGTCGCGGGAAAGGTGCGGGCTGGCAAAAATGGCCTGTGTCGGCACAACCACAGGGGGTTTCAGTACCGCCAAGGGGGTGCTGATCAACTCGGCGGGCAGGGCGATGGGCATGATCTGCTCGCCGATGCCCTCGACCCAGGCGTTGTGGCCGTGGATGAAAAAAGGCACGTCGGCGCCCAGTTGAACGGCCAGCTCGGCCAGCCGATCGCGGTGCCAGTGCAGGCCCCACAGTTGGTTCAATGCCAGCAGCACGGTGGCCGCGTCGGAACTGCCGCCGCCCATGCCAGCGCCCCACGGCACCTGTTTGTCGATGTGGATATCGGCGCCTTGCGAGGTGCCGCTTTCCTTCTGGAGCAAGCGTGCAGCGCGCAGGCAGAGGTCATCGGTGGGCAAGGCCGGGCCCAGGTCGTGCCGCTGCAATTGGCCATCGTCGCGGGTGTCGATGTGCAGGGTGTCGGCCCAGTCGATCAACACGAACACTGATTGCAGCAGGTGGTAACCGTCATCACGCCTGCCTGTGATGTGCAGGAAGAGGTTGAGCTTGGCGGGCGCGGCCAGGTTGTGCAGGCTGGGCATGGTGGTGTCAGCGGTCGAGCCGGATTCGAACGGTGATGCCACGCAGCGTGGTGCTGGCAGGGCGCTGGGCGATGAGTCGTCCGATGCCGATCTCGGTGGTGTCGATTTGCCAGCCGCTTTGCTCGAACGATTTGGCTTGGGTATTGATGGGGTCGGGCAGGCCGGGGGCAGGTCTGCCTTGCACCCAGTGCATCAAGGCGGCCAGGGGCAAGGGTTCGCCCAGCACCTCCTGGCTGAGTTCGCCCAGGGTGTCGAAGTGCCGGTTGCCCTGGTCGGTTTGCAGCCAGGCGTCCGCGTCGGTCCAATGCACGCGGGCCACCTGGCTGCCCATGGGGGTCATCAGGTCCAGTTGGCCACCTTGCGGTCCCCCATTGAAGAAGAAGCCCATGCTCAGGCCTTTGGCTTCCTGGCCTTGAAATGCTTGCAGCTTGACGCTGAGCTGGCCTTGCAAGGCCAGTTGGTCTGCCGACGTGGACTGTCGTGCAGCGTCGGACGGCCGCGCCGGGAATTGCGAGCAGGCGCTCAGGCAGGCCAGCAGCGCGGCGGCGATCCAGGCACGTTTCGGGATCACAGCTGGACTTGCAGGCGCTTGATGGTGTCGAGCAAGGACTCGTTCTTGGCGTCGCGTGCCTGGGCCTTGCGCCAGATCTTGATGGCTTCGTCGCGTTCGCCTTGCGCCCACATCACTTCGCCCAGGTGGGCGGCGATTTCAGCATCGGGGCGTGCTTGGTAGGCTTGGCGCAGCAACACCAGGGCCTCGGGGATCCGACCGCTTCGGAACTCCAGCCAGCCCAGGCTGTCGGTGATGAAGGGGTCACCGGGGCGCAGTTCCAGGGCCTTGCGGATCAGGATGCGGGCTTCATCCAGGCGCAGGTTGCGGTCGGCCAAGCTGTAGCCCAGAGCATTGTACGAATTGGGGTTGTCGGGTTTGAGCTCGATGGCCCGCCGCAACATCTTTTCCATCTCGTCGTACCTTTGCAGGTGCTCGGCCAGCATGGCCTGCTCGTAGAGCAGATCGGCGTCGTCCGGGAAGCGTTGGTTGGCCTCGGCCATCACGCTGTAGGCGGCGTCCCATTCGTTGAGGTCGCGCAGCAGCTGGGTTTCGGCTTGCAATTTGGCCAGGGCATCGCGTGGTTCGCTCTCCGGCATGGCGCGGATCAGGGCGCGGCCTTCCTTCAGTTTGCCTTGCTTGGCCATGAGCTTGGCGCGCTGGCTCTGGATGAGCAGGCTGTCGTCGGATTTTTCAACGCGTTGCAGCCATGCCAGGGCGGCTTGCCAGTTACCGCGTTGCTCCTCGACCTGGGCCAGCAGGGTGTAGGCCTGCTCTTCGCTGGTGTCGGCGTCCAGGGCCACCTGTGCCTGATCAAGCGTGGCCGATTTGCCCTCCACAGCGGCTGACTTGTCAGGCGTTTGTTTTTTCAGTGCCAGGAAACGCTGCAGGGCCACCTCGGCCAGGTCTGGCTGGCGCAGCTCCAGGCGCACGGCGGCCAAGGTCAGCCAGGCGCTGATCTGCTCAGGTTGAGCCTGGACCACGCTGTCCAGTTGCTCGGCGGCCTCGTCCATGCGCTGCAAGCCTGCCAGCTTGCGCGCATAGGCCAGGCGCAGCAGCTTGGGGGCGTCGCTGCGCGCGAGTTGCTCTCGGATCAGGTCTTCGGCGCCGGGGGCCTCTTCCATCAGGTTGATGGCCAACAAGCCGGCCCCGAGGCTTTGAGGCTGCAGCGCTTTGGCCTTCTTGGCGGCTTCGAATGCTTTTGCGGTGTCTTTGGCGGCGAGCCAGCCTTCGCCACTGGCCACCCAGGCTTCGGCCAGTGCGGGCTGGCGCTGGCGCCATGGTTGGGTGACTTCATCAATCACTTGCGCGGCGGCCCGGCGGTCGGCCAATCGGGCCAGCGAGCGGGGCAGCGAGGCAATCATCAGGGGTTGCTGCGGGGTGGGGCTGAGCTGGATGAGTGATTTGAGCGGATCGACCAGTTCTTTGCTTCGGCCCAGCGCCAGCAAAATCTGCACGGTGAACTCGGCCGCCTCTTTGGAGTGAGGGGAAACCTGACGCCAGGCTTTGGCTGCCGTCAGGGCCTCTTCGCCCGCGCGGGCTTGAAGGGCGATCTCGACCGCGCGTTTGAAGAGTTCCGGATTGCGGTGCTTGCGCGCCAGTTCCAGATAAATCTGATAGGCCGACCCGACGTTGCCGCTGCGCGCCTGAACCTCGCTCACCAGGGTTTGGTAGAACAAGGCCCCGTCCATGCGGGAGTTCTGAAATGCGGGCGCGGGCGCGGTCTCTGCGGTGGACGCAGCATCTGCCGCCCAGGACAGGTTGGGGCCGCCCAGCAACAGCCCGCTCAGGGCCAAGGCCTGGCCGAGGGCTTTCAAGGAGTGGGGAAGCTTGGTGGCAGTCAGTGCAGGCATGAACTCTCCGTGTTTGTGGCCATTCTATTGATACGGCATCGATAATGCGGCCCATGCCCGAATTGCCCGAGGTTGAAGTCACCCGCCAGAGTTTTGCATCCCGGATTCTGGGCGCCCAGGTTTTGTCACTTCGCATGGGCAAACCCCTGCGTTGGCCCTTGGGGTGTGATCCCGGTCGATTGGAGGGCGCCAAGGTGGGGCCCGTGTTGCGCCGGGGTAAATATTTGTGGGTGCCGCTGAGTTTGGTCGGTGGTGCTGACAAACCGCCCGAAGGCTTGCTGGTGCACCTGGGCATGTCAGGCGCCTTGACCTTTGCCAAGTCGCTGGCGCCTTCCGGGCCTCACGATCATTTCGAGTTGGACACCACGGCGGGTTTGCTGCGGCTGACCGATCCGCGTCGTTTTGGTGCGGTGGTGTGGGGCGCTTCCATGACCTCAGGGCTGCCCGCGCGCCTGCTGGCCGGTTTGGGGTTGGAGCCCTTTGACGAAGCCATGACTGGGGCCTACCTGCACCAGCGCCTGAAAGGGCGCAAGGTGTCCATCAAGCAGGCTTTGCTGGCGGGCGACATCGTGGTCGGGGCGGGCAATATCTACGCCTGCGAGGCCCTGTTCATGGCGGGCATCAGCCCGCAACTGGAGGCGGGCCGGGTCAGTCGGCCCCGGTGCGATCGGCTGGTGCTGGCAGTGCAGGAGGTGTTGCGCCAGGCGCTGGCGATGGGCGGCTCCAGCCTGCGGGACTTCAAGGATGCCTACGGCAGCCAAGGCCATTTTCAGCTCAGCACCCGCGTGTATGGCCGGGAAGGCGAGCCGTGCCGGACCTGCGCAACGCCCGTGCGCCGAATGGTTCAAGGGCAACGCTCCACGTTCTTTTGCCCGGTTTGCCAGAAAAAATAGTAAGGCGCGGTTACAGGCGTCCTTTTCACCACTTTACATTGCTGGCCTTGCGCTAGGATGGACTCCCATGATGCCTACCTTCGCCAGTAACCTGGATGCCCTGGGACAGTGGCGTGTTGCCACCGATGCCAAGCTTGCTGACTTGGCCCGCTTTGCGCGTGAGCAGGATTTGCTCAATGAGGCGTCGGCGGAGTGGTTTGAAGCCATGCGGCATCGCCTGTCTGGCGAAAAACTCATGGTGGCCTTCGTGGCCGAGTTCTCGCGCGGCAAGTCTGAGCTGATCAACGCCATCTTCTTCTCTGACAAGGGGCGGCGCATGATGCCGGCCTCGGCTGGCCGCACCACCATGTGCCCGGTGGAGTTGGGCTACGACGCGCACGATCCGGTCGGTTTGTCCCTGCTGCCGATTGACACCCGCCTTGAGGCGGCTTCTCTGGCCGAGTTCCGGCTTCAGCCCCAGGCCTGGACCCACATCGCGCTAGACCTGAGCAACCCCGAAGGCATGGCGCAGGCCCTGGGCGAGGTGGTGCGCACACGCCTGGTCAGCCAGGAAGAAGCCAAGCTGCTGGGTTTCTGGGACGACGAGCGCGTTGAAGATAACCCCCCTTTGCAAGACGGCGACAAGGTCGAGGTGCCGGTGTGGCGCCATGCCCGCATCAACCTGCCGCATCCTTTGCTCAAGCGCGGGCTGGTGGTGCTGGACACACCTGGCTTGAACGCCATCGGCACCGAACCTGAATTGACGCTGGGGCTGCTGCCGCAGGCGCATGCCACGGTGTTCATCCTGGGGGCTGACACCGGTGTCACCAAGTCTGACCTGAGCATCTGGCGCGACCACCTCTGTGGCCCAGCGCTGGCGCGTTTCGTTGCGCTGAACAAAATCGATTCCTTGTCGGACCCGTTGAGCACGCCTCAGCAAGTGGAAGACGTGATCGTGCGCCAGTGCGAAAGCGTGGCTCAAACGCTGGAAATCCCGCCCGAGCACGTGTTCCCGATTTCGGCCCGCCAAGCTTTGGCGGCCCGCCTGGGTGGTGATGCCGATGGCCTGCGCGCCAGCCGCTTGGAGTCGTTCGAGACTGCCTTGTCGGAAGGCCTGCTGCCCAAGCGCCGTCAGATGCTGGCCGATTCGGCCATCGATGGCGCGCGCCAGTTTCAGTCGCAGTTGGGTCGCCGGTTTGGCGAGTTGCGCCGTCAGCATGCCGAGCAATTGCTGGAGTTGCGCGGTTTGCGCGGCAAGAGCACGGGCAAGGTTCAGTTGATGCTGCAGCGCGTGCAAGCCGAAGCCACCGAGTTCGAGCAATGCACGGCCCGCTTGTCGGCCATGCGCAGCGTGCATTCGCGCATGCTCAAAGCCGCCTTGCACGATTTGTCGTCCGACCGTTTGCGCCAGGAAGTCGATGTGCTGGGGCAGGTGCTGGGGGGGTCATGGCTGCCACTGGGCGCCAAGAAGGCCTTTGTGGATTTGTGTGGGCGTTTGCGCTTGCTGATCGAGCAAGCCCAGCAGCGCAATGACGAAACCCATTCGATGCTGGTGGCCTCGTTCGCCAAGCTCAATGCCGAGTTCGGCTTCAGCTTGTTGGCCGAGCAGCAGCTGGATGTGCGCAAGTACACCGACGACCTGACCCTGATCGAGCGCAATTACGTGCAGTACCTGGGCTTGAGTCAGGCTTTCCGCCTGGCCCAGCCGGGTTTCCAGGAGCAGTTCCGCCGCATGCTGATCTCGCGCCTGCGCGTGGTGTTCGAGACCGTCAGCAACGACATCGAACTGTGGAACAAGACGGCATCGGCCCAGGTCGACAGCCAGCTGCGTGAGCGCCGCCGCAATTTCAAGCGCCGTTATGAGTCGCTGGACCGCATCCAGTCGGCCTCCAATGAGCTGGACACGCGCCTGCAAGAGGTCCAGGCGCAAGACGAGCGCGTGCTGCAGTTGCAGACGCGCTTGAACACGCTGATCGAAGAGCTGGTGGCGCAAGCGCAATCAGAGGTGGTGCTGGCAGGCCACGAGGGCCATGCCTCCGTGTCCGAGTATCTGAAGGCCGCACACATCGAGCCCATTTCGCTGAACTTGTCAGGCGCTGACGAGGTGTCGCAAGGCGCATGACGCGGCAGGCTACCAAGGCCGCCACCTTGTTGATGTCCGATTCTTCACACGAGTTGCAGCAACGGGCCCAGGCGCTCAATCCTGACCTGGCGGACCGCCTCGTGGCCTGGCAGCGCCAGGAGGGGCGGCACCATTTGCCATGGCAGGGCGTGCGTGACCCCTACCTGGTCTGGCTGTCCGAGATCATGTTGCAGCAGACCCAGGTCAGCACCGTGCTGGTGTACTTTGACCGCTTCTTGGCACGCTTTCCGGATGTGGCCTCACTTGCCGCAGCGCCGCTTGACGACGTGCTGACCCTGTGGGCCGGGCTGGGTTACTACACCCGCGCCCGCAACCTGCACAAGTGCGCGCAAGCGGTGATGATCGAGCATGGCGGCCAGTTCCCGGCCACCGCTGAATTGCTGGAGACCTTGCCAGGCATTGGCCGCTCGACGGCGGCGGCCATCGCGTCTTTCTGTTTTGACGAGCGCGCCACCATCCTGGATGGCAATGTCAAACGCGTGCTGACGCGGGTCATGGCCTGGGGCCAGGACCTGGCCATGTCGGCCAACGAAAAAGCGTTGTGGCAAGCCGCTGCGGCGGTCTTGCCGCGACAGGGCAGGGACATGCCTTCGTACACGCAGGGGCTGATGGATCTGGGCGCGACGGTGTGCACGCAGCGCAAGCCATCCTGCCTGATGTGCCCTTGGATCGATCTGTGCCGGGCCCGCGTGTTGGGCGAGCCCGAGGCCTACCCGGTGAAGACGCGCAAGCTCAAGCGCAGCAAGCGTGAGAGTTGGTGCTTGTGGGTAGAGTACCGCGGTTCCGTGTGGTTGGTGCAGCGCCCGGGCAAGGGCGTGTGGGCCAGTTTGTGGACACTGCCATTGTTTGACAGCGCGGCCGCTCTGTTGGCGGCAGCACAGGCTTTGGGCTTGCCCACGCCCGAGGCGCAACCGATCGTCAACCATGTGCTGACCCACCTGGATTGGCGTTTGCACCCGCTGCGTTCGGTCAGCCCCCAGGCTTTGAACGACGTTGCCATGCCGCACGGTAGTGGCGCGGACACCGACATCGCTGGCCGCTGGGTGCCTTTGGCCGAGCTGGCCTCGATTGGCTTGCCGGCACCCTTCCGACGCTTTCTGGAAGGCTGATCAGCCCAGCGTGAGGATCACCGGCGCGTGGTCGCTGGGGCGCTCGTTCTTGCGAGGCACCTTGTCGATCAGGCACGCCGTGACGTGCGGCTTGAGTGCATCGCTGACCAGGATGTGGTCGATGCGCAAACCCTGGTTCTTGCGGAAGGCCAGGTTGCGGTAGTCCCACCAGCTCCAGGGCTTGGGTGGCTGATCGAACAGCCTGAACGCGTCAATCATGCCCAATCCCACCAGCCTTTGAAAATGCTCGCGCTCTTGCGGCGTGCAATGGATCTGCCCTGCCCAGGCGACGGGGTCGTACACGTCGGCATCGGTGGGCGCGATGTTGAAGTCGCCCATCAAGACCAAGTGGGGGTGCGTGAGCAGCTCCTGCTTCAGAAACTGGTTGAGCGCTTCCAGCCAGCGCATCTTGTAGACGAATTTGTCGCTGTCGGGTGCCTGGCCGTTGGGGAAGTAGCCGCCCACCACTCGGATCGATCCCAAGGTGGCGTGGGCCACGGTGCCGACGATCACGCGGGCTTGGTCGTCATCGAAGCCAGGGATGTTCTTGAGCACTGTGGTGCTGTCCACACTGTCGCGGGTCAGCAGGGCCACGCCGTTGTAGGTCTTCTGGCCGAAGCAATGCGCCTGGTAACCGGCGGCGGCCAATTCTGCCAAGGGGAACTTGTCGTCGGTCTGCTTGGTTTCCTGCAGGACGATGACCTCCACGGGGTTGGCGGCCAACCAATCCAGCAATTGCGGCAGGCGCACGGTCAGGGAGTTGACGTTCCAGGTGGCGAGTTGCATGATTTCTATAGAACGTTGAATTTATTGATGTTTTTATCTTAATTTTGCTGATTTTTGCATCTAGCTACCCACTTAGCTACCCAAATAATCCGTGCTTCACGAGGTGCTCATCTGGTCTCAACGGGTGGCTGCATTATCTCGTCGGGAAGTGCTGGTCATCTAGATGTCGGCAGCGATTTCCCCTCGCGGTAATCGCCTCGGCGCAAACAGCTTATGCATTGGGCGGCGATGCTGGGTACCTTGCAAAGATCGCCATTTTCCCCTAAGATTGCATGAAATTTCAATGAGAAATCAATCGTGGAAAGCGTTTCTGCTCCATCGAAGATGCTGGTAAGTGGTGCCGCCGAACGGCTGGCTGCCTTATTGCGCCCCGGGCGCGTGTACCGGCGAGAGGATCTGGCAGAGATGAGCAATGCGGTAGACCGTCACGTGCGTGAGTTGGTCGCCGAGGGGCTTCTGAAGAAGTTGGCTCAGGGCATGTACTACGTGCCGAGGGTGTCCAGCTTCGGACCTGTACCGCCTGAGGATGCCGAGGTGATTGGCAGCTTTCTTCGTGACAGCGACTTTCTTGTTTTCTCGACTTCTGCATACAACGCTGTGGGCCTGGGTACAACGCAGCTATACAACCGAACCTTGGTCTATAACCATAAACGGCATGGCGTGTTCAAGTTCGGCAATCGGCAGTTCGATTTTCGGGTGAAGCCACGCTTCCCGAAAAAGCTCACTCCGGAGTTCTTGTTTGTCGATCTGCTCAACAACCTTGAGCTGTTGGCTGAAGATCGTGATGCGGTTCTGCGGCAAGCGCAGAGCAAGTTGCCATTGTTTAATCTCGACAAGCTCAAACGCGCGCTTTCCACATTTGGCTCTGTGGCCACCCGCAAACGCACCAAAGGTTGGCTGAGTGCCTGAATTTCTGCATGACCGCAAGGACTTCGGCGACCTGCTTGCCGTGGTCGCTGACGAACGAAGCCTTGATCCGACATTGGTCGGGAAGGACTACTGGATCATGCATTGCCTTTTGGGGCTGCGAACTCAGGGGTTCAACTTCGAACTCAAGGGCGGCACATCCTTGTCCAAGGGCTTCGGTGTCATCCACCGATTCTCGGAGGACATCGACATCCGGATCGAGCCTCCCAAAGAGCTGGAGGTCAAGACCGGCCGCCATCACAACAAGGTCGCTCATGTCGCGTCCCGTCGGGCTTTCTATGACTGGCTGGCCACTAAAATCAGAATCCCGGGCATTGTTCAAGTCGCGCGTGATGAAGATTTCGACGACGAGAAGATGCGCAGCGGTGGCATTCGCCTGTCCTATGCAGCGCGCACGGCCCCATTGGCAGGTGTCAAAGACGGGATCTTGCTGGAGCTCGGCTTTGATGACACCGCACCCAACAGACCGGTGACAATCTCGTCCTGGGCGTGGGATACAGCAAGCGCACGCGGCGTATTAGTGGCAGACAACCGAGCTGTTGACGTGCCGTGCTACGCGCCTACCCACACCTTTGTCGAGAAGCTTCAGACGATTTCGACCAAGTACCGAAAGCTGGGAGAGGCACAGGGCTTCACAAACTGAGGCGCCATGAGCCGCACGGTGTGCTCAAGCTCCTGCAGCTTGCGAGCCCAGTGGTGAGCGCTGCCGCAAGCCTCCATGCCGATCAGGCACGGCGTCATGTTCGCGAAGAAGGCGGCAACCTGGTCTCGCCTTAACTGCTTGCGCAACACCGCCTTGCCGCGCTCGTTCGCTCCGTGGACCTGGAATACGTTCTTGGCCAGGTCGATGCCAATTGTCGTGTCTGCATGGTGGACGCTCCTTCCGTTTCAAGTGGCCGACACGCGCCACTCTGCCGTCATCGGGTGGGGGCGTCCATCCCATTGCTTACGAAGGATCTCTGGCGTCAGGGGAAAAACTTGGCCATCTTCAAGCGCAATAAGCCACTCCCGGTCTTGGCGCGCAGTCCGTTTGCCGAAGGGATATGGGTGGCTGCGGGATGGTCGACAGTCCCGGCGGGCGTTTGTGGGCGAGCCGGGCTGCTGCGTGAGCCTGTCGCGGAAAGTGGTGCCGTCTCAGACTGCCGTGCCGGCCGCAAACGAGTTGATCAGTTGGCGTTGTGCATGCAAGTGGTCTCCAGCGCTGTTCACGCGGTCCAGCAACAAGGCGCCTTCCAGCCCGGACATCATCACGGCGGCCAACCGGCTTGGGGGCAGGGGGTTAAGCAGTTCGCCCTTATGTTGCTTCAGGATCTGGGCCAACCAAGCTTCTGCCTGTTTGAAGAAGCCGCTCAAGAGGCTGCGGCAGTGCTCGTCGAGTGAGGACAACTCGGCGGCCAACATGCCGCACAGGCACAGCTTGTCGTCCTGAGCAGCTTCTTCAAATAGGTCAATAAAGGCTGACAGCTTGCGTTTTAAGGCTGTAGGCTTGTTGGCAATGGCTGTCAAGCGCTGCGCGAAGGCCTCGCTGTAGCTGGTGATCAGCACGGCGGTGAGGTCGTGCTTTTCCGGAAAGTAGTAGTGCACGCTAGACGACTTGACGCCCGTCTGTTCGGCGAGTTGGCGAAAACTCAGTTCGCGCAAGCCCGATCGCTGGACGATGGCCTGCGCCAGGGTTTGCAGTTCGGTACGTTTGTTAGCCATGGTACCGTTGTCTCAACCGTACATATTTTTGCGATATCGCTTAGCCAAGTGCTAGTCAAGCCGAAGGTGGGACTTGCACCAAGCTCAGGTGGCGCGTTTTGACCCAGACGGTGGTGCCTTGCGCCCCAGCGATGGCGGTGAGTCGCCCCCCTCGAGGGACGCGCAACCAAGACCAGGCTCGCAGTTCGTCTGCGCCCTCTGTGAAGCCGCCGGACAGCACCAGCAGTTCCGCGCCGTCAGGCATCACGGCGTCAAGCCGTGTGCCGGGTAGCCAGGTCTCCAGGCTCACAGTTTCGCGCTCGTCCTCGAACAAGGGCGTCACCGCCACGCCGGGGCGGGTGGCGTCGTCCACACGGCCGATCTTGTTGGTGTCGATCACCTCCGGGGTGCGGTCCGCCGGGTCGAACTGCCACAGCTTCACGAAGATCACGCAACCGGTCTCGGAGCCTGGCGTGTGTCGTGTGGTGGGCGGGTTGCGGATATAGCTGCCGGCAGGGTAGTCGCCGCGCTCGTCCTGGAAGACCCCGTCAAGCACCAGGAACTCTTCACCACCGTGGTGGGTGTGCGGGCTGAAATGGCTGCCGGGTGCGTAGCGCACGATGGAGGTTGCTCGGGCAACCTCACCGCCTATGCGGTCGAGCATTCTGCGCTGTACACCTGCCACAGGGGAGTCCACCCAGGGCAGGTCGGCGCCATGCAGTAGCACCCGTTGGTCGAACTGGGCGTTGATGAGGTCCATCGGTACTCCGTTTGGGTGGTCAGGTGAAGGCAGTTGAGACTGTTCGAATCAGCCACCCATGCTGGGGCGCTGGGCCATACGAGCGCGCCACGCCTTCAGATGAGGCAAGTCCGCAGGCAACTCGATCTTGGCGAAGTTAGCAAAATTCAGGCCCACGAACAAAGTGATATCGGCGACTGAGAAGTGCTGGCCGGCTGCAAAGGGCTGCGTTGCCAGCACGCTGTCGAAATAGCGCATGCCGGCGATGGCACGCTCACGCTGCTTCAAACCCCATTCTTTGTTCTGGTACAGCTCCAGCGCACCAAGGCCGGGTGTGGCATGGTGGAAGTAGGTACCCACGGCGTCCATCACGCCCTGTTCGGCGCGGCACTGCATCATGTGGATCACCGCGCGGTCCTTGGCGGTCGTGCCAGTCAGCGAAATGCCGTCGAATGCATGGTCGATGTACTCAGTAATGGCCGTGCATTCGCTGATGGTGGTGCCGTCGTCCAATTCCAGCACAGGCACGGTAGCGTTGGGATTCATCGCCATAAAGCCGGGCAGGCGGTGCTCGCCCTTCAAAACGTCGACATGCACAAATTGCACCTTGTCAGTGGCGCCTTTTTCGGCAAGGGCAATGCGCACACGGGCGGGGTTGGGAAAGCCTTCAAAGTCGTAGATTTTCATGATTTATGGGTTCATGGGTTCATGGGTTTGTGAATTCACGCAGGGTCGGTTATCAGATGCGTGCCATGGGTGAGAGCAGCGCCAGCACGTAGTGCTACGGCCACGAAGGTTGCCTGAGCCAGTTCTTGCTCGTTGGCACCAGCAGCAACTGCTGCCTTGCGATGAACCTCCAGACAGTAGCCGCACTGCGTGGTAAGTGCCACAGCGATTGCGATCAACTCTTTGTGTTTCTTTGAGATGGCGCCCTCTGCCAGTGCTGCCTTGTCCATTTCTTGGAAGCCTTTCATGGCTGCTGGAGCGCCAGCAGCAAGGCGAGGTATTTCTTCAGGTTGGAAAAGTCGAATGGAGTGTGTTTTGTGTTGTGGACAGGCTGCTAAGTTTATCTATCTATCAGAAGGTAGGCAATCTCCTTATTCTTCTAGGGGAATTAGTCTTGGTGACTTACCAGGGCACTTCTTGAAACCCCCTGGCGCCGCGCTAGCTGACGCGGCAAGATGCTGATCATGGTCACACCGCGCATCAAGCCATCGGTCTTCTTTCAAGACCCGCCCGACACCGACTTGTTTGTGCAGGCACATCGGCAAGCCAAGTTGGGCAGCTACGTTGCCAACCTGGCGGCGATGGATGGACTGATCGACTTCAGTGCAGTGGCCCAATCGGTTGAGACGGCGTGCCCACGTGCAGAGCGCAGCAAGGGCGGTCGACCGCCCTACGCCAGCGAGGTCATGGTGCGAATGGAGTTCCTGCAGGCGCTGTACAACCTCAGCGATGAGGAGTGCGAGCACCAGGTGCTCGACCGCATGAGCTTTCAGCGGTTTTGCCGCGTCGACGGCCAGCTCCACATTCCCGATGCGCGCACGCTGTGGAGCTTCAAGCAACGCCTGGCCAAGGGCGGTCTGGGTGGACGGGTCATCTTCGCTGCGGTGAGCCAGCAGTTGCAGCAGCAGGACTACCTCCCGCGTGGCGGGCAGATTGTGGATGCCGGTATCGTGCAAGCGCCCATCACGCAGGCCCTCAGCGAAGAGCGCCAGGCGCTCAACGAAGGCCAGGCACCTGAGGGTTGGAGCACGAAGCGGTTGCAGCACACCGACCGAGATGCGCGCTGGACCAAGAAGCATGGCAAGAGCTTTTATGGCTACAAGGTGCACAGCAACGTGGACGCACGCTGGAAGCTGATTCGCCGCATCGTGGTGACGCCAGCCAATGTGGACGATGGTCAATCGCTGGGGGAGGTGCTAGACGCGGGCAACACCCGAGGACGCGTGTTGGCAGACCGGGGTTATGACGCGCAGGCCAACCGTGAATTGCTGGCCCGACACCAGTTGGGCGACGGTATCGCCCGGCGAGCCAAGCCAGGCCAGAAAGCCCGACAGCGGCTGGGCGCGCGCAACCGCAGCATCAACAAGACAAGGTCCCGCGTCGAACATGTGTTTGCCGGGCTGGAGCAGCTGGGTGGCAAAGTGGTTCGGGCCATGACGCTGGCCAGAAACGAGCTGGCGATCACGCTCAAGTGCGTGGCCTACAACGCCAAAACATTGGTGTGGTTGGTGGCGCAAGGCGCGCCGACATGAGGGGCAAGGTGCGCGCGCATGGTGCCCAGGCGGGCGTTTTGCAGCGTGCCAGGGTCAGCCTGCGCTGCGGCGGGCGGCCAGCGGGTACCGCAATGAGGCCGCCGGGCCGAACAATCTCAAGGCCTGGGGCGAATGGGCCTCCTGCGCTTTGGGAAATTGGGTTACGCGAAGTGCCCACCAGTAACCTGCCGCAGCAGACTCTGTGACCTGCTTGACCGCTTCAAGATTGAATTTTGGGGTGTAACGTAGTTTGCTCATGACACCTCCTATTGGCCTTCAATGTGAGAGTCATAGGTGTTAGCTGGGCAGGGGCGATCCAGTGAAATGGATCTGGGGCCTGTCCAGAAAGGCTCGTATGATCGGTTTGGTGAAGGCCTCGGGTACAGTTAGGTGAACGGGTTCTGGTGCAGGCTTGACTCAAGCAAGTTCTGAGGTCACCAGCCTGACCTGAAACGTTTTTGGGTAATGGGATGGGCCAATGGTTACGGCAACGCAAATTGCGACGGAGCGATATGAGCCCAAGTTCATTCATCATTCTTTAAGAAGGGTAAGTCGATAGTGACATTACACACAGCAGATATGGCACAGGCCCCCGACATTCCCCATCGGTCCGGCCGCCATTGCGGGAGTTCGGCCATCCGGGACTTGCTTGAGTTCCATGGCACGACGCTGACCGAGGCCATGTGTTTTGGGCTGGGCTCGGGGCTGGGCATCACATACCTGACGCTGCCTGATGCCCCGGTACCTTTTCTGGTCCATGTGCGCTCGCTGGGATATGAGGAGCGGGTATTCCAGGCGCTGGACGTACCGTTCGCCTGGACAAGTTACAGCTCCGTCGAGGAGGGCGCGCAGGCGCTGGATGGCTTGCTCGACCAGGGGCGCCCAGCCCTGCTCCTGACCGATATTTTTCACTTGCCGTACTTTGCCAGTCGGACGCATTTTCCCGGCCACGCCATCGTTGCCTGGCAGCGCCAACCGGCGGACGGCTGCATTCTGGTGACCGATACCGAGCGCCCCGCGCCCATCCCGGTGGCACGTTCCGATCTGGCCCGTGCCCGCTTCGCGGAACTGCCTCCTTTTTTTCATGCTGGCAACTTGTTCGCGCCTCCCGCCATTCATGCGCGGCTTTCGGTCGAGCGGGTGGCTGAAGCCATACGCCACAACGCACGTTTACTGCTGGAGGGCGGACCTTGTGCCGGCGTAGCCGCGCTAGATACATGGCTGGCCGATCTTGGTTGCTGGGAACGCGAGGGCGACTGGCGCTGGACGACGCGTTTTGCCTATCAAATCATCGAACGGCGCGGCACGGGCGGCGGCGGTTTTCGCAAGATGTACGCAGAATTTCTGAACGAAGCCGCATCGGCTGATCCACGCATCAGCGATCTGCAACTGCCGCAGCTTATGACAGACTGTGCCGCATGCTGGACATCGCTGGCGCTGGCGCTGAAAGCAGGCTCCGAGAGTGAATGCTTCCCTACGAAATTGCTCGCAGATGCCCTGCAAGCCGTACGGGCGGCGGAGCGTCGCTATATCGACGCTGCTCTGATCTATTGAGTGAACACATTTACAGTGCAAATTGAGGAGCAGGCATGTCGCATATGAAGCCGCAACTGGACCAAGCTGCCATGGCAAAAGCTTTTTTCGGCAGTCAGCATCCACTGTTCAACGCCCTCGGCGTCGACGTGGTGGCGGTGGCCAACGCCAAGGCGGAGATGGTGATGCCGTTTTCTGAGGCTCTGGCCGACGGCCTTGGAGCGTTGCATCGGGGCACACTCGTGACCCTGCTTGACACGACGTGTGGACTGGCGATTTTCTCCGCGCTACGCTCGCTCAGGCCTATCGCCACCATTGACCTGCGCGTCGATTACCTTCGTGCCATTCCGGCGGGCAGCGGCCTGCGCGCGGTGGTCGAATGCATCGGCTGGACAGACAGCGTGGCCTTTGTCTCCGGCCGGGCTTATGCGGCGGGTGACGAGATGCCGCTTGCCACGGTGACGGGATCCTTTGCCATCGATACGTTAGGACCGGCTTTCGATACGACGGACAGGAGTGCGGCATGACGAGGGTGGTTAAATCAATGACAGATTGTGCAGAGGCAGCAATGGTCCTCGTGCCGGCGGTGCCCTTCCATCGGTTTCTGGGTATGCGGGAGGAGGTCGTTGAGGGCGAGACACGCTACCTCATGGACTTTTGCGAAAATCATGTCGGCAATCCCCTGATCCGGACCTTCCATGGTGGTGTACTTGCCAGCTTTGGAGAAGTGGTCGCGGCTACCCATCTTGCACGATCCCTGGCGCGGGTCGAGTTACCTGCTTGCTCGACGCTTACCTTCGATTACTTGCGACCGGCTTTCGCCGGCACGATTTGCGCGGTGCCCCACATTGTGCGGGCGGGACGACGTATCACAACGGTCTCGGTGCAGTTGCGCCTGGACAATAAGCTGGCGTGCATTGGGCGCTTCCTGTTTCCCGTGGGGACTGCAGACTTGGGAGGCAGCGCGTGACCCACGGTCGAGACATGACTGGTTTACGAATCAAAACTGACGCTTGAATCGCCACACGCCCAACCCGAAGATCGCCATGCCAAGCAGCAGCGCCAAACCCACAGGATGTCCCATCCCGCGCCCTGAAGCAGGATGCCGTAGCCCATCTCGACGAAGTAATAAAGTGGAGAGATAGACATGGCTTCGCGCAGCCCGATGGCATGGCTTCGGGTGGGGATCAGGTACCGGAAGGGAAGGTCATCGGCACCAGCACGAGGATGGCGAGCAGCGCAGCCTGGGCGAGATTGGGTGCGATGGTGGCGATGTAGAGACCCAGTTCGCGGCGGTGGATGTGTAGAGCGCTGTGCTGCCCGACCCGATGGCCACGTCCTACCGGGACCCGAAGAAGCCCCTGTGGCTGCTGCCAGCCCTGATCCCCGCCATCGTGGCCACGGGCCCGGTGGCCCAGCTGATGGGCCAGGACCACGCCGCCTGGTACGTCCTGCCCTTTTTGGTGCTGTTCGTGCTGGTGCCCATCCTGGAATGGCTGATCGGCGACGACACCAGCAACCCGCCCGAGGCCGCCGTGCCCGACCTCGAACCTTGGCTGCAAGCTTGACCAGGTCGTCTATGCGGACGGTGCCGTCGACGACGGAGAACTCGGTGTGGGCGCGGAGGTGAACAAAAGGCATGGGGCGATTGTAAGAAGCCGGCGCCCCTCGCCTGCACCCAATTCCCCGGGCAGTTTTTTCAGATTCGCAGGTTTGAATGCGCTGGATGTATCAATTTGCGACCGAATCTCCGAACGATGTCTTCAGTTCTCTGGTTCTGCGCCGGCAACAACGACGAATGCTGAAAGGAGCTCGACATGTCATTTTTCGGTGCGCGCGGGCTTGCCGCCCGCATCGCCCTGGCTTCGGTGCTGGTTTGCGCCGGCCTGATCGGGGCCGCCCTGTTCACGGTCTGGCGGCTGCAGGACGTCTCCACCGTCAGCGATCAAACGGCCAAGCACCGCATCCCGCAACTCTCGGAGATCGCCCAGGTCGAGCTCAACGTCACCCGCGCCTCGCTGCAACTGCGCCACGCCATGCTGGCGCGCACGCCCGCTGAACGCGACGCGGCCTTGCAGGACGTGCAAACCAAACGCCAGCTGATCGAGCAGCTGCTCAAGACCTATGAGCAGCAACTGTTCACCAGCGCCGGCAAGGAACGCTTTGAGGCCATCCCGCCAGCGGTGCAGGCTTTCTGGGTCCAAGGGGAGGCCAACGTCAAGCTCATCGCCGAGGGCCGCAAGGACGAGGCCTTTGCTTACCTGGTCGACCACACCATCCCGGCTCGCAACGCGCTGCTCAAAGAACTGGCGGAGACCGTGAGCTACCAGCGCGACAGCGCCGAGCGCGACATCGCGCACATCCAATCGAGCATCCAGCAGACCTTGATGGTGCTGTTGGGCGTGTTCCTGTTCATCGGCGGCGCCATGGTGACGCTGTCCTGGTGGATCGGGCGCACCCTGAAGATGCGGGTGGATCGCTCACGGGAGGTGGCCGAGCGCGTGCGCGATGGCAACCTCAGCACCACCATCCACGAAGATCAGCGCGACGAGTTCACGCCCCTGCTGGCGGCGCTTTCCGACATGCAGGCCAGCTTGACCCAGGTGGTCACGCGGGTGCGCGGCAACGCCGAAGCCGTGGCCACGGCCAGCGCCCAGATTTCGCAAGGCAGCCAGGACCTGTCGCAACGCACCGAGCAACAAGTCGGCTCGCTGCAGCAAACCGCCTCCACCATGTCGGACCTGGGGCACACGGTGCAGCGCAACGCAGAGAACGCATTGCAGGCCACCGCCATGGCCCAGGCGGCCGCTCAGGTCGCCGAACAGGGCGGTGGGGTCGTGCGCGAGGTGGTCGAGACCATGCAGGGCATCAACGAGGCCTCGCGCAAGATCTCCGACATCATCTCGGTGATCGACGGCATCGCCTTCCAGACCAACATCCTGGCCCTGAACGCGGCGGTGGAAGCGGCCCGCGCAGGTGAGCAAGGCCGAGGCTTCGCCGTGGTGGCGGCCGAGGTGCGCTCGCTGGCGCAGCGCAGCGCTGGCGCCGCCCGCGAGATCAAGCACCTCATCACGGCCAGCGCCGAGCGCGTCGAGCGAGGCAGCACGCTGGTGAACCAGGCCGGTGACACCATGGTCCAGATCGTGGATGCCATCGGGCGGGTCAACACCATCGTGGCCGAGATCAGCACGGCCAGCGCCGAGCAGCAAGCCGGGGAGTCGGTGGTCGGCCAGGCCATCCAGCAAATGGACCACGGCACGCAGCAGAACGCGGCCCTGGTTGAAGAGTCGGCCTCGGCCTCCGAGAGCCTGCAGCACCAGGCTGCCGAGCTCGTTCAGTCGGTGGCGGTGTTCAAGGTCTGAGCACCCGCTGATCGCCGGAAGTCGCTCGGCGGCATGCCCACCCAGCGCCGGAAGGTGCGGCTGAAATTGGACGTGTCCTGATAGCCCAGCCGGTCGGCGATGGCTTCGACGCTCATGTCCGAGTGCAGCAGCCACCAGCAGGCCAGGTCTTCGCGCACGCGGTCGAGCAGCTGCTGGTAGGTCAGGCCCTCGTCGCCCAGTTTGCGGATCAGGGTGCGGCTGGAGACGTGCTCGCGCTCGGCCAACTCGCTCAGGGTCGGGTAGCCGCCCTCGCAGGCCAGCAAGAGCCTCAAGATGCGGTCGCCCACGGGCCCCAGGCGGTCACGCGGGTCGTTCTGCTGTGACCACAGGCGCTCGCACTCGCGCAAGGCCATGCGGTGGGTCTGCGGGTCAGGGGCCAGGCCCGGGTGGCTCAGGAGCGACAGCGGCAACACCATGGCCGAGCGCTCCATGCCAAAGCGCACCGAAGGCCACCAGCGGCGGTAGGCATCGGCCCACGGCGGCTCCGGGAAGGCGAACTCCACACGGGCCACGCGGGTCATGTCCAGCCCCGTGAGCGTGTCGAGCAGGCGCAGGCCCGCGCCCATCAGGTGGCCCATGATGTACTCGCGCACATCCGGGGCCTGCAGGTGCTCGCGCATCCACAGGGTGACCTCGTCGCCCTGCTGGTCGACCTCCAGCGAGATCAGGCTCTGACGCAAGCCGGCGTGGCGCTGGATCAGGGCCAGCGCCTGCCCCACGTTGTCGCACGACATGGCCGCCACCCCCACCGGCCCGTGCGCCGACAGCTGCGTGCCCCAGCCCACGGTGATGCCCAGCCAGGGCTCCTGCGTGAGCGCCACCGCGCGCCGGATCAGCCGGGTCACCTCGTCGAAGCTCAGGTAGCGGTTGCCCTCGTGCAGTGACGCCCAGTTCAGCCGCGTGCCGGACAGGATCTGCGCCTCGTCGAAGCCACGGCGGCGCATCTCGGCGCAGATCAGCCGGGCGTAGATGGGGTGCAGCGCGGGCGCCAGCCAGTCGGCCGCCTGCGTGGGAGGGGTTCGGGTGCTCACGGTGAGTGTCACAAAATGACGATAAGTTGCCAGCGCAGACGGTACCCCATTTCGGCCTGCGCTCGCAAGATCGCATCACTCCATTTCACCGACTCACACCGAGGAGACAACAACATGAGCGCCGTGCTGCCCGACCCGCTGGCCGCGTCCTACCGGGACCCGAAGAAGCCCCTCTGGCTGCTGCCAGCCCTGATCCCCGCCATCGTGGCCACGGGCCCGGTGGCCCACCTGATGGGCCAGGACCACGCCGCCTGGTACGTCCTGCCCTTTTTGGTGCTGTTCGTGCTGGTGCCCATCCTGGACTGGCTGATCGGCGACGACACCAGCAACCCGCCTGAAGCCGCCGTGCCCGACCTCGAGCGCCGCGCCTTCTACCGCTGGATGATCTACCTGGCCATCCCCGTGGGCTGGGCCACCACGCTGTTCAACGTGTGGTTCCTGAGCACGCACGCGGTGCCCTGGTATGGCGTGGTCACCACCGTCATCATCAACGGCTTCATGCTGGGCCTGGTGATGAACATGAGCCACGAGCTGGGCCACAAGAAGGAATGGCTGCCCCGCAAGGCCGCGCTGTTCAACCTCTCGCTGGGCGCCTACACGCACTTTTGCATCGAGCACAACCGCGGCCACCACCGCCACGTGGCCACGCCGGAAGACCCGGCTTCGTCCAAGATGGGCGAGACGATCTACCGCTTCATGTTCCGCGAGATGCCCGGCGCCTACTTCCGCGGCTGGGACCTGGAGGTCGAGCGCCTGGAGCGCCAGGGCAAGTCGGCCTGGAGCCTGGACAACGAGATCGTGCAGGGCTGGATCGGCACCGCCATCGTCTGGGGCGGCATGACCGCCTGGCTGGGCACGCAGGCCCTGGTGCTGCTGATGGTGCTGGCCTTCCTGGGCGCCTTCATGCTGACCTCGGCCAACTACATCGAGCACTACGGCCTGCTGCGCCAGAAGAAGCCCGATGGCCGCTACGAACACTGCCAGCCGCACCACTCGTGGAACAGCAACCACGTGCTGTCCAACATCCTGACCTTCCAGCTGCAGCGCCACTCCGACCACCACGCCAACCCGACGCGCAGCTACCAGTCGCTGCGCAGCTTCCACGACATTCCGACCTTCCTGCCGCTGGGCTACACGGGCATGTTCCTGGTCGCTTACGTGCCCCCGCTGTGGTTTGCCGTGATGGACAAGCGAGTGGTTAAAGCCACCGGTGGCGATGCCTCGCGCATCAACTTTTTGCCGGCGCAACGCAAGCGCTTGGTCCAGACCTATGAGATGCAGGACACGGCCTCAGCGGCCTGAAATATAAGCTCCCAACACTGATCGCGAGTGGCTGAGAAGGTCTGTCGCCTTCAGGATCGAGAACGTGCGCACCACCTTCTCCTCGGTTAGCACGCCCGTGTCATCCATCAGAAGGCATGGCGCCGCCTGGAATAGCGGCTCCACCATCAGGCGAAGGGGCAGGCGCGCGCGACGAGCCGCGCTGAGCCCGTCGGCAACGTCCGCGGCGTCGGGCCGAACATGTCGGCATGCTGCCATGCTCGCCTTGCGGGCGAATAGCGGAGCCAGCGACCTCTCTACCTCTGCCCACGGCACACGTAGTACCAGCATTGCCAGCGGGTCGCGCAAGCCGATCATGGCATCCACCGGGGAAAAACCCAGAGTTTTGGCCATCCCTGTTGCCAGGCTCTGCCCATATTCACGGGCGTGGCGGTGAATTTGCAAGACCGACACAGGGCGACGCTGAGCATGCGCCTGGAGGATTTTGCCCAAGCCCTACACGATCGCACACGAGGTCGGCCACCGATGTGCAAAACCTCGAAGGTACCTCTTTCAAGCTGGTACCCGATGCACGGGTGCGTCTGTCAGGCGCAATGGAAAGCCATGAGCGTACGCCTTGAGCGGCAGGGCGGTTACTATGCTGGCACCGGGCGGCGCACGACACGCAGCAATTCAAGCAGGGGATGGAAAACAGCGACTTGAAGAAGCCATGAATGCAGGTCTAGCATCAATCATAGGTCTGCCAGCGTAGCCCTATGTTTACAACGCATGGCTCAAGCAGAAGCCTTGAGCCCCCAGCCAGCCCGCTTGTTGGCGGCCTCAGACAGCTTCAACTCTTCGGGGCTGGCGTACTTCAGATCCCACTCCTTGACCTTGGGGTCCATCAGTTTGAACCACAGAGGCGGAACCATGGCCACCAGGATGGTGGTCAGGTAGCCACCGATCATCATGGGCGCTTCAGGGAAGGGCTTGAGGTCTTGATAAGGCACTTCGCCTTGGGCATGGTGATGCGAGTGGCGGGTCAGGTTGAACATCGACCATGAACTGATGCGCTTGTTGGTGTTCCAAGAGTGACGAGGCTGAACCGGGAGCTTGGGGTCGCGAACCATGCCGTAGTGTTCCATGTAGTTAACGATCTCCAGCAGCGATTTGCCCCACAGCGCACTGGCAATGAAGAAGCCAGCCACAGGCCAGCCGCCCATGGCATATGCCACCGCTACCAACAGCAAACTCATCAGGTGACCACGGATCACGCCGTTACGCAAGGAGATGGCGCCGTGGCCATCGCGCTTGAGGCGCTTTTTCTCGATGTTCCACGCGCTGATGTTGCCCTTGATGGTCGAGGCAAGGACGTGGAAGTACACATTGCGGCCGCGAGGTGCGGTGGCTGGGTCTTCAGTGGTGGACACATAACGGTGATGGCCGTAGACGTGCTCGATCGAGAAAATGGTGTCAAAGCTGAAAGCCAACAACCAGCGACCGACAAACATCGAGATCGGATCCCAGGTGCGGTGAGTCAGTTCGTGGGCGGTGATGGTGCCAACCATGCCGATCATCAGGCCGGAGAGCAGGATGGTCGAGATGTGGTGGCCCCAGAAGGTGCTTTCGCGGGCTGCCAGGGCATCGAAGCCCGTGAGCTGCTGCACCCAGGCGCCATAGCCCAGCACGTCGCCGGAGCTCACACTCCAAAGCGATGCGAAGATGATCATTAACAGCAAGGGCAAAGCCATCCACAGCTGCGCAGTCAAGATGCCGGGATACTTGAAGGTGGGTGTGGTGGTGTCGTCGCCACAGACAGCGTCGCCCACCATGTAGAAAACCAAGATGGTGATCAGACCGTAGGTGGTGTAAGCGCCACCTAGGGTGACCATCGTCAGAGCCAGCAGGCCGATGATATGGAATAGGAAATACTTGAGGTAGTGCAGAATGTTCATCATCACTGTGCTCCTGTAGAGTCGTGCAAGGTCGTGAAACGGTCGGCGCGGATTTGTTCTTTGGCGATGCCGCGGTCGCGCAATACTGCGCTGACGGCATCGACCATGACGGGTGGGCCGCACAGGTAGGCATGGGCACCGTTGGGCAGGTGCTCGGCCAGGGCGCTGTCAACGTTGCCGAGCGCACCTGCCCAACTGCGGCCATCGGGTTCGGCCGACAGCACGGGCACAAAGCGGAAGGCCGCAGGCCATTGGGTGCGAAGGGCTTCCAGCGTGTCTTGAGCGTACAAGTCAGCTTGCTGGCGGGCACCAAACAAGATGGTGACGGGGCGTTTGACGCCTTGGGCCAGAGCGTCTTCCAAGATGGCCAGAACGGGGGCCAGGCCGCTGCCGCCGGCCACCATCAGTAAGGGGGCGTCAGAGGGGCGCAGCCAGAAATCGCCCATGGGGCCCTTCACGCTGGCGCGCTGTCCAACCAGATCATGTTTATGCACATGGCTGGAGAACACGCCATTGGGCACCTTGCGTACCAGGAAACTGACCTGGGAATTGGGCTGCGAGGCGGTGGCAAACGAGTAGCTGCGATCAACCCCGGGCAGGCTGTCAACCGACAATTGTGCGTACTGGCCAGCTTTGTAAGGCAGTGAGTCGTCCAGTTGGATGCGCAGGCTGACGATGTCGTGGGTGAGTGCGGTGCAGGCCACCACCCGGCCACTTACGGTGCGGCGGGCTTGCTGGGCGGCCATGTCTACTTCGATGGTGACATTGGTTTGTGGCACCGACTGGCAGGCCAGGATCATGCCGGCGTCCAAATCTTCGTCCGACAAGATGTAGGCGGTCTGAGTCAGCTCCTTGACCTTGCCGTCGACCAGCTTGCATTTACAGGCTGCGCAGCCACCCACGCGGCAGCTGTTCGGGAAATCAATGCCTTCGCGCAACGCTGCCTGGAGCAAGGTCTCCTTGGGATTGACCATGATGGGCACCCCATTGATGCTGGCCTGGTTGGGGCCGGACTTCTTGAAAAACGAAAACATTGGCGTACTGTTAGTTTGATGGCGCTAAGTATTTGTATCCTATGAATCCTGGGGTAGATCAAGGGTAGGTTGTCTTGACACAAAAAGGTCATTTATTGACAATTGGCGCTTTTCAAAAAATCAAACCGTGCACAACGCAGCACTGCCCCTCCACTACGTGCGCCTTATCGCCGACATGCTGTCTGGCATGGGGGTGAATGTGCCCGAGGTGCTTGCGGCAGCCGATCTGCAAATGGCGGACTTGGCCGACGGCCACCGGGGCTTGGGCTTCGTGCCCTTTCTGAAGTTGATGCATGCGGCCTTGGGCGCCGCAAAGGAGCCCGCTCTTGGCCTGCTCGTGGGGGAGCGCCTGCGCATCAACACTCACGGCAGGCTGGGTTACGCGGCCTTGAGCAGCAGCACCTTGCGTCAGGTTGTGTCGCTGCTGGAGAGCTTCTTGCCGCTGCGTACCACACTGGTGACGGTCACGCAGCGGGTTCAGGGTGACGAGGTATGGGTGGGCTTTCCTGTGGCCCGCCCACTCGACGGGCTGGATCTCGTGGTCAGCGAAGCCATCTTGTTGACCATCAAGAACCTGATTGACCAGATCACCTTGGGCACTTGTCAGGTGCGACGTGTGTGCTTCAAACAGGTCGAGCCTGCGTATGCAGATCTGGCCCGGGACATGTTTGGTTGCGAGGTGCGTTACAGCCAAGACTGGTGCGGTCTGGTGTTGCCGGATGCAGCCATGGACTTGCCGCTGAGCTCGGCTGACCCGGCCAGCTTCGATGATGCTGCACGCCTGTGCCGTGAAGAGTTGGACAAGCGCGATGTGAACGCGGCCTTGAGCATCCAGGTGCGCCGTAACCTGCTGACGCGCCAACATGGCTTTCCTTCCCTTCAGGTGGTGGCCCGCCAGTTCCATCTCACCCCGCGCACCCTACACCGCCGCCTGGTGGCTGAAGGCACATCCTTTCAGCAGATCTTGGATGAGGTGCGCGAGCATCTGGCTATGCAATACCTGCAAGCAGGCAAGCTGAGCGTGCAGGAGATCGCTTACACGCTGGGCTACAACGATCCGGCCAATTTCCGGCGGGCCTTCAAACGCTGGACGGGCCGAGCGCCGTCGACCCTATTGATCCGGCCCTGTAAAAATTGAGTTTCTTGCCACGTCTCCACAGGGGGCCGTGTTTCGACTCCAACGTTCCGGATCACTAGAGTCTCTGCGAACATCACGCTAGGCTCGCTGACTACTTGAGAGCCCTATTCCATGATCACTGACTCTATTTCGTTGAATCACCTGCTGGTCTGAGTATGCCGAGCAGAGCCGGGCCAGGCTCACGCCGGAGTGAGTTCTTGTTTGTCGATCTGCTCAACAACCTGGAGCAGTTGGCTGAGGATCGTGATGCAGTTTTGCGGCAAGCACAGAGCAAGCTGCCATCGTTTGACCCCGACAAGCTCAAACGCGAGCTCTCGACGTTCGGCTCTGTGGCCACCCGCGAGCGCACCAGAGGTTGGTTGAGTGCCTGAGTCTCTGCATGACCACAAGGACTTCGGTGACCTGCCTACAGTGGTCGCTGACGAGCGCAGCCTTGATCCGACGTTGGTCGAGAAGGACTACTGGATCATGCATTGCCTTTTGGGGCTGCGAACCTAGGGGTTTAGCTTCGAACTCAAGGGCGGTACTTCTTTGTCCAAGGGCTTCACCAGCGCCTGCCACGTTTTTGGGTGATGGGCCGTCGCAAAGCAGTCGGTCGCGAACGACCGCAATTACTTCCCAAAATAGGACTGGACTGAGTAGCCGATTTGAAATGGAATAGTTGGTGTTGTTGACGGATATACGCAGGAGTCGAAAGGGTTGCAGCAATGCCTAAGCGGCTATAGGTTGGTAAGTACGAGGTGCTCAAATGCGAAAACCAATCTTCTTCAGCCTCATTGCTTTAGGGATGGTCTGAACAACTCGTTTGGGAAGCGCTTGACGACGTGAAGACATCAGCATGTTCTCTGGCGGCATCGATGTCGAGTCGAACCGGACGCCAAACCTGCCTCAAACAGCCTGCAGACCTTGCAAGAACCTCTGTGCCCTGTTTTTTGGACGCACTCATGCTGCGCCAGCCATCAGTTTGCCCCTCACCATCCATAGGTTGCCGAGCATGAACAGGGTCTTGAGTTGTGCGGTGTTCTTCTCCAGCCCACGGTAGCGAACCTTCACATGGCCGAACTGCTTCTTGATGACCCGAAACGGGTGCTCGACCTTGGCGCGGATGCTCGCCTTGACGCGCTCAATCTTGTCGGTGATGGCTTGCGCCGGGTCACTCAAATCCAGGGCCTTGCGCTTGCCCGGCCGCATGGCCACATGCCAGCTCACATCCCCCTTGGCCTCTGGGCGTTTGTGTGCGCCCTGGTAGCCCGCGTCAGCAAAGGCATCGACTTCTTCGCCGTGCAGCAGCTTGTGCGCCTGGGTCACATCGTTGACGTTGGCCGCCGTGCCTTGCACGCTGTGCACCAGGCCAGAGTCGGCATCCACGCCAATGTGCGCCTTCATGCCGAAGTACCACTGGTTGCCCTTCTTGGTTTGATGCATCTCGGGATCACGCTTGCCTTCGATATTCTTGGTCGAGCTCGGCGCCGAGATCAGCGTGGCATCCACCGCCGTGCCCGACTTCAGCAGCAGCCCCTTGTAGGCCAGCAAGTCATTGACGACGCGCAGCATGTCAGTAGACAGGTCGTGCTTCTCCAGCAGATGCCGGAATCGCAGGATCGTGCTCTCGTCGGGCAAACGATCGAGCACGCCATCGAGCTTGGCAAATTCGCGGTACACCGGCATGTCATGCAGCGCTTCTTCCATCGCCGGATCGCTCAGGCCAAACCATTGCTGCAGGTAATGGATGCGCAGCATGGTCTCGATGGCAAAGGGAGGGCGGCCCGTCTTGGACTTGGGCCAGTGTGGATCGACCACACCGACCAGTACATCCCACGGCACCACCTTGTTCATCTGTTCCAAGAACTCACGCTTGCGCGTCTTCTTGGTCGACAGGTTCAATCCTAAGCTGACTTGCTTCATTTCTGTTTGCCACGCATCATCTCGACGCCAACATCATGCAAGACCCGCGCCCTGCGGCTGGGTTTTGCAGACCTTCCTTAGGTGGTCTGGTGGGCTTGTTCTCAGCCGCATTGGACGGGTGGGGCACACGAGTGGTGATGATCGGCATTGGGATGCTTTTTGGCACGGCCATCGGCGGGGCGCTGACTAGCATTGGCGGCAGAGCGCGAACTTCGAAGCGGGATGTCGATCCGATCCACGGGATGGGGGTAACGTCAGAGGATTTGGCCGCGAACTACTGGCGTGACAAAGGGCATCCGCCTTTCATGAAGCCACCTGAAAGCGACTTGAATCCGAACATGAGCGGCACGCACGATGACCCAGTCTGATTATTTTTTCAGAAGGTCTTTCACGATGCCCGTCGCGTTGTCCACCGCCGCTCCGGCGTCCTCAATAACCTGCTTGCCAGACTGCTTAAGCAATGACTTCTTCGATGCCAGCGCCCCATCATTGGTCTCGACGATCTCCGCTTTTGCATCGAAACCGGTTTGATCTGCCTTTGAACTTGCGCGTATCTCGGCACCTCGGGTCTGAACCTCTTGTCTTGCCGGTGATGGCTCAGGGGCGGGGGCTGGTTGGCCTGCACGCGCAGACTTGCCGAAGCGAGACACCTGTCGATCATTGCTTCGATGGCGATCATCGAGCGCCGGATTCAAGGCTGTGTCGGCCTTTTCTTGTCGGTGTTGAACTTGAACGTCTTCAAACGAAGATGGCAATGCCGTGCCATCGGAGAACACCCGATTGGGCTTGAGTGACTGCCTGGCCAGTTCTGAGGCCATCAAGGCCTGAGCCGCTTTGCTGTCGCTCCCGTATTGCTCTGCATAGCGAGTGAACATCTCC
>NZ_JAUSAR010000130.1 GCF_030652515.1 Aquabacterium sp. | reverse complement strand
TTGCAGCAAGGTGCGCAGCTGATCAATGCTGGAGACCATGCAGGCCATGCGGTGGGCCATGGCCTCGCGGCCAACCTGCAGGGTGTACGCAATGTCGGCCAGATCATCCTGCCCGAAGCCTTCCAGCGCCTCCAGCAACTGCTGCGCCCTCTCCCTCAGCCTCTCCTCGTCCCGGGCCGACAGAACAATCACCACCGGATGCCGTTCGCTCACCTCGATGGGCACCCTCTTGCCCGTGTCCACGTACTCCTGCACCACCACATGCGCATTGGCACCTCCCGCCCCGAACGACGACAACCCCGCCGTGCGCGCCACCTCCCGCTTCACACCGGCCTTGTCCACCACCGGCCTCACCCACGCCTTCAACTCCCTCTGCACCACGAACGGCGTGCCCTCAAAATCAATGTTCCCGTTCAGCTTCTCGCTGTGCAGGCTGGGCACCAGTTGCCCATGCTTCATCTGCAGCAACACCTTGCTCAGCCCCGCCATCCCCGCCGCGCTCTCGCAGTGCCCAATGTTCGACTTGGCCGACCCGATCGCGCAGTACTGCCTGTCCTGCGTCTGCTCCCCATACGCCTTGCTCAGCCCCGCGATCTCGATCGGATCGCCCAGCGCCGTGCCCGTCCCATGCGCCTCCACGTAGCTCACCTCTCTGGCATCCACCCCAGACTGCCTGAGCGCCTGGCTGATCACCTGCGCCTGTGCATTCGGGTTGGGCACCGTGTACCCGTTGGTCTTGCCTCCATGGTTGAGCGCGCTGGCTTTGATCACCCCATGAATTTGGTCACCGTCCTGCACCGCTTTGGCCAGCGGCTTGAGCAGCACCGCACCCACACCTTCACCCGGTACGTAGCCGTCCCCGCCTTCTCCAAAGCTGCGGCACAGCCCTTCGCTTGACACAAACTGCCCCTGCGACAGCAGCAGGTACTTGTTCGGGTGCACGCTCACGTTCACCCCACCGGCCAGCGCCACCTCGCACTCTCCCCTGGCCAGGCTTTGCGCCGCCAGGTGCAGCGCTGTCAGCGACGACGAACACATCGTGTCCACCGCCAGGCTCGGCCCTTGGAAATTGCAAAAGTACGACACCCTGTTCGCAATCGAGGACGCCATGCTGGACAGCGCGTACCCCTGCCCCTGCGTCAGCGCCTGCGCCCCATACAACTGGTACTCCTGGTACATCGCCCCTACGAACACACCTACCTGCCCAGCCAAGCTCTCCCTCGTGTAGCCCGCGTCTTCCAGCGCTGCGTACGCGCATTGCAGGAACAAGCGCTCCTGCGGGTCCATCCCTTGCGCTTCCTTGGGTGATATGTTGAAGAACAGCGGGTCAAACTCCTCCACCCCTTCTACAAATCCTCCCCATTTGCTGTAGCTCTTGCCCGCCTTGCCTCGCTCTTGGTCGAAATACTTGTCATGGTCCCACCTGCTCTTGGGTATCTCGCTGATGCAATCCACACCCCCCTTCAGGTTCTCCCAGTACTCCTTCAACGTCCTCGCGTTCGGGTACCTCCCGCTCACACCAATGATCGCCACGTCCAGCG
>NZ_JAUSAR010000113.1 GCF_030652515.1 Aquabacterium sp. | reverse complement strand
GGAGATGTGGCCGAGTGGTCGAAGGTACTCCCCTGCTAAGGGAGCATACGCCAAAAGCGTATCGAGGGTTCGAATCCCTCCATCTCCGCCAAAACAGAGATCCCCCTGCAAGTCTTGTACTTGCAGGGGGTTTTTCTTTGGGCGCGCTTTGGTGCCGGTGCACCGCCTCACTGCCTGGCCAGGGCCTGGCCAATCGCCAAGCAAACCTCATAAAGGATTTCGCAGATCTTGGTTGCGGCCAGCACCGCGATGCAAATCGAGCACACCCAGATCAGCAGCGCCACGCGTTGTTCTGCACGGTTCATGGGCACGCGGGCATTCACCCGCGTGATCTGAATCCGGGGCAAGGCATTCGGCAGTGGGCGGGGCTCTAGGCGCCGTTCGCGTTGACTGTTCACGACATGTCTCCCGGGACAAATCCGGATGCATGCTTTGTGCCAACGACTGGACGGCCCTTTCAGCCGCGGGCCCGCCTTGAATGCTCACGCGGTGATGGCTTCCATGGGCCCAAAAAACTCGTAGCGCAGCTGGCTGGGCTGCACGCCCAGGTCTCGGCCGATCTGGTAGATGGCCTGCATGAAGGGCTTGGGGCCGATGAAATAGACGTCCACGTCGCGGTCGGCGGGCAGGTGCTGGCCGAGCAGATCCTGGGTCACCCGACCGATGGTGTGGGGGCGCTCTGCACCACGAGGTTGCTCGTACACATACGTGGCGCGCACGTTGGCGTGCTGGGCTGCCAGCTCGTCCACCCGATCACGAAATGCGTGCACCCCGCCATGGCGGGCCGCGTGGATGAAATGAATGGGGCGACCGGACGCCGCATTGGCTTCCAGCATGCTCATGGCGGGCGTGATGCCCACGCCGCCAGTGACGAGCACCAGCGGGCGCGTTGTTGCTTCGCTCAGCACGAAATCACCACTGGGGGCCTGCACCTGCAGTTCCTGCCCCACTTGCACTTCATCATGCAACCAGTTGGAGGCCAGCCCGCCAGCTTCGCGCTTCACACTGATGCGCAGCCAGGGCTTGCCCGGCGCATCCGATAGCGAGTAGTTGCGGCGCATCTCCTGTCCGTGCACCTTGAGCACCAGGGTCAGATATTGGCCGGGTTGGAAAGCAGGCAGCGCCCCGCCATTGGTGGGCTCCAGGTAGAACGAGGTGATCAGCTCGCTCTCAGGCTCTTTGCGCGCGACCTTGAAGGCGCGCGTGCCACGCCATCCGCCCAGCTTGGCGGCGTTGTCCTGGTACACCTGTTCTTCGGCGGCGATCAGGATGTTGGCCAGGGCCGTGTAGGCCTCGCCCCAGGCGGCGATGATGTCGTCGGTGGCGGCCTCACCCAGCACCTCCTTGATGGCGCGCAGCAGGCACTGGCCCACGATGGGGTAGTGCTGGGCCTCGACGCCCAAGGACACGTGCTTCTGGATGATGCGGGGCAGGGCGCCTGCCAGGGCTTCCAGGCGATCGATGTTGGCGGCGTAGGCCAGCACGGCGCCCGCCAGTGCGCGCGCTTGCGTGCCATGGGCCTGGTGCGCCTCGTTGAAGAAGGCCTTGAGCTCGGGGTGCTCCCGCAGCATCAACTGGTAGAAATGCGTGGTGATGGCCTCGCCGTGCTGCTTGAGCACGGGCACGGTGGCCTTGATGAGGGCGATGGTTTGGGCAGAAAACATGGTTGGGCTCCTGAGGGTGGTTTGAACGTCTGCCTCACTCCAATCCAAATACCGTGCCAAACCTGCACCGCGCGCAAGTGCTTGATTCACAAGTGGCTTTGCTCAAGTGTTGTTAAGATGACAGCATGATGATTGTTGTCTGAATGACATGGATGTTGTCGAATTGACTAATGAGGGTGTGCTGGCACCATATCAGAGGCTTCTTTCTGCCGCGCGGGCGTTGGTGCAGTGCGATGCCGTCGCCTTGCTGCGGCTGGAGCACGATGTGCTGGTGCCCGTGGCCATCGATGGTTTGAGCGACGACACCCTGGGTCGGCGTTTCGCCGTGGCCCAGCATCCCAGGTTGGCGCAGTTGCTCTCCAGCGGGCAGGGGCTGCGTTTCCCCTCCGATTGCAACTTGCCCGATCCCTACGATGGTCTGGTGGCCGGCCACCCGGACATCCTGCCGGTGCACGACTGCATGGGCGCCCCTCTGATGGTGGGCGGCCGCCTGTGGGGGCTGATCACCCTGGACGCGCTGACCCCAGGGGCCCTGGCGGGCGTCTCGCCCGAACAGCTTCGGGCTTTGACAGCCTTGCTGGAAGACGGCATCGAAAAGCAGAACACCATTGGAGCATTGGCCGAACGGGCCGAGCGCGAGCAGGCCGTGTCGCGGGCCTTGCTGCAAACCGGCCAACAGCCACGGCGCCTGTTGGGCCACAGCGCATCGCTGCAGCAGTTGGTGGGTGAAATCAACATCGTCGCGTCGTCAGACCTGACGGTGTTGATCCTGGGCGAGACCGGGGTGGGCAAGGAGCTGGTGGCGCAGCAACTGCACGCGCAGTCCGCGCGGCGAGATCGCCCCCTCATCCAGCTCAATTGCGCGGCCTTGCCCGACACCTTGGCCGACAGCGAGCTGTTCGGCCACAAGCGGGGCGCTTTCACCGGGGCGGTGCAGGACCGGGTGGGCAAGTTCGAGTTGGCCGATGGCGGGACCTTGTTCCTGGACGAGGTGGGCGAGCTGTCGCCCTCGGTGCAGGCCAAGCTGCTGCGCGTGCTTCAAAGTGGGGAGCTGCAACGTCCGGGCAGCGACAAGGCCTTGCGGGTCGATGTGCGGGTGTTGGCCGCGACCAACCGCGATCTGAAGCAGGAGGTGGCGCAGGGGCGTTTTCGCGCCGACCTGTACCACCGTTTGTCGGTGTACCCCTTGCACGTGCCGCCACTGCGAGAGCGTGGCCGCGATGTGTTGACCTTGGCTGGTGGATTTCTGGAAGAGAACCAGCACCGTTTGGGCGCGCGCAATCTGCGCTTGTCGCCGCTGGCCAAGGCGGCTTTGCTGGCGCATGACTGGCCTGGCAATGTGCGCGAGTTGGAGCACCTGATCAACCGGGCCGCGCTGCGTGCCTTGTCGGAGCAGGGGCGCAGCGCGAGGTGGGTGGCCATTGACCCGGGGCACCTCAACTTGGGCGATGTGGCCGGTGGTGGCACGCAGCCGCAGACATCAAGTGCCGAGTTGCCACCACCGGTGGAGATGGTTGACGGGCAGGGACTGCGTGCCGCCACGGAAGCCTTTCAGAGGCGGTGGATCGAGGCGGCCCTGGGCAAGCATGCGGGTTCCATGGCGGCAGCCGCGCGAGAAGCGGGCATGGACCGGAGCAACTTTCACCGCTTGGCAGTGCGGCTAGGGGTGTCCAGGCCTGAAATATCTGACATCGTTTGTGATCAAATATATTGACAATGATTGTTGTCACTATTAAAGTGCAGGCCAGACACTCGCACTTTGACCCTGAATCGCACCATGTCAGCCACCAACGCTTCCACCGAAAAAACCTCGATCCTGATCATTGGCACTGGCTTTTCCGGCCTGTGCATGGGCGTGCAGCTCAAAAAGGCGGGCATTGAAGATTTTGTGCTGCTGGAGCGGGGCGATGACGTGGGTGGCACCTGGCGCGACAACCACTATCCGGGCGCGGCTTGCGACGTGCCTTCAACGCTGTATTCCTTCTCGTTCGAGCCCAACCCGGAGTGGTCGCGCTCCTTCCCGACCCAGCCCGAGCTGTTCGAGTACCAGCGGCATGTGGCGCGCAAGTATGGTTTGACGCCGCACGTGCGCCTGAAGGCCGATGTGCAGGAGTGCCGCTACGACGAGGCGACCAAGCGCTGGACGGTGACCGCGAAGGACGGCCGCGTCTTTGAGGGCAGCGTGGTGGTCTCGGGCATGGGTGGATTGAGCAACCCGTCGTACCCCAACATCCCTGGGCTGGACCAGTTTGAAGGCGAGTCCTTCCACTCGGCCACCTGGAACCATGATTTTGACCTGCGTGGCAAGCGCGTGGCCGTGATTGGCACTGGTGCCAGCGCCATCCAGTTCGTGCCGCAGATCGTGGGCAAGGTGAGCGAGTTGCATTACTTTCAACGCACGCCGCCTTGGGTGCTGCCCAAGGCCGACGGCCCGGTGCGTGGCTGGGAGAAGTCCATGTTCCGCGCCTTGCCCTTCACCCAAAAAATCTACCGCGCGTGTGTCTATGGTCTGCGCGAATGCTATGTGCTGGGCTTTACCACCTTTCCCAAGGTCATGGCGGCGGTCGAATGGCTGGCCAAGGCGCACATTCACCGTCACGTGAAAGACCCGGTCAAGCGCCAGCAACTGACACCCAATTACCGTGCCGGCTGCAAGCGTGTGCTGCTGTCCAATGACTACTACCAGGCCGTGGCCCGCCCGAACGTCAACCTGGTCACCGATGGCATCCAGGAAGTGCGCGGCAAGCGTGTCGTCACCAAGGATGGCACCGAGCGCGAGGTGGACGCCATCATCTTCGGCACAGGTTTCAAGATTCAGGAATTGGCACCCAAGGGCACTTTCATCGGGACTGCAGGGCGTGATCTGGCCGATGTCTGGCAATCGGGCGTCGAGGCCTACCGCGGCACCACCATCAGCGGCTTTCCCAACCTGTTCATGATGGTGGGGCCCAACACGGGCGTGGGGCACACGTCCATCATCTACGTGATCGAATCGCAGGCGCGTTATGTGGTCGATGCGATCAAGACCATGCGCGACCAGAAGCTGGGCAGCGTGGATGTGCGGCCTGAAGTGCTCAAGCAATACAACGACAAGGTGCAAAGCATGCTGGTGGGCACCGTGTGGAACAACGGTGGTTGCAAGAGCTGGTACCTCAGTGAGAATGGCCGCAACAACACGCTGTGGCCCACCTTCACCTTCCGCTTTCGCAGCCAGCTGAAAAGCTTTGACCAGGCCAGCTACCAGGTCAAGCGTTGATCCTGGGTCATTTGGGGGCTCGGCCGTAGGTGATGGACTGAACCACCCCCGACTTGAACCGCACGGTGGCCATGAGGTTACCTTCGCCCCGGTCGTACAGCCATTCCTCGACCTGTTGGCACGGGGCCACCACACTGGCAAATGGCTGGGGCACGGGCATCAGGGAGGGGGCGTAATACACCGGTGCACAGAAGCTGTCGGTGAGCATGGGTTGGCCGCATTTGTGCAACACGGACAGGCGTGAGTCGCCTTCGGAGGCGATGTTGCCATGGCAGCGCAAGGACTCTGCGTTGGCGGACGCGCCATGCAGGGCCGCGATGGCGGCCGCCATCAGAACAAGGCGGTGGTGGGCACGTGGTTCACGCATGGCCCTCAGAATACCTTTTTTAGGCGGCGCCCGCAGGTGGCCACGCGTGGGCGCACCAATTGCTACCGAGAGGTCAAACAAAGGACCACAACATGCCATTTTCATCTGCCGACATGGGCGACCTTCGCCAAGCCAAGGCGCTGCTTGAAAACCCCGGCCTGGTGGCCAGGATCAGTGATGTGCTGGGCACGCCGCTTGAGAGGGGTTTTGGCATGCTGCCTAAAAAGTGGGGCACCGTGATCAACGAGGCTGCCAGCAAGGCCATTGCCAAGGCCATGGACGTGGCTTTGAGCACCATGAACAGCCTGCCCGCCAGCCACTCGTCCAACGGCTGGCACAAGCTGGCGGTGGGGGCCAGTGGCGCGGTGGGTGGTGCGTTTGGCCTGTCCACCTTGTTGATCGAATTGCCGGTGTCCACGACGATCATGTTGCGCTCGATCGCGGATGTGGCGCGCAGCGAGGGAGAGGATCTGAGCACGCCCGAGTCCCAACTGGCGTGCGTGCAGGTGCTGGCGTTGGGGGGCCGATCTGCCCAGGACGATGCGGCAGAGACCGGCTACTTTGCGGCCCGCGCGGCCATGGCGCAGGCGGTGTCTGAGGCTGCCCGACAGGTGGCGCAGAAAGGTTTGGTTCAGCGCAAGGGAACGGCGCTGGTTCAGCTCATCGCGCAAGTGGCATCGCGCTTTTCAGTGAACGTGTCCGAGAAGGTGATGGCCCAGGCCGTGCCCATCGTCGGGGCCGTGGGCGGCGCGGTGATCAACACCTTGTTCATGGAGCACTTTCAGTGCATGGCGCGCGGGCATTTCATCGTGCGAAGGTTGGAGCGCGTGCACGGTGTTGAAGAAGTCCGGGTGGCCTATGCCGGTATCACAGTGAACGGGTCGGATCAAACTCGTTGAGCGCAGGGTGGGCACGCAAGCGCGCCACCGCGAAGTCAACGAAAGCGCGCACCTTGGCGGCGGCATGCCGGCCTTCGGGGTGCACCAGATGCACCGGCACGGGGGCTGGTTCATAAGCCGCCAGCACGATGCGCAGATGGCCTGAGGCCACATGCTCGGCCACCTGGTAGGAGATGGCCCGCGCCAGCCCATGACCGGCCCGTGCGGCCAGGATGCCGACCTCGCTGCTGTTGACCGTGCATTGCACGCGGGGTGAGGGCGCCGGGTGCAACTCGCGCTTGGGGTCATCGGGGCGGGCGAACTGCCAGGGCGTGAAGGGCCCGCCGGAGGTCGAGGTGCCGATGGCGTCGTGCTGGCCGAGTTCATCGGGGGACATGGGCTCACCATGCTGTGCCAGGTAATCGGGCGAGGCGACCACCACACGCCGCACGCTCCCGACCTTGACGGCGCTGAGGGAGGAGTCGGGCAGGTGCGCGATGCGCAAGGCCACGTCCATGCCTTCGTCGATCAGGTGCACCACGCGGTCCACGAAAAAGGCCTTGGCCTGCACACGCGGGTGTGCCTTGAGGAAGTCCAGCATCAGCGGCGCGATGTGGATGCGCCCGAACAACACCGGGGCCGTCACTGTGAGGTAGCCCTGGGGTTCGACGTGCGCGCCGCTGGCCACGGCATCGGCCTCGTTCAATTGGCCCAGGATGCGGCGGCAGTCGGCCAGGTAGCGCTCGCCGGCTTCGCTCAGGCGCAGGCTGCGGGTGGTCCGGTGCAGCAGGCGCGCGCCGAGGTGGGCCTCCAGGGCGGCCACCGCGCGGGTCACGGCCGCGGGCGAACATTTCAGCCAACGGGCGGCGCTGGCGAAACTCTGGGCATCGGCCACGGCGACGAACACCCGCATTGATTCAAGCTGGTCCATGGCCTCATTGTTGCGCAACTTGCAATGATGATTTTCTACACATGAGGATTCACAACGTTATCTGGTGGGAATAAGGTGAGGGCACTGTTCAACCAAGGAACCTTCACCATGTCGATCCGATTGCATGACTTTGCCTTGTCCGGCCACGCCCACCGGGTGCGCCTGTTCCTGTCACTGCTGGGTTTGCCCTTTGAGACGGTGCCGGTCAACATGCTCAAAGGCGAGCACAAAAGCCAGCCATTCCTGGCCCTGAACGCGTTTGGCCAGGTGCCAGTGCTGGAGGATGGCGACGTGACCTTGTCCGACAGCAATGCCATCAACATCTACCTGGCTTTGAAACACGATCCGTCGCGGCAATGGTGGCCCGAGTCGCCAGCGCAGATCGCCCGGGTGCAGCATTGGCTGAGCGTGGCGGCAGGGCAGTTGGCACAAGGCGCGGCCCGCGCGCGCTGGATCTGCCTGACCGGCGGCACGCCCGACCAAGCGGTGATCGACACGGCGGTGCAACTGCTGCGCGTGATGGACCAGCACCTGGCTGGTCAACGTTTTCTGGCCTCGTCGCAGCACCCCACCGTGGCCGACATCGCCTTGTACAGCTACACGGTGCGCGCGCCCGAAGGCGGCATTCCGCTGGAGGCGTACCCGCACGTGCGGCGCTGGTTGTCCGAGCTGGAGGCCTTGCCAGGTTTCGTGCCCATGCCGTCAACCCAGCCTTTCAAGAAGCCGGCATGAACGCCAGCCCTTCGCCCTTTCATGCTGGCGAGCAAGCCATGCAAAGCCTGGTGGGCGTTCGCGAGGCGATGGAGATGCGTGGGCGCCAGATGATCCGGGACCACATGCCTGATCAGCACCGCGAGTTCTTTGCGGCCTTGCCTTTCATCGTGATCGGGGCGCTGGATGGGCAGAGGCGCCCATGGGCCACCGTGATGGCCGGCCCGCCGGGGTTCATGGATTCGCCCGATCCGCAGGTACTGCGCTTGAATGCCGGACTGCTGGCCCACGATCCTCTGGCGCCGAGTTGGCACGCTGGGGCGCCATTGGGTTTGCTGGGTATCCAGCCGCACACGCGTCGGCGCAATCGGATGAACGGTGTGTTGACCCAGGTGGATGAGTCGGGGGCCTTGGTGGCCGTGCGGCAGAGCTTTGGCAATTGCCCCAAGTACATCCAGCCGCGCCGCGCGGTGTGGATGGGTGGCGATGGCTTGCCCAAGGAGCCACCACAAGTGCGTGATGAAGGCCCACACGTGTCGCCGCAGGCCATGGCCATCATTCAACAATCCGATACCTTTTTCATCGCCTCGGCGTCGCTGCACGCGGGCGACGGCGACATGGCCAGCAGTGAAGGGGTGGACGTGTCGCACCGAGGCGGCCCGCCGGGTTTCGTCAAGGTGCACGAAGAAGCCGAGGGCACCTGCTTGACCGTGCCCGACTACACCGGCAACTTCATGTTCAACACCCTGGGCAACATCGTGAGCAACCCCAAAGTGGGCCTGCTGTTCATCGACTTTGCCAGTGGCGCGCTGTTGTGGTTGCAAGGCTGGGCCCACGTCGATCACGACAGCCCGGAGCAGGCCGAGCATGCGGGCGCACTGCGCTTGCTGCGCATCCGCATCACGCAAGGGCGCCTGCATGAGAAGGGGTGGCCGCTGGTCTGGTCGGAAGGCTGATATCGTCTCTGCCAGGACAACAAAGCAGAGGATGCCCCCCATGAGTCAAGATTGGTTTCGCCACCGCATGCCCAGGGCTTTGGTCTGGACGGCGTTGGCTTTGACCACGGGGGTGTTGTCCGCCGCCACGGTGCAGACTTTTTCGCCGCAGGGCGAGGTGGCCAAGGTGCGGCAGGCTCGGGCCACGTTCACAGAATCGATGGTGCGTTTTGGCGACCCCAAGCTGCCATCGCCGTTCGACCTGGCCTGCGCCAACAGCACGCCACCAGCCGGTTCAGGCCGTTGGGTGGACGACAAGACCTGGGTGCACGATTTCACCCAGGACGTGCCAGCGGGCACCAAGTGCAGCTTCAAGCTCAAGCCGGGCTTGAAGACCTTGGCGGGCGATGCGGTTCAAGGCCCGGTCGCGTACGACTTCAGCACGGGCGGCCCCACGATCGTGCGGGCCTACCCCTCGGCGGGTGAGGGCAGCCGGATTGAGGAAGAGCAGGTCTTTGCGCTGCTGCTGACGGGCGCAGCCACAACGGCCAGCATTGAGCAACATGGCCGCTGCGAAGTGGCGGGCCTGGGTGAGCAACTGCCTTTGAAGGTGGTGACAGGCCCGGTGCGCGAGGCCATCCTGAAAGCCGTTGACCTGGTGCCGCAGCAAGCGCGCGTGGTGGCGATGCAATGCGCGCGGCCCCTGCCCAACGATGCCCGGGTCCAGGTGGTGTGGGGGCGCGGCATTGCCACACCCTCTGGCGTGGCCAATTCGGCCGACCGCAATCTGGACTACACCGTGCGCGCGCCGTTCAGCGCCAGTTTCACGTGCGAGCGCACCAGTTCGCGGGCTGACTGCCTGCCCATCCGCCCGATGCGGATCGAGTTTTCATCGCCCGTGCCGCGCAAGTTGGCCGAGCGCATCGTGCTGATCGCGCCCGATGGCACGCACAAACCCGAGGTGGAGCAGCAGCGCGGCGAGACCAAGGAGCAATTGTTGTCGGTGGTGCGAAACGGCATCCGCCAGTTCTTCTACCTGTTCAGTCGCAAAAAGGGCGAGGTGGGCATTGATCCGTCCGAGAGTGGCGTGAGTGCCGTGCAGTTCAAAGGCCCCTTGCCCGAAAGCGCCGACATCCTCATCGAGCTGCCCGCTGATCTGCGCGATGACGCAGGCCGTGTGCTGAGCAATGCCAGCGCGTTTCCCCTGAAGACGCGCACGGCGGAAGCCCCGGCCCTGGCCAAGTTCCCGGCCGCCACCTTCGGCATCCTGGAGTTGAACGCCGAGCCCATGCTGCCTTTGACGGTTCGCCGCATCGAAGGTGATCTGAAGGTCAAGGGTTTGGCTGCGCCAGGCAGTGCGGTGCGTGATCTGAAGTTGGCCGATGACCGCGCCATCATCGATTGGTTGGCCAAGGTCAAACGCTACAACGAAGGCCGCTTGCCGCGCGATGAAGTGCAATCAGAGTTGGGCATCAAACTGCCGCCGCCAGTCAAGCGGGCCAAGCCGGCACGCCAGGCCAAGCGCTATGGCGAAGAGGTGCCCGACGGTGAGCAGGACAACGAGGACCCGCCCGATGTGGTGCAGACGCGCACGGTGAGTTTGTTGAGCCGCGAATCCGGCGCGAAGAAGCTGAGCCTGCCGTCCAACGATGCCAAGGTTGATGCCCGGCCTTTCGAGGTCATCGGCATCCCGATGACTCAGCCCGGCTTCCACGTGGTCGAGGTGGAATCGGCCAAGTTGGGCCAAGCCTTGTTGGACCGCAATGCGCCCATGTACGTGCGCACCAGCGTGCTGGTTACCAACCTGGGCGTGCATTTCAAGACCAGTGCCAACAATTCGCTGGTGTGGGTCACCACGCTGGACAAGGGCAAGCCGGTGGAAGGCGCGCAGGTGCAGATCTCGGATTGCCTGGGCGAGCCGGTGTGGTCAGGCCGCACCGACAAGCAGGGCCTGGCCATGGTCAAGCAGGAACTGCCGCGCCTGATGTGGGACTACTGCCAGCGCAGGCAGCGCAACGAGAACGAGACCGGTTACTTCGTGAGTGCCCGCAAGACCGATGCGCAAGGCCGTGGCGACATGGCCTTCGTGTGGTCCACCTGGAATCAGGGCATCGAGCCGTGGCGCTTTCACGTGGACACCAATGGGTCTGACACGCCCTCGGCCACGATCTACCACTCGGTGCTGGACCGGACCTTGCTGCGCGCCGGCCAGACCGTGTCGATGCAACACCATGCGCGGCTTGAAAAGCTCACGGGCCTGGGCCTGGTGGATGCCGGTGATTTACCGCCCACGCTCACCATCACTCACGAAGGCACGGGCCAGGAGTTTTCACAAGCCTTGAGCTGGCGCGGCCGCCATGCGGACTCGACCTTTGCCATCCCGGAAGACGCCAAGCTGGGCGTCTACAACGTGCAGCTGGTCAGCGAAGGCCAGCGCGTGAATACCGGTAACTTCCGCGTTGAAGAGTTCCGCTTGCCGGTCATGACAGGCCGCATCATCCCGCCCAAAACAGCGCTGATCCAGCCCAAGGAAGTGAGCCTGGGCTTGCAGATCAATTACGGCAATGGCGGTGGCGCGGCCGGTTTGCCGGTGCGCGTGTCGGCCCAGTGGCGCGATGCCCAGGTGGCCAGCGCCTTGCGCACCGAGCGCTACCCGGGCTTTCGCTTCAACCCGCCAAGCGCGCCGCGCGATCCCAATGCCAAGTCCTTCTTCTCGGAAGACTACGTGGACGAGGGTGATGAAGATTCCGCCATCGATACCCGCGAAGACCGCGCCAACCTGGTGGCCGACAAGCTGTCGGTGACGCTGGACAAGAACGGCGCGGGCAATGTGTTGCTGCCCAAGCTGCCTGCCACCAAGGTGCCGCGCGAAATGCTGGTGCAGGCCACCTACGCCGATCCCAATGGCGAGGTGCAGACCCTGAGCCAGACCGTGCCCGTGTGGCCCGCTGGCCTGGTGCTGGGTGTGCGCACTGAAGAGTGGGTATCCGTCAAGCAGAAGGTGGCCACGCAGATCGTGGTGCTGGACACCAGCGGCCAGCCCAAGGCCGGTGTGAGCGTGGCGGTGCGCGCCGTGGCCCACCGCACCAACTCCACCCGCAAGCGCCTAGTGGGTGGCTTCTACGCCTATGACAACCAGAACGCCGACGAGGACCTGGGCCAGGTGTGCAGCGGCACCAGCGACGCGCGCGGTCTGGTGCTGTGCGAAGCCCCGATGAAGTCCGCCGGTGAGATCGAGTTGATCGCGCAGGCGAATGACGCGGCGGGCAACACCGCGCGCTCGGCCGCCTCCGTGTGGGTGACGCGCCAGGGCGAGCTTTGGTTTGGGGGTGACAACCAGGACCGCATGGACGTGATCCCCGAGCAGCGCAACTACGAGCCTGGCCAGACCGCCCGGTTCCAGGTGCGCAGCCCCTTCAGGCACGCCACGGCGCTGGTCGCCATCGAGCGCAACGGCATCATCGAAACCCGCATGGTCGAGCTGAATGGCAAGGATCCGACCATCTCGCTGGAGGTCAAGGCCGAGTGGGGCCCTAACGTGTTCGTGTCGGTGCTGGCCGTGCGCGGCCGTGTGCGCGATGTGCCCTGGTACAGCTTCTTCACCTGGGGCTGGCGCTCGCCCACCGAATGGTGGAAGGCCTTCAACGACGATGGACGCGATTACCAGGCGCCGACGGCCATGGTCGACCTGTCCAAGCCCGCTTTCAAGTACGGCATTGCCGAGATCGAAGTGGGCACGGCTTCGCACCAGTTGAAGGTGACGGTGCAACCGGACAAGGCCCGCTACCCCATCCGCGCCACCAGCCAGGTGCGCGTGAAAGTCAGCTTGCCCAATGGCCAGCCCGTGCCTGCGGGCACCGAGGTGGCCCTGGCCGCCGTGGACGAAGCCTTGCTGGAACTTAGCCCCAATGACAGCTGGGACTTGCTGGGCGCCATGGTGCGCAAACGAGGCTACGGAGTGGACACCGCCACGGCGCAGATGCAGATCATCGGCAAGCGGCACTTCGGCAAAAAGGCCGCGCCACCAGGCGGTGGGGGCGGCCAGTTCCCCACCCGTGAATTGTTCGACACCTTGCTGCTTTGGAACCCGCGCGTGGTGCTCGATGCCAAGGGCGAAGCGCTCGTCAACGTGCCTTTGAACGACTCGCTCACGTCCTTCCGCATCGTCGTCATTGCGGATGCGGTGCAGGGTGGCAACGCTGGCTTGTTTGGCACGGGCCGCGCCAGCATCGCGGCCACGCAGGACTTGCAGATCGTCTCGGGCGTCCCGCCCCTGGTGCGCGAGGGTGACCGCTACCGTGCCATGTTCACCCTGCGAAACACCACTGCCCAGGCCATGGACGCGGCCTTCACCGCGCAGGTCGGCACCGAGACTTTGCCGCCACAGCGCATCCGCCTTGAACCCAATGCGGCGGCCGAAGCCGGTTGGGACGTGACCGTGCCTTTCAACGTGAAACAGCAGGATTGGACCGTGTCGGCCGAATCCGGTACCACCCGCGACCGCATGAAGATCATGCAGAAGGTGGCCGAAGCCGTGCCCGTGACCGTGCAGCAAGCCACGCTGATGCAACTCGACAAAGGCAGCGTCAGCATCCCCATCGGCATGCCCGCCAGCGCCTTGGCCGACGCGCAAGGCGTGCCACGCGGCGGCATTGAAGTCACGTTCAAGCCCAAGCTGTCTGATGGCCTGCCAGGCGTGCGCGATTTCTTCGAGCGCTACCTGTGGGATTGCCTGGAGCAGCGTGCCTCGATCGCCATCGGCCTGCGTGATGTTGAAGCCTGGCGCAGCCTGGCCAGCCGCATCCCGCTGTATTTGGACGAAGACGGCCTGGCGCACTACTTCCCGCCCTCGGCCAGCGCCGGCCGCACCGGCAGTGACAGCCTCACCGCCTACCTGCTGGCCATCAGCGACGAAGCCAGCAAGCTGGGCTACGACTTCAGCCTGCCCGATGACACGCGCCTGCGCATGGAGCGTGGCCTGGCCGCGTTTGTCGAGGGCCGCATCAAGCGCGACTTCTGGGCGCCCGCCTTCCTGAAGAACGGCGACCTGGATGTGCGCAAGCTGGCGGCCATCGAGGCCTTGTCGCGCACCGGCAAGGCCCAGGCCCGCATGTTGGACTCGGTGCAGATCCTGCCCAACCAGTGGCCCACCAGCGCCGTCATCGACTGGATGGCCATCCTGGACCGCGTGAAGGACATCCCCGACCGCGACAAACGCATCACCGAGGCCGAGCAAATCCTGCGCGCACGCCTGAACGTGCAGGGCACGCGCCTGGGCTTCTCCACCGAGCGTGACGACAGCTGGTGGTGGCTGATGGCCAATGGCGACGTCAACAGCGTGCGCATGATCCTGGCCACCTTGCCCAAGGCCGGTTGGAAAGACGACCTGCCTCGCCTGGTCACCGGCACCTTGCAACGCCAGCAGCGCGGCCGTTGGTCGACCACGGTGTCGAACGCCTGGGGCTCGGTCGCCATCGAGGCCTTCTCCAAACGCTTTGAGCGTGATCCCGTCGCCGGCACGTCGCGTGTGGGCTTCGAGCCCGGGCCCGCGCCGCAAAGCTTTTTGTGGAGCCAGTCGCCCGAGGGCGGCAAGGTGGCGCTGGGCTGGCCCAAGGCCGTGGCCGCAAGCAGCGCTTCGGTCTCACCTGGCAGCAGCGTCAAAGTCACGCACGAAGGCACAGGCAAGCCCTGGCTCACTTTCACCAGCAAGGCCGCCATTCGCCTGACCACGCCCTTCAGCAGCGGCTACCGCATCACCAAGACGATCACGCCGGTCGAGCAGAAAGTAAAGGGCCAGTACAGCCGTGGCGATGTGCTGCGCGTGCACCTGGAGATCGACGCGCAGGCCGACATGACCTGGGTGGTGGTCAACGATCCCATCCCCGGTGGTGCCACTTTGCTGGGCTCCGGCCTGGGCCGCGACGATGCCATGAGCACCACCGACGAGCGGCAGGACAGCCGTGGGTGGCTGGCGTATCAAGAGCGCAGCTTCGAAGCCTTCCGCTCCTACTACCGCTACCTGCCCAAGGGCCCGCTGGTGCTGGAGTACACCGTGCGCCTGAACAACCCGGGCACCTTTGGCCTGCCGCAAACGCGGGTCGAGGCCATGTACGCGCCCGAGATGTTCGGCGAGTTCCCCAATGCGCCCGTGGCGGTGGGGCCTTGAGGTGATGAACTCCCGCCGATCATGGTTGGCCATTGCTTTGGCGTTCACCTGCACAGCCGCCATGGCCTTGCCCAGCTTCGACCAAGTCAAAGCAGGGTACCGATCGTCAGATGCCGTGCTGCTGGACCGCCATGGCGAGCCCGTGCAGCAGTTGCGGGCCGACACCCGCGCCCAGCGGGCCGACTGGGTGCCGCTGGCGCAGGTCTCACCGGCATTCCGGCAGGCCTTGTTGTTCTCGGAAGACAGGCGCTTCTACGAGCATGGCGGGGTGGACTGGTCCTCTGTCGGTGCCGCCGCCTGGGCCAATCTGTGGAACACCCGCACGCGCGGCGCCTCGACCGTGACCATGCAACTGGCTGGCCTGCTGGACCAGGATCTGGCCACGCGCGGCGGCCGTTCGGTGGTCGCCAAGGTGGGCCAGGTCAGCACGGCTTGGCAGCTGGAGCGCCAATGGCGCAAAGACCAGATCCTGGAGGCCTACGTCAACCTGGTGGGCTTTCGGGGCGAGCTGGTCGGCATTGGCGCGATGTCGGCCAGGCTGTTTCAAAAATACCCCAGCGGTCTGAATGCCCAGGAGGCCGCCATCGCCGCCGCCCTGGTGCGCGCTCCCAACGCCAAGCCGGTCGCCGTGGCCAACCGCGCCTGTGGCATCCTCACCGCGCAAGGCCGCGCCAAAGAGTGCGTGTTCTTGTCCACCTACACCGCACAAGTCCTGGCCAGTCGGCCCTCCGAGCGCCTGGATGCCGATCGCCAGATCGCCCCGCACCTGGCCCGCCGCCTGCTGAACCTGCATGCAGCACCGGCCAACTCGGGCGCGTCGATCACCGTCAAGAGCACGCTCGATGCCCGCCTGCAACGCTTCACCCGCGACACCCTGCGCCAGCACCTGGCCGAGTTGAGCGACCGCCATGTTGAAGACGGCTCGGTCATCGTCATCGACAACGCTTCGGGCGACGTGCTGGCCTGGGTGGGCTCCAGCGGCGCGCTCTCGCAAGCGGCCGAGGTCGATGGCGTCATGGCCTTGCGCCAGGCCGGCTCCACGCTCAAACCTTTCCTCTACGAGATGGCGGTGGAGCAGCGCTGGATGACCGCCGCCTCGATCCTGCATGACTCGCCCGTGGACTTGTCCACCCCGGGTGGCCTGTACATCCCCCAGAACTACGACCGCCACTTCAAGGGGCCCGTCTCGGTGCGCACCGCGCTGGCCGCGTCGCTCAACGTGCCCGCCGTGCGCACCTTGGTCATGGTCACGCCCGAGCGCTTTTCGCAGCGCCTGAAAGCCTTGGGCCTGCCCCTCAAACGCAACGGTGATTACTACGGCTACAGCCTGGCCTTGGGCTCGGCCGAAGTCACGCTGGCTGATCTGAGCAATGCCTACCGTGCCCTGGCCAATGGCGGTGCCTACTCGCCACTGCGCATGCGCACCACCGACCCAAGCACCGCCATGAAAGCCGTGATGGACACTGGCGCCAGCTTCATCGTCAGCGACATCCTGGCCGACCGAGAAGCGCGCGTGCCCACCTTCGGCCTGGACAACGCCTTGGCTGCCCGCTATTGGGTGGCGGCCAAGACTGGCACCAGCAAGGACATGCGCGACAACTGGTGCATCGGCTTTTCAAAGCGCTACACCGTGGGCGTCTGGGTGGGCAATGCCAGCGGTGAACCCATGTGGGATGTCTCTGGCTTGACCGGCGCCGCACCCGTGTGGCGAACGGTGATGGACGAGTTGCAACGCCGGGCCAGGTCTTTGCCGGCGCCGCCACAGGCCGTGCCCGCCAGCGTGCTTCAAACCGCCGTGAGCTTTGATCGCCAACTGGAGCCACCGCGCCAGGAATGGTTTCTTGACGGCACGCAGCAAAGCCTCATCCAGCTGGCCAGCCTGTCGGGCTCGGCCCGATCGCTGATCACCGCCCCCGCTGACAGAACGATCATTGCGCTGGACCCCGACATCCCCCCCAGGTCACAAAGACTGACCTTGAAAGCGGCCCCCGGTGTGCCTGCACAATGGAGCTGGCGCCTGAACGACCAGCGGATCGGGCCCGCCAGACCCATGTTGTGGCCGATGTGGCCAGGCCGACACCATCTGGCCTTGGTCAATGAACAGGGCAAGACCATGGCAGAGGTGAAGTTCGAGGTGCGTGGTGCTGGGGTCAAGCCTCAAGCACCCAGTCCCCGTGCCCGCTCCAGCAGCAGTTCGCGTTCACGCGCATTGCCCGCCATCTCCGCTGCGCGCTCAAACTCGGTGCGTGCTTCTTCAAGCCTGCCCAGTTTGGCCAGCAGGTCGCCGCGCACGCTGGGCAGCCACTGGTAGTTTTTCAGCGAGGGGGATTCGCGCAGCTCGTCCACCATCTGCAGCCCAGCGGCCGGCCCAAAAGCCATGCCCACGGCCACCGCGCGGTTCAGTTCCACCACCGGTGAAGGCATGGCCTGCGCCAGCGCATCGTACAAAGCCGCGATGCGCGGCCAGTCGGTTTCGCCGCCCGTGCGTGCCCGGCCGTGGCAAGCGGCGATCGACGCCTGCAAGGCGTAGGCACCCAGCGGCTGATGCAAGGACACGGCCAAGGCTTCGGCGCGCCCCAGGGCCGTCAAGCCGCGGCGAATCAGCAAATGGTCCCATCGGGCGCGGTCCTGCGCCAGCAGCAGCACCGGCTTGCCAAGCGCATCCACCCGCGCCGCAGAACGCGAGGCCTGCAGTTCCATCAACGCGATCAGCCCATGCGCCTCGGGCTCTCCGGGCGCCAGCTCGGCCAGCATGCGGCCCAGTCGCAATGCTTCGTCGCACAAGGCCGGGCGCATCCAGTCTTCACCACTGGTGGCGGTGTATCCCTCGTTGAAGATCAGGTAGACCACTTCCAGCACCGAGGCCAGGCGCTGCGCCAACTCTTCGCCGCGCGGCACCTCGAAGGGCACCTTGGCCGCGGTGAGCGTGCGCTTGGCCCGCACGATGCGTTGCGCGATCGTGGTCTCTGAAGCCAGGAAAGCCCGGGCGATCTCCTCGGTGCTCAGCCCGCCCAGCAGCTTCAAGGTCAAGGCGGCACGCGCCTCAGTTGACAGCAGCGGGTGGCAGGCTGTGAAGATCAGGCGCAGCAAGTCGTCGCCGATCTCATCGGCCCGGGCGGCGTCCAGCGCATCCACAAAGTCAGGCACGATCAAGGCCTCCTGCGCTTCCAGGTCGTGGCCAAGCTCTTGCAGCTTGCCCTCGATCATCTTGGCGCGCCGCAGCCGGTCCAGCGCGCGGTTTTTGGCGGTGGTCATGAGCCAGGCGCCCGGGTTGTCTGGCACACCGGTGGATGGCCACTGTTCCAGCGCCGTGAGCAGCGCGTCCTGCGCCAACTCTTCCGCCAGCCCGATGTCGCGCACCAGGCGCGCCACCCCGGCGATGATCTTGGCCGATTCGATGCGCCAGACTGCCTCGATGGCCCGGTGCGTGGCCGACGCCGCCATCAGAACTGGGCCGGGGCGGCGCTCATGTCCATGTGCATCACTTCCCAGAGGTGGCCGTCCAGGTCTTCAAAGCCATGCTCGTACATGAAGCCGTGGTCCTTGGCTTCCTTCGAAGCCTTGCCACCAGCGGCGATCGCCTTGGCTACCATCTCGTCCACCTGAGCACGGCTGTCGCACGACAGACAGATCAGCACCTCCGTGCTTTTGGTGGCATCGGCCAGCGTTTTCTTGATGAAGGTTTTGAAGAAGTCCTCGACCAGCAGCATCGCGTAGCTGTGGCCCTCGGAGATGACCATGCAGGCCCCTTGCTCGTTGGTGAACTGCGGGTTGAAGCTGAAGCCCAGGCTGCTGAAAAACGCCTTGGTCTTGTTCAGGTCCTTGACGGCCAGGTTGACGAAGATCTGGTGGCTCATGATGTTTTCTCCGCTTTGGTTTTCAAACTGTTCAGGCCGGTCTCGAAGTCGCGGCCAATCATCTGGTCCATGTTCATGAAGATGCCCACCAGCTTGAACATGAAGGGGGCAGGGCCGCGCATGGCCCAGGTCACCTCTGTGGTGTCATCTTGTGGCCGCAGCGTGAACTCGACCAGGTTGTGGCCTTCAAAAGGCTCGATGATGTCCAGCTTCATCGCCACCTGGCTGGGCGTTGAATCGGTGATCTGGATGCTGCCTTTGCCGACATCCTTGTTGCCTTCAAATTCGTAGCGGGCACCGGGGCCAGACACCGGGCCGCTGTAGAACCCCTTCACCTTGGGATCCTTCTGGTTGTAGGGGTTCCAGGTGTTGAACTGGTGCAAATCGTTGATCAGCGAATGCAGTTGGTCGGTCGACGCTTTGATGCTGATACTGCGTTGAACCGCGAAGGTGTCCGGCTTGCTGGCCGCGTAAAACAGCAGCCCCGCGATGCCCATGGCCGCGATGATGAAGATGGTCTTGATCACCGTGTTTTCCTCATGGTTGGATGCTCGGGCCAAAGCCGCCTGGCTCATGCAACTGGCGCGCCTCGATTTCAGCGTTCCAGCCTGGGCCCATCGGGGCTGGAAAGCGCTGAGTCCATTCCACCGCTTCTTCACGTGAGCGCACCTGGATCAGCGTGTAGCCGGCCACAAGGTCCTGGCCCTCCGTGAAAGGGCCATCGACCACCTGGCGTTGGCCCTGCGCTCCGAAGTGCACCCTCCAGCCCATGGCCGTGGGCTGCAGGCCCGATGCATCGAGCAGCACACCGGCTTGGGCCAGTTGCTCGTGGTACTCGGTCATCGAGGCGGTGAGGGCCTTGTCGGGCATGCCGCCGGCCTCGCTTTGTGGCCTTGCTTTCACCATGATCATGAATCGCATCTGGATGCTCCTGGGTTGTCATGAACACGACGAACCGGGTGCCACGGTTTCGACAACCTGGCTGCTAAAAATTCAGGTTTCGTAGCAGGGGGCGAGGGCGCGCACTTCGACCGTGCACCATTCGGCCGCCGGACATTGCTTGGCAATGGCGATGGCTTCGTCGCGGGTTTGGCAATCCAGCAAAAAGAAACCACCGATCATTTCCTTGGCCTCAGCGAAAGGGCCATCCACCACCCGACTGGCACCGCCGCGCACTTCAACGCGCGCCGCATCGTGCTGGGATTTCAAGGACTCGCTGGCCAGCAACAGGCCGCGCTCTTTCAGGTCGGCACCAAAGCGAACCATGCTGGCATAGGCCTCGCGGCCCTCAGCTTCAGTGCGAGAGAGCCTTTGATCAACGGGCTCGACGATCAGCAACATGTACGGCATCTTGATGTCCAGAAGGGTGGTTTGAAGGGGTGGCCAAAGCTTGGGGGAAATGATATCGCCCAACCTCGTGTGAGGCCTTGGCTTGACGGTCGCCCCGAAAAGGTCGACAAGGAAGCTCAAGCACGCCAAAAGCGTTTGATGACATCAATTCAAAGGAGCAAGACCATGACCATCGGTTCCGAAGTCCATGTGAGCGTGCGCGATCTGGTTGGCCCGCAATGCGTGCAGCGGCTGACCCAGGCCATTCAGAAACTCGACCCGACCGCCTTGGTGCAGTTCGATTTGCAACAGGGCTTTGTCGATGTGGTGACCACGCAGCCGGAGAAGGCTGTGCTGATGGCCATTCAGGACCAGGGCTTTCATCCAAAAATGCTGTGAAACAAGCACCAATGTAAATTTACCCGGGTTTAATTGACGTTTTTATTTTACCCGGGTATTATTTGGTGATGGAACATTCATCACTGAGCCCCGCCACCGCCTTCATCGGGCATCGCCTGCTGGCCACAGGCCCACTTCAACATGTCGCCCTGGCCGTGAAAGCCGCAGGTGAGGCGACTGAGCCGATCCTGGTGTTCAAGGATGCCACCGGCACCGTGATCGACCTGGACCTGCGCGGTTCGGAGCAAGAAATCATGCAACGGCTGGAACCGGCACCCAGCGTGCAGCCCGTCGATGTGGACGCGCTCACGGCCGAGCCGCGTGGCCGAGGCAGGCCCCGTCTCGGTGTGGTCGCACGTGAGGTGACTTTGTTGCCCCGCCATTGGGATTGGCTCAATGCCCAAGCGGGTGGAGCGTCTGTGGCGTTGCGCAAGTTGGTGGAAGAAGCGCGGCGTGCCTTGCCCGAGAAAGAGCGCAAGCGCCAATCCCAAGAGGCGGCTTACCGCGCGATGTCAGCCTTGGCGGGCAACCTGCCTGATTTCGAGGAAGCCAGCCGCGCACTGTTTGCCGATGATGCAATTCGTTTTGCCAAGCTGGTGGCGGGCTGGCCCGAAGACATCCGCCGCTATGTGCAACGCCTGGCCTGGCATTGAGACGCATCAGGCGAAAAGCGTTCAGCACGGGATGCCAGCGGCCTCCTCTCATGCTTCGTCTTCGCAAGAATGCGTTTATGGCCAAGGCGCCCATCCCCACCAACGGCAGCTGATGTGTGGTGACATAGAGAGACAGCGTCTTTTCCACCTTGCCGCTCTCGATGGCTGTATGCACCGTCCATCAGCCTGAGTCAGACCTTGGCTGGCCCGGCTCACCTTGCTCTGCATGCCAGCTGTGTCGGCTCCGACATGCACGAGGTGGCAGGACAGGCCTTTGAGCAGAGGCCTGCAACCGAGATCATGGCGGGTCACCCTCCAGCAATGGCGATCACGAGCGCCATGCTGAACGAGGCATACAGGCCCACTTTGGGGTCCACCCCTGCGATGATGGAAAGGCGCAGACAAGCAAGGCAATGGCATCGGCGCGATTGTCTCCACGCCGCCCACCTTTACTGAGGACGCACGACCATGGTGTCGCAATCGAGCGTGTGCAAAAGGTTTTCTGCCGTGCTGCCAAGCAGTGCTTTGAGCAGGCCGCTGCGGCCATTCGTGCCCAGGATCACCAGATCGACATCCGCGAAGCGGACATAGTCTGGCAGCAAAACTTCAGGGTGCCCTCGCTCAAGGATGAGCGAGATGCCCAGCGACACGTCTGTGCCGAGCCCAGATTCTTTGAGGAACGTGTCGCACTGGCCAGCTGCCACTGCGCGCCATGTGTCCTCGACGAGGTGTTCTCCTCCCAGGCCGGCGCCGGTCGATGGGTAGGCGTGAAAGAGCGACAGTTTGCAGTCGCCGAACCAGCGAACTGCGGTGTTCAGCGCAGCACGCGAGGCGGGCGAAAAGTCTGTTGCCAACACCACATGCCGATAGGGGCCGTGGACCCGGCGTCGCACTGTCAGAACAGGTGCATGGGCTTCGCGCACCAGTCGGTCAACCGTGCTGCCCAACTGGATGCGTCCGATCGGGTCGTCTTTGGCAATGCCACCAATGATCATGGCAACATGGTGCTGTTGTGCCGCATCAAGCACCGCGCTGGCGGGGGTGTCCTCGACCACCTGGACTTGCGCAGAGACGCCTTCCTCCTGGAGATCGGATTGCAGTCGACGGGTGACGGTGGCTGTCCATTGCTCTGGCTGGCGCCAGGACGGCAATGTCCGTGCAAATCGACTGGCCTGTGCTGTTGCCGATGGATCGACGGCATGCACGACGAGCAACTCGCCATCCCATTGCTGGGCCAGTTGTGCGGCGCGATCAAGCGCACGGTCGCACCGCGCGCTCATGTCTGAAGCCAGCAGCAAGCGAATTGGATCTTTGCTTTGTGTCATGTTGACCCTCGGTGTCAGGCGTCGAATGATGGTATGGATGGTTGTACCTGGTCAGTATTTCCCAACCTTGCGTCATGTCAAGTTTTTCGAGCGAAGCGACCCACCCGGCGGCGGTTTGCGAATGGTGTCAACTGTGTGCGGAGTAGACTGGGATGCGCTCAGTTTGTCTCGCTGCCTGTCGGTATTGAAGGATCTGACCCACCATGAAGAACTTGCCTGAGGAGGGGGTCGCATGGCACCAGCGTGAGCCCCATGACGTTGCACGCGAACACGCTGTCGATCCAGCCATTGGGCTGCAGCAGGCGCAAGCACAAGAGCGGACAGCGCGCTATGGCGCCAACGCTTTGCAAACCCAGGAGCGCCGGGGGTGGCTTGCCTTGCTGGCGGACCAGTTCAAGGACTTCATGGTGCTGGTCCTGCTGGCCGCTGCGGTCATCGCGGGCCTCATCGGCGAGTTGGCGGACACGCTGGCCATCATCGTCATCGTCTTGCTCAATGCGGTCATCGGCTTTGTGCAGTCGTGGCGGGCTGACAAAGCAATGGCGGCCTTGCGTCTGCTCGCGGCCGCGCAGGCCACGGTGCTGCGTGGCGGCGAAGTTCTGGTGGTGGCTGCCAGCACGCTGGTGCCTGGCGACGTGGTTTTGCTGGAGGCGGGCAACCAGATCCCTGCCGACCTTCGCTTGATCGAGTTGGCCCGGCTTCAGGTGGACGAGTCGGCCCTGACCGGTGAATCCGTGCCGGTGGACAAGCAAACGGATGCGCTGCCCCAGACGGATGGCGCTGCCTTGGGTGACCGGCTCAACATGGTGTTCAAGGGCACCACGGCCACCCATGGGCGGGCACGCGGCCTGGTGGTGGCCATCGGGATGGACACCGAACTTGGCAAGGTGGCCCGGTTGCTCAACAGCGAAGACCGCAGCACCCCGTTGCAGCGGCGTCTGGCCGCGTTTGGCAAGCGGCTGGCCCTGGGGGTGATCGGTATCTGCGTGGTGATCTTTGCCGTCGGCGTGCTGCGTGGCGAGGCGCCCTTGCTGATGGCCCTCACCGCGATCAGCCTGGCGGTGGCGGCCATCCCCGAAGCCCTGCCCGCAGTAGTCACGGTGTTGCTGGCGCTGGGCGCACGCCGCATGGTGTCCCAGCATGCCCTGGTTCGACGCCTGCCATCGGTGGAGACCTTGGGCTCGGTCACGGTCATCTGCTCCGACAAGACAGGCACGCTGACGCAAAACAAGATGCATGCGGAGTTGCTGCAGGCTCAAGGACAGCCGTGGGTGCCGGGCGATGCGTTGCCGGGAGAGGTCCACCGTGAAGCCTTGAAGGCCGCAGCCCTGTGCAATGACGCCCGCCAGGGGCATGCGCCCCCAGACTGGGAGGGCGACCCGACAGAAACTGCGCTGGTGCTGGCCGCTTTGAGCGCAAAGATCGACAAGACGGCGCTGGACCTGGCCATGCCACGTGTGCAAGAGCAGCCCTTCGATTCCGAGCGCAAGCGCATGACCACCTTCCATCGCAACCAGGATGGGTATGTGGCCTACACCAAGGGAGCACCCGAGTCGGTGCTGCCTTGCTGCGCTGCGCAGTGGACGCCGCAAGGGCCCACCAAGATGGATGGTGCCGCAGTGCTGGCCAGTGCCACGGAGCTGGCCGCACAAGGCCTGCGCGTGCTGGCTCTGGCGCGACGCGAGCACGCCCGCTTGCCGGACACCAACGCGCTGGCTTCGGTCGAAAGCGACTTGCAGTTCCTGGGCCTCATCGCTCTGATCGACCCGCCGCGCCCCGAAGCCGCCGCCGCTGTGCGCGACTGCATCGCGGCGGGCATCACCCCGGTCATGATCACGGGTGATCACCCCTCCACGGCAAGGGCCATCGCGCACCGCCTGGGGATCGTGGCCGACGCTCAAGCCGATGTGCTCACCGGCCAGGATCTGAGCACACTGGACGAGCAGACCCTGCAGCAACGTGTGGCCCATGTGCGTGTCTATGCGCGCGTGGACCCGGCGCAGAAGATCCGCATCGTCGAGGCCCTGCAGGCCTTGGGGCACTTCGTGGCCATGACAGGCGATGGCGTGAACGATGCACCTGCCCTGAAGCGTGCCGACATTGGCGTGTCCATGGGCAAGGGCGGCACCGATGTGGCGCGCGAAGCCTCCAGCATCGTCCTGCTTGATGACAACTTCGCCACCATCGTTGCAGCGGTGCGGGAGGGGCGCCGCATCTACGACAACATCCGCAAGTTCGTGCGCTACGCCATGACGGGCAATTCAGGCGAGATCTGGACCCTGTTTCTGGCGCCCATGCTGCTGCTGCCCATTCCCCTGCAGCCCATTCACATCTTGTGGGTCAATCTGGTCACCGATGGCCTGCCGGGCCTGGCGCTGGCCGCCGAACCGGCCGAACCCGGCGTCATGCAGCGTCCACCGCGTGCGCCGGACGAAAGCCTGTTTGCGCGTGGCATGTGGCAGCACATTCTGGGCATTGGGCTGCTGATTGGCGGGCTGTGCCTGGGCCTGCAGGCCTGGGCCTTGCACAACGGCAACGCCCATTGGCAGACCATGGTGTTCACGGTGCTCACGCTGTCGCAGATGGTCCATGTTTTGACGATCCGGTCGGAAACGCAATCCTTGTGGCGCCTGGGGCTGGGCAGCAACCGGCCCTTGCTGGGTGCGGTGTTGCTGACGTTCCTGCTGCAGATGGCCACGATCTACATCCCGCTCTTGCAGCCGATCTTCAAGACCCAAGCCCTGAGCCTGAGCGAATTGGCCATCTGCGTGGGGGCCGCCTCGATGGTGGGTGTGGTCGTCGAGTTGGAGAAAGCCTGGCGTCGACGGAAGGCCCAAGCATGAGCCCCCTCCTTTTGATCTGGCTGAAATTTGCCGCGTGTGTCTGCGTGATCGGCGTGGCTGGTGTGCGCCTGAGCCGCTATGGCGATGCCTTGGCCACCCTGACGGGGCTCTCGCGCAACTGGATTGGCCTGATCCTGGTGGCCACGGTCACGTCTTTGCCTGAGTTGGTGACGGGCCTGAGCGCCGTGACGGTGGCGGCTGCCCCCGATATTGCCGTGGGCGATGTCTTGGGCAGTTGCGTCTTCAACCTGGCGATCCTGGCTTTGATCGATCTGGTTTACCGCGAGAAAGTGATGTACTGCGTGGCGGCCAGCGAACATGTGCTGTCGGCGGGTTTTGGCGTCATCTTGCTGGGCGGGGTGGCCTTGGTGCTCCTGTTGGCAACGCAGGGTCAGATACCGACCATCGGGCATGTCAGCCTGGCGAGTGTCGCCATCCTTGGGCTTTATCTGGTTGCCATGCGAGCGCTCTACAAGGCGGAGCAACGCCACGCCGGCAGCCACGTGGCAGCGCGCTCAGAGATGACGCTCAAAGCGGCCTTGTGGGGTTATGGGGTGGCCTCGGCCGTTATCGTGGGCGCAGGAATCTGGCTGCCCTTCATTGGCGTCGAGCTGGCCCGGATCATGGGTTGGTCCAACTCCTTTGTGGGCACGCTGTTGGTGGCTTTTGCCACCTCGGTACCAGAGCTGGCCACCACCTGGGGTGCGCTTCGCATTGGCGCTGTCGACATGGCACTGGGCAATCTGCTGGGCAGCAACCTGTTCGACGTGGTGATTCTGGCGCTGGACGATTTTGCCTACCTGCCAGGCGCCATCTACCAACAAGTGTCGCCCATCCACGCTGCCACGGCGATCACGGCCTGCATGATGAGTGGCGCGGTTGTGGTGGCCTTGGCTTACCGTCCGGTTTCGAGGGTATGGCACACGGCGAGTTGGGCCAGCCTGTCATTGCTGGCCATGTACCTGCTCAATGCGGTGATTCAGTATCGGCACGGGTTGTAGCATCGCCTGACCGTGATGGCGGTAGGCGTGGCGGTCGCCGTGCTTTGGCCATGGCCGATCGACGACACCCGCCCGGATCGATGGAATCTGATCGGCAGTACCATCACCCTGATTGGCATGGCCATCATTTGTTCTCCGCGCGGCAGCGCTTGACTTGAATCCGCATGACACGCTCAAAAAGTTCCTCGATCCTGTCCGTGGTCACGCTCAAGGCTTTCCTGCAAAGCCAGAGCGCTGGCGGCATCCTGTTGATGGGCGCCGCAGCACTGGCGATGGTGGTTGCGAACACCGCCTGGTCAGATGTTTACTTCAGTGTGCTGGAACGGCATGTGGCGGGTCTGAGTGTTCTGCACTGGATCAACGATGGACTCATGGCCATTTTCTTCCTGCTGGTGGGGTTGGAGATCAAACGGGAATTCCTGGACGGAGAGCTTTCGACCTGGGATCAGCGAATCCTGCCTGGATTGGCCGCACTGGGCGGGGTGATCGTGCCCGCGCTCGTTTACGTTGGTTTCAATCTTCAGGAGCAGCAAGCCTTGCAAGGCTGGGCCGTCCCCACCGCCACCGACATCGCTTTTGCGCTGGGTGTCCTGTCGATCCTGGGTTCTCGGGTTCCGCCTTCGCTCAAGGTCTTCTTGGCGGCGCTTGCCATCATCGACGATTTGGTGGCCGTGCTTGTCATCGCGTTCTTTTACACCGCGCAGATCAACGCCCTGTTCCTGGGCCTGGCGGGCCTCACTCTGGGCGCGCTTGTGTTGTGCAACCGCGCGGGTGTCCGCAGCCTCGCGGTGTATGTGATTCTCGGGGTGGTGCTCTGGTTCCTGGTGCTTCGTTCTGGCGTGCACGCGACGTTGGCTGGCGTGGCGTTGGCGATGGTGGTGCCCATGCGGACCGGGCCTGCATCAAGGGGGCTCTCACCGCTGCATCGGCTTGAACATGGCATCGCGCCTTGGACGGCCTTTGTCGTGGTGCCCGTTTTTGGGTTCGCCAATGCGGGCGTGTCGTTTCACGGCATGACCGTGGAGACGCTCGCCCAGCCTGTGACCCTGGGTGTCGCTGCCGGCTTGTTCTTTGGCAAGCAGATTGGCGTCATGGGTGCAGTGGTCTTGGCCCGCATGGCAGGCATCGCCCAATTGCCGTTGGGTGCCTCCTGGGGGCAGGTGTATGGCGTGGCCCTGCTTTGCGGCATTGGATTCACCATGAGCCTGTTCATCGGGCTTCTTGCCTTTGAAGGGCCCGAGTTGCAGCAGGCGACGAAATTAGGGGTATTGGTCGGGTCTCTGCTGTCTGGGGTGGCTGGGTGGCTCGTCTTGCGGCTTTTACCTCACAAATCGCCCAATAGTTTGATAGAAACTTGAGCAAGCGCGGGCCTGCAGTGCCCGGATCGTTTCAGCTGCCGTTCAAGCACCGCCCGAGCGTCAGTCGCTATACTCACTGCCTGTATGCATCGCCAGGCCATCGCGTTCGTTGCTTCGATCGTTCTTCTGTGCGCGGGACTCCTCAGCACATGGACAGGGCCGTCCGTGATTGGCGATGGTCATGCATTTGCCATGCACCAGGTCAATACCGACGATGGCGTATCTCTGGATGAGAGCGTGATCGATGATCTGCGACCTAGCACACTGGCCGATGTGTCCCAGTTTTCCATGCTGGCGGACATGGCGGCTGTGCCGGTCTGGCGGTGGTCTCCGCTTCAAGATCGCCGCCATGCTTTGCCGCCATGCCGACACCTTTCGGTACACCAGCCGCCATTCATCGAATGCCTCTTGCGGCCGCCATCGATCAACCCAGTTCCGACCTGATAAGGCCCCCTTGCTGTGAAGCAAGGCGCGCCTGACGTTCATCCAGTTCTGCTTTCCGTGATCGCTGCTTCGCGCGCAGATCTGGGTAACTCCGACGACGGTTGATCGTCTCTTGCCTGCCGCCTGACCCAATCCGGCCCATCACGGCCCACCCGAATCCCATCATGGAAATTGCCCTTCTTCTATTCCTCATCATCCTCAATGGCTTGTTTGCCATGTCCGAGATCGGTCTGATGACCGCCCGCAAAGCCAGGCTGCAGCGGCACATCGACGAGGGGGACAGTGGGGCGGCCGCGGCCGTCAAGTTGGGGGAGGATCCGACCAGGTTTCTGTCCACCATTCAGATCGGCATCACCTCCATCGGGGTCTTGAACGGCATTGTGGGTGAGGCCGCTCTGGCGAAGCCCTTGTCGCTGTGGTTCGTGTCGCAGGGGCTCAACGAGGTTCACGCGGGCTATGCAGGGACCGGCTTGGTGGTGGTTTTGATCACCTATTTCTCGATCGTGCTGGGCGAACTGGTGCCCAAGCGGCTGGGGCAGACCAATCCTGAGGCCGTGGCGCGGTTGGTGGCCAAGCCCATTGGGTGGTTGGCCACGGCCACCAAGCCCTTCGTGCGTTTGCTGACCGTGTCAACCAACACCTTGCTTCGGGTCATGGGTGTCAAAGCGGGCGCAACGTTCAATGTGACCGAAGAAGAAATTCACGCCGTGCTGGCCGAGGGCACGAGTGCAGGTGTCATTGAGTCCAACGAGCACGCGATGGTTCGCAATGTTTTTCGCCTCGATGACCGTCAGATCGGCTCTCTGATGGTGCCTCGCAGCGACGTGGTGGTGCTGGATCTTGATGAGCCGTTCGAGGAGAACCTTAGACGCATCGAGCAGTCCAATCATGCCCGCTTTCCGGTGGTGAGAGGCGGACTGTCTCACATCGTTGGACTGGTCAATGCGCGTCAATTGCTGGCGCGGACTGTGCGAAGTGGGACCAAGGATCTCAGCGAGCATGTGCAAACGCCTTTGTATGTCCCGGAGACTTTGACCGGCATGGAACTGCTGGGCAACTTCAGGGAGTCCGACGTTCACATGGCGTTCGTCATCGATGAATTTGGGGAGGTGCAAGGCATCATCACCTTGCAGGATCTGGTCGAGGCCATCACGGGCGAGTTCCACCCTCGCAATCCGGACACATCCTGGGCCATGCAACGAGACGACGGGTCTTGGTTGCTGGACGGGTTCATCCCCATTCACGAACTCAAGGATCGCCTGGGCCTGGATTGCACGCCAGAAGAAGACCGCGGTCGATACCACACCCTCAGCGGCATGATGATGTTGTTGACAGGGCGTTTACCGAAAGAGGGGGACATCACGACGTGGGAGGCCTGGAAATTCGAGATTGTCGACATGGACGGTAAACGAATCGACAAGGTGTTGGCCACGCCTGTTCTGGCTACCCATGAATGATCGGCCATCGACTCCCTTGCATGCCTGCACGGCTCGGGCTGGTTGGGGTCGGCGGCAGATGTGCGTCTGGTTGATGGTGGCAGTCGCGCTGTCAGCCTGCTCCGATGGGTACCCAACGTCAGATGTCTCACCGTTGACAGCGGAGCAGATGAACCGACCGCAGCTTTTAAAGTATTTGCGCCAGTTGGGCGAGGCTGGACATCAGGGCTTCACCTGGCGATACGAGCTTCACGATGATTGCCATCTGGCGGTTGTTGGGCGTGAAGCTGGCCGGGCGGACGATGAATGGGACGCATCATTGCGCGGAGCTGTGTTGGACATCGATTTCGACGAAGCAAGAAAGGCCTATGACGTGGGCATCTCGCCCAAGACGTTGGTAGGCAGTTCGCGCCATGTTCTGTACCGGGCTGACAAATGGACGGATGCCATTTTTGCCATGGCTTTTTTCCAGAAAATGCAGATGAACTGCGTGGGGCAGGGGGCGCTCGCTCCCGTCTGAGTTGTCTGCTCGCCCAGGGCATGCTGCAAAGGCGGCAGGATGTGGAAGCCTCCTCCTGCGGCTGGCGCTTTGAGCCACATTGACGGGAGGCACTCTCGCCCGAGAACATTCGCCGTTCTGTTCAACGACTTGCACCAGAAGACGCTGACCAATTACGCGCGATGCGTCCGCAACGCCTGAGCTTGTTTGCGCAAACTCACGATCGTTGAATGCTGGGCTTGCAGTGCATCCTGTTCATAGCGTTTGACGGCTGCAGCGCGCATTTCGGTGCTTTTTGCGAGCGCGGTGAGGTACTTCTCGACCGTGTACGTATTCTCGCTAGCGATGTGAACGGTCTTAACCTCGGCCGACATGCCAAACCGTGGCAGCAGGACTGAAAGGACCGCCGAGGGTGCGCGGCCAGCGCGTTGCCGAACAATGGGCCCGGAGATCCCCGCAGGAAGGTCAGACGTTTTGTTGGCGCTTGGGCCTTGCTTGAGACCACTTGGCGCAGGCATGGCCGAGATTCGTGCGGCCAGTTCACGTGTGGCCTTGGCCAAGGAAAGCTGGGCGTCTGCGCTCTCACCGTCTGAGAAGAGCTTGGTTCCCTGGCATCTGACTTGCCAGCCATGGGTGGATTTGGAGTCGATGCGCTGGATGCCTTGAGGAACTTGGAAGCTTTGACCGCTTGCAAGCGTCACTTCACGAAATTTCATGGTTGAGCCTTGATGATTGAATGCTGACTCCCCTTTGAACTTGTGCTGATTATGCCGGGCAATCCTAACGCCTGCGTTAACAGGCGAATTCACCAATGCCCATGCCGTCATCATAAAAATATGACGATCATCATAAAAAGCAGTAATATATCGACATGGACGCCAAACCAAGCCGCCGCGAGGCCACCCACGATCGCATTGTCGAAACCGCTGCACGGGCCATCCGCCGCGCCGGTTACCAAGGCGTTGGTGTGGCCGACATCATGAAGGAAGCGGGCCTCACCCATGGCGGCTTCTACGCGCACTTTGCTTCCCGCAATGCCTTGTTGGTTGAAGCCGTGGAGCGGGCCGGCCAGGACGGCTTGACCAACATGACGCGCCACATGGCCGAACGCCAGGCAGCGGGTGCCAGCGAGTTTCGCGCCTTGGTCGAGTCCTACTTGTCCGATGCTCACCTGGTCGGCGCCGAGCATGGCTGCCCTGTGGCAGCGCTGTGCTCCGATATACCCCGCCAGGCCCCGGAGGTGCGCGACGCATCGGTGCTGCGGGTGCAAGGCATGGTCAAGTTGGTGAAGAAGACATTGCCCGCCAGCGCGGCAGCCGATGCAGCCATGGTGATTGCCAGCACCATGGTGGGGGCCTTGCAACTGGCCCGTGCCCTTGGCAACAACGCGCAAGGCAAGGCTTTGCTCAAGGCAAATCGCCAAAGTTTGCTGGCTCAGCACGACCAGCCCGATTGACACTGCAGTTTCCCTGAACGCGCCATCCAGAATGATGGCGATTTTTTGAACCAAATATATGATGATCATCATATAAATAGACCAAGGACATGACCATGAAACTCGACAACGCTGTGGTTCTCATCACCGGTGCCAACCGGGGCCTGGGCTTGGCTTTCGCCAAAGAGGCGCTGGCCCGTGGTGCGCGCAAGGTGTATGCCGGCGCGCGCGATCCCGCCTCGGTCACGCTGCCCGGCGTCATCCCCGTGAAGCTGGACGTGACCAATCCCGCGGATGTGGCGCGCGTGGCGGCCGAACTGGGCGATGTCACGCTGCTGGTCAACAACGCGGGCATTGCCAACACCGGTGGATTTCTGGCGCCCAACAGCGTGGAGTCCGCGCGAGCGCACATGGAGACCAACTTCTTCGGCCCCCTGCTGTTGAGCCAGGCTTTCGCGGGCGTGCTGGCGGCCAATGGCGGTGGCGGCATCGTGAACGTGTTGTCAGTGGTGAGCTGGATCAACTCGCCCGTGCTGGGCGTGTACAGCGCCAGCAAATCGGCCGCCTGGGGCCTGACCAATGGCTTGCGCCACGAGCTGCGCCGACAAAAGACGCAGGTGCTGGGCCTGCACGTGGGGTTCATCGACACCGACATGACGAGCGGTTTTGATGCCCCCAAGACACCTCCCGGGGTGGTCGTGGCGCGCACGTTTGACGCCTTGGAAGCGGGTGCCGACGAGGTGCTGGCCGATGAGTTCACGCAGCAGGTCAAGCAGGGCTTGTCCGCCGAGCCGGGCGTGTACCTGGTCCCGGCCGACGCCTGACCTGACCTCACCTCACCGAGACGGAGAGACCGCCATGCGCGCAGCAGCCACCCATCCTGACATCACTGTGGTGTCGCCAAACCCATCGGTTTCTGCGGCGTCGCTGTGGCCGGTTTTCTGGATCGCCAGCGTGGCGGTGTTCCTGGTGTCGCTGGACAGCACCATGCTGTTTGCGGCCTTCGGCGCCTTGCGCGCCGCCTTCCCGCAAGCCTCGGCGGCGGACATGTCCTGGGTGCTCAATGCATACACCGTGGTCTACGCCGCCATGTTGATCCCGGCGGGTGGCCTGGCCGATGCGCATGGGCGCAAGCGCGTGTTCATGTTCGGCGTGGTGTTGTTCCTGGCCGCGTCGGCGGCCTGCGGCTTGGCTGGCAGCGTGGGCTGGCTGATCGCGGCGCGTGTGCTGCAGGCCATCGGCGCGGCCTTGCTGACGCCCGCATCCTTGTCCATCGTGCTGGCCGCGTTTCCGCAGGAGAAGCGCGCCGTCGCCATCAGCCTGTGGGGCGCGGTGGGCGGCTTGGCGGCGGCGATTGGCCCCAGCCTGGGCTCGTTCGTGGTGGATGCCGTGGGCTGGCAGTGGGCTTTCTACCTGAACCTGCCTTTGGGTGCGATTGCTTTGTGGCGCGGGGCGTCCAGGCTGACCGAATCGGTTCGCCCCGAGACCCGTCGCCGCGTGGATGCGGTGGGTGTGGGCTTGCTGATCGTGGCGGTGGGCACCATCGCCTTGAGCATCGTGCAGTCCGACGCGCCAAGCTGGCACCGCACCGATCTGCTGATGACCTTTGCCACCGGTGCGATTGCTTTCATCGGCTTCATCGCCTGGGCCCGATTCACGCCAGCGCCGCTGGTGGACCTGGGCTTGTTCCGCCACCGCACTTACAGCTACGTGAACCTGGCCACGCTGTCGTTTGGCATCGCGTTCTCGATGATGTTCTTCGCCTTCTTTTTCTACATGACCGGGGTCTGGCACTACACGCTGCCGCGCGCCGGTTTGGCGATCACGCCGGGGCCTTTGCTGGTCATGCCGGTGGCCATCATCACGGGGCGGCTGGCGGGGCGGCTGGGGCATCGGCCCTTCCTGGTGGGTGGCGGCCTGATCTACGCGGCCAGTGGCTTGTGGTTCCTGCTGGTGCCGGGCGCCGAGGTGAACTACCTGCGCGACTGGCTGCCAGGCTTGCTGCTCAGCGGTGTGGGCGTGGGCATGGTGTTGCCGTCCTTGTCGGCCGCGGCCGTGAACAAGCTGCCAGCGGAGCACTATGCGGTGGGCAGTGCCGTCAACCAGGCCACACGGCAGATTGGTTCGGTGCTGGGGGTGGCGATCACGGTGGTGTTGATTGGCCACGGAGGCGTGCAACATGCCGACTTCCAGCCGGTCTACCTCATCCACGTGGCCTTGGCCGTGCTCACGGCGGCATTGTGCTGGCCGGTCAACACCAAGCCGGTGCCCGCCGGCTGATTTGACGCGCAGCTTTTACAAGGCTTTTCGACAGGTTTACACGCACGGGCCTGGGTTTCCGGATTTGAAGCGTTCGATGAATGGGCACGCTGATTGCCCCAAGAGATCATCGATCTATTCAAGGACCTGGCGATGACTGCAAACACCAAGCTGACTGGGCGGAGGCTGCCATGATCGCCGGCAAGAACGTGCTGGCTTTCGTCATGGCGGGCGGTGAGGGCACGCGCCTGCACTCGCTCACGGCAGATCGTTGCAAGCCTTCGGTTCCGTTCAACGGCAAGCATCGAATCGTGGACTTCGTGCTCAGCAACCTGGTCAACTCCGAGATCTACTCGGTGTACCTGCTGGTGCAGTACAAGTCGCAGTCCTTGATTGAGCACGTGCGCCAGTCCTGGACCATGAGTCGGTTCATCCCCAACCATTTCATCACCGTGGTGCCGCCCCAGATGCACTCGGGCAAAGAATGGTTTCAGGGCACGGCCGACGCCATTTTTCAGAACATCCACTTGATTGAAAGCGCCCAACCCGACCTGGTGGCGGTGTTTGGGGCCGATCACATCTACCGCATGGATGTTCGCCAGATGGTCGAGTTCCATTTGAAGACCCAGGCTGATGTGAGTGTGGCGACCTTGCCGGTGCCGGTTTCGCAAAGCTCCTCGTTCGGGATTGTCGAGATTGATGACGAGCACCGTGTGGTTGATTTCATTGAAAAGCCGCCCACCGCCAAGTCAATGCCAGGTCGGCCGGGGCATGCGTTGGCTTCGATGGGCAACTACATCTTCAAGGCCGATGTGCTGTTGCGGGAATTGAAGCGTGCCAAAGAATTGGGTGAGAGCGATTTCGGCAAGCACATCCTGCCGCGCATGATGAAAACGCACAAGCTGGTGGCCTACGACTTCGGCACCAACGAGGTGCCGGGTACCCAGCCTTATGAGGAAGCGGCCTACTGGCGGGATGTGGGCACCATCGATGCCTATTTCGACGCGCATTTCGACACCTTGGGCGCCAAGCCGCGCTTTCGCATGAGCAACCCGCAGTGGCCGATTTACTCCAGCAACGATTCGGCTGAATCGGCGCAGATCGAAAATGGTTTGATCAATCGCTCGGTGGTGGGCTCAGGCAGTGTGATCAATGGCGCGCGCTTGGACCATGCCATGTTGCGCAGGTCGGTCATCGTTGAGCCCGACGCCCAGCTTGAGCATTGCATCGTGATGGAGCGCTCGGTGATCAGCGCCGGTGCGCGCATCAGGCGCGCCATCATTGACCAGAACAACCACATTCCGCCGGGCGAGTTGATCGGCCATGACCTGGAGAAGGATCGGCAGCGCTTCCACGTGAGCGAGGGCGGCATCGTGGTCGTTCCCCGAGGTTACTTTTCAGGCACCGTTCCGGTGGAGCGTGACGTCACCAGCCGGCACGCCTGAACCATGAAGAAGTCATCGGGAGAGAAGCGGGCTGCTGAAGCTGTGCGCGCCTGGCATCTGGAAGCCGGGCAGGCCTATCCGCTGGGGGCCACGTTCGATGGCAACGGCACGAATTTTGCGCTTTACGCCAGCACGGCCGACAAGGTCGAGTTGTGCTTTCATGCGCCAGACGGCCACGAGATCCGCCGCTTTGAGTTGAGCCGCAGGTTGCACCATGTCTGGCATGGCTATGTGCGAGGTTGCTCGGCGGGCACCCTGTATGGCTATCGGGTGCATGGCTCGCACCAGCCTGAAGAAGGACAGCGCTTCAATCCGAGCAAGCTGCTCATTGATCCCTACGCCAAGGCCATCGTCGGGTCGGTGGATTGGTCCCCAGCCCACTACGATTATGAGTTGGACGCAGTTGACGAAGACCTGGCGCAGAACAATGACGACAGCGCGCCAGGCATGCCCAAGTCGCAAGTGGTGGACGAGTCCTTTGACTGGGGCGATGACCAGCCGCCGCAAGTGCCTTGGCGCGACACCATCTTCTACGAGGTTCATGTCAAAGGCTTGAGCCAAAGCCATCCTGAAGTGCCCGAGGCCCAGCGGGGCACCTACGCCGGCTTGGCTTCGCCCCCGGTGTTGAACCACTTGAAAAAGCTGGGCGTGACGTCGATCGAGTTGTTGCCCGTGCATGCCTTCATCGATGACCAGCGCCTGGTCGAGTCAGGCCTGCGCAACTACTGGGGCTACAACACGATCGGCTTCTTTGCGCCCGAGATGCGCTACAGCGCCGCGGGCTCGATCAACGAGTTCAAGCAGATGGTCAAGGACGTGCACGCCGCCGGGCTGGAGGTGATCCTGGACGTGGTCTACAACCACACGGCCGAGGGCAACCATCTGGGCCCCACGCTGTGCTTCAAGGGCATTGACAACGCCACCTACTACCGACTCAGCCCAGAAGACCCGCGCTATTACGTGGACTACACCGGCACCGGCAACACCCTGAACAGCCACCACCCGGTGGTGCTGCGCTTGATCATGGACAGCCTGCGCTACTGGGTCACACAGATGCACGTGGATGGCTTTCGATTTGACCTGGCGACCACATTGGGCCGCAGTGCATCGGCCTTTGACCACCACAGCAGTTTCTTTGCCGCGCTGGCACAAGACCCGGTGCTGTCGCGCGTCAAACTGATCGCCGAGCCTTGGGACCTGGGTGACAACGGCTACCAGGTGGGCGGTTTTCCGCCCGGTTGGGTGGAGTGGAACGGCCTTTACCGCGATGCCGTGCGCGACTTCTGGCGTGGGCAAGAACACACGGTAGCCGAGTTGTCACGCCGCATGTGTGGCTCCAGTGACCTGTACGAACACCGAGGGCGCTGCCCGACCGACAGTGTCAACCTGATCACCGTGCATGATGGCTTCACCCTGCGCGACCTGGTCAGCTACAACGACAAGCACAACGAGGCCAATGGCGAAGACAACCGCGATGGCGAGAGCCATAACCGCAGCTGGAACTGCGGGGCCGAGGGCGAGACTGACGACGAGGCCATCCGCGCCCTGCGCCTACAGCAGCAGCGCAATCTGCTGACCACCTTGTTCTTGTCGCAAGGCACGCCCTTGCTGCTGGGCGGTGATGAGGTCGGGCGCTCCCAAGGGGGCAACAACAACGGTTACTGCCAGGACAGCGAGATCAGCTGGTTTGACTGGAACCTGACACCCGATCAGCAGGGCCTGCTGGCCTACGTGCAGCGCCTGATCGAGTTTCGCAAGGCCCAGCCCGGCTTGCGCCGCACCGATTTCCTGGATGGCCACATTGACGAAGATGGCCACCGCGATGTCACCTGGTTCGATGCCGAAGGCCGCGAGATGACGACCGAGGCCTGGGAAGAGCCAGAAGCCCGCACCGTGGCCTCCATGTTCTGCGGCCGCCACACGGGCGAGTACGACGAGCATGGCCGCCGTGCCAATGCCGAGACGCTGCTGATGCTGATCAACGGGCACCACGAGGACGTGCCATTCACCCTGCCGCCGCACTACGAACAAAAGGACTGGACCGCGCGCTTTGACACCAGCCATGACCACGGCCAGCCCGACCAGCAGGCTTGGCGGGCGGGCGAGGCTTATCCCTTGGCCGCCAGGTCCATGGTTGTGTTCACGCAGGAGCCTGGATGATGGCGAGACAGGCCCATGCCATGCGCTTCGGTGCCCAGGTGCGCGAAGGCGGTGGCGTTGATTTTCGCTTGTGGGCACCGGCTGCCAAGCGCGTCGAGCTGGTGTTGAAGATCCAGGTGGCCGAAGGCGGCGAGGCGCGCTTCATCGAAGTCCATGGCAACGCCTGTCAGGGGAGTGATGATCCTGCCCGCGAGTGGTACGAGTTGTTCGTGCCAGAGGCGACGGCGGGCAGCCGCTACCGCTGGCGAATTGATGGCGAGTTGGACGTGCCGGACCCGGCTTCGCGCAGCAACCCTGATGGGGTGCACGACTTCAGCGAAGTCATTGATCCGCTGAGTTTTGAGTGGGTGCACTCAAAGGCTTGGCAGGGCTTGCCTTGGCACGAAGCCGTGATGTACGAAATGCATGTGGGCGCTTTCACGCCAGAGGGCACTTACGCCGCTGCGCAGGCCCACTTGTCAGATTTGGCCGAGCTGGGCATCACGGCCATCCAGCTGATGCCGCAGGCCAGCTACCCGGGCCGCTTTGGCTGGGGCTATGACGGCGTGCTGCTTTTCGCGCCCCAGTGCAGCCATGGCACGCCAGACGACTTGAAGCGATTCATCGACGCGGCCCATGGCCTGGGCTTGATGGTGATGTTGGACGTGGTCTACAACCACTTTGGGCCGGATGGCAATTACCTGCCTCGCTACGCGCCCGGGTTTTTCTCTGAGCAGCATCACACGGCCTGGGGCGCGGCCATCAACTTTGACGGGCCTGGCAGCGCCACGGTGCGCGACTTCTTCATTGACAACGCCATGTACTGGCTGGAGGAGTACCGCTTTGACGGTCTGCGTTTTGATGCAGTGCACGCGATGCTGGATGACTCGCGCCTGGACATCATGGCTGCGCTCTCGGTCCGTGTGCGTCAGGCCTTCCCGCAGCGCCACATTCACCTGGTGCTGGAGAACGACAGCAATGATGCATCGCGCCTGGATAAGCCCGGCACACCAGGCCGGTTTGAGGGGCAGTGGAATGGTGATTTTCATCACGCCGTGCACGTGCTGTTGACTGGCGAGCGCGATGGTTACTACGCCGAGTATGTGGACGATACCCTGGGGCAACTGGCCACCAGCCTGACCCATGGCCTGGTGTGGCAGGGTGGGCCGCACAACTGGGCGCATGCCCAACCAAGGCGCCGAACGATATTGCCCCAGCCTTTGCTGAACATGGTCAACTTCTTGCAGAACCACGATCAGGTGGGCAACCGCGCCATGGGCGAGCGCCTTGCGCAATTGGTGGGTGAGCCTGCTTTGCGCCTGGTCACCGCCATGCACTTGCTGAATCCTGCGCCACTGTTGTTGTTCATGGGTGAGGAGTTTGGTGCCGCCACGCCATTTCTGTACTTCAGCGACTGGAGCGGCGACTTGCGCACGGCCGTGACGGAAGGGCGCCGTCGCGAGTTTGCCCAGTTCCCGCAGTTTGCCAACGCCGCGACACGAGCGCTGATCCCCGACCCTTGCGATGAGGTCACCTTCCGGCGCAGCCAACTGGATTGGACTGCCGCCACCAAGCCTGAAGGTCAACGGTGCTTGAGTTTCTACCGCGAGCTGCTGGCCCTGCGACGCTTGTGGATCGTCCCCCACCTGCCCACGATGCCGGCTGGCGAACACCAGGCTGAGCGCATCGGAGAGCACGGGCTGAGGGTGCGTTGGGCGCTTGGTGATGGGGCCGCGCTGCACATGGTGGTCAACCTTTCAGCGCAGCGTTTGAGTTGGCTCGGTTCTGCCGCCGCTTTGGATGTGGCGGCCGCGCTGATGGTGGTGGGCGAGGTGTCCGGTCATGAGCTGGGGCCTTGGGCGGGTGGTTGGTGGATTGACCGGACTGCAAGCTGATGGACAACATGCCAAGTTCCTCGGGCCTTGAGTCGCTGTGCGCCCATGTGGGCTTGGCCAGCCGCTACAACGACTTTTGGGGGCATGCCCGCGAGGTGCCGGAAACTTCTTTGCGCAAGTTGCTGAAAGCCATGGGCCTGGATGCCGACAGCGATGAGGCGGCGCGATCCACCTTGTCCCGCTTGAAAGGCCAGGAGCAGCATCGGCGCATGCCTTCCGTTGTCGTGCTGCGCCAGGGCCAGCCCGGGAGCATCAGCATCTCGCTGCCAAAGCATGCACCGCACGGCGATTCGGACAGCCGCTACACCTGGGCGCTGGCTTGCGACAACGCCGAGCGTTATGGCGGTCTGATGTTTGCGCGTGACGATGACGGCCTTGATGCGCTCCACCTGCGCATTGATCTGCCGCAAACTTTGCCATTGGGGTACCACCAGCTCACCCTTAAATCGGCTGCGCAGTCGTCAGGTGAGGTGGCACGCACGAGGGTCATCGTCTGTCCGCCCCGGTGCTACGAGCCCAAGGCGCTGAAGCAGGGTGAGCGGCTATGGGGCCCCAGCATCCAGCTTTACGCCCTGCGCTCCAACGACAACTGGGGCATTGGCGATTTTTCAGACCTCAAACGCTTGCTGGAGATCGTGGCCGGGCAGGGCGCATCGTTTGTCGGCCTGAACCCCTTGCACGCCTTGTTCCCGCATGAACCCGAGCGGGCCAGCCCCTACAGCCCGTCCAGCCGCAATGCCCTGAACGTGTTGTACATCGATGTGACGGCGGTGCCTGATTTTGCCGAATGCCGCTTTGCGCTTGACCTGGTCAACAGCGTGGCGTTTCAGCAGCGCCTGCAGGCCCTGCGCGCACCGGACATCGTCAACTACCAGGGCGTGGCGGCGGCCAAGTTCGAGGTGCTGGAGATGCTGTTCAAGCACTTCCACCTGCGCCACCTGTCTGCCGATACCCACCGCGGCCGCGCGTTCAGGGCCTTCCAGAAAGAGCGTGGCACCGAGTTGCTCCGCCAGGCTTTGTTCGAGACCTTGCAGGCGCACTTCCATGCGCAAGACTCGTCGGTGTGGGGCTGGTCTTTGTGGCCGCAAGCCTACCAAGATCCTCAGTCGCCCGCCGTGGCGGATTTTGAGCGCGAGCACGAGGCCCATGTCGAATTCTTCGAGTACCTGCAATGGCAGGCCGAGTTGCAACTGCAGTCTGCCCAGTCGCGGGCCGAGTCATTGGGCATGCCGATCGGCCTTTACCGCGACCTCGCTGTGGGCGTGAACGAGGGCGGGGCGGAAACCTGGTCCCGGCAAAGCCTGTATGCCATGGGCCTGCACGTTGGTGCGCCATCAGAGGACTACAACCTGAATGGCCAGGACTGGGGGTTGCCGCCGATGATCCCCTCGCGCTTGCGCGAACAGGATTTTCAACCCTTCATTGACACCCTGCGCGCCAACATGCGCTGCGCGGGGGCCTTGCGCATCGACCATGTGATGGCCTTGATGCGGCTGTTCTGGATCCACCCTGAAGACGGTGCCAAATCGGGCGCCTACATGAACTACCCCTTTGAAGAGATGATGGGCATCCTGGCGCTGGAAAGCCAACGCCACGGTTGTCTGGTCATTGGAGAAGACCTGGGAACTGTGCCGCCCCGCATGCGCGAGGCCATGCGCGACCAATACCTGCTGTCTTACTGCCCCTTGTTTTTTGAGCGCACGCACGATGGGCGCTTCAAGCCGCCTGCCGATTGGCCGCCTCATGCCCTGGCCGTGGTCAGCACGCATGACTTGCCCACCTTGCGTGGTTTCTGGAATGGCAAGGACGTGGACCTGCGGAGCGAGTTGGGCCTGTTTCCCAGCGATGAAGTGCGGGCGCAGCAGGTGGTGGGCCGCGCGCAAGATCGGGCGCAATTGCTGTTGGCCCTGGCGCAAGAAGGCGTCACGCCCCAGGATGCCAGCGTGCACCCGCCATCGATGGACGACACCTCACCCGCGTTCACCGATGCGGTCTACAGCTTCCTGGGGCGCACGCCCTCGCAACTGGTGGGTGTCCAACTGGAGGATGTCACCCAGCAGCTCATCCAGGTGAACATTCCGGGCACCAGTGAATCGCAGTTTCCCAACTGGCGACGCAAGTTGGGCATCGCGTTGGAAAGCCTGGCCAGCGATCCCCGTCTGCTGTCGGTCAGCGCAGCGTTGCGACGCGCGCGGCCCAGCGAGGTGGCGCCTCATGGCCCCATGGATGAACTGCCGGCGCTGGCCACCGCCGTGATTCCCCGGGCCACTTACCGCGTGCAACTGCACCAAGGCTTTCGCTTCAGCGATGCCATGGACATCGTGCCTTACCTGGATGCGTTGGGCATCAGCCACCTGTACACCTCGCCTTACCTGCGAGCCCGAGCCGGCAGCACGCACGGCTACGACATCGTTGACCACAACGCGCTGAATCCCGAGATCGGTGACGAAGACGATTTCGAGCAACTGTGCGCGAGCCTGTCGCGCCACGGCATGCACCAGTTGATCGACATCGTGCCCAACCACATGGGCGTGCTGGAGGCCGACAATGCCTGGTGGCTGGACGTGCTGGAGAGCGGCCAGGCCTCGGTGCATGCCGAGACCTTTGACATCGACTGGAACCCGCCCGCGCCCGAGCTGTCGGGCCAGGTCCTGCTGCCAGTGCTGGGCGACCACTACGGCAAGGTGCTGGAGGCGGGCGAACTCAAGCTGTCTTTCGATGCGTTGGCGGGCGAGTTCAGGATCCACTACCACGACCACCGTTTCCCCATCGATCCCCGCCACTACGCCGACATCATGGCCGTGGTGTCGGCCCCTGCGCCATCAGATGAATCCGTCAGCGAGGAGGTCCAGATCGTTCAGTCGCTGCTGCATGCCTTCGCCAGCTTGCCACCGCGAGATGATGAGGCGCCAGCGCAGCGCGCCGTGCGGCACCGTGACAAGGGCATCCACAAGCGGCAATTGGCCCAACTGGCCAGCCGCTTCAACTGGCTGGGCCACTGGGTGGATGCCTGCCTGAGCACCCTGAACGGCATCCCCGGTGAGGCCGCCAGCTTCGATTCACTGGATGCATTGATCAGGCAGCAGGCCTACCGGCTGGCCTTCTGGCGGGTCGCGGGCGATGACATCAACTACCGCCGTTTTTTCGACATCAACACCCTGGCCGCCGTGCGCATGGAGCGGGAAACCGTGTTCGAGGCCACGCACCACACCATCTTCCAGTGGTTGAGAACCCGCAAGGTGGCGGGCTTGCGCGTCGATCACCCGGATGGCCTTTGCGACCCGCAAGGCTATTTCAAGCGGCTGCAATCGCGTCACCTCGCCATCATGCGCACGGCGGACGAACCGGACGAAGCGCCCAAGGCCTTGTTCCTGGCCGTGGAAAAGATCCTGGCCGACCACGAGCGACTGCCGCCAGATTGGCCCGTGCATGGCGGCACGGGCTACCGCTTTTCCAACCTGGTCAACGGCCTGTTCGTGGATGGCGAGCACGAAGAAGACTTCGATCGGCTTTACACCGACTTCATCGGCCACAAGCTGGTGTTCGACGATGTGTTGTACCAGGCCAAGCTCGACATCATCGCCACCTCATTGTCCAGTGACCTGGAGGTGCTGACCGAGGCCTTGCACCGCATCGCCTTGGGTGATCGCCGCACTTGCGATTTCACCCGCAACCGTTTGCGCGTGGCATTGCGTGCTGTGGCGGCCGCCTTCCCGGTTTACCGCACCTACATTGGCGAGCGAGGCTTCAGCGACGCGGATCGCCAGCACATCGATTGGGCCACCGCCAGCGCCAAGCGTCGCAGCCGTGCTTCGGAGGTCAGCGTCATCGACTACCTGCGTGACATCATGCTGGGCGCGCCGACCGAGCCCGATCTCGCACGCCGCCAGGCCATGCTGAACCTGGTCTACCGTTGGCAGCAGTTCACCGCCCCGGTCATGGCCAAGTCCATGGAGGACACGGCGTTTTACCGATACCACCGCCTGGCTTCGCTCAACGACGTGGGGGGCGACCCGCGCCACTTTGGCCTGTCGGTCAGCGCCTTCCACGCGGCCAACCAGCACCGGGCCCGCTTCACGCCCCACAACATGCTGGCCACCTCGACCCACGACACGAAGCGTTCCGAAGACGTGCGCACCCGCATCGACGTCCTGTCGGAAATGCCGCAAGCGTGGCAAGGCGCCATTGAGCGGTGGCAGGCCATGAACCACAAGCGCACGACCCGCATCGACGGCATGCTCGCGCCCACGCGCAACGACGAGTACCTCCTGTACCAGACCTTGGTGGGTGTGTGGCCCCTGACTCCCGTCAACAGCGAGACGCTGGCCGACGTGTGCCAGCGCGTTCAAGCCTACATGCTCAAGGCCGTGCGCGAAGCCAAAGAGCAGACCAGCTGGGTCAACCCCCACCAGGCGTACGAGGCCGCTTTGGCACGCTTCATCGATTCACTGTTGGGGCAGCTGGAGCCCAATCCCTTCTTGAAGGACCTGCAAGCCTTCGTTGACCAGATCGCGCCCTTCGGGGCGTTGAACAGCCTCAATCTGGTGGCTTTCAAGTTGACCGCGCCGGGCGTGCCCGACATCTACCAAGGGTGCGAGACCTGGAACTTCAGCCTGGTGGACCCCGACAACCGCCGACCCGTGGATTTCGAAGCCTTGCGGGCCCGGCACGCTCAGGTGCAAACGATGTTCGCGGGCGGCCAGGCCGACGAGCGTGCGCTGTCAACCCTGCAGGAAAACTGGCGTGACGGCGGACCCAAGATGTTGTTCACCTGGCGCCTGCTGCAATTGCGCGCTCGCTGCCCGGAGCTGTTCAGCCGAGGCACTTACCAAGCGCTGCCCGTGGTGGGGGCGGCCGCCTCACACGTGGTGGCTTACGCCCGGGCCATGGACGGCCAACAATGCATCACCATCGGCAGCCGCCTGCTGCACGCCCTGACGCAAGGAGATCACGGCGCCTTGCACCGCCCGGAATGCTGGGGCGATGCGCGTGTGGACTTGGCGGTGGGTGCACCTGCTCGGTGGCGTGATGTCCTCACTGGCCGGATCCTGACGGTGAACGATGGACCTGCCGGGGCGTTGTCATTGGCTGACCTGTTCAGGCACTGGCCGGCCGCCGTGCTGGTCCCCGCCGACCAGGCGTCTGGGCTGTCATGAAGATCTTGTTTGTCACCCCGGAGTGCGCCCCCTGGGTCAAGACTGGTGGCCTGGGTGAAGTGTCGGCAGCCTTGCCCAAAGCCCTCGGTGAACGGGGCCATGACGTCAAAGTGCTCATGCCGGCTTACCGCAGCTTGCGGGATCAGCTGGACCAAGGCGAGTTGCTGGCCGACATCCCGGCTCAAGGCGTGTGGCCCGCTGCGCGTCTGGTGCAGGCCCCGCCATCCGTCCATCAGACTGCTGGCTTCACGCTGTGGCTGCTGGACTGTCCGGCGCTGTATGACCTGGCTGGCGGCCCTTATCAAGATGAAAGCAGCCAGGACCATGCCACCAACGCCGTCCGCTTTGGCTGGCTCAGCCAGGTCGCGGCCCGCCTGGGCAGCACCCTCACGCCCGTGCCGGGATGGCAGGCCGACATCGTCCACTGCAATGACTGGCCCACCGGCCTGGCGCCCGCCTACCTGAGCCGCCTGCCGGGCCGGGCGGCCAGCGTCATGACCATCCACAATCTCGCTTTCCAGGGCCTGTTCCCCTTGGACGAGGCCGCTGGCCTGGACCTGCCAGACGAGTGGCTGTCGGTCAGCGGCCTGGAGTATTGGTCGCAGCTGTCCTTCATGAAAGGTGGCTTGCAATTCGCGGACGCCATCACCACGGTCAGCCCCACCTATGCCCGTGAAATCCAGGAAGAACCGCTCGGCTTTGGCCTGCAGGGTGTGCTGCGCGACCACGCCGACCGTTTGCACGGCATCCTCAACGGCATCGACACGGCGGTGTGGCATCCGGCCGTGGACACCTTCATCCCGCAACGCTATGACGCCTCGACTGTGCAAACCGGCAAGCGGGCCAACAAGGCGGCGCTGCAGATGCGCTGCCACCTGAACCCTGATCCGCAGGCGATGCTGTTTGGCGTGGTCAGCCGCTTGACCGCGCAAAAAGGCAGCGACCTGATCGTGCAGGCGGTGCCGGAAATCATCGCCCAGGGTGGCCAGTTGGTCATGTTGGGCAAGGGCGATGCCGAGCTGGAAAGCGCCCTGCGCTCCATGGCGCAGCAGCACCCAGGGCGCGTCCACGTGAGCATCGGGTTTGACGAAGGCCTGGCCCACCTGATCGAGGCTGGCGCCGATTGCTTTCTGATGCCGTCCCGGTTTGAGCCCTGTGGCCTGAACCAGCTCTACAGCCTGGTTTACGGCACACCGCCCATTGTTCACGCCACGGGCGGGCTGGCCGATTCTGTGGTGGATGAGGTCACCGGCTTCGTTTTCACGCCCTCCACAGCCGAAGCGCTGATCGCCGCGATCACGCGTGCCTTGAGCCGCTACCGGGATCCTGTGGCCTGGGGGCGCCTGATTCAGGGGGGCATGGCACAGTCGCTGGATTGGTCGGGCAGTGCGGAACGGTACGAATCCGTCTACCGGAATTTGCACTTGAGGGTTATCTGAGCAAGTGGCCGTTGCGCCCAGCACACATCGCGTGGCGCAACGCGAAAGAAGCGTGAAAGCCACAGCCATTTTTAATGATGAAAATGGCTGTTCCGCTTTATGCTGGATTTTGCGAATTGCCCGTGTTGGCCGCTCGCCAGCGGCCTGTTTTCCCAGCTGAGTGACCCTTGACCGATTCCCCCACCAAGCCCCCCCGTGTACTGAAGCGGCTGCTCATTGGCAGTGTCGTGGTGGCTTTCATCGCGGCGCTTGCCTATTTCGTGTCTGACGAGGCGAAGACCTCCCGGCTGCAGGCCCGCTATCTGAGCGGCCTGGCCCAGGGCTTGACCTACAAAGTCGAGCCCGGGCCCAGCACCGCCCTCAGTTTCCCCCAGCCCGGGCCTTATGACGACCGGCTGGGCTACAGCCACATTCCTGATTTCGTCAAGCGATTGGGGGTGCAGGGCTACCAGGTCAGCGCCCAGGCGCGCATGTCCGACGACCTGCTGCGCGTGACCAACAAAGGCATCTTCACGGCCTACCACGAGACATCTCAGGCGGGGCTGCAGATCCTGGATTGCAGTGGCCAGGCCATGTACGCGGTGCGGTTTCCAGAGCGGGTCTACCCGCGCTTCGAGGCGATCCCTGATCCCCTGGTTGATGCGCTGCTGTTCATCGAAAACCGCGAATTGCTCGACGCCACCTACCCCACGCACAACCCGGCCATCGAGTGGAGCCGTTTGGGCAAAGCGGTGATCACGCAAGTGGCCCGGCACGTCAGCGATTCGCAAGCCTCGGCTGGCGGCAGCACCTTGGCCACGCAAATCGAAAAGTACCGGCATTCGCCCGATGGCCGCACCTCGTCCATGAAGGAAAAGCTGCGCCAGGTGGCCTCCGCCTCGGTGCGCGCCTACCTGGACGGCGAGGACACCCGTGGCGCGCGCCGCCGCATCGTCCTCGACTACGTCAATTCCGTGCCCCTGTCTGCCAAGCCGGGCGTGGGTGAAGTCCACGGCGTGGGCGATGGCCTTTGGGCCTGGTACGGCCGCGATTTCGCCGAGGTCAATGCCTTGCTGCACGCGGCCGTGAAATCGCCGGCTGCCCCGGGCCCTGAACTGGAGCGGCAGGCCAAGGCCTACAAGCAGGTGCTGTCGCTGTTCATCGCCCAGCGCCGTCCTTCTCATTACCTGGTGGATGGCCATGAAGACCTGCAAAGGCTGACCGACAGCCACCTGCGCCTGCTGGCCAGCGTCAACCTGATCCCCATCTCTCTGCGCGATGCCGCCTTGCCCATCAAGCTCAAGCTTCACCCGGTGCAACCCACCGAGCGGCCGGTGTCCTTCGTGGACCGCAAGGCCATCACGGCCATGCGTTCCACCCTGTCCACCATGCTGAAGGTGCCGCGTCTGTACGACCTGGATCGTCTGGACCTGAAGACCAACAGCACCCTGGATGGCGATCTGCAGCGCACAGCCACCCGCCTGCTCAGCGACCTCAAAGACCCCAAAATGGCCAAGACCCACGGCCTGTATGGTTATCACATGCTGAAGGAAGGCGATGACCCCAGCAAGCTGACTTTGAGCTTCACGCTGTTCGAACGCAGCGGCCAGGCCAACCTGCTGCGCGTGCAGAGCGACAACCTGGACCAGCCTTTCGACATCAACGAAGGCGCCAAACTCGATCTGGGTTCCACCGCCAAGCTGCGCACACTGATCTCCTACCTCAAGGTCATTGCCGACCTGCACGGGCAGTTCAGCCCCATGAGCGAAGAAGACCTCACCGCCGTGCCCGTGCAGCGCCGGGATGTGCTGCGCCGCTGGGCGCGTGACTACCTGCTCGATGCCAAGGACAAGGGCCTCAAGACCATGCTGGAGGCCGCCATGGACCGCAAGTACTCGGCCAACTCGGGCGAGACCTTTTACACGGGCGGTGGCGCGCACCACTTCAACAACTTCGAATCCGAGGAAGACGGCGGGGTCATGGACTTGCGCACGGCTTTCCAGAAGTCGGTGAACCTGGTGTTCGTTCGCCTCATGCGCGATGTGGTGTATGCCTACATGGCCAACAACAGCAAGTCAGACAACGACTTGCTGGAAGACTCGGACGACCCTCGTCGCCAGGAGTACCTGGCCCGTTTTGCTGACAGCGAAGGCCGTGAGTTCCTGCGCCGTTTCTACAAGAAATACAAAGGCAAGCCCCCTGAAGAGGCCCGCGACCAGTTGATCAAGCGTGCCAAGTCCGCGCCCTCGCGCCTGGCGGTGATGTTCCGCAGCATGGATCCCCAGGCCTCTTTGGCCGAGTTCACTGCCTTCATGAACGAGCAGTTGCCTCAGAAGGAATTGAGCGAGGCCAAGCTGCAGCGCCTGTACGACGACTACGCGCCTGACAAGTTCTCGTTGGCCGACCGTGGCTACATCGCCCGCGTTCACCCGCTCGACCTCTGGCTGGTCGGCCACCTGAAGGCCCACCCCAAAGCCAGCCTGACCGAGGTGATGGCGGCCAGCCGCGACCAGCGCCAGGCGGTCTACGGCTGGCTCTTCAAAACCCGCCACAAGACCGCCCAGGACTCGCGCATCCGCAACCTGCTGGAGCGGGACACCTTTGCCGAGATCAACCGCGACTGGCGTCGCCTGGGCTACCCGTTCGCCACGCTGACCCCGTCCTATGCCACGGCCCTGGGCGCCTCCGGTGATCGGCCCGCGGCCTTGGCCGAGTTGATGGGCATCATCGTCAACAAGGGCATGCGCATGCCGGTCAGCAAGCTGCAACGCCTGAATTTTGCATCGGGCACACCGTTCGAGACCCGGCTTGAGCAGACCACTGCCAAGGCCGAGCGCGTTTTGCCGGAAGAAGTGGCTGATGTGGTACGCAGTACCGTGCTTGCCGTCGTTGATGGTGGCACGGCCAGGCGCTTGAAGGGGGCCTTTGTCCGCCCTGACGGCAGCGTGATTGACGTGGGTGGCAAAACCGGCACGGGCGACCACCGCTTTGACGTTCATGGCCCGGGCGGCGGACTCATCTCATCGCGCGTGGTCAACCGGTCGGCCACCTTCGTTTTCCTGATTGGCGATCGCTTCTTTGGCACATTGACCGCCTATGTGCACGAGCCCTACGCGGCCAAGTACACCTTCACCAGTGCCCTGTCGACCCAAGTGCTCAAGTCGCTGGCACCGGCCCTGATGCCCTTGGTGCAGGAAAAAGCACCTGACGGCCCGGGCAGTTGTCGCAAGAAAGAGCCTTTGGTGGCGGCCAAGCGCTGACAGTCCAGTCGGGGCTCAGGCGCGTTTGGGGCGGGGCTGACGCTTCTTCAGCTTCATGTAGCGTTCCATCAGGGGGGTGGCCGAGATGCCATGGGCCAGGATGGAAATGAAGATCGTGATCATGACCGCGCTGGTCAAGGTGCGCGCCACCGTGCCATCGATGCCATGGTTGATGGCATAGGCCAGGTAGTACACCGACCCCACGCCCCGGATGCCGAACCAGGCCACCAGGCGGCGCTGGGGCTGGGCCATCAGGCGCACAGGCACGGTGGCCAGCACCGACACGGGCCGCGCCACCACCATCACCAACAGGGCAAACACCACGGTGGCCCAGTCCCAATCGACCGAGGCCAGCGAGGCCCCGATGACGAGCACGATCGCCACCTCGGCGAGGTGCTCGCTCTGTGCGCTGAAGTGGATCAATCGAGACGAGTGCGCTCCGTCGGGATGGGGTGCTTTGTCGGCCCGCAAAGAGCGTTCGCAATGGGCCAGCGCGGCACCTGCTGCAAACACGGCCAGGAAGCCATAGGCGTGGACCAGCAGCGCGGCCCCATAGACCAGGGCAATCACCCCAAAGGTCAGGAACTCTTCGGCCTCCAGCGGTTGCCCGCTTTGCCGCAAGGCGTGCACCGATCGCCCCACGGCGTAGCCGCACAACCAGCCCAGCAAGAGGCCGCAAGACGCGGCCCAGACCACATCGATGGCCAGCCACCGCCAGCCCAGGTCACCGATCTCATGCAGGCCCATCAAGCCCAACGCCAGCATCACCCCCGGAAAGGCCATGCCATCGTTCAGCCCCCCTTCAGCGGTCAGCGAGAAGCGCAAACCGTCCCGGTCATCGGGGTGGCGGATCTGCACCTCAGAGGCCAGCACCGGATCGGTGGGCGACAAGATGGCGCCCAGCAGCAGCAGGGCGGGCCAGGACAGGTCCATCAACAGCCACCCGATCAAGGCAATGCAGGCCGTGGTGACCACCATGCCCGCCGTGGCCAGCCGCAGCGGCACGGCCCATGCCACCAGAGAGAACGGCACGCGCAAACGCATGCCCACCGTGAACAGGGTGATCAATACCGCCACTTCCGTGAGCAACTCCAGCCAGGGCATGCTGTCCTGGGGTGACAGGTCCAGCATGCTGGCGCCCAGCGGCCCGATCAGGGCGCCGACGCCAAGGTAAAGGATGGCGGGTGACAAGGGCAACCGCTTGACCAGATGGCTGGAAAACGCCATCGCGATCAGCATGGCCCCCACCAGCACAAACCAGGCTATGTGCATGTGGAACAGACTGACAAAAAGCGCTTGATCCACTGACCAGCAATGCGGGTGCCACCCCCATCGTCAAAATCAGGCAGACTGCGTTGGTCTGGACTGAATGTGTCCCGCCATGCCCGCATTCCGTGATTTGAAAGACCTGTTGGCCAAGGCCACGCCCGCGCGATCGGGCGACCTGCTGGCGGGCATTGCCGCGCAAACCGCCCAAGAGCGGGTGGTGGCCCAGATGGCCCTGGCCGATCTGCCCCTGCGCACCTTCTTGAACGACGCGCTGATCCCCTATGAAGAGGACGAGGTCACGCGCCTGATCATCGACACCCACGACGCGCAGGCCTTTGCACCCATTGCGCACTTCACAGTGGGGGATTTCAGAAACTGGCTGTTGCGAGACGACACCGACAGTGACACCTTGGCCGCCGTGGCGCCGGGCATCACGCCCGAAATGGCCGCTGCCGTTTGCAAGATCATGCGCAACCAGGACCTGATCCTGGTCGGTCAAAAATGCCGGGTGCTCACCGCTTTCCGCAACACCCTTGGTTTGAAGGGGCGGCTGTCCACCCGCCTGCAGCCCAATCACCCCACCGACGACGCCAGCGGCATCGCGGCCAGCCTGATCGATGGCTTGCTGTATGGCAGCGGCGATGCGGTCATCGGCATCAACCCCGCCACCGACAACGTCCCGCAAGTCATCAAGCTGGTGACGATGATGGCCGAGCTGATCGAGCAATACGCCATCCCGACCCAGTCCTGCGTGCTCACGCACGTCACCAACACCCTGGCCGCGGTGGCGCGTGGTGCGCCGGTGGACCTGGTGTTCCAGTCCATTGGTGGCACCGAAGCCACCAACCGCAGCTTTGGCATCGACCTGTCCTTGCTGGGGCAGGCGCGCGAGGCGGCTTTGTCCTTGAAGCGCGGCACGGTGGGCGACAACGTCATGTATTTCGAAACGGGACAGGGCAGTGCCTTGTCGGCCAATGCCCACCACGGCGTGGACCAGCAAACTTGCGAGGCGCGGGCCTATGCGGTGGCGCGGCATTTCAAGCCGCTGCTGGTGAACACCGTGGTCGGCTTCATTGGGCCCGAGTATCTGTACGACGGCAAGCAGATCATCCGTGCAGGCTTGGAAGACCATTTTTGCGGCAAGCTGTTGGGCTTGCCCATGGGCTGCGACGTTTGCTATACCAACCACGCCGAAGCCGACCAGGATGACATGGACGTGCTGCTCACGGTGCTGGCCACGGCGGGCTGCACCTTCGTGATGGGCGTGCCCGGCTCGGACGACATCATGCTCAACTACCAGAGCACCTCGTTCCACGATGCGCTGTATGTGCGACGGGTGCTGGGACTGCGGGCGGCGCCCGAGTTCGAGGCGTGGCTGCAAAGGATGCAGATCATGCAAGGCGAGGGCGCGGGGTTTCGGCTGCTGGATGGCTTGCCGCCTGGTTTTCAGCATGCCTTGCTGGGTGCGCCATGAGCCAGTCCCCCGTCACCACCAACCCCTGGCTGGCGCTGCGCCAGTTCACGCAGGCGCGCATCGCCCTGGGCCGATCCGGTGTGAGTTTGCCGACCGAGCCGCACCTGGCGTTTCAACTGGCGCACGCGAAGGCGCGCGATGCCGTGCACCTGGCGCTGGACGTGACAGCGCTTCAAGCCGCGTTGACAGCACTGGGCCAGGAAACGCTGGTCTTGCACAGCGCCGCCATCGACAGGGACACGTATCTGAAGCGGCCTGACCTGGGGCGAAGGTTGGATGCGCCATCGCGCCAGGCCTTGCTGAGCAGGGTGGCTGGCCTTGCTTTTGGGTCATCAGAAGCAGACGCCCGCCAGCACGACATCGCCTTCGTGGTCGCAGACGGTTTGTCGGCCGTGGCCGTGGGCAAGCATGCACCGTCTTTGCTGCAAAACGTGCTGCCTGTTTTGCGGGCCGAAGGGTGGGCGATCGCACCATTGACCATCGTTGAGCAGGGCCGGGTCGCCGTTCAAGACGAAGTGGGCGAGCTGCTGGATGCACGCCTGGCGGTCATCCTGATTGGCGAGCGCCCGGGCCTGAGCTCACCCGACAGCATGGGCCTGTACCTCACCTGGATGCCGCGCATGGGCTTGACCGATGCCAATCGCAATTGCATCTCGAACGTGCGTCCGGAAGGGCTGCCCTGCGACCAGGCCGCGGGCAAACTGCTGCAACTGTTGCGCGAATCGCGGCGCTTGCGCCTGTCGGGCGTGGCCTTGAAAGACGAAGGCGACGCCCCAAGCCTCATTCCAAAAGCAAGCCAGACCTGAGGCACAATCACGTCCGGTCTGGCTCCATGGTTCAATGGATAGAACAGCCCCCTCCTAAGGGGCAGATGCAGGTTCGATTCCTGCTGGGGCCACCATCAGCTCTTGAGCAAACCCTTGGTTTCGATGAAGGCGATCACCTCGTCCAGGCCCGCCTTGGTCTTCAGATTGCTCATCACGAACGGCCGCGTGGGGCGCATGCGCTTCGTGTCGGCCTCCATCACGTCCAGATTGGCCCCCACATGGGGCGCCAGGTCGGTCTTGTTGATCACGAACAGATCGCTTTTGGTGATGCCGGGCCCGCCCTTGCGTGGGATCTTCTCGCCAGCCGCCACGTCGATCACGTAAATCGTCAGGTCGCTCAGCTCGGGGCTGAAGGTCGCGGCCAGGTTGTCGCCACCCGATTCGATGAACACGATGTCGGCATTGGGGTACTTGGCCAGCATGCGGTCCACCGCCTCCAGGTTGATGGAGGCGTCTTCGCGGATGGCGGTGTGCGGGCAGCCGCCGGTTTCCACGCCCATGATGCGGTCGGGCTCCAGCGCGCCGGCCACGGTCAGCAGGCGCTGGTCTTCCTTGGTGTAGATGTCGTTGGTGACGACGACCAGGTCGTAGGTGTCGCGCATGCCTTTGCAGAGCATTTCGACCAGGGTGGTCTTGCCGGAGCCGACCGGGCCGCCCACGCCGACGCGCAGGGGGGGCAGTTTCTTGGTGCGGTTGGGGATGTTGTGCAGATTGCTCATGATCGGAAGAGGCGTGAGTATTGGGTTTCGTGCTGGCTGCTCAAGATGGCCAGCATGGGCGTGAAGGCCTGGCGCTGGCTGTCGGGCAGGGCGCAGGCGTGGTCAATGGCGGCGGGGAGGTCGTCGATCAGGCTTTGCAGGATGCGCTGGCCCGCGCTTTGGCCCAGGGGCACGGATTTGATGGCCGCTTGCACCATGTTTTCGGCCCAACCGAAGGCGAAGCTCAACAGGGTGTCTTTCACCGTGTTGGCGTGCGGCGCGGTGCTGGCCGGGTTGTCGGGCAGGCACTGGGCCACGGCCAGGGCAAAGGCCACGGGCCAGGTGGGCGCGGGCTTCAAGGCTGCACACTGAGCCAGGCGTGGGTCGTTCGGGGCCACCGAGGCGCCACGGTTGCGCACCCATTCCACCAGCGAGCGGCCCATCTGCTCGGCCTGCAATTTGAACTCGGTGGTCTCGCGGGTGTGCACGATCCAGTCGTTCAGCTCGGTGATGCGGGCCAGGTCGTGGCGCTGCCAGGCGGGCAGGGCCTTGGCCACCACGGCCATGTCTGAACGGGCCAGGCTCAGGTACAGCTGGTCGCGCAGCCAGGCACCGGCAGTGGCCTCGTTGGTGACCAAGCCTGATTCAACGGCGGCTTCCAGGCCTTCGGAGTAGCTGAAGCCCCCCACCGGCAAAGCCGGTGAAGCCAGCCACATCAACTGCAGACGAGCAGCGGCGCTGAGGGGCACGGCGGCGCCCAGCACGCGAGACATCAGTGGTCGTGGCCGTGGTTGCAGCCCGGCCCGTGCACATGAGGCTTGGCAGCGGCCGTCACGGCAATGCCGATGGGCTTGCCGCGTGCCGGTGTGGCAGGCGCGGCATGGCCGTGGTCATGGTGATCGTGGCCATGGTCATGATGAGCATGTGCATGAGCGCCGCCTGCAGCATAGGCGCCACCTTCGGGCTCAAACGCGGCCTGGGCTTCGACCACCGTCAAGTGCATGGCACGCAGCATGTCGGCCAGCACGTGGTCGGGTTCGATCTTCAGGTGATCAGGTTGCAGCTCGATCTGCACATGGCGGTTGCCCAGGTGGTAGGCGGCACGGGTCAGGTCGAAAGCCTTGCCATGTTCGGCGCAGGGCGTGATCACCAGCACGGGCTGGGGTTTGGCGGTGACGCGGATCAGCGAGCCGTCTTCGGCCACCAGCACATCGCCACCCCGCACGGCGGTGCCACGGCTCAGAAAGATGCCCAGTTGGCGGCCGCCGCTGTCGGTGGCGTCGAAGCGGCTTTTCTGGCGCACGTCCCAGTCGAGTTCAACGGTGTGGGCGCGCTTGAGCAGCGCGTTGGCCAGGCCTTGGCCTTGGGGGAGGAGTTTGTTGACGGTCAGCATGGGCTCAATGGTAAGCAAAAAACGTGACACCCATGTTCCTCAAATAAGAATCATTGCTGTTATTATTTTTGAAGAACAAATTGGACGCCAACCGGCCTCAAAGCTCATGAATAACTTCGTCAAATCCGTTTTAACCGGCGTGCTTGCGGGTGCTGCCCTGGTCAGTGCTCATGCTCAATCGGGCGGCGTGCTCAACATCTACTCGGCGCGCCACTATCAAACCGACGAGGCGATGTACGCCAACTTCACCAAGCAGACCGGCATCAAGATCAACCGCCTGGATGGCAAGGAAGACGAGTTGCTGGAGCGGATCAAAAACGAAGGCGCCAATGGCCCGGCCGATCTGCTGATCACCGTGGACGCTTCGCGCCTTGAAGTCGCCGACAAGGCCGGGTTGTTTCAACCCTGGCAATCCAAGGTGTTGGAAGCCCGCATCCCAGCCGCTTTGCGCACGCCCACCTGGGTGGCGTTTTCAACCCGGGCCCGCCTGGTTGTCTACAACAAGGCCACCGTCAAGGCTGACATGGTTCAGACCTATGAAGACTTGGCCTTGCCGCGTTTGAAGGGGCAAGTTTGCGTGCGATCCGGCTCGCATCCCTACAACCTGTCGCTCGGGGGCGCCATGATCGCTCACCTGGGCGAGGCCAAGACGGAAGCGTGGGCCAAGGGCCTGGTGGCCAATTTTGCCCGCTCGCCCAAGGGCGGAGACACCGACCAGATCAAGGCGGTGGCGTCTGGCGAATGCGGCGTGGCCATTTCAAACAGCTACTACCTGGCGCGGCTCATGCGCTCCAGCAAGCCCGAAGACCTTCAGGTGGTCAAGGAGCTGGGCGTGGCTTGGCCCAACCAGAAGTCCTGGGGCACGCACATCAACGTGTCTGGCGCTGGCGTGATCAAGACCGCACCGAACCGCGACGCGGCCATCCGTTTTCTGGAGTACCTGAGCAGCGATGAGGCCCAGGCTTACTTTGCCGATGGCAACAACGAGTGGCCCGTGGTGAGCTCGGCCAAGGTCAAGAACCCGGCGCTGGAATCCTTGGGCGCTTTCAAAGCTGATGCGCTGCCCGTGGGCCAACTGGGCGCCAACGCGGTGCTGGCTCAGAAGGTGTTCGACCGCGCTGGCTGGCGCTGAATCAAGCTTGCCGCTCGGCGGCAATCTGCCGACACAAAATGATGAGCGGCACCAGGCCCACCGCCACGATGGCCAGGGCGGCGGTCGAGGCTTCGCTCAATCGCTCGTCCGAGGCCAGGGTGTAGACCTGCGTGGCCAGGGTGTCGAAATTGAACGGCCGCATGACCAGCGTGGCGGGCAGCTCTTTCATCACATCGATGAACACGAGCAGCCCCGCGGTCAGCAGGCCTCGGCGAAGCAGTGGCAGGTGCACCCTGAGCAAGGTCTTGCCTGAGGACAACCCCAGGCTGCGCGCCGCGTCGTCCATGTGGGGCGTGACCCGGTGCAAGGCTGCGTCCACGTTTTGCAGGGCGGCGGTCAAAAAGCGAACCAGGCAGGCGTACACCAGGGCGGCAATGCCGCCGGTGAGGATCAAGCCGCCTTGCCACCCGAAGTGAGCCTTCAAGGCCGATACCAGGGCATTGTCCAGTTGGGTGACAGGGATCAAAACGCCGACGGCGATCACGGAGCCCGGCAGGGCATAGCCCATGCCTATGGCTCGGTGGGCCATGCTCGTCCAGGGCGTGGGGTGCAGGCGCCTTGCATAAGCCACGATGAGGGCCAGCGCCACCGCCAGCACGGCGGTCATGGCCGAGACCAGAAAACTGTTGCGTGCCAGGGTGAGGAAGCGTGTGCCGAACTGGGCATCGCCGTCGGTCAGGGCCATGTGCAGCATCACGCCGCCTGGCAGCACGAAGCCGATCAGGATGGGGATCAGGCAAGCCACCACCGCCAGGCCCGACGGCCACTTGCGCAGCCGGTGAGCTCGCGAGGGCTTGCGCAAGCCGGTGCCGTGGAAGCGGGCCCGTCCCCGTGAGCTTTGCTCGATGCTCAAGACCACCAGCACAAAGCCCAACAGGCACATGGCCAATTGGGCGGCGGCCACACGGTCGCCCAACGAGAACCAGGCTCGGTAGATGCCTGTGGTGAAGGTTTGAACGGCAAAGTAAGAGACCGCGCCGTAGTCGGCCAATGTTTCCATCAAAGCCAGGGCCATGCCGGCGGCGATGGCGGGGCGGGCGATGGGCAGCGAAACCCTGACAAAGCTCTGCCACGGGCTCAAGCCCAGAGACCGGGCGGCTTCGGTCACGGCGCCGCCTCTTTCCAGAAAAGCGGTGCGGGTCAGCATGTACACATAGGGGTACAGCACCCCGATGAACATGAAGATGGCCCCGGCCAGGGTGCGAACGTCGGGGAACCAGTAGTCGGCACGGGTCAAGTTGAAGCTGGCCCGAAGCCAGGTTTGAACGGGGCCTGAAAACTGGAGGACATCCGTGTAGGCATAGGCCATCACATAGGCGGGCATGGCCAGCGGCAGCACCAGGGCCCATTCAAAAACACGGCGCCCCGGAAACTCGCAATGCGTGACCAGCCAGGCCGCGCCCACGCCCACCAGCGCCGTGCCGATGCCCACGCCCAGGCACAACACCACGGTGGTGGTGATGTAGTCCGGCATCACCGTGGCCATCAGGTGGGCCCAGGTATCGGATGTGCCTGCGTTGAACACATTGGTGGCCACGGACAGCAGGGGGATGACCATGACGACGGCGATGAGCAGCGCGAACAGGGTCAGCCCACTGGGCCGAATGCGGTGGGGGTAGGAGGACATCATGGATGCGGGCTAGTGTAAGGTGCCGCCCTGTATGACTCATTCAACACCCCATCCATCGCTGGCGTTGCACGGCATCCACCACGCCTATGAGGGCCAGCCCACCGTTGAGCAGTTGAGCCTGTCGGTCGCTGCAGGAGACATCTGCTGTTTGCTGGGCCCCTCAGGCTGCGGCAAGACCACGGTGCTGCGGTGTGTGGGCGGCTTCGAGCGCCTGACGGCGGGGTCGATCAGCATGGAGGGCGACGTGGTCAGCGGGCAGGGGCGGCATGTGCCCCCTGAGCGCAGGCGCATCGGCATGGTGTTCCAGGACTACGCCCTGTTTCCTCACCTGAGCGTTGAACGCAATGTGGCCTTTGGCTTGAAGGGCGGGGCGGAAACACTTCAAACGGCGCGGCAATGGCTGGACACGGTGGGCCTGGCCTCGGCCGCCAAACGCTTTCCGCATGAGCTGTCCGGGGGGCAGCAGCAGCGGGTGGCTTTGGCCCGGGCCTTGGCGCCTCGGCCACGCTTGCTGTTGCTGGACGAGCCTTTTTCCAACCTGGACGTGGCCTTGCGTGAGCAACTGGCCGCCGAGGTGCGTGGTGTGCTGAAAGCGACGGGCACCACAGCGGTGTTCGTCACGCATGATCAGAACGAGGCATTTGCCATGGCCGATCAGATCGTGGTGATGGATCACGGGCGCATCCAGCAAATCGACACGGCTTACAACCTGTACCACCGGCCCCGCAGTCGTTTCGTTGCCGACTTCATCGGGCAGGGGGTGTTCGTGTCGGGCCGGGTGCGCGATGCGCAATGCTTGGGCATTGAACTGGGCGATGTGATCTCACCCGGGCCCATTTGCTACGCCAATGACCTGGCGCCGTGCGCACCCGACAGTCCGGTGGAGGTGTTGTTGCGGCCCGATGACGTAGTCCACGACGATGCCAGCACGGTGCGGGCTTTGGTGAAACACAAGGCTTTCCGGGGGGCCGAGATCCTCTACACACTGGAGCTGCCCAGTGGCGCCAGGGTGCTGTCGATGGTGCCTTCACACCATGACCATGCGCTCGACGAATCCATCGGCGTGCGCCTGGAGATGGATCACCTCATCGTGTTTCCGCCGGGTGACGGGCTTTGACATGAGCGCGTACCGCATCTGCTGTGCGGGCTGGGCCTTGCCCAAGGAGGCGCAGGGATTGTTCGCGCCGGAGGGCAGCCACCTTGAGCGCTATGCCAGCCGTTTCTCAGGCGTCGAGATCAACTCCAGCTTTTATCGGCCCCACAAGCCTGCCACGTACGCGCGGTGGGCGGCCAGCGTGCCGTCAGATTTTCGGTTTTCGGTCAAGGTGCCCAAAGCCATCACGCACGAGCGCCGTCTGGTGGATTGCCAGGATTTGCTCGGTGCCTTTTTGCTGGAAGTCGGGCAATTGGGCCATAAGCTGGGCTGTCTCTTGGTCCAGTTGCCGCCGAGTCTGGCACTCGATCCAAACCGGGCCGATGTGTTCTTCGCCATGCTGCGCGCACGGCATGAGGGACACGTGGTGATCGAGCCCCGGCATGCGAGCTGGTTCGGTGAACAAGGCTCAGCGTTGCTGGCGCGGCATCGCATCGATCGGGTCTTGGCCGATCCGGCGCCTTGCGCTGGCGCAGCTTGGCCTTTGGCCGGTGGTGATGTTGCTTCCCGGATCGCCTATTACCGCTTGCATGGTTCGCCTCGCATCTACTACGACAACTACGACGCGGGCTATCTGCAAGCCCTGGCTCACCGGCTGCACGAGGATGCCCTGAGCTTTGAGTCGGTCTGGTGTATTTTTGATAACACCGCCCTGGGCGCGGCGACCTTCAATGCGCTGGAGTTAACGAACCTGTTCGAGCGAGGGACTTCGCCATGGTTCGGCATTGACCCGCAACCACGGCCTTGACCACAATGAGCCGCAGCTTCCTTCCCCTCAGAAAAGGACATGGTGCTGCACCAGGTGGCTGGGTTGGACACGCCCACGACCTGCACTCCTGGGATGCGCTGCCGCCATTGCTTAGGTGCTTGGCTTTCCGTCAGCATGAACACCGTGGCCGCGAAGCCGAACAGGAACAGGTCGTGGGCCAGCGAGGCGGCTGCCCGGTTTGCTTGGGCGGCCTTGAGGAATCCGATGAGCCCGCAGTTGCGCGATATATTGCAGTGGCCATTTCCAAATCAACCAATCACTGGGAGAAACTCATGAAAAAAGTTCAATGCTTGAAGATGTCCGCGCTGACGTTTGCGATGCTGGCGGGTGCGGTGCATGCCAATACCGGAACAGCTTACTCGCGGTTCACGAACCTGTCCTTGGCAGCCGTTGACCTCACGCCAGGCGATGGCGTGGCCGCCTCGTTTGAGGTGTTGGCGAGCGGGGGGTCGACCCGCGTGCTGTATAGCCAGTACTACGCCACCAGGGATGGCCAGTCAAGCAACGCCTTTTTGGCCAACACTTCGGTGAGTGGGGCGGGCTACCTTGCACAGACGACGGCAACGTCGCTTCAAACCTCGGTGTCGGGGAGTGGAACGATCGAAGATGGCGCGTGGGCGATGGTCCGCCCCAACGTCTACAACGGCAACATCCGGCTGGCACCCAACACCATGTTGCTGATTTCAGCTGACATCGAATTGTCGGCGCAAGTCAACTGCACCGAGTCACAACTCACTTGCTCGGCCTCGTCTGCTGCCTACGTGGAAGTGAGGCGGGACAACTACCAAACCTCATCACCTTACTCAGGCATCGCGAGCTACTACAAAGGCATCAGTGCCAATGCGTCGACGGCGTCGAACTCTTACACTGACACGGCCAGGATCGCTTACGTGAACTACAGCAACGAATACCAGAACCTTGGGGTCACCCTGACGTCGAACAGCCAGGTGTCTCTGAACTCCGGCAATGTGCCAGAACCCTCGGCCTACCTGTTGGTGGCCGCGGGCCTGGGCATGGTGGCCTGGCGTGCTCGCGCTCGCCAATCGCGGGTGGTCTGAGTCAGAACAAGAAGTACCGCTGCGCCATCGGCAACACGGTGGCCGGTTCGCAGGTCAACAACTGCCCATCTGCGCGCACCTGGTAGGTTTGCGCGTCGATCTCCATCACCGGAAGATAGTGGTTGTGGATCATGTCGGCCTTCTTGACGCTGCGGTTGCCCCGCACGCCCACGGCTTGCTTCTTCAAACCATATTGCTCGGGCATGCCCGCATTGATGGCAGCCTGGCTCATGAAGGTCAGCGAGCCCCGCGCCAGCGCGCCACCAAAGGCGCCGAACATGGGCCGGTAGTGCACCGGCTGCGGCGTGGGGATGGAGGCGTTGGGATCGCCCATGGCCGCTGAAGCGATGAAACCGCCCTTGAGGATCAGGCTGGGCTTGATGCCGAAGAACCCGGGCTTCCACACCACCAGATCGGCCCACTTGCCCACTTCGATGCTGCCCACTTCGTGCGCGATGCCATGCGACAAAGCTGGGTTGATCGTGTACTTGGCCACGTAGCGTTTCACCCGCGTGTTGTCATTGCGATCGGAATCGCCGGGCAGGGCGCCGCGTTGCGACTTCATCTTGTGCGCCGTCTGCCAGGTGCGCATGATGACTTCGCCCACACGGCCCATGGCCTGCGAGTCAGAGCTGAACATGCTGATGGCGCCCAGGTCGTGCAGGATGTCTTCGGCGGCGATGGTTTCGCGGCGGATGCGGCTTTCGGCGAAGGCCAGGTCTTCCGCGATGGACGCGTCCAGGTGGTGGCACACCATGAGCATGTCCAGGTGCTCGTCGATGGTGTTGACCGTGTAGGGCATGGTCGGGTTGGTTGACGAGGGCAGGAAGTTGGCCTCGCCCACCACGCGCATGATGTCGGGCGCGTGGCCGCCGCCAGCACCTTCGGTGTGGAAGGCGCACAAGGTGCGGTCCTTGGTGGCCGCGATGGTGTTTTCAACGAAGCCCGACTCGTTCAGCGTGTCGCTGTGGATCGAGACCTGGGTGTCGGTCTCTTCGGCCACGCTCAGGCAGCAGTCGATGGCCGAGGGCGTGGTGCCCCAGTCTTCGTGCAGCTTCAGGCCGATCACGCCAGCCTCGACCTGCTGGCGCAAGGCCTCGGGGCGGCTGGCGTTGCCCTTGCCCAGAAAGCCCAGGTTCATCGGGAAAGCCTCGGCCGCTTGCAGCATGCGCGAGATGTTGTCCGGCCCAGGCGTGCAGGTGGTGGCGAAGGTGCCCGTGGCCGGGCCGGTGCCGCCACCGAGCATGCTGGTCACGCCGCTGTTGAGCGCTTCCTCGATCTGCTGCGGGCAGATGAAATGGATGTGGGTGTCGATGCCGCCAGCCGTCACGATCATGCCTTCGGCCGCGATGATCTCGGTGCCGGGGCCAATGACGATGTCCACGCCAGGTTGCACGTCGGGGTTGCCCGCTTTGCCAATCTTGAAAATGCGGCTGGCCTTGATGCCGATGTCGGCCTTGACGATGCCCCAGTGGTCCACGATCAGGGCATTGGTCAGCACGCAATCGGCCGCCTCCATGGCGCCAGGGCCATTGATGCGTTGGCTTTGGCCCATGCCATCGCGGATGGTTTTGCCGCCGCCGAACTTGACTTCTTCGCCATAGCCTCCAGCTGCCAAGGTCAGGTCTTGCTCGACTTCGATGATGAGGTTGGTGTCGGCCAGGCGCAGGCGGTCGCCCACGGTGGGGCCGAACATTTCAGCGTAGGCACGCCGTTGGATGGTGGCCATCTGGGTGGTTTCCTTGGCAAATGGTGGTCAGAGCGGGCCTTGAACCAGGCCGCGGAATCCGTAGACGATGCGCTCGCCAGCGTAGTCGACCAGTTCGACGGTGCGCTGCTGGCCGGGCTCGAAGCGCACGGCGGTGCCGGAGGCGATGTTCAGGCGCATGCCGTGCGCGGCTTGGCGGTCAAAGCTCAGGGCGCCATTGGTCTCGGCAAAGTGGTAGTGCGAGCCGACCTGGATGGGGCGGTCGCCCGCGTTCTCAACGACCAGGGTGATGGTGCGGCGGCCGGGGTTGATGGGATGGTCGGGGCCATCGGTGAGCAGTTCGCCAGGGATCATGGTGGCGCTCCTCAGAACACGCCAGCGATGGCGGGGCTCAAGAGTCCAAGGCCCAAGGCGGCGACACCGACGCCTGCGATGCGCGGCAGCCAGCGGCTGCGTTGTTGGCCCAAAGCCAGCCCGAAGCCGATGCCGACCGTGTGCAGGGCCATGGTGCTCAAGACCATGCCGGTGAGTGCGGCGCTGGCGTGGCCGCCCAGCTCCTGGCCATGCGCCAATCCGTGGAAGAGGGCAAAACCGGCCACCAGGGCAGCGCCCACGCCGGTCGGCAATGCAGTGCGCGTGGCCACCAGCAGCCCCAGGGCCAGCAGCGAGGCCGCGATCATGGGTTCAACGCCGGGCAGGGTGACGCCATTGAGCGCCATCAAGGCGCCGATCAGCAAGGTGGCCGCAAACGCCAGCGGTGCGGAGAGAAGGCGCTTGGCGCTGGCGGATGAGGTCGATTGCCCCCCCAGGCTCAAGGCACTCCACAAGCCCACGCTGACCATGGCGGCCAGGTGGTCCAATCCCGTCAAGGGGTGGGCGGCGCCCGCCGTGAAGCTGTCAAAGGCACCGTGGTGGTGGGCCAGGCCATCGGCACCCACGTGGGCTTGCGCCACGGAGGTCAAGGTGGCCACAGCCAGGCCGGTGGCCCAGGGAGCGCAGACCAGAATGGTGCGACGGAAAGAGATTTTCGGCATGTTCTTGAATCCAGGCTGGGACGTGGATGGGTTTGATTGCACTTTATTGGTGCAATTCAGGGCTGATTGAATGATCTCAAGCAATGGGTTGGTGCACGGTCACCAATTTGGTGCCATCCGGGAAGGTCGCTTCCACCTGGATTTCAGGCACCATGTCGGCCACGCCATCCATCACGTCGTGACGGCTCAACACAGTTTTGCCTTCGCTCATCAAGGCGGCCACGGTTTTGCCATCGCGGGCGCCTTCCATGATGGCGGCGGTGATCAGGGCCACGGCTTCCGGGTAATTCAGCTTCAGTCCCCGTGCCTTCCGGCGCTCGGCCAGCAGGGCGGCCGTGAAGATCAGCAGCTTGTCTTTCTCTCGTGGGGTCAGTTCCATTGTTGTTCTCGGCACCGAAATTGCGGCAACGGCCGTTGATGAAGTACCCACTATGCAAGACACACGCCAAATGAGTCCAGCCGCCGAACGGCGTATTGATGGCCCGCCCGCCGCCGAAGGCGAGTCTTCCGCCGATTTGCTGGGAGACCAGGCCCTGCAGCGCGTGGTCAAGGTGCGGCGCGACTACAACACCTGGGTCGGCAGCGAGACGCTGGAAGACTACGCCCTGCGCTTCACCCCCCGGTCTTTCCGGAAATGGAGCGAATGGCGCGTGGCCAACACGGCCTTCGGCGCGGCGTCGTTTCTGGTGCTGGAAGCGGTGGGTGCCACCTTGATGGTGGAGCACGGTTTCATCAACGCCTTGTGGGCCATCCTGGCCACGGGTTTGATCATCTTGCTGGCCGGTTGGCCGATCAGCGTGTACGCGGCGCGCCATGGCGTGGACATGGATCTGTTGACGCGCGGGGCGGGCTTTGGCTACATCGGCTCCACCATCACCTCGCTGATTTACGCCACCTTCACCTTCATCTTCTTCGCGCTGGAGGCTGCCATCATGGCCTACGCGCTGGAGCTGGCCTTCGACATCCCGCCCGCCTGGGGCTACCTGATCTGCGCGGTGGTGGTCGTGCCGCTGGTCACGCACGGGGTCACCGTCATCAGCCGGTTGCAGGTGTGGACGCAACCGATCTGGCTGGTGATGCTGGTGCTGCCCTACATCTATGTGTTCAAGGCGAACCCGCATGTGTTGAGCGACCTGGTGGGCTATGGCGGTGCGCAAGGGCAGGCCCCCGGTTTCAACCTGATGTCTTTTGGCGCGGCCATGACGGTGGGCGTGGCCCTGATCACGCAGATGGGCGAGCAGGCCGACTACCTGCGCTTCATGCCCGAGCAGCAGCCCAAACACAAGGCCCGCTGGTGGTTCAACGTGTTCATGGGTGGGCCGGGCTGGGTGATCCCGGGCGTGCTCAAGATGCTGGGCGGCACGGTGCTGGCCTACCTGGCGCTGAGCCTGTCGGTGCCCGCCGACCGCGCGGTCGATCCCAACCAGATGTACCTCCTGGCGTACGAGACCATGTTCTCGAACCTGAGCTGGGCGGTCGCGGCCACCTGCCTGTTCGTGGTCATCTCGCAGCTCAAGATCAACGTCACCAATGCCTACGCGGGCTCGCTGGCCTGGTCCAACTTTTTCGCGCGCATCACGCACAGCCACCCCGGGCGCGTGGTGTGGGTGGTGTTCAACATCATGATTGCCTTGATGCTGATGGAGTTGAACGTGTTCCAGGCCCTGGGCCGTGTGCTGGGCCTGTACTCCAACGTCGCCATCGCGTGGATGATGGCGGTGGTGGCCGACCTGGTCATCAACAAACCCATGGGCTGGTCGCCCAAAGGCATCGAGTTCAAGCGCGCTTATTTGTACGACGTGAACCCGGTGGGTGTGGGCGCCATGAGCGCGGCCTCGATCCTGTCGGTGACGGCCTACCTGGGGTGGTTGGGGCCGATGGCGCAGGCGTTTTCCGCACTGATCGCGCTGGTCACGGCCTTGATCACTTCACCGCTGATCGCCTGGTTCACCCAGGGCCGCTATTACATCGCCCGCCAGGCCGAGCCCAAGGCCCCCAGTTGCGACACCTGCCCATCCCGGCAAGGCATGAAAGGCGTTTACCGCTGCACCGTGTGCGAGCGCGAGTACGAAGGCGAAGACATGGCCCATTGCCCGGCCTACCAGGGCTTCATCTGCTCATTGTGCTGCTCGCTGGACGCGCGCTGCCACGACCTGTGCAAGCCCGAGGCGCGCTGGTCGGTGCAGTGGCGGGCGGTGGGGCAAAAGCTGTTGCCGCCCTTCGTCTGGCGCCACCTGGACACCGAGCTGGGCCATTTCATGCTGTTGATGGGCGCATTGGTGCCGACACTGGCGCTGCTGTTCGCCCTGATCTTCAACCACGAATTGCGCGCCTTGGACCAACCGGCCACGGTGGGCTTGATCGAGGCCTTGCAAAGCGGTTTCCTCAAGGTCTTCGCGGTGCTGCTGGTGATCTCGGGCGTGGTGGGCTGGTGGCTGGTGCTGGCGCACAAAAGCCGCAAAGTGGCGCAAGAAGAGTCCAACCGCCAGACGCATCTGCTGGTGCGCGAGGTGGAATTGCACCGCCGCACCGATGAAAAACTGCAGCAGGCCAAGCGAACCGCCGAGCAGGCCAACCAGGCCAAGAGCCGCTACATCTCGACCATCAGCCACGAGCTGCGCACACCGCTCAACAGCATCCTGGGTTATGCGCAATTGCTGGACGAAGACCAGCGCCTGCCCGCGCACGCCAAGCACGGCGTGGAGGTGATCAAGCGCGGTGGCGACCACCTGTTGTCATTGATCGAAGGCACGCTGGACATCGCCCGCATCGAAAGCGGCAAGCTGACGCTGGACGTCAAGCCCATGCGTCTGTTCGAATCCCTGCAGCAGATCATCAGCATGCTGCAGCCACAAGCCTTGAGCAAAGGCTTGATCTTTGACGTGGAGCTGGACGCGGCCCTGCCTGAAGTGGTGCGCGCCGATGAGCGGCGGGTGCGCCAGATCCTCTTCAATGTGCTGGGCAACGCGGTGAAGTTCACCTCGCAAGGCAGCGTGAAATTCCGCGTCAGCTACGCGCGGGAGATCGCCCTGGTCGAGGTGATCGACACGGGGCCGGGTATCCCGATCGACGAGCTGGAGCGGGTGTTCGAGCCTTTTGCACGTGGTTCATCGGTGGCGGGCTCGGTGGTGGCGGGCACCGGCCTGGGCCTGACCATCAGCAAAATGCTGACCGATCTGATGGGCGGCGAGATGAAGGTGAGCAGCGTGGAAGGGCAGGGCACGGTCTTCCGCATCCGCCTGTTCCTGCCTCAGGTGCGTCTGACGCACGCCGACCGATCGGTGCCCTTGGGCGTGCGCACCGGCTATGTGGGTGATCGCCGTCGTGTCTGGGTGGTGGACAACGAAGAGGCCGACCGCGGCCTGCTGGTGCGCATCCTCGAACCCCTGGGGTTTGACGTGACCCCGCTGGCCTCGGGCGTGGAATGCCTGTCTTTGCTGCGCAGCTGCCCCCAGGCGCAAGAGCCCCATGCCGTGTTGATGGACCTGGCCATGCCCGGCATCGACGGTTGGACCACGATCCGCACCATCAAGCAAGAAGGTTTGAGCCGCGCGCCCATCGCCATCGTGTCGGCCAATGCCTTTGACAAGGGCATGGACAACGACGTGGGCATCACTTTCGATGACTTCATCGTCAAGCCCGTGCGCATGAGCGAGTTGCTGGACTGGCTGGGGCGGCGCCTGACCTTGCAGTGGATCGAGGCGCAGCGCCCCGCGGTCAAGCAACCCATGCTGGACATGGTCGCGCAAGGGGCGGTCGAAGGCACGCAAGTGCTGCCATCGCTCAAGGCCTTGCAAAGCCTCGAAGAGCTGATCGACGCCGGCTACGTGCGCGGTGTGCACAAAACGCTGGACCAGATCGCGGCAGCCGAACCCCAATGCGAAGCATTCGTGCAGCACATGCGCCACCTGGCCAGGCAGTTCCAGCTGGACGCCCTGGCTGATGCCGTCAAGCGGGCCCTGGTGCAGTTCCATGCACAATCGCGGCCATGATCCCGATGCTTGACCGACTCGACCGCAGCCGTACCGATGTCGTGCTCATCGTGGACGACGTGCCCGACAACCTCTCCCTGCTGCACGACGCGCTGGACGAGGCGGGCTACACCGTGCTGGTTGCCACGCATGGTGAAGCCGCCCTGCAGCGCGCCAGCCAATCGGTGCCCGACATCATCTTGCTCGATGCCCTGATGCCCGGCATGGATGGCTTCGAGGTGGCGCGGCGCCTGAAAGCGCAGCCCGAAACCAGCCACATCCCCATCGTCTTCATGACCGGCCTGACCGAGACCGAGCACGTGGTGGCCGCCTTTGAAGCCGGTGGCGTGGATTACGTCACCAAGCCGATCCGGCCCCGGGAAGTGCTGGCCCGCATCGTCTCGCACATGGCCAGCGCCCGGCAGGCGCGCCAGGCGCGCAATGCCCTGGATGCCTTTGGCCACGCCTCCATGACGGTCCGCCTGTCGGATGGCCGGGTGATGTGGCAGACGCCCTTGGCCCGCAAGCTCCTGCAGCAGTATTTCGAGACGCCCGAGACGGTGGCTCCAGACGAGTTGGTGGTCTGGCTGCGTCAGGTCACGCCCAGCGCCCTGGCCGACATGGCCACCGGCAAGCCTCCACCGCCCTGGCTGGTGCAGCAGGCAGGCCGACGCCTGAGTTTTGCGCTGCACGAACCCACGGGCGACGACAACTGGCTGCTGGTGATGCGCGAGACCTCGGACGAGGCCGCCATCGAAGCGCTGACCCAGGAACTCAAGCTCACCGCCCGGGAGGGCGAGGTGCTCTATTGGGTGGTCAAGGGCAAGACCAACCGCGACATCGGCGACATCCTGGGCACCAGCCCGGCCACCGTCAAAAAGCAGCTGGAGCATGTTTTCGCCAAGCTGGGGGTCGAGACCCGCACGGCGGCGGCCGGATTGGCCATGAGCCGGGTGGGACAGCTGAAAATGCGCTGAGTCGCGCATGCGCCCAGGCAAGTTGTGATCAATTGGCCGCAGAAAGGTGTTTCCGCTATTGCCAGCTTAAGTGGGCTCGGTACACTGATCCGTACTGAGGCCTGGGACCTTGTCCCGACTGGAAAGGGCTGCAGATGTCGGGTTTTCCCGGTGTTGATCTGATCGAGGCCGACGGGCAGCTTTGGTTGCACCACCGACCGATGCCCAACCGCCCCGCCTTGAGTGTGGATGCGGCAAAGGACTTGATTGCCCAAGCCGGGCATGCCCATTGGTTTTTGCTGGACGACGAACTGCAACAAGCGGTGAGCCGATGCGCCAGCGAAGAGACTTTCAAGGTGTTGGTTGCCGAGCGGCGAGACGCCAGCTTTGAACTTGAAATCGCGCCCGATGCCATGTGTGCCTGGGTGACGGTGACGCCAGCGCGGGGGGGCAGCCTGCTGAATCTGAACGACATGGTGCAGGCCTTCGCTCAGGCAGGTGTGGTGTTTGGCGTTGACGAGGCCGCCTTGCAGCAAGTGTGCGCCTCGCCCGCAGGGGGCCGTGTGGTGGCCGCCCAGGGCAAACCAGCTCGCAATGGCGAAACCGCCCGCTTCGAGATGTTGGTCGATGTCACGCGCGACCGTCGGCCCAAGGTGGGCGAGAACGGTCTGATCGACTTCCGGGAGCTGGGCGACATCCCCGTGGTCGAGGCCGATCAGCCCTTGATGAAAATCATCCCTGAAACCGTGGGCTTCCTGGGCCGCAACATCCGCGCCGAGGTGTTGGAGCCGGTCCGCGGCCAAGCGGTGGCTTTCGCGACCGAACTGCCCGGCGCCAAGGTGGATCCGCAAGACCCCAGGCTGCTGCGCGCCGTGTTCACCGGACAGCCCGTGAGCGTGGGCGATGGTGTCATGGTTGAGAAGGTGGTGTTCTTCAATGGCGCCAGCATGGCTTCGGGCAACATCGCGTTCGATGGCACCGTGCAGATTGAAGGCGATGTCCTCACGGGCATGAAAGTGCAGGCCAGCGGCGACATCATTGTGACGGGCACCGTGGATGGTGGGCACCTGGAGGCGGGGGGCAGCATCCGGGTGGGCGGCGGCATCATTGCCCACGCCAGTGCGCGCGCAGGCGATTCGGTGTCGGCCCGGTTCATTGAAAATTCCAGCGTTGACGCCGGTGTCGGCATTGCGATCGACAGCATGGCGTTGCAAAGCCAGTTGCAAGCCGGCAACCAGATCATCGTGGGCACGCAGTCGCCCCAGCGCGGGCGTCTGGTGGGCGGTTCTGCCCGCGCCATGATGCTCATCCGCACACCCTTGCTGGGCGATTCGGCCAGCACCGTCACCCAGGTGCTGGTGGGCGTTAATCCGGCACTGGAGGCCGAATACCAGGAGGTGTTGGGCTTGATCGCCAAGCAGAATCAGGAAGAGGAAAACCTCAGCAAGCTGGTTCAGCACCTGACCCGGCAGGGCGACAAGACGGGTGTGCTGGACCGGGTGCGCTCCACCTGGGCTCAGGCGCTGCAGGCCCTGGGCTTGTTGCTGGTGCGCAAGGACGATCTGGAAAAGCAGATGGCCTTGTTCGGCAACGCGCGCGTCGAGATTGGCGCGGGGGTGTCGGGTGCGGTCGACCTGGCCTTCGGCAAGACGCAGCGCCGCTTGCGCCGCACTTACGACATCGGCTACTTTTCCATCGACAAAGGCCTGGTCCTGTTCACCACGCCGGATGGGGATGCCTTGGTGGTGGACGGTTGATTCACACAGCCGGATAGCGCTTGATCAAGCCACGCTCAATGCGGCTGGAGCAGGCGCCCAGGGTTTGCTGATGCGCTGCGGACAATGCCGCCCAGCGCTCTTCAAAGGCGACGCGGCAACGGGCGAAAGCAGGGCCCAACCCGGCCAGCACGACGCAGTTGTCGCCATCGTCGGTGGCCACCGACACCGCGTGACCGCCAAAGCACCGCTCGATGCGTTGGGTCAGCTCGCCACAGCGGGGCATTTCGGCATGCAGGTTGACCACCAGCATGCCTTCGTCGCTCAGCGCGGCCTGGCAGGCGTCGTAAAAATGGCGCGAGCACAGGGCCTCGGGCTGGCCTTCGCCCGTGAAACCGTCCACCATCAGCACGTCATAGCGTCGCTGGGTTTGCGCCACAAAAGCCGCCCCATCGGCACAGATCACCCGAAAGCGCTCGTTGTCCGTCGGGATCAGGAACTCATCCCGCAGCGCGATCACATCCGGGTTGATCTCGACGGTGGTGATGTCGGCGCCGGGCAAATGCAGGTGGCAATACTTGGGCACCGACCCGCCGCCCAGGCCAATCATCAGCATGGACGCGGGCTGTGGCTTGAAAAGCAGGAATCCCATCATCGCCCGGGTGTAGTCCAGGATCAGCGCGTTGGGGTCATTGCGCCGCATGCAGCTCTGGATCAAGGGTGAGTCCAGGCTCAGCGACAGGGTCTGCCGGTTTTTGTGGATGGAGGGGGACTGCGGAGGCACGATGGCGTCAGTCTCTCACAAGCCACAAGTACGCCACCGATACGCCATGTGGCGTATTCCTGGAAAACAAGCGGCTGTGCACACTGAGTTCACTGATTTCCCAACCCCCACTTGTTGTCTACCAGGAGCTTCATCCATGAACATTTCTCGTCGCAATGCCACCCAATCGCTGACGGCCGTCGCTTTGGGCGTGGCTGGCCTGCTCGTCGGTTCCCTGGCCCATGCCGCCGACACGATCAAGGTCGGCGTTCTGCATTCGCTGTCGGGCACCATGGCCATCTCGGAAACCGTCCTGAAGGACGTGGCCCTGATGGCCATCGATGAAATCAACGCCAAGGGTGGCCTGCTGGGCAAGAAGCTGGAACCTGTGGTCGTTGACCCGGCCTCCAACTGGCCCCTGTTCGCTGAAAAGGCCAAGCAACTGATCAGCCAGGACAAGGTCGCCGTGACCTTCGGCTGCTGGACTTCGGTGAGCCGCAAGTCGGTGCTGCCGGTGTTCAAGGAACTGAACAGCGTGCTGTTCTACCCCGTTCAGTACGAAGGTGAAGAGCTGGAAAAGAACGTGTTCTACACGGGCGCCGCGCCCAACCAGCAAGCCATCCCGGCCGTCGAATACCTGATGAGCAAGGACGGCGGCAGCGCCAAGCGCTTCGTGCTGCTGGGCACCGACTACGTCTACCCCCGCACCACGAACAAGATCCTGCGCGCCTTCCTGAAGTCCAAGGGCGTGAAGGACGAGGACATCATGGAGGAGTACACCCCCTTCGGTCACTCGGACTACCAGACCATCATCGCCAACATCAAGAAGTTCGCAGCCGCCGGCAAGAAAACCGCCGTGGTCTCGACCATCAATGGCGACTCGAACGTGCCTTTCTACAAGGAACTGGGCAACCAGGGCCTGAAGGCCTCGGACGTGCCGGTCGTGGCTTTCTCGGTGGGTGAAGAAGAATTGCGCGGTGTGGACACCAAGCCCCTGGTTGGTCACCTGGCCGCCTGGAACTACTTCATGTCCATCAAGAACCCGACCAACGCCGAGTTCATCAAGAAGTGGTCCGCCTATGCCAAGGCCAAGAACATCGCTGGCCACAAGGACAAGCCTTTGACCAACGACCCGATGGAAGCCACTTACATCGGCATCAACATGTGGGCCCAGGCCGTGACCAAGGCCAAGAGCACCGACACCGACAAGGTGATCGCCGCCATGGCCGGCCAGACCTTCAAGGCACCCGGTGGCTTCACCTCCACGATGGACGTCAAGAACCACCACTTGCACAAGCCAGTGTTCATCGGCGAGATCAAGGCCGATGGCCAGTTCAAGGTGGTCTGGAAGACACCTGGCCCCGTCAAGGCCCAACCCTGGAGCCCTTACATCGCCGGCAATGACGTGAAGAAGGACGAGCCAGAAGCCAAGTGATGCTTGGCCCCGCCTGGTGCCGTGTGGCCCAGGCGGCTTGATTTATCGAAGCAGAGCGGTTCGCCCCGTTGGGGGGTCACCCAACGGGGCGCTTTTGTTGGCCGCACCTCATTTAAAAAACGACTGGAACAAGCTGTGAAACGATTTGACGCAGCACGCATGCTGGGGCTGGCCATGATGGTCGCCATCGCTTGCCTGACAAACCCGGCCCGCGCACTGACCACCGAGGAAGCTCATGCGGTTTCGGCCGGCGACAACGATGCTCGCATCCAGGCCTTGCAAACGCTCATTCCCAAGAACGACGCGCGCCTGCCCATCCTGGTCCAGGCGCTTTTGAACGACAGTGTCAAGGTGTCGGGTGATAAGGCCTACATCGTTGAAGACGACAAGGTGCTTGATGCGGCCACCGGCCAACCCGCCACCTTGCCGGAAGACGCCGAGGACGTCACCAACAACGGCCGCATGAGCGGTGAGTTGGAGGCCGTGCTGGCCGTGGGCAAGCTCCTGTCGCCCGACGTGGCCGTGCGCGCCGAGGCCATCAAGACCATCGCGCAGAGCGTGGACGAAGCCAAGCTGCCCATGATCGACCAGGCCCTGGCGGCCGAGGCCGATCCCAAGCTCAAGATCCAACTGCAGAACCTGCGCGCCAAGGCCTTGCTGAGTGGCACCGACGCTGCCAAGCGCATCGAAGCTGCGCAAGAGTTGGCCGCCAGCGCCGACCCGGAGACCCAAGCCTTGCTGATGGAGCGGCTGCAAGACGGCGTGGAAACCGATCCGCAAGTCAAGATCGAAGTGAAGAAGTCGCTCGACTCCATCGCCAGCCGCCTGGCCTGGGGTGACCGCGCTGGCGTGCTGTTCACCGGCATCAGCCTGGGCTCCATCCTGCTGCTGGCGGCGCTGGGCCTGGCCATCACCTACGGCCTGATGGGCGTGATCAACATGGCCCATGGCGAGTTGATGATGATCGGCGCCTACGCCACTTATGCGGTGCAGAACCTGTTCCGCGAGTACCTGCCCGGTGCTTTCGACTGGTACATCCTCGCGGCCGTGCCTGCGTCCTTCTTGGCCGCGGCCCTGGTCGGGGCGGTGCTGGAGCGCACGGTGATCCGCTTCCTCTACGGCCGTCCGCTTGAAACGCTGCTGGCCACCTGGGGCATCAGCCTGGTCTTGATGCAAGCTGTGCGCGGCCTGTTTGGTGCGCAGAACGTGCAGGTCGAGAACCCGGCCTGGATGTCTGGCGGCTTCAACGTCCTCAGCAACCTGACCTTGCCTTACAACCGCCTGGCCATCATCGCGTTCGCGGGCCTGGTTCTGTTGGGCATGACCCTGCTGATCGCCAAGACGCGCATGGGCTTGTTTGTGCGCAGCGTGACGCAGAACCGACCCATGGCCGCCTGCGTCGGCGTCAACACCGCCCGGATCGACACCATGGCGTTCTCGCTGGGTGCGGGCATCGCAGGCCTGGCTGGCTGCGCCTTGTCTCAGGTCGGCAATGTGGGCCCTGATCTCGGTCAGAACTACATCGTGGATTCGTTCATGGTCGTGGTGCTGGGCGGTGTGGGTCAGATTGCGGGCACCGTCTATGCCGCCATGGGACTGGGCATTTTCAACAAGTTGCTGGAAGGCTGGACCGGTGCGGTGCTGGCCAAGATCATGGTGCTGATGTTCATCGTCGTCTTCATCCAGAAGCGTCCCCAAGGTTTGTTTGCCATGAAGGGCCGGAGTGCCGAAGCATGAGTGCAGTGTTGAAACCATCCCTCCTTGCCCCGGCCGTGACCGTGCCTCACAGCGCTCTGGGCGCCAAAGGCTGGAGCAGCGTCATGGTGGCCATCATCGTGGTCTGCCTGCTGGTGCCGCTGCTCAACCTGATGGTGCCGGTGGATTCCGCCTTCCACCTGTCGGACTACGCCGTTGGCCTGATCGCCAAGATCATGTGCTACGCCATCTGCGCCTTGGCCATGGACCTGATCTGGGGCTACACCGGCATCCTGTCGCTGGGCCACGGTTTGTTCTTCGCGCTGGGCGGCTATGCCATGGGCATGTACCTGATGCGCCAGATTGGCCGCGATGGCAGCTACAAGAGCGATCTGCCCGACTTCATGGTGTTTCTGGACTGGAAGGAAGTGCCCTGGCACTGGGCCTGGAGCGAGTCCTTCATCGGCCAGATGTTGCTGGTGATCCTGGTGCCCGGTCTTCTGGCCTTCATCTTTGGCTTCTTCGCCTTCCGCTCGCGCATCAAGGGCGTGTACTTCTCGATCATCACCCAGGCCATGACCTACGCGGCCATGCTGCTGTTCTTCCGCAACGAAACCGGCTTTGGTGGCAACAACGGCTTCACCGATTTCAAGCGCATCCTCGACATCCCGCTGGCCCAGCCCTCCACGCGCATGGTGCTGTTCATCCTCACGGGCATGACGCTGATCGGCTTCTACCTGATGGCCCGCTGGCTGGTGAACACCAAGTTCGGCCGCGTGCTGCAAGCCATCCGCGATGCCGAGAATCGCGTCATGTTCTGCGGCTACAACCCATTGGCCTACAAGCTGGCCATCTGGACTTTGTCGGCGGTGATGTGCGGCATCGCCGGTGCCTTGTACGTTCCCCAGGTCGGCATCATCAACCCGGGTGAAATGTCAGCCGCGGCGGGCATTGAGATCGCCATCTGGACCGCAGTGGGTGGGCGTGCCTCGCTGATCGGCCCCATCGTTGGCGCCTTCTTCGTCAATGGTGCCAAGAGCTGGCTGACCGTGGCCTACCCCGAGTTCTGGCTGTACTTCCTGGGCCTGCTGTTCATCCTGGTGACCCTGCTGCTGCCACAAGGCATCGTCGGCGGCCTGAAGAAGTTGTTCAACAAAAATGCACCGGAGACCAAGGCATGACGCCCGATCTGATGGAAGCCGGGGTGCAAGCCCTGAACAAGGCGCATGGCCGGCCTGTGGAGAGTGAGTCCGGCGGCCGCGAGGCCAGCTATGGCCGCGTGCTGGTGCCCGATGAGGTCGATCTGGCCCACGGCTCAATCCTTTACGTGGACGACATCACCGTCAGCTTCGATGGTTTCCGGGCGCTGAACAAACTGTGCCTGAACATCGCGGCGGGTGAGATGCGCTGCATCATCGGGCCCAATGGCGCAGGCAAGACCACGATGATGGACGTGATCACGGGTAAGACCAAGCCGGATTCCGGTTCGGCATTTTTTGGCTCGACCATCGACCTGCTGGCCATGCGTGAAAACGAGATCGCCCGCATCGGCATCGGCCGCAAGTTCCAAAAGCCCACGGTGTTCGAGCAACTCAGCGTGTTCGAGAACCTGGAGCTGGCCCTGAAGGCCGACCGCCGCGCGCGCTCGTCGGTGTTCTTCAAGTTGAACAGCGAACAACTCGACCGCATTGGCGAGATGCTCAAGCTGATCCACCTGCGCGACCAGGCTCAACGCACAGCCGGTTTGCTGTCGCACGGCCAGAAACAATGGCTGGAGATCGGCATGTTGCTGATGCAGGATCCCAAGCTGCTGCTTCTGGACGAACCCGTGGCTGGCATGACCGACGAAGAAACCGAACGCACGGCCGAGCTTTTCCTGTCGCTGGAAGAAGAGGGCTCGCACTCGCTGGTGGTGGTCGAGCATGACATGAAGTTCATCAATGAGCTGACCACGCAAGGCAAGAACGCCGCCAGGAAGAAGGTCACGGTGCTGCACGAAGGTTCGGTGCTGGCCGAGGGCACCTTGGCCGATGTGCAGGCCAATGACAAAGTTGTCGAAGTTTATTTAGGACGGTGACCATTCATGTTGAACGTTGAATCCGTCAATCAGTACTACGGCGGCTCCCATATCCTGCGTGGCTTGGGTTTCGAGGCCAAGCTGGGCGAGGTCACGGTGGTGTTGGGCCGCAATGGCGTCGGCAAAACCACCTTGCTCAAAAGCCTGATGGGCGTCGTTGCCATCAAATCCGGCTCGATCAAGCTGGATGGGCAGTCCATCGACAAGCTGAAACCTTACGAGCGTGTGCGCCTGGGCGTGGGTTATGTGCCCCAAGGCCGTGAGATTTTCGGGCGCCTCACGGTCGAAGAAAACCTGCAGATGGGCCTGGCCAGCAAATCCGGCGGCACGCCTTTGCCCGAGCAATTGTTCGAGTTGTTCCCGGTGCTCAAGCAGATGCTGCACCGGCGCGGCGGCGACCTGTCGGGCGGCCAGCAACAACAATTGGCCATTGCCCGCGCTCTCGCGGCCGGCCCCAAGCTGCTGATCCTGGACGAGCCCACCGAAGGCATCCAGCCCAGCATCATCAAGGACATCGGCCGCGCCATCCGCAAACTGGCCGATGAGGGGCTGAACGGCCAGAAGATGGCCGTGGTGCTGGTGGAGCAGTTCTACGACTTCGCGGCCGAATTGGCTGACCAGTACCTGGTCATGGAGCGCGGCGAGATCATCAAGCGTGGCCGGGGAGCGGACATGGAGGCCGACGGTGTGCGGCAACTGATGTCCATCTGACCTGAACGGAAAGCGCCCATTCCTTGGAAAAGGCGGGGGAGCGCAGTAGACTGGCGCCCCTGTTTGTTTTTCCAATTTAAGCCTGAGGACCCTCGACATGCCCACGACCGCATCCGGCCTGCAATATGAAGACACCGTTGAAGGCGAGGGCGCCGTCGCTCAGGCCGGCACTTACGTTTCCGTGCACTACACCGGTTGGTTGTACGAAGGTGGCGTCAAAGGCGCCAAGTTCGACTCCAGCAAGGATCGCAATGATCCCTTCGAGTTTCCCCTCGGTGCAGGCCATGTGATCCGTGGCTGGGATGAAGGCGTGCAGGGCATGAAGGTGGGCGGCACGCGCACCTTGGTCATCCCGCCCGAGCTGGGCTATGGTGCCCGTGGCGCTGGCGGCGTCATCCCTCCCAATGCAACCTTGCTGTTCGAAGTCGATCTGCTGGCGGTCTGATCGACCATGTTTGCCCCCAGTCAGGACCAGGTTCGGCGTTTTTTCTGCGAGGCCTGGGCCAAGCACGAGGCCGGGCAGGTTCTGACCCCTCTGGAGTTGCAGGCCACCGACTGGGCGGCCCAGCATCCCGAGTACCACGCTGACCTCGCGGATGCCGAGGCGGCGGTCAAGGCGGTGTATGCCGTGGAAGGCGGGCGCACCAACCCCTTCCTGCACCTGTCCATGCACTTGTCGATCACCGAGCAGGTGAGCATCGACCAACCGCCGGGCATCCGCGCGGCCGTGCAGCGGCTGGCGCAACGCCGGGCTTCCTTGCACGATGCTCATCATGAGGTCATGGAAGCCTTGGGGGAGATGGTCTGGAACTCCCAGCGCTCCGGCTTGCCATTTGACGGCCTCGCCTACATCGACCGCGTGCTGACGCTCGCCAGCCGCTGAACTCCCAGTCGTTTTTTTTGTCGGGCCAGGCTGACCCGTCGGCTTTGGTGCGCGCTTCGCGGGATGAAATATGCCAAATAAGTCACGGAAATCACGAGCCTTATTGAATCAAATAGCCTGCTGAAGTGTGACTTCTGCCGCCTATATCGGGGGCTGAAAACAGTTAAGCGCGAGGCACTGAACGGTACACTTGAACTGTTACCAACTGTTCAACTGGGCCTGTCATGCCGATCCTGAGTAAATCCGCCGGTACCGTCATCGCTGTTTGGGGCAAGGCGTTTTATCACCTGCCCAATGGCAAGCTCGTCCCCGTCAAGGTTGGTGACCACATCGAGGGCGGCGAAGCGATCCTGACGAGCCAGGACGGCATCGTCAAAATCACCTCGGATGACGGCCCCACGGTATTGCTGAAGGCCAAGCTGGCCGCCGCCGATACCGACAAGGTCATCACCGGCCTGAACAACGACGAGTTGGATTTCAACACCGCGGCTGGTTTGCAAGGCGGCGGCAGCGGTGGATTGCTGCCGGGCTTGCGCGTTGACCGTGTTTCCGAGTCGGTGACGGCCCAGGAATACCAATACAGCACGGAGCGCGGCGCACCGACAGTGCCGTTTGCATCGGTCGAGCAGCCTTTGTATCCTGCGGCCGAGGTACCACCCGTGGACGCGCCTGTTCCCGTGCTCCGCGTTTTAAGTGACCCCGTGGTTGAAGGTCAGTCTGCGGTGTTTGCCGTGCAACTGAGCGTGGAGTCCAAAGAAGCCATCACGTTCTCGCTGTCCCTGAGGCCAGGCGTAGACCCCGCCACGTCGGCCACTTTGTCGGGCAACGACTGGGATGTGGCAGAGAAGATCGAGTATTTCAACAGCACCACGGGCCAGTGGGAGGCTTATGTGGCGGGCAGTGATCTCACGTTCAAGCCTGGTGATACCGAGGTTCTGGTGCGGGTGGCGACCAAGGATGACAGCATCAAGGAATCGCTTGAATACTTCATCCTGAATGCGCATGTCACCAGTGGCACGGTCCAGAACACCGATGACCTCGGTCAGCCAGACGCCTCCAATGAAATTACCCTGATCGACAACGAAGGGCCTGCATTGACGGCCCAGCTCGATCCGGGCTCTGACAGCGGCACCAAGGGTGATGGCATCACGAACGACGCGACGCCAACCATCAGTGGCACGGGCGACCCCGGCACGGCCATCAAGGTGGTCATTCCTGGCACGGGTGAAGAGCTCACGACGACGGTCAAGGACGATGGCACGTGGAGCGTGACGCCAACCCAGGACGTCCCGGACGGTACCAGTGGGGTGGTGCAAGTCACCGGCACTGACCCGAATGGCAACAGCACCAGCACCACGGTCCCCTTGAGCATCGACACCACGCCCCCGTCGGTGTTGACGGCTCAACTGGATCCCGCCTCGGACAGCGGCACCAAGGGTGATGGCATCACCAACGATGCCACCCCCACGATCACCGGAACTGGCGAGCCTGGCGCACAGATCAAGGTGATCATGCCTGGCACCAATGAAGAATTGACCGCGACGGTGGGCACCGACGGCACCTGGACGGTGACGCCCCAGCAAGACATTCCTCACGGGACAACGGGCCAGGCGCAGGTCACGGAGACCGACACGGCTGGCAATACCGTTGTCACCAACGTTCCTTTGAGCATTGACACGAGCGTACCCAACAACGGTGCCGCACCGACCGTGACGATCACGGAAGACGCCAACAACGATGGTTTCATCAACAAGGCCGAGCTGAACGGCAATGTGGACGTCAAGGTGGCCTTCACGCCAGCGCAAGTGAGCGTGGGCGATGTGGTCAAGGTCACCTCTGGTGGTGTGACCAACGAAGTGAGCATCACGGACCAAGACAAGGCCAACGGCTTTGTGAGCACCACCTTCTCGGCCCCTGCCAATGGCACGACGATGACGGTGAGCTCGCACATCGAGGATGCTGCCGGCAACCGCAGCGCCACCGGCAGCGATGCCGCCAAGCTGGACCTGAGCACGCTGACGGGCCTGAGCGTCAGCCTCACCACCGATGCGAATGACGATGGCTTCATCAACCAGAACGAACTGGCGGGTGCCCAGACGGCAGGTGCGCAGGTCAAATTGCCGGTTGACGCGGTGGCAGGCGATTTGCTGACCATCACCAGCACGGGCAGTGCGCCACAAACCATCACGCTCACCCAGTCGCACATTGACGCGGGCCAGGTGCAAGTGAGCGTGGCCGCTCCGGCCAGTGGCACTGATCTGGTGGTCACGGCCCAAGTGAGCGATGCGGCGGGCAACCAGTCCGCTGTCGTCAGCGACCATGCCGTCATCGCGACCGATGACATCTTGGCGCCCAAGGTCACGATCGGCGAAGACAGCAACAACGACGGCTACATCAACAAGGTCGAACTGAGCGGCAACATCGACGTCTCGGTGGCCCTGCCTGCCACGGCCAAGGCGGGCGACAGCCTGCTGGTCAGCGCCAATGGCACCGCCCAAACCCCGATCGTGCTGACACAGGCCGACATCGACAAGGGCAGCGTGTCCGTGCCCGGCATCACCAACCCTGGCGAAGGCAGCACCTTGACGGTGACGGCCCAAGTCAAGGACGTGGCGGGCAACCTGGGGGCCACCGGCACCGACAGCGCCCTCATCGACACGACACCTCCGTCAGTCCTGACCGCGCAGCTGGACCCAGCCTCCGACAGCGGCACCAAAGGCGATGGCATCACCAGCGATGCCACCCCCACGATCAGCGGCACGGGCGACCCTGGCGCGCAGATCAAGGTGACCATGCCCGGCACGAATGAAGTGCTGACAACCACCGTGTTGCCCAACGGCACCTGGACGGTCACCCCCACGCAAGACATCCCCAACGGCACGACGGGCCAAGCCCAAGTCACCGAGACCGACGCTGCAGGCAACACCACGCAAACCACTGTTCCCCTGAACATCGACACGGGCGTGCCCAACAACGGCGCCGCACCCACCGTGACGATCACGGAAGATGCCAACAACGATGGTTTCATCAACAAGGCCGAGCTGAATGGCGACGTGGACGTCAAGGTGGCGTTCACGCCAGCGCAGGTGAGCGTGGGCGACGTGGTCAAGATCACCTCCGGTGGCGTGACCAAGGACGTGACGATCACGGCGCAAGACAAGGCCAGCGGCTTCGTCACCACGACCTTCACCGCCCCGGCCAACGGCACGACGATGACGGTGACTTCGCACATCGAAGATTCGGCGGGCAATGTCAGCGCCACCGGCAGCGATGCCGCCAAGCTGGACCTCAGCACGCTGAGCGGCCTGAGCATCACCCTCAGCACCGATGCGAACGACGATGGCTTCATCAACCAAGCCGAGTTGGCGGGCGGCAGCCAGGTCACGGCGCAGGTCAAGTTGCCAGCCGATGCGGCCGCAGGCGATGCGCTGAACATCACCGCCACGGGCAACGCGCCGCAAACGATTGTTCTGACGCAAGCGCAGATCGATGCGGGCCAAGTACAAATCAGCCTGACGGCTCCGGCCAGTGGCACCGACCTGGTGGCCACTGCTCAAGTGAGCGATGCGGCGGGCAACCAATCGGCGGTGGTCAGTGACCACGCCATCATTGCCACGGACGACATCTCGGCCCCCAAGGTGACCATCACCACGGACGCCAACAACGACGGCTACATCAACCAAGCCGAGCAAGGCGCCAGCAGCGCCATCGGTGTGCAGATCGATCTGCCCGGCTCAGCCAAGGCGGGCGACAGCTTGCTGGTGAACATCAACGGTGTGAGCCAGGCGCCGATCGTTCTGACACAGTCCGACATCGACAACCACGCTGTGGCCATTCCTGGCGTGACCAACCCAGGCGACGGCAACACCTTGACGGTGACCGCCCAAGTCAAGGATGTGGCGGGCAACCTGGGTGCCACCGGCACTGACAGCGCCAAGATCGACACGACCAGCTACAGCGGCCTGGGCATCGCGATCACCACGGATGGCAACAACGACGGCTACATCAGCAAGGCCGAGTTGACCGACAACACCATCGGCGTGCGGGTCACCCTGCCAGCCGGTGCCGCCGCGGGCGACACCCTGAGCGTGACGGGCTCGGGCAACGTGGCCCAAGTGATCACCTTGACGGCGGGCCAATTGGCCGCCGGCTTCGTGGACCTGAAGGTCAATCCCCCGGCCGACAACACCGACTTCGTGTCCACGGCCAGCATCGTGGACGCGGCTGGCAACAGCGCGGGCCAGGTCAGCGACGCTGCCCGCCTGCAACTGGGCGTGCCTGGCGCTCCGATC
>NZ_JAUSAR010000110.1 GCF_030652515.1 Aquabacterium sp. | reverse complement strand
AGGCCGATTGCAATAATGCTCATGACTTCCCCTTCCGAATGAACCGTTGATGGAGACTTCGCACTTCCCATCTTGGTCCTTCAAGACCGTTTCCGCCAATACCTGGCGGATAGTTCGGGACGGGGAAGTCCCTTTCATTCGGTAGGCTTTTCAACGGCCCAGTATCAAGCCCGGCAGCGCATGCGGGAACAACGTCGGATAGGCCCTACAAGCTCGCGTAAACCCCAAAGCTGCCCGACTTGCCGGATGCCAATATGCCGCAGCAGGGCCTCGCTGCCCTGCCGTTTCACAGCATATGGGAGAACACATGCAACACTTCGTTCAACAGGTGGCCCGCTTTGGCGTGGCCGTGGCACTGACCACATCGGCCATAGCTGCCCAGGCCACACTCATCGAGAACCACGTGCTAGTGGGGCCAACCTACAGCGGTGGAGGTACTCCGCCCGGCGGCTACGAGCAGGCGTATTCGATCCGTCTGGGCACCGGCTCCTGGCCCTTTCCCTATGTCGACCTGTATGTGGATGTAGCTGCGGGCAAGAGCAGCTACGCCAACATCACCGCAGGGCCGTCCTACCTGACCTACGTTCAGAGCGTGAACATCGCACAGGTGAAGTCGGGTGACGAGATATCGGCCCGCACCCTGACCGATGGAAGCCTGCCGTCCTTTGTGAAAGTGACAGCCTTTTCATTCCAGCAACCCCAGCAGGATCCATACTTTCAGGTCCATCCCTTGACCTCGTCCACGGGCACTGCCCCCGACATCTACCTGGGCTTCTCGTACACCGACACCCAAGGGCTGAACCCCGCCTATGGCTGGGCCCACCTGCGCTACACCCAGGCCGCCGGCCTGAGCTTGGTGAGCAGCGCCATGACCACGTCTGACGCTGGCATCTTTGCCCTCACGCGCAACACCATCTCTTCAGTGCCCGAGGCTAGCACCACGGCCATGCTGGGCCTGGGCCTGAGCGGCATCATGGGCCTGGCGGCCGCGCGCCGTCGCCGCTGTCGAGCCAGCGCTCAAACTGCGAGCGGCTCACCCTGTGGCTGCCCCGGCCCAGCTCGATGCTCATGCGCCTCTTCTTGATTTTTTCATGACAAGGTCTTCCGAGGGTTTTCGCGCCACTCTCTTCGGGGATTGGGTGACCCTGGTGGGCACACTAGAATAAGGCTCAATCCCCTTTGAAGCCCAGCTCGAAGGGAGCACATTCAGGAGGAAACCACATGAAACTGTCATCGGCCATCATGGTCATCGCGGGCCTTGGCTCGACACTGCTGGCACAGGCGGCCACCACAGCACCCACGGTCGACCTTGGGACTGTCACCACCTTCACCACCTTCGTGGACAACGATGCCCGCAGTTACGCGCAGCAATATGATCGCCAGCTGACGTTTTCGCTGGCCAGCGACGCGACAGTGCGCATCGACATGCGCGAAGTGGGCAACACCCACTGGTTAGATCAGTATGCTCACGGCCTGGCTGTTGACAACCTCACCTTGCTGAACTCAAGTCAGCAGCTCCTGGGCACGGCCAGCCTCGACCCGAGCTTCAACGGCACCAGGGCCAGTTGCAACTCCGGCGGCAGGTGCAATGTGGATTTTGCCAAAGGCTATACCTTGACCACCGCGCTGGCAGCTGGCACATACACCATGGAGCTCACAGGCAAATGGCTGAGCAGCAATGCTTCACCGTTGAACTTTGGTGTGCTGGTGGTGGGCGCGGCCGATCAGGTCGCCTACCTCAATGCCTTCACGCCAGCCACCAATCTGCCCGAGCCTGGCTCCTGGGTTTTGATGGCTCTGGGGTTCTGCGGTGTCGCAGCAGTCACGAAGGCGAAGCGCAGGGCCTGAGAAAGCACGCCGCATCTTGCGACTTGGTGAGGGCGCCACCACTGCCTTAAACGTTTCTCAAATAAAGTTCAAGTCCAGCGAGGCCAGATCGCACCGATTGGCGCACGTTGTGGCGTCCTGACCACCAGCCGATCAGGTTCATGGGTGTAGTAGCTGGGCACACCCCTGCTGCCCAACCTACGTCGCTGCCGGAGGTGGGCCACCACCTGATTGCGCGAAACCATCTTGGCTGGGCCAGTCGCAGCATGGACAATTCTTACCGGGAATTGAAAGCGGATATAGCAGAGTTCGCTGCCTAAATCGTGATTCACGGCAACGCTATTGAAGGCGCATTAGACCGAGTCGCTGTCGAGTACTGACTCACCTCAGACGTACTCGAAGCTCAACATCCAACCCCACGCTACACAAAGCTTATGGCAGGGATCACAATGCAACTTTCGTCCGCCTGCTCTGCGGTGCCTAGGGAAGCCGAGGCAATTCAAAGCGCCTGAACCGCCAATCCCTGATGAAGCCCCTGAAGCGACGCCAAGAGGTCTTTGGGCCCTCGCCCCCAAGCTTGCGGATGGATCAGTTCTTCAATGCGATCTTCAGCGCGGCACCTGGGCCCTGGTCGGGGCCTGTAATCGACGAAGCCATTCAATAGCGGGGGGAGCAACTGGCGCAACGAAGCACACCTATGCCAATTGAAGATCAGGCACTGATCGCTGAATTGGCAGGTGTTAACCCGGTGGAACAGATCATTGAAGCGTTTCTTGAACGAAACGCCAACAAGCCACGGGAGCAAAGCTGAACAGCCTGCTGAGAGACTTGGCGGAAGCGGTGAGATTCGAACTCACGGTAAGGTCGCCCCTACGCTAGTTTTCAAGACTAGAGCCTTAAACCACTCGGCCACACTTCCTGGAAGGGCTGCATTGTAATCCAAGGCCAGCCCTACTTTCCTGGCTTTTGCGACTGGGGGCAATCAATCTGGATCAACTCCCGCGTGGCCCCGTCAATCCGGACGGCGCTCAACTGCCCGCCCCAAACGCAACCCGTGTCCAGCGACAGCAACATGTCGGTGTTGATCAAACCCAAGGTCGACCAATGCCCGAAAGCCACCGGGGTATGGGCCGTGCGCCGCCCCGGCAGCTTGAACCAGGGAGAAAAACCCTGTGGCGCCTCGCCTGCGCCGTCCTTCGTCGCAAATTCCATCGTGCCATCGGCGGCGCAAAAGCGCAGGCGCGTCAGGCTGTTGACAATGCAACGCCACCGATCCGGGCCTTGCAAATCGTCTTGCCAGCGGTTGGGCTGGGCGCCATACATGACGTTCAGGAAATCGCCAACGTCGGGGCTTTGCAACATCGCCTCAACCTCACCCGCCAGGCTGACGGTTTGGGCCGCATCCCATTGGGGCACCACTCCGGCGTGCACCATCAACCAGCCGTGCTCCCAGACCGCCATCCGGCGGTGTCGCAGCCAGTTCAGCCAGTCATCCCGGTCGGGGGCCGACAAAATGCTGTCCAGGGTGTCGCTTCGGTGCGGTTTGCGCACGCCATGCGCCACGGCCAGCAGGTGCAAATCGTGGTTGCCCAGCAGGCAAACCGCTGAATCGCCCAGGCTGCGCAGCCTTTTCAGCACGCCAAATGAGTCGGGCCCCCGGTTCACCAGGTCACCCAAAAGGTAGAGCCGGTCCCGCGAGGGAGAGAAGTCAATCGTGGCCAGCAACCGCTCAAGAGGGTCACAACAGCCTTGCAAATCGCCAACGAGGTAGATCATGGCACCGATTCTGCTACGCTTCGGCGGTGAAAATTGATGGCCCGGCGACGCCCGGCGCCCCACATGGACGTTGCGCTTTTAATTTTTCTGACGATTCTCAACGGCTTGTTTGCCATGTCAGAGATGGCCCTGGCCGCCAGCCGCAAGGCGCGGCTGCAGGTGATGGCCGAAACCGGCGATGCTGGCGCCAAGGTGGCCATGGAGTTGCATGACAACCCCACCCAGTTTTTATCGACCGTGCAAATTGGCATCACCTCGATAGGGGTGCTGAACGGTATCGTGGGCGATGCGGCGTTTTCCGGCGGCTTGTCGGTGTGGCTGCAGACCCAGTTTCACCTCAGCGAGAATGTTGCCGCCATCACGGCCACCGGCCTGGTGGTGATGATCATCACGTTCATCACCATCATTTTTGGTGAACTGGTGCCCAAACGCGTGGGCCAGATGTACCCGGAGCCCGTGGCCCGCCTGGTGGCACGGCCCATGAAGTGGCTGTCACGACTGACCAAACCCTTTGTGCACCTGTTGACCGCCTGCACCGAAGGCCTGCTGAAGCTGATGGGCGTGCAAGACAACGGCGGCCGCGGGGTGACCGAAGAGGAAATCAATGCCAGCCTGGAAGAAGGCCTGGACGCTGGCGTGATCGAGGCCAATGAGCACCAGATGGTGCGCAATGTGTTCCGCCTGGACGACCGGCAAGTGGGCTCAATGATGATCCCACGCAGCGACATCGCCTGGCTGAACCTGGATTCATCAATGAAGCAGAACCTGGCGATCATCGCGCTGCACGGGCATTCACGCTACCCGGTGTGCCGCGGTGGGTTGGACGATGTGCTGGGCGTGATCACCGCACAGCAGTTGCTGCACCAGATCACCCAGGGCGTGAGCAACGACCTGTCGCAAGGCCTGCAACCGGCGGTGTTCGTGCCCGAGACCTTGTCAGGCATGGAATTGCTGGACCACTTCCGCGCGTCGGCGGTGCAGATGGTGTTCGTGGTGGACGAGTACGGCGAGGTGCAGGGTGTGATCACCTTGCGCGATGTGCTGGAAGCCATCACAGGCGAGTTCACCACGCCGCAGGACGAGAACAGCTGGGCGGTTCAACGCGAAGATGGCTCCTGGCTGGTCGATGGCCTGATCCCGGTGCCTGAGTTGAAAGACCGCCTGGGCTTCAAGGCGCTGCCCGATGAAGACCGGGGCCGCTACAACACCTTGGCCGGCATGGTGATGATGCTGCTGGGCCGCCTGCCACAAACCACCGACACCGTCGAATGGGACGGCTGGCGCTTCGAGGTGGTGGACATGGATGGCAAGCGCATCGACAAGCTGCTGGCCTCGCCCCTGCCTGAGGAAGAGCTTCAATCCCAATAGTGGCGGGATCGCTGGCGCCAGCATTCGCCCACGCGAAGCTGCTGTGCGGGATCCAGCTTGAGTGCTTGTGGTTGCGCCAGCGGTTCGTCACTGCTGTTCCACAAGAACGCGCCGCAAGCGGGCGTGGCCACCCGTGCCATGCCAAGTTCGTCGTAACGGGCCACCACCTCGGGCGAGGGGTGGCCGTAGCCGTTGCGCCGCCCCACCTGGATCACGGCTTGTGCCGGGCGCACCACCTGCAGGAACGCCTCGGTGGACGAGGTTTTGCTGCCGTGATGGGGCACCACCAGGACCGTGCTGGGCAGACTTGCAGAAGCCCGAGCCACCATGTCGGCCTCTTCCTGGGTTTCAATGTCACCGGCCAGGAGCACGCTGGCGGCCTCGCGCCCGGGCAAGGCCTTGGCCTGAATCCTCACCACACACGACAGGGCATTGGGTGACAGATCAGCACGACGCTCATAGTCTTCGGCGCGGGGATGCAGCACGCTGAAATCGACGCCATCCCATTGCCAATGCTGGCCCGCTTCGCACCGACGATGACGCAAAGGCTCGCCGCGCACCATGGTCTGGCGCAAGGGGTGCTCGTCTTCCAGCGATGAACGCAACAACGCCACCGGCACCTCGCGCACGACCGAGGCTGCGCCGCCCACGTGGTCGGCATCGCGGTGGCTGATGATCAGCTCATCGAGCTGGGTCACGCCCAAGGCCACCAGCAAGGGCACCACCACGCGCTGGCCAGCATCACTTTGGTCACCCACCTTCGGGCCCGCGTCAAACACCATAGCGTGCCGCGCAGTGCGAACCAGCACCGAGGTGCCCTGCCCCACATCCGCCGCCACAACGCTGAACTGGCCCGGCACCGGCGGCGGCACCAGCGACCATTGGCTAGGCAAAAACGGCAACAACAGCAAGGCCGGCAGGCCTGCCAGACGCCAGCGCCAGGGCACGGGCAGCACGAGGGCCGCTGCCGCCAGGACCACGAGCACCGACAAGCCCATGGGCAGCATGGGCACGTGGGTGGCGGCCCACGGCCAGTGGGCCATCCAGGCCAGCACTTTGACGGTCATGGACACCAGCCACGCGGCCACGCTCCACAAGGCAGGCCAGACGACGCCGCCGAGCGCCAATGGGGTGATCAACGCGGTGAACACCGGGATGGCCAGCAAATTGGCGGCAAAGCCGACCACCGACACTTGCTGGAAAAACACCGCCGCCAGAGGCGTCAACGACAAGGTGGTCAACCACTGCGTGTGAACCAGGGCTCGGACCATGTTTGAGGCGCGTGTGCGCCATGACTTGTCGCCAGGCGAAGCCGATTCAAGTGCCGTGCCACTGGACATGAGCACACCCACCGCGACAAACGACAGCCAGAAACCTGCCTGGCAAAAGGCCCAAGGGTCCATCACGGTGACCACCACGGCCGCCGCCAGCCAGACCGGGGGCCAAGGCCAGGGGCGGCCGCCGATGCGCAGCAGCGCCCAGACGGCCATCATGCAGACCGTGCGTTGCGCAGGCACACCCCAACCGGCCAGCAGCGAATAGGCCGTGGCCACCAGCACGCCACCGACCAATTGCGCGACTGGCGCGGGCCAATGGTGCATCAGCCAGGCGCTGCGCCGCCACAACCGGGCCAACAGCATGCTGCCCATCCAACCCACCATGGCGATGTGCAAGCCGCTGATGCTGATCAAATGCGCGATCGAAGTTTTGCGGAAGACATCCCAGTCTTCCCGGTCGATGGCCGACTGGTCGCCGATGGTCAGTCCGGCCAGCACACCGGCCTGGCGCGCATCGGGCACTTGGTGCTGGATGGCCTCGCGGATGGTCTGCCTGAGCCGGTCCACCGCACCGGCCGACCACCAATGGCTGGGCGATTGCAACAGCTTCGGCGCCTCGCCTTTCCTGGTGCGGACCGAGCCGGTGGCTCGCACGCCCTTGTCCAGCAACCACAGCGCCGCGTCAAAGCCACCAGGGTTGCCCGTGGGCACAGGGGCCAGCAAACGCACCGTCCAGCGCCAGACCTGGCCGGCCTGCACCTGGGGCAGGGCATCGCCCATCCGCCAGTACAACATCACGCGGCGTGGCATGCTTTGCCCCAGGGGCTGGCCCTGCAGCGCCAGACTTTGAACCGCCACATCAAACCCCAGGCTGCCACCCCGCAGAGTGGGCAGACCGAGCACTTGCCCCTCCAGCAACAAGTCCTGGTCCTGCCAGGAGGCTGGCAAGGTCTGCTGCATCAGTACATGGGCTCGCCAGGTGGTGCTGCCCCAGGCCAAAAGCACACATGCCAGCCACGCCAAGGGCCACGCTGCACGCCGCTGCGCTGCTTTGCCGCGCCCAAGCCAAACGCTCACCAGCACCATCAGCACGGCCAAAGTACAAGCGCCTTGAGCCCATGCCAAAGCGGTCAAGCTGGATTGCTGCAGTTGCCATGCCAAACCCGCCACCCACGCGGCCATGGCCGTCGTCCACAGGTTCATGCGGGGCTGGGAGCGTGAGGTGGACTGGCGTCGTGGGTCATCAAGCGGTCTCAGCGGCTGCGTCTGGAAAGAAGCAGATTGTTGCTGTCAACCGCCCACTGGCAGACCACCCCAACAGGTGATGGACAAAGCCCCCAGGGGCTGGGGTCAGTCGCGTACCGTGTCGATCGATGAGGGTGGAACCGGGACGGCGCGGCCTGGTGGCTGCCAGGCCGGCGGCATCACCACGTGCATCAATGCCGCCTTGAGGCTGGGGGCCTTGAGCATGTCACGGCCCAGCTCGATCCACGCGTCAAACTCGACGCGCAAGGGGTTGTAGCTGCGCTGCGGCTTGACCAAGCCGTAGCGGATGGGGATGTCATCGCGCTCGGCCACGTAAGTGCCAAACAGGCGGTCAAAAATGATCAGCACGCCACCGTAGTTGGCATCCAGGTATTGGGGATTGCTGGCATGGTGAACACGGTGGGCCGATGGGGTGTTGAACACGTACTCCATCCAGCCCAGCTTGGGGATCCAGGTGGCATGGATCCAGAACTGGTACAGCAGGTTCAAGGTCAGGGTCTGCGCCACCAGCCGGGGCTCAAAGCCGAGCCACACCAGGGGTGCAAAGAAGATGAAGGTGCCGGTGAGCTTGCCGAACAGGCCGATGCGCACGGCGGCCGTCAGGTTCAGGTCATTGGGCGAGTGGTGGACCGAATGGTTGCACCAGAACCATCGCACTCGGTGGGCCGCACGGTGGAACCAGTAGTAGCAAAACTCCTGGCCCACGAACAACAGCAACACGGTCTGCCAGCCATCCAGTTGCAGGGTGGCGAGGCGGTGCTCCTGCGCCCATTGCGTGACGGGCGTGGACAAGGCCAGGGGCACGGTGAGGTTGATGGTGATGCGCAGCACCAAGTCCAGGAAGGAGATGCCCGAGGCACGCCAGTCGTAGCGAGCCCGGCGGGACAGCACCCAGGCCTCAAGCAGGGAGGCCAGCACGATCGCGGGCACCACCACGAACAAAAGGATGGCATCAATGGTGTTGAGCTGGCTATTCATGGTGGGTGGTTGCACGACTGGCCTTGTTCAAAGCACCTTGCATGGCCTGTTGCAAGGTTTCCGCACCAAAGGGCTTGGGCAGCACGGCAATGCCTTCTTCGATGGCCCGGCACAGCTCCTTGGTGTAACCCGTGACCAGCAGCACGGCCAGGCTGGGGTACTCGCGCCGGATCATGGCCACCAGGTCAATGCCACTGGTTTGCCCCGGCATGATGACATCGCTGATGACCAAGTCAACACTCTGGTGGTGGTCCGCCAGCCAGGGCTGCGCGGCGTCGGCGCTGTCCAGGTGAGTGACCTGACACCCGAGCATGCGGATCAACTCGCAGGTGGCCTCGGCCACTTCGGGGTTGTCCTCGACCAGCAGCACCCTGGCCACCAGGGGGGGTACCGCCACCGTTGCCACCTCGGGCACGGCTTCGACCTCGGCTGCGCGATTCAACGGTAGCCGCATCAGCACGCTGGTGCCTTCACCAGGGTTCGACCTGACCAGCACCTCGCCTTTGGCCTGCACGCAAAAGCCGTAAACCTGGCTGAGGCCCAGGCCCGTGCCCTCGCCCGGCGACTTGGTCGAAAAGAAGGGTTCGAAAATGCGATCGCGGATGGCCTCCGGAATGCCCGAGCCGGTGTCGGTCACCACCAATTCAACGGAAGGCCCCACCAGCGAAGAGCCGTCGGCCACCAGTTCAGCAGCGCTCAGGTTGCGAGAGCTGATGATCAGCTGGCCGCCGCTGGGCATGGCATCCCGGGCATTGATGACCAGGTTCAGCAAGGCCAGTTCCAGTTCGGCAGGGTCGACCAGCAGCGGATGCGTGTCGGCCGCCAGCTCGATGCTCAACTGCACGGCGCCGCCCAAGGTGGTTCGAAACAGGTCAGACAGGGCGGGCAGGCTGTCTTGCAGCAAGACCGTTTCCGGCCTGAGGGCCTGGCGGCGCGAAAACGCCAGCAGTTGCCGCGTCAACTTGGTGCCTGCGGTCACGGCCCGGTTGATGGCCCCCAGCGGCTTGCTGTCCTTGACGGCGGGGTACAACTGCCCCATCAGGTAGGCATTGGTGTTGACCACCATCAGCAGGTTGTTGAAGTCGTGCGCCACCCCGCCGGTGAGCTGGCCCAGGGCTTCCAGCTTCTGGGAATGCCGAAGCGCTTCTTCTGCCCGCCGCCTTTGCTCGGACTCTTCCTGCAGGCGGCGCACGGCCTTCAATTCTCTGGAGGCGCGTCGCAACGCCACCGAGGCGACATAGGCCAGTGCCAGCCCCGCCGGGAAGGTGGCAGCGGCCAGCACCGCCACGCGACTTTGCCACTCGGCCAGCAAGGCCGCGCGGTCGATGGAGGCTGTGACATGCACCGAATACGGCTCCAGCCGCCGCAACGAAACCAGTGGCCCAGCATCGCCGGTTGGCTCGCCCCTCTCCGCCAGAGGCGTTGGCCGAGCATTGGGGTCAGCGGCGGGATAGCGGGCCAGGACCGTGCCATCGTCTCGCATCAAGGTCACGTTCAGGCCGGGTTCAGACTCGGCCATCTTCCGGTAGAAATCGGTGAAGTACTGTGGCAGCAGGGACACGGCCACCGCGCCCAGCAAGCTGCCATCCTCCGCCCGCCTGCACCGACTGACGTTGAAGAACGTTCGACCGGTGGTGCGCCCAATGGCCAGGTTGGAGATGTACCAGTTGTCCGACTTCTGGTCACAAAAGACCAGGTAATCCCGGTCATTGACGTTCAAATCCTTTGGCACAGGGAACAGGCGATTGGACACCAGCGGGCTGCCATCGCCCCCCCAGATCCAGATGGAGCGGACCTGTTCCACCTCGGAGGCAGCTTGCACCAGCTTGCGATGCAAGGCTTCTTCCCGGGCACGGATGCCGGCGGCTGATTGCGAACCCAGCTCGTCCAGGATGAAATTGACAATGACGCCATTGGTTTCGATGACGCGCGAGGCGTGCTCCCGCACGATGGTGGCCGCGCGGTCAACCCGGGCGTGCCCCTCATCCAGGATCTGACCCCGTGTGTACCAGGCGATGCTGCAGAAAAACACCACTGGCAGGACCAGCGACATGGCGATCCACATGCGCAACCACCACAAGGAGCCTTCAGACGGCACCGAGGTGTCATCGTCCGCGGCATCGGGTCGGCTCACGCCGATGAAACGCTCCAGAAAAAAAACCACCGCCAGTGCCGACATGACAAAGATGGCGACGTGGAGATGGCTGGGGTGAGGATTCAGGCCCGGGATCAGCGCCCACACCGCGCAACCCATGGCCGTCCAGATCGCCGCCGCCCGCCCGGCCACAGCCTGCACCGCGATCAGCGAGGTGAACGCCAGGACAAAAGGAACGGCATCGGCCAGCCAGGGCTGCAGCAAGGCCCGCGTGCCCATGCCCACCACCACCCCCGCCAGCACCACACCATGCCAACGCCAGGACTTTTTTTCAGCTGAACCGCTCAAGCCTTGTCTCCGATACGCCGACCGCCAGGGAATCCTTGGCAGTCTACAACCGGCCGGGCCCCAGGAGCAGGCCTGATCAGCCTGTGTCAACATGGCGGGGTTGTTGGCTGATGCAAACCCCATGCCCCATTTCTTGCAGAATCTGCGGTCTCGCCTGAGCAAGTTGCACGGCCTCTTCCACTGGCCGTTGGCCTCGCTGCGCGGCTACCTCACTGCGGTCATCATCGTGGCCACGGTGCCCATGTCCGGGCTGGCCTGCTACCTGGTTGTCCAGGAAACGCTGGCAGGCAACAAGGCGCTGGAAGACAGTTTGCTGCGCACCGCGTCCACCTTCGCGCTCACGGTCGAGCGCGAAATGGTGTCGTCGATCGACGCCCTGGCCATCCTCTCGTATTCCGATTCCCTGCAGCGGGACGACGTGGCCGGCTTTTTTGCCACGCTCACCGCCCTGCCCAAGATGCGCAGCACCTGGAGCAGCGCCTACCTGGTCGAGCTGAGCGGTGATGTCATCTTCAACACCCGCCAACCTTTGGGCAAACCGCTGGAGAAAATCAGCGACCTTTCAGCCCTGCAGCGCTTGATCCGCACCGGCGAGCCCGAAGTCACCAGCCTGATGGAGGGGCCCAACGGACAACGCACCACCGGGGTTCTGGTGCCCGTGTTCGTGCAAGGCAAAGTCAAGTACGCGCTGGGGGCCTGGATCACACCCGCCAATTGGCAGAAGCTGATGAGTGGGGTCTCCATCGCGCCTGGTGGCTTCGTGTCGATTTTCGACTCGCGCTTTCAGATCATCGCGCGCAGCCTGGACCCCCAACGCTTTGTCGGTCAACCCGTGCCGCTGGCCGCGCGTCAGGTGATGGGGGACCAGATCGCAGGGATTCAGCGCGCTCAGGTGGCGGGCGACAACAGCACCGATGTGTACGTGGCCTGGAAACGCATCCCCAAGGCCGGCTGGGGCATTGGCGTGGGCGTGCCTGCCGCGCCCATCGACCGCAACCATGCCCGCTCGATCGCCACCGCGCTGGGCGCCGGGATGTTGTCCCTCGCTGCGGGCCTGGCACTGGCCATGCTGGTGGCCAGGCGCGTGACCAAACCCCTGCAGCAATTGGCAGAGGGTGGGCCACAGGCCGTGCAACATCCCAGCGAGGTGCGAGAGCTCGCCTTGCTGCAAAGCGCACTGCGCGTGCTGGAACTGCAACGCGAGCTGGCCCGCGAGCGACTGCAGGCCAAGGCCGATGAGTTTGAAACCCTGTTCCAGAGCAGCCCCATCGGCCTGGCCATCGCGCAGGACAAGGACTGCCACAGCGTCCTGCGCAACCCCGCGCTGGCCGCCATGTTCAATGAGCTGGAAGACGGCCACCTGCCACCACACCTGGTGCTCAAAGAAGGGCAAGAACTGCTGCCCGATGAGCAACCCTTGAAGCACGCGGCCCTGACCGGCGCCAAAACCAGCGACGTCGAATTGGACGTGGTGCACCAGGACGGCCGAACCTTGCGTTTGATTGCCCATGCCGTGCCCTTGTACGACCACAGTGGCCGCCCTCGCGGGGCGATTGGAGCCTACACCGACATCACCGAGCGCAAACACGCCGAAGAGGCGCTGGTCACCGCCGAGCGCCGCCTGCGCGAAAGCCAGCACATGGTGGAGCTGGCACAGGCCGCCGGCCACGTGGGTTTCTTCGATTACGAGTTCGTGCCCGACCGCACCACCTGGACATCGGGCATGGCCCCGCTGTTCGGCATCAAGCTCGCCGAGTTCGAAGGCACCTGGGACGCCTGGCTCAAACTCATTGACGAGAAAGATCGCCAACAGGTTCAGGACAATCTGCAGGCGGCCACGAGCCAGAAGCAAGAGCAAGCCGTGTTCGAGTTCCGCACCTGCCCGCCGGATCGGTCTGTGCGCTGGCTGTCAGGCCGCGTGGTGCTGAAGTACGACGACTCCGGCCAGCCCTTGCACATGATCGGCGTGATGGTGGATGCCACGCAGCAAAAGTCAGTGGAACTGGCCCGGGCCGACTTCGTGGCCCGAGAGCAGGCCGCGCGCGTGGAGGCTGAAAACGCCAACCGCGCCAAGGACGAATTCCTGGCCATGCTGGGCCACGAATTGCGCAATCCCCTGGGCGCCATTGCAGCCGCCTCCGAAGTGCTCAACCGATTGGGTTCCGAAAACCCCGCGGCCCTGAGCGCCCGCCAGATCATCGCCCGCCAGACCCGGCATCTGGCACGCCTGATGGACGATTTGCTGGATGTGGCCCGCGTGATCACCGGCAAGATCATGCTGACCCGCCACCCCCTGGACCTGGCCCAGGCCACGCAGCGCCTGGTGACCACGCTGGAGGTGTCCGGCATGCTGAAGGCCCACACACTGGAGACCGAACTGGAAGAGGTCTGGGTGCAGGCCGACGGCACGCGCATCGAGCAGATCATCTACAACCTGCTGACCAACGCACTGAAGTACACCCCCGACGGCGGACACGTCAAGGCCACCGTGCGCAAGGAAGGCGACATGGGCGTGCTGGAAGTCTGCGACAGCGGCGTGGGCATGACCGAGCCGCTGCTGTCACGGGTATTTGATCTGTTCGTGCAAGGCGACCGATCGCTGGACCGTCGGCAAGGTGGCCTGGGCATCGGCCTGACCCTGGTGCGCCGCCTGACCGAACTGCATGGCGGCAACGTGGCTGCCCGCAGCCAAGGGCACCAGCAAGGCAGCACCTTCGTCGTTCGGCTGCCGCTGGTGGTGTCGGCAAGCACTGCCCTTCCCAGCCCGGCGAACACCTCAACGGCGAATCGGCACGTGGTGGTGGTCGAGGACAACGAGGATGTTCGCGAAGCCCTGCAGGTGCTGCTGGCCCTGGCGGGACACAGCGTGTTCACTGCCGAAGATGGTCAGGCTGGCGCCCAACTGGTGATCGATACGCGACCGGACATCGCATTGATCGACATCGGCCTGCCCAAGCTGAACGGCTATGAGGCCGCTCAACTCATCCGCCAGGCTGGCTACAAGGGACAACTGGTGGCCTTGTCAGGCTATGGTCAACCCAAGGACGTGGCCCAGGCCCTGGAAGCGGGCTTTGATGCCCACTTGGTCAAGCCGGTGGACCCGTCGGCCTTGGAACAGCTGATGAACAAGGTTTGAACAACGCCTTTGGGCATGGCCATTGCTGACATAAGGGTGTTCAAGCCAATCTGGCTTGCCCCCTGAAAGAGCACCGACATGACCCCGCAGTCCATGCTGATTCGCCACCCTGCCTCAACGGGCCAATCGGCTCAGCAACACACCGGCGAGCAGACCAATGGCCATGGATGTCAAAGGCTGTTCTCGGATGTGCGCACGGGCACTGTCCAGCCATTGCCCTTCCAGTTCACCCAAGGTATCGGCTTTGGCATGCAAGGCATCAGCGGCCTGGCTGGCTGCGGAGTGAACGCGCTCAACCGCAGGCTTGGCCTTCGCGGCAACGCTGTCAATCGCATCATGGGCCCGTTGCGCTACCCGATCCACAGCAGCGCCGGAATCGAAAGCATCGCTGTCCTGAAGCAGGGTTTGCGTTCTGTCATTCATCGAGATTCTCCTGAGTTGAAAAGACAGCCCAATCTGGCAAATGGCATGCCTTGTGCATGACATGCACGAAACCAATGAAAACCCAGGTTTTCAAGCCAAAAATCGGCAAGATTTTCTAGGCCATGTAAGTGCTGCTGCATCGAGCGGCTGCGCGGATGAGAAACATGGCCTTGCACAAGCACGCAAAGAGGAGCACTGCTCGCGCGGTCCGTTATGACAAGCCATCAGGTTTCTTCCGCCACCGCACAAGCCTTTGAACTTGTGATGAGTGAGATGCCATTCCAGCGCTTCACAGAAAGCAGCGATGACGTGTTCTGGCTGGCCGATTTGACCACTCGGCAGTTGCTCTACGTCAACTCGCGCTTCGAGCGTTTCTGGGGCGTTGGCAGCGATGCCTTGCTGAAGGATCCGACCCTGTGGCGTCAGGCCGTGGTGGACGCCGACAAGCACCTGCTGCCCATCCCCTTCTTCGCGGACACCGCGGCATCCGAGAACTCGGTGCGTGAGTACCAGATCCTGGATGCCCAGGGGCAACTCCATTGGATCCGCGATCGGCGTTTTTACGTGCGCAACGCCCTTGACCAGGCGGTTCGGGTGGGTGGCATTGCCGAAGACATCACCGAGCGCAAACAAGCCGAGATCCAACGCGAGCAAATGCTGCAACGCGAGCAAATGGCCCGACGCGAGGCCGAAGCATTGGCCTTGTCCAAAGACGAATTCCTGGCCGTGGTCACCCATGAACTTCGCTCGCCACTGAACGCCCTGCGCGGCTGGGCCCATGTGTTGCGGCGGGCCGGTCCGCTCAACGCGTTGCAAGAAAAAGCCCTGGACGCCATCGACCGCAACACCCAGGCGCAAGCCCGACTGGTGGACGATCTGCTGGACAGCCAACGCATCCTTTGCGGTACCTTTGAGTTGCAATGGGGCCGGGCCAACCTGGCCTCCCTGGTCGATGACGCAACAGCCTCCATGCACGACCGGGCGGCCACCAAGCGAATCACCCTGGAGGTGAGCCACGATGACAGCATTGACGCCGTCTCGGCCGATGTGAACCGTTTGCGCCAAGCCGTGACCAACCTGCTGTCCAACGCCATCAAGTTCTCGCCGGAGGATGGCACCGTCCACGTCCGCACACTGCGCACCCACCACTCGGTGGCCATTGAAGTGAAAGACAGCGGCATCGGCCTGACACCAACGCAGCTGCCATTTTTGTTCAACCGCTTTCAACAGGCCGACAGCTCCAGCACCCGTCGCCAGAGCGGCCTGGGCCTGGGCCTGTCACTGGCTCAACAGGTGATTGAGCTACACGGCGGCCGCATCGAAGCGCGCAGCGACGGCGTGGGGCTGGGCTCCACCTTCACCATCGAGTTGCCCGACCAGATCCACCTGCCCCTCCACAACGCAACGCAGCAACAACTGTCCTTGAGCGCATTGGCCGGCAAGCGCGTGATGGTGGTTGAAGATGATCCGGATGGCCGAGAGATCCTGGAGCTGCTGCTGCGAGACGCCAAAGTCGAATTGCGCAGCTTTGACCGCGCGGCCGGCGCCTACGAGCACCTGGCCCACGCCCCCCTCGAAGAACAACCCGACGCCTTGATCTCGGACATCGCCATGCCGGACGAAGATGGCTACGCCTTCATCCACCGGGTGCGCGAACTGGAAGCGCGTTTGCAACGGCCTCGGCTGGTGGCCCTGGCCTTGACCGCGTTTTCGCGCAAGGAAGACCGGCAGCGCGCCCTGGCTGCAGGCTTTGACGAGCATGTGGGCAAACCCATTGACTCTCAGATGGTGCTGCAGACCTTGGAAACCGCCCTGGATAAAAGTGCGAACCGGAGGGTCTCAATGTGAAAAAGGCGCTTTTCGGAGCGCCTTTTTCACCAGCTCAAGACTGATGTCGGCGGCGGTACATGCTGCCCGCAGCCACCAGGCCAGCCAGCGCCATCGCCAGGGTGGTGGGTTCTGGGACCGGGGTAGTGGCCGAGCTCAGCGAGTAAAACCCGCCAAACCCACCCGTGGCCTGGCCCACCACGTTGTAGTAATAAGCACCGGGCGCGGTGATGTCAAACGTGTGAAACGTGCTGCCCGTGGTGCCATCAAAGGCATAGCTGCCCAGGAAGGCATCCTCGACACCGGACTCTCTGTAGAGCTTGACCGTTCCATTTTCAATGTTCAGCAAGCCGGGCGAGCCAAGCGCCACAGCAGAACTGACCACGCTGGCGCCTTCGCCCAGCACAAAAGTGAAGATGTCGTCAATGTCACCAGGCTCGGACAGGTTGCTGCCCAGCTCCAACGTGCCGTGTGTTCCCCAATCAGTGGTGTTGGCGTGCGCATTGAATGCCAAGACGCTGGCAAGCGCGACAGCTAGAAGTTTCAGGCCCATGTGTATTCCCCCAGTAAAAGACGAACTCAGATCGAGTTCGGATTTGATAGAGCAAAGGTCATGCCCATTTAACACCCGGTGATTTTTTTCTGGCGTGGGCCTGCCATTTGCCTGATGGGATGAAGGCGAGATCACGGTGAACTCGCCCAACCCATCCATCAGGAGTTTGACCATGAACAAAGACCAAGTGTCCGGCCGAGCTGAAGAAGTCAAGGGCAAGATCAAGGAAACCGTGGGCAAAGCCGTTGACAACAACCGCCTGAAAGCCGAAGGCAAGGCCGACCAACTGACCGGCAAGGTCAAGGCTGGTTACGGCGATGCCAAAGAGAAGGTCAAGGACGCCATTGACAAGGCCTGATGCATCCGAGGAGTGACGAAACCCTCGTCGCTCCATCCCTGCGCGTCATTTTTACGGCACCCCCTGCCTGCTGAGTCCATGAACAACCACCTTCTCCCTCGCCCGCGCCTGGGCCCTGCTCCGTCGCCGTCACCTGTCCCGCCGCACACACCGCAGCCGAACCCAACCCCGCCACCGCCAGGGCCAGATCTGCCGCCACCGGAAGTGGAAGACCCGCCTCCTGACGAGATCAAGATTCCTGTGCACGAACCCCCAGTGATGCCCACGCCCATGGCGTTGCGCTCGATCATCACCCGGCCAAACCTGGAACTGGAGACACCCCATGACCACATCCACCACATCCGAACAGTCACTGTGGAAGTTGATCCGCGACATCCGCTTCGGCATGCTGACCACACAAGCCGAATCCGGCGATCTGCGCTCGCACCCGCTCACCACACAGAACCGCAAAGAGGACGAGGGGACCGTGCTCTGGTTCTTCATTTCTGCACGCAGTGAAATCCTTCGCGACGTGCTGGCCCGGCACAAGGTGAATCTGGCCTACGCCTCGCCTGAGGATGATCGCTACGTGTCGATCAGTGGCCGAGCACGCCTGGACAACAACCCCCAGCAAAAGCAAGCACTCTGGTCAACCATGTCGCAAGCCTGGTTTCCAGGCGGGGTGGATGACCCGGATCTGGCTTTGCTGGCGGTGGACATCCAGCAAGCAGAATACTGGGACATCAAGAGCAGCAAGATGGTCCAGTTGTTCAAGATGGCCAAAGCGGCCATCACCGGCAAGCAGCCAGAGCACATGGGAGACCACCAAAAAGTGCACCTGACTTGACGGCGGCGTCCTACAACGCCCGACTCTTTCTTTTGCCACAATCGGCGCACGGGGTTCGACCCGGAGCGCCTTTTTGCATTTTTTGGCCGCCGTTTTTAACCACCAGCCAGGTTGGAAAACTCCGGGAAGTTGCGGACACATGGCGGGTGATCGCTCATAATTGTTTTGAACTGGTTTTTACACTTTCAAGGATCTTGGAATGCCTCACGCATTGGTGGTGGATGACGAAGCCGACTCGGCTGAGATGATGGCCACATTGATCGCGATGGAAGGTTTCACCGTCGCGACTGCAGGCTCGCTCCGTGACGCTCGCAAGCAACTCGCGCTGCAGGAACCCGACATCGTTCTGCTCGACTTGATGCTCCCCGATGGCAGCGGCATGCAGTTGTTTGACGACGGCAAGAATCTGAACAACACCGAAGTCGTTCTGATCACCGGGCATGCCAGCCTGGAGACCTCCATCCAGGCGCTGCGCCTGGGCGCGGTCGACTACCTGGTCAAGCCCGTCAACATGAAGCAGTTGCACGGCATCTTGTCGCGCGTGACCAAGCCCTCGGCCTTGAAGGCCGAAGCGGCCGATCTGCAAACGGGCCTGGAAGAAGAAGGCCACTTCGGCTTGCTGTGGGGCCGCTCGGCCGTCATGCGCCATGTGTACGAGCAGATCTTGCGTGTGTCCGGCACGGCGGTGACCGTGTTCATCACGGGCGAAAGTGGCAGCGGCAAGGAAGTCGTGGCCAGCACGGTTCACGACCTGAGCCGCCGACGTGGTCGGCCCTTCCTGGGGGTCAACTGCGGCGCCATCTCGCCGCACCTGATCGAAAGCGAAATCTTCGGTCATGAGAAAGGCAGCTTCACCGGTGCCGATCGCCAGCACCAGGGCTTCTTCGAACGCGCCAGCGGCGGCACGCTGTTCCTGGACGAAGTCACCGAGATGCCGCTCGACCTGCAAGTCAAGCTGTTGCGCGTGCTCGAAACCGGCACCTTCATGCGCGTGGGCTCCACCCAGGTTCAGGAAACCGACGTGCGCATCATCGCCGCCACCAACCGCTCGCCCATGCAGGCCGTGAAAGAGGGCAAATTGCGGGAAGACTTGCTGTACCGCCTGAACGTTTTCCCGATTCACCTGCCCGCGCTGCGCGAGCGCGCCGAAGACGTGCCGTTGATCGCCGAGCACTTTCTGGAGGAAATCTCGCGCCGTGAAGGCCAGGTCAAAACTTTTGACCCCGAAGCCTTGAAACGGCTTTCAGACTATGGCTGGCCCGGCAATGTGCGCGAGTTGCGCAACATTGTTCACCGTGCTTATGTGATGGCCCGAGGCAGCGTCATCGTCGATGAATGCCTGCCCACCACCGACACGCCATTGCCCGTGCTGACCGGCGCGCCCGTCCTGACGATCCGCGTGGGCACCACCCTGGCCGAAATCGAGCGTCAGGTGACGTTGGCCACCTTGGAGTACCTGGGCCGACACAAGGAAAAAACCGCCGCCACGCTCGGCGTCAGCCTGAAGACCTTGTACAACCGCCTCAAGGAATACTCCACCGTGCCAGTCAGCCTGGATGGTGAACTGCCCCCGGACTCGTCATCCTGGGGCGATCTGGGCCGCTGAGCAACGGCCCGCGCGAGGTTCAGCGCTGGGCAGCGGGCAAGTGCCGCTCCGGCGCTGAAGGCCGCCGACGGTAAGTCAGGCCCACCTCGTCTTCGATTTCGGCAAAAGCCGCCTCTGCCTGAAGCTGGGCTTTGCGCGTTGCATACCAACCCTTGCGCGATTTGGACGCATCCCGCGTCGCCTTGTTCGACTCGAATTCATCGCGCAATGCATGGCGTTGTTCAGAAGATGACTTCATCGTGGGCTCCATGTGGAAAATCAGCGGGCGAAAGCAGACAAGGCTGCCATGGGTTTTGACTTCATGCCCCAAGGCGCTTCGGCAAAGAACGACGAGGACCGCCCCAACAGCAACTGGTCAAGCCGCTTGAGAATGGACGGGATGTCCAGAGGCTTTTGCCAGACTTCAAGGAACGTGGTTTCTTGCAACTGCTGAACATCGGCTGCCGTCACGGCGATGGCGGGCACCGAAGAAAGAACCGGTTGCCCGCGCAGGCGTTTCAACAACTCCGTGCCATGACAATCCGGCAGGTTCAGATCCAGCAACAACAAGGCCGGGGGCCGCTTCACCGCAGCTTGGTATCCGTCTTCACCATTGGTGGCGATGGTGAGTTCAAGCGAGGGCAACTGTGCAAACAAGGCCTGCATCAACTGCACATTCACGGGGTGGTCTTCCACGTAAAGGACCTGGGGACGGGAGTGGTGGGCAGGAGGCACGTGGATTCCTCGGCGAGGTTGAATTCACTTTGCCTCAGCAAGCGATATGCCAACCGTCACACACCCTGTCGTCGCCTGTCGAGGGTCGATCAACAGCCTTGAATCGGGAAAATTTACAGAAAAGCATGCAGGCTTCTGGCGACCTCAGAAGCATTGTTTCAAGATGAAACGAATGTAGTTCCAGGCCCTTCAATTGCCACTCCTGAAACGCACGGGCATTGACCCTTGCCGATGGAGATCTCCTCATGCCTTCAAGGACAGAACAACACGTCACGCACGCCGCGGAACGCATGCCGTCGGAGTTGATGGCGGCCATGGCGATGGTCCAGCGTGCTTGTGCCAAGGCCAGCCGCGAATTGGAACAGGTCAATCCAGGCATGGCCCAAGTCATTGACCTGGCCACCGCGCAAATCATCTCGGACCCCTGCGCGGCCTTGCACGTGGCCGCCAGCGTTGGGGTTGCGCACAACCTCCTGCCAGCCTTGGCAGGCTTGAGCGCGGAACTGGCACTGACGACCCACCTGAAAGCGCCAGAGGGCCAGGCGCTTGCAGACCACGCGGCGCAGCTTTTGATGGCTCAACAAGCCATCATGAGCGCGCTGCCCTGCGCGCATCAACTGGTCATGCATCAAAGCACGTCGCGGCAGGTGCGCGAACAAGTGGCCACCGCCTTGACCCACACACTGAGGCTGCCCTTCATCAGCGCAGCGGACACGGTCACGTCCGCGAGTGCCATTGACCATCTGGTCGGCCTGCATGGCGCCTTGCAGTTGGCGGCCACGGCCTTGAACAAGATCGCCGAAGCCATGCGCAACCTCCACCCGGATCAACAAGGCGCCACGCAGTGCGATGCACTGGCCATGGTGTGCCGTCAGGTGATGGGCAACGACATCGCGCTGGTGACCAAAGTCGATGGCGGCCAGCTGGAAGGGCACCCCTTCAAGCCGCTGGTTGCACGCCAGCTCTTGCAAAGCATCCGGCTTCTGACCGACGCGACCACTGTGTTCACGGAATACTTTGTGCGAGGCATCACCGTGAGCCGCGATCGCATCGCTCATGGCTTGGCCAGTTCATTGATGCTGGTCACCTCCAAGCTCACCCTTGAAACCGTTTGATGTTCACCCACCACCATCAGGAGATCAGCATGAACCGCAACCTCTATCACCTTGCCCTGGCCGCCTTGTTCACAGGCACCGTCTGGTCACTGCGCCATCAAGCCAAACAGAAGCGCCAGATGGCCTTGCGATCCAAGGCCAAGCCTGAGGCAGTTCAGACCTGGGAGCATGAAGGTGGGGCACTGCCCCGCACCGGCAGTCAGATGGGCCCGAATCCCACGCTGCCCTGATTGAAGCACCAGGTCGATGGCATGGTGGCGCCATCCGTGTCCTCGATGCGCCGCCAATGCCTGTCCTTGACGATGGCCGCCACGAACTGTTCGGCCACCCTCTCCATGGCGGCATGGTGCAGATCTGTCACGATGCCACTCGCGCTCATGTCGTCGACATGAGATGGCAGCAAGATACCAAGCCCTCTCAACAGATCCACACCCTGCCCGGTGGCAGCCACGGCCTTGCCGTGCTCATAGGCCTCTCGCATGAAGTGAACCGCATCCGAGTCATCCTGCAAACTGGCAACGCTGCCCACGCCGCCAGGGACATACACCGCGTCGAACATCACCGATGGCATGTCCAGCCAGTGGTGGTCCACGCGCACCTGTCCACCGGACTTGCCCTGCAAAGGCCCTGCCCGGTTGGAGACCACCTGAACCTGGGCGCCGCCAGCCTCCAATGCGCGCCGCACGGCATCAAGCTGGACATCATCCAGGCCATCACCCGCCAGCACCGCCACTCTGCGCGATGCCAGCATGGGCAATGGTGGCTCAGCCGCCAGCGAGTCGGCCTGGAGCATGCCCAAAGCCGTGATGGACGAGTCCATCACGATGTCGATGCGTGGTGGGGTTTTCATGATGGCCTCATCGCCTTGATCAGTTGAAAAGGAAATAGAGGATGACCAGCACGAAGGTGGGAACACCCAACAGCCAACCCAAGAAGTACTTACCCATGTTGATTCTCCAAAGTTTGCAGATGCCCCTGCTCAGCAAAGCACGTGCCGCCGATGCACAGGCATACCGATTGCCTTTCACAAAAGATGATGATCAAACAAGGCAAGAAAGGGACACTGCTGGCGCTGGGGTTTTTGGCGGCAACCATCGCCACGGTGGCGGTGTGCGAGTACCAAGGCTGGCCATTCCTCAAAGGCCCTCTTGAACGCACCCTCAGTGAAAAACTGCAAAGGCGCATCGCGCTGGGCGATCAGTTCACCCTTCACCTGCTGGGCGCCATCCGGCTGAGCACCAATGCGTTGACCATTGGCTCCCCAGGTTCGGCCCCCGACCTCTTGAACGCGGTGAACCCTCGGCTTGATGTGCCCTACTCGACCGTGTTTGGATTGGTGGGATCAGGACCGCATCCGCCCATCCGCATCACCTCCCTTGAGTTGGACCGCATGGACGCCACCTTGCGCCGCGATGCCCAAGGGCAGGCCAACTGGCAATTTTCACCACGGTCGGCAAAGACGACCGACTCGCCTGGCATGGGGCTGCCGCGTTTTGACAAGCTGGTGGTCAAAGCCGGCCGCCTGCAGATGCAGGACGATCTGATCAAGTTGAACCTGGATGCCCAAGTCAGCACCACCGAAGGCGATCAGGCGCAAGGCAACAGTGGCCTGCTGATCAATGGCAAAGGGCAATACCTTGAAAAGCCTTTTGACCTGCACATCCGCTCCAGTGGTGTGCTTCCGCTGGCCGCCTCACCCGGCTCGGCGGTGGCAGTGCCGATCACCATGGAAGCCAATGCAGGCCAGTCGCGGCTGCGCTTCAATGGTCAAGCTGTGGACGTGTTGACACTCTCCGACCTGGATGGCACCTTGACACTGTCCGGCCCTTCCCTGGCCGCAGTGGGTGATGCGGTGGGTGTGACCTTGCCCACCACCACGCTCTTCTCATTGAAGGGCCAACTGAGCAAGAAGGGCGATGTCTGGGCGCTCAAGAAAACCCAGCTGAACGTCGGCACCAGCCAGCTGGGGGGCTCATTCACCTTTGACCGCCGACCCAAGGTTCCCCTGCTCACCGGTGAGCTGTCAGGGTCACGCTTTGTCTTGAGCGATCTGGCCCCGGCCTTTGGCGCACAAGCCCCCGGCGCCAACAACCCGGCGCCACCCGACGGCCGGGTGGTACCGCAGCGCACGTTTGACATCCCTTCGCTGCACGCGATGAACGCCGACCTGACAGTGCGTCTGAAGCGCGTTGAACTGGGCTCCTTGTTCGCACGCCCACTTGAACCTCTGGATGGGCAGTTGAAGCTGCAATCAGGGGTGCTGACGATCTCGGATCTGTTGGCCAGCACGGCCGATGGCCAAGTCGGCGGACGTGTCACCCTGGATGGCAATCCGAAGCCCCCCGCCTGGGATGCCGATGTTCATTGGAAAGGCATCCGCCTGGAGCAGTGGCTGAGCCCCCGCAACCAGTTTGCCGGGCAAGAGGAGCCCGACAAGGGCAAGCAGAACCGCTACGTGACTGGCCAGTTGGGAGGCCACGCCAAGCTGCATGGTCAGGGCAACTCGGCCGCCCAGATGCTGGGCACCATGGATGGCGACGCCCAAGCCTGGGTGCAGGATGGCACCGTGTCCCACCTGGTGGTGGAGGCCATTGGGCTGGACGTGGCCCAGGCCCTGGGCGTGGTGGTGGTGGGCGACGACTTGATGCCCATGCATTGTGCCGCCGTCCGCGTGAAGGCACAGCAAGGCGCCTTGAAGCCCGAGGTGGGGGTGATCGACACGGATGACTCCACCATTCTGATTTCGGGCTCACTGTCACTGGTGGATGAAAGCCTGGACCTGGTCATGAGCGCCAAACCCAAGGACTTCAGCCCGCTGACCTTGCGCTCGCCCTTGAAGGTGCAAGGCACTTTTGCCGATCCCAAGTTCAGGCTGGAAGCCAAGCCTTTGGGCCTGAAAGTCATTTCCGCGGTAGCCTTGGGTTTCGTCAACCCTCTGGCCAGCATCATTCCTTTGATCGACTTGGGCGACAAGACCGATGGCGGCTGCCAACAGGCCCTGGCGAAACTCAAAGGTGACCGACCCAACACCAAAGCGGCCAAGGTGGTCCGCCCATGAACCAAACCGCAAAGGGATCCATGACGATCACGCCCCGTGTCACCCGCTCCCTGAGCGCCTCTCTCCTCATGATGGTCGTGCTGGCCTTGGCCGCCTGCAGTGTGGTCAGACTGGCTTACAACCAGGCCGACCACCTGGCCTACTGGCAGCTGAACCGGGCGTTTGACTTCAATGACGAGCAATCGGTCAAGGTAAAGGGGGCGATCAGGCAATGGTTCCAATGGCACCGCCGCACCCAATTGCCGGTGTATGTGCCCTTCCTGGTTCGCGCCGAGAAAGAAGCGCTGGCGCCGGTGTCGCCTGCCCTGGCTTGCGAGCGCCGCACCGAGCTGGAAGGTTGGGGCCGCAAGGCCATCGACCACGCCGTGCCCGCCATGGCTGATCTGGTGCTGTCCCTCAGCCCCGATCAGATCAAGCACCTGGAGAAGCACCAGGCCAAGACCAACGACGATTTCCGGGACGACTACCTGGAGGACAGCGTTGAGGATCGCAACGAAGCCGCCGCCAAGTTCGTGATCAAGGTGGCCGAGATCTTTTACGGCCGCCTGGACACCGCACAGCGCGATCACGTGAAGAGCGAGATCGCCGCGCTGCCGTTGAATGCGCAGAACGTGCTTGAGGAGCGCCAGGTCTATCAACGCGAGTTCGTGCAACTGATCCGCAAGCTCAGCGCCCAGAAAGCCACCCAGGCCCAAGCCCAGCAGGCACTGCGCGAACTGTTCCAGCAGTTCTTCGATCCACCGAAGGAACCTCTGCGCAGCCAGCGCCTGCAATGGATCGCCGCCGGCTGCAAGCTGACCTCAAGCCTGCATCAAAAGACCACCCACGAGCAGAAAGAAAAAGCCGCGCAACGCCTGCGCGACTGGGAGTCCGACCTGCGCATCCTGAACAAGCAAGCCACCTGAGCACGATGAAATACCTGCAAATCTATGGCGGCATTGCAGTGGTGATGCTGGTGCTGGACATGGTCTGGCTCGGTTTCATCGCCAAAGCCTGGTACCAGCAAGGCATTGGCCACCTGATGTCCGCGCAGCCCAACATGGCCATTGGTGCCTTGTTCTACCTGCTTTTCCCATTGGGATTGACGATCTTTGCCGTGCTGCCCACTGGCGATGATCCAGGTTGGACCAAGGCCGCCCTGATGGGCGCCTTGTTTGGTTTTTTTGCCTACGCCACCTACGACATCACCAACCTGGCCACCCTGCGTGATTGGCCGATCAAACTGTCGATCATCGACGTGGCCTGGGGCAGCCTGGTCAGTGGCCTGGCCGCGGGTGCGGGCAAGGCCGTGCAAGTCCACGTCGGACATGTCTGACAAATTCTTAGGCGACGGCCTATGGTCCGGCAGCGCGGATGACACCACAGTGAATCATCCCTGAATCCGTTATGAAGGCCTCGCCATGCTGCAAACACGATCGGTCCGAACCTTGGCGTTGACCGCGCTGATGGCCTCCTTGAGCGCGATGGCCTGGGCCGATGCCAAACTGCCCGTGTCTGCAGGCACCGGTCCGAACCCGCAGCTTCCCAAGCCCGACAAGTCATTGATCCCCACGGTGAACATCGCCCCCGCCAAGGGCTGGCCCACCGGGGGCAAGCCCTCCACCGCCAGCGGCACCACGGTGTCACGCTTCGCCGAAAATCTCGACCACCCTCGCTGGCTGTACGTGCTGCCCAACGGCGACGTGCTGGTGGCGGAAACCAACGCGCCACCCAAGCCAGAAGATGGCCAAGGCCTCAAAGGCTGGGTGATGAAGAAGGTGATGAAAAGAGCCGGGGCCGGCGTGCCCAGCGCCAACCGCATCACCCTGCTGCGCGACGCCAATGCCGATGGCGTGGCCGAGACACGAACCGTGTTCCTGCAGGGCCTCAACTCGCCCTTCGGCATGGCCTTGGTTGGCAATGACTTCTATGTGGCCAACACCGATGCGGTGTGGAAATACACCTATGTGCCCGGCCAAAGCCAGATCCCAGGATCCGGCACCAAGGTGGTGGACCTGCCCGGCGGCCCCATCAACCACCACTGGACCAAGAACCTGATCGCCAGCAAAGACGGCACCAAGCTTTACGTGACCGTGGGCTCCAACAGCAATGTGGCCGAGAACGGCATGGACGCCGAAAAAGAACGCGCAGCCATCCTGGAGGTAGACCTTAAAACTGGCAGCCGCCGCGTCTTTGCCTCAGGCCTGCGCAACCCCGTTGGACTGGGTTGGGAGCCCGAAAGCGGCGCCTTGTGGACGACCGTGAACGAACGCGATGAACTGGGCAGCGACCTGGTGCCCGACTACATGACCTCGGTCCGAGACGGTGGTTTTTACGGCTGGCCCTACAGCTACTACGGTCGGCATGTGGATGACCGCGTGAAACCTGCCAACCCGGGCCTGGTCGCCAAGGCGATCGTGCCCGACTATGCCTTGGGGCCGCACACCGCTTCCTTGGGCCTGAGCTTCTCGCAAGGCACCACCTTGCCGCTTCAGTTCTCCAATGGCGTGTTCATTGGCCAGCATGGCTCGTGGAACCGCGAGCCTCGCAGTGGCTACAAGGTGATCTTCGTGCCCTTCAGCAAAGGCAAGCCCACCGGCGAACAACCTTTGGATGTGCTCACCGATTTTGTGAACAAGGACGGCGATGCCCTGGGTCGCCCGGTGGGTGTGGTCATCGACAAGCAGGGCGCTTTGTTGGTGGCCGATGACGTGGGCAATGTGATCTGGCGCGTGACGGCTTTGCCCACGGCCGCACCACCCAGAACCCCCTGAAGGAGTTCCATCATGTTCAACCCCGACCTGGTCTCGCCTTTCCCTGTGCGCTACGAGGCGCGGTTCGAGCATGCTGAAGCCAGCGAAGCCAGCACCGAGTACGGCTTGGCAGATGCGCCCCCGGCCCCAAGCCATGGGCTGCTGCGCGGCGAGTTGCGGGTGCTCACCGGTTTGCCGCCAGCCTTGGCCCAGGGCATGTTCACCACGCCCATGGCCTACCCTGTCGTCATGCGCTTGTCGAGCATCCCTGGCGACTTGGCCGACGCCAGCGGGCCCACCCCACGGTGCATGGCCATCAAGGTGCTGGGGGTGGAAGGCGCACGCCTGCCGGGATCGGAAGGCCAGGTCACGCAGAACTTCGTGTTGATCAACAGCCCACGCAGGGCGGTGCCCCCCCGCAAGGGTCTCATGGCCACCTTGAAAAGCATGGGTAGCGGCAGCCACCCGGACACCCACATCGTGGGCGAGACCTTCTATTCGCAAGTGCCCATGCTTCACGGCACCTACATGGCCAAGCTGTCGGTGGTGCCCATCTCTCCGGGCATGCTGCTGCTGGAAAATGCCCGACTGGATCTGCACGACAAGCCCCACGGCTTGCGCGATGCGGTGCTGGATTTTTTCTCAAGCCACAGCGCGGAGTGGGAGGTTCGTGTGCAGTTGTGCACGGACATCGACACGATGCCGATTGAAGATGCCTCGGCCGTGTGGCCAGAAGAGGTCAGCGCCTACCTGCCCGTGGCCCGCATCACGGTGCCACCTCAAGCAGCCTGGAGCGAAGCACGCGCGGCTGTGGTCGATGACAGCTGGTCATTCAACCCTTGGCAAGGTCTGGCCGCGCACCGCCCTTTGGGCGCCATCATGCGCCTTCGAAAGGCGGCGCAGGTCACCCAGGAACCGAAGTCGCTGGACGACCTGCCCGATTGAGCTTCAGGCCACCACGTGCTTGCGTCGCCGGTCCACCGGCGGCACCTTCAGCAACTGACGGTACTTGGTGACGGTGCGACGTGCCACCTGCAGACCCTGCCGGGCCAACTGACGGGCGATCTCCGCGTCTGACAAAGGATTGGCCAGATTCTCGGCATCGATCATGTCCTTGATGACCCCACGGATGGCCGTGGCCGAGCACTCACCGCCGCTGGCCGTCGGCATGGCGCGCGAGAAGAAGTACTTCAGCTCGAACACGCCCACGGGGGTGGCCATGAACTTGTTGTTGGTCACCCGGCAAACCGTCGATTCATGCAAGCCCACCTCTTCGGCGATCTCTTTCAAGCCCAGCGGCTTCATGGCCAAGGGGCCAAACTCCAGGAAGTGGTGCTGGCGCTTCAAGATGGCCTGCGACACCATCAGGATGGTGGAGAAGCGCTGCTCTACATTGCGCACGGTCCAGCGCGCTTCCTGCAGGTTGGCCGCCAACTCGGCATGGTTGGAATCACGGTGCTTCTGGAACAGCTCGGCGTACATCTGGTTGATGCGCACACGTGGCACCACCGCCGGATTCAGCGAAGCCACCCATTCACCACGCACCTGCTTGACGATGACATCTGGGGTCACGAACTGGGTGTCCGAGGCCGTGCCAAAGCGCCAACCAGGCCTGGGATCCAGGTGACGGATGCGCTCGCACGCGGCATCGATGTCGGCCGCTTTGCAGCTGAGTGTCTTGGCCAGGCCCGCCACGTCGCGCTGAGCCAGCCGACTGAGGTAATGCGTGACGATGATGCGTGCCAGGTCACGGACCTGCTCGTCTTCGATGGAAGGCACTTGCAACAACAGGCACTCGGACACACTGCGGGCACCCACCCCCATCGGGTCCAGGGTTTGGACCTGCTTGAGTGCGGCCTCCATCTCGGCCTCACCGGCCGCAGGCGACAAGTCGGTCAACGCCGACAGCTCCATCAAAGGGGTGCGCAGGTAGCCATCGTCATCCAGAGATTCAATGATGGTGACCACCAGCACCCGCTCGCGGTCACTCAAAGGCCAGGCGTTCATCTGGGTGCGAAGGTAGGCGCGCAATCCCAGGTCATCGGCCACCATGTCGATCATGCTGGTGTCGGAATCGCCGCCTGAGCCGGTGCGCGCGCCAGTGGCCGATTGCCAGCTGTCGCGCTCCCAGGAGGGCTCGGCATCGCTCATGGCCGAAGGGGTCTCGGCATCCATGGATTCGGAGACGGCCTCGGCCACTGGCTCGGCCACCGCAGGGGTTTCGCTGGCATCGGCCGCATCGGCACCGGCGGTGTCTTCTGGCTCTAGAAATGGGTTCTTGCCCATCGCATCGCGCACTTCCTGGGCAAAGTCCAACGATGACAATTGCAGAAGGCGCACCGCTTGCTGCAAGCGGGGGGTCAGAGCCTGATGCTGCCGGTGTTCCTGGCGAATGGCCGGTGAGTTCATGGGGCGTCTCTCTGAGGTGTCATGGGAGTGACTCTCTTTGCAACACCCGTGCCGGATTGACCTCCGTGGGGAAACCGCTTTCAAACCCCCGCGACGCGCGTGCAAATTTCAAAAGGCAGGTGCGATTTACCGCAACAAGTGCCGATGGGCAGGATTTTTGCTCTAACGCCGGGGTTTGGCTTGGCCGCCTGTCGGTTTTCCCGACTTGAGGGTGCGGTTGTAGACCTCGTCCGCCACCGGAGAGCGGTCCGTGTCCACCAAGCCGCGCTCAATGTCGGCGTGCGCCTGCTTCATCTCCGGCCTGGGCTCGCTGGTCTGACTGTCGGCTGACTCGTCGTGCTCGTGGGGCAAACGGGGTGATGATTTGCCCTTGACGCTGGGCAAGGTGTCACCTTGCGGAGGGGATTTTTTTTCAGTGGGATTCATGCCCTTGAACGGGCAATCCACGTGCCGGACGGGCCCCAGGGTAATGCTCGTCCACCACGGCCCCCAAAGCGCCCCCCAAGAGCAGAATCTGAGCGGAGTAATACACCCACAGCATCACCACCACGAACGAGCCCGCAGCCCCATAACTGGACGCCACGCTGGCATGGACCAGGTACAGCCCGATCAGGTGCTTGCCCACCGAGAACAGCACCGCGCTGCTGATCGCGCCCACCCACACCGCCAGACGGCTGGGTTTTCTTTCCGGCAACCAGCGCAGCAAGGCCGCAAACGCCATCACCAGCACGCCCGTGGACACCGCCACGTCCAGCAGCCCCATCAGCTCAGCCATGGTGGGATAACGGGTCGACATGTAGGAGCTCAAAGCGGCCAGCACGGCGCTGAGCAACAAGGAAACGATGGCCAGGAAGCCAAACCCCAGCACCAGTGCAAAGCCGATCAGGCGCGCGCGCACAAAGGTGGACAAGGCCGAGGATGGCGCAGGCACCACGCGTGCAATGGCGTTGAGCGCGCGGCGCAACTCGGCGAACACGCCCGTGGCTCCCACCAGCAAGGTGGCCACGCCCAGCAGGCTGGCCCACAGGCCGTTGGGGTGCCGCCAGGCCGACTCGATCATGGCCTCGATGCCCTTGGCAGCAGCCTCGCCCACCAGCCCTTCGATCTCGCCAACGATTTGCCCGCGAGCCGCGTCTTCACCAAACACCGCACCCGCAACGGCAATGGCCACGACCAGCAAAGGCGCGACGGCAAACATGGTGTAGAAGGCGATGGCCGCCCCCAACTGGGGCCCCCGGTCATCCGACCAACGCGTCACCGCCTTGACCAGGATCTGCAAGGGTTGCCGCAATATTGGCGGCATCAAACGCCAGATTCGGTCAGGCCAGCCAACCATGCCAGTCAATAGCGGTAACGCAAGCTCACCGTGGCGGTGTCCACGTTGTCGCGGCCGGTCACGAATTTGAAGTCATGGCGATTCAAGTCGGTCGATGCTGACCAGTTCTGCGACACATCCCAGTTCAAGCCCACACCGTAAGAGAGGCCGAAGCCATGGGCAGAACCGGTTGGAACGGCCGGATTGGTCGCCAAGTCCATGCGCGTGCGCGCATAGTTGGCACCCAAGCGCCCCGTGAGGCTCACGCGCGAGCCCAAAGGCAACTCACCCAGCAGGTTCACGTTCAAACCCCTGACGCGAACGGCATTGCCCACATGCTCCAGATTGCTCATGCGCATGTAGGCCAGCTCGAATCCCCAGCGCTGACTGAACTCCCCACCCGCGTACAAGGTGATGGCCTTGCCGCTGCGTCGGCAAACCATGCCTTCAATGCAAGGCAGGCGGGCCGAGCCAATGCTCAAGCCCACATGGTGTTTGTTCTGGCGCGGCTTCCAACCCTGGTCGTCTGATCCAGGCGCCTCGGTGCTGTATTCCAGGTTGCTGGCCAATGGCCCATCCCTGGGAGGCAAGTCACCAGGTACCTCGGTAGCGCGACTGAACTGTGAACAAAGACACAACATGACCAGCCACCAGGCTCGCGGTCTGAGGTGTCGTTGTGAAAAGTTCATCGCGGCTCCTTGCAGAAAAAAGCGCGGTGCGCTGATGGATCAAACACTGATCAGCAACCAGCGTGCCGTGCTTGGCGAGCCCTGTGTGCGATGTGCATGCGGCACGCTGCTTGCCTGCCATCGTAGGCATCAGCGCACCACTGCAATCGCGGGAAATGCGGCTGATTCATTGCTTCACAACCGCGTTAAAACGCCTTCAACCAAAGGATGACACCATGACGAACGACCAAATTGTTGACACCCTCAACGACCTCATCGAAACCTCCAAGGACGGCGAGCAAGGCTTCAACGCCTGCGCCAAGCACGTGACCAGCAGCGAGCTGAAAAGCCTGTTCATCCAGCGTGCCGTTGAATGCCAGCGCGCCGCAGCAGAGTTGCAACCCTTTGTGCTGCAGTACGGCGGCAAGCCCGAGCAAAGTGGCAGCGTGGCCGGCGCCCTTCACCGTGGTTGGGTGGCTGTGCGCGACTCCCTGACCGGCTACAGCGATGCCGCCGTGCTGGAAGAGTGCGAGCGTGGCGAAGACTCGGCCCTGGCTCGCTACCGCAAAGCCCTGAAGGAAGATGCCCTTCCCCCTGCATTGCGCGCCGTCATCGAGCGCCAGCTCACCGGTGTCCAACGCAATCATGACCAAGTGAAGTTGCTGCGCGATCAGCACAAGGCCACCCTGTAGAAGCTTCTGCAGGCTTTACGCGACTGAGGAGAAACCATGAAAACCAAAAGTCAGATCATGGGCCTGGCAGGCATCGCGGTGTCTGCCACCCTGGCCTTGAGCGCGTGCAATCGGCAGGACGATGTGTCGTCTCGAACGGCCGACGCCACCGACACGCCGTTGCAAGACAGCGCGATGGTGGCCGCCAACGATTCAGCAGCGTCTGCCACCAATGCCAATCCGACCGGTGACAGCAGCCTGCTGCGCGACCCCAACGACACCTTGAGTCGCGAACCGACAGCGGCGGGCATGTCCAACATGCCCTCGCCCACGGCCGCCAGCACGGCGTTGAACGCAGCAGAAAAGAAGTTCCTGTCAGACGCGGCCAGCGCGGGCCAGTATGAGTTGGCTTTGGCGCAGTTGGCCACGGCCAATGCGTCGGACTCTTCGGTGAAATCCTATGCCGCGATGCTGGTGAGTGACCACACCATGGCCAATCAGAAATTGCAGTTGCTGGCCCAACGGCGCAATGTGGTGTTGCCCACCACCTTGCCACAGGACAAGCAAGAAGTGATTGACCGCTTGACCAAGGTGGTGGGTCCGGAGTTTGATCGGCAGTTCACCCAGATCGTGGGTTTGCACGATCACAAGACGGACATCAGCCTGTTCGAAAAAGCCAGCAGGGAAGCCAAGGACAGCGAGGTTCGCGATTTCGCGGCCTCCACCTTGCCGACCTTGCGGTCTCACCTCACTGCGGCGCAGAACCTGCCAGCCCATGTGAAGGGCGCTTCAGGCACCTGATGGGAAAACGGGCCTGGGCAGCCGGTTGCATCAAGGCTGCTCATCGCCCCAACCCTGGGGCCGCCTGCCTTGCGGTGCTTCCCGCTCTTGCGCGAACAGCTCTTCCAGTTGTTGGCGCCCCTGCTTGGCCATGGCCACCAGGGCCTTCTGATCCTTGTGGTGCGGCCAGAACTGGTCCAGCTGCTGCACGGAGTGGCGCCTGAAACGCAAGGCCATTTGCCGCGCATGGTGGGGATGCCAGCCCATCAACTCGAGCACGCTGCGCCCGCTCATCAGGGCTGAATCCAGCGTCTCACGCTCGATCAGGGTGACCCCACGGTCGCGCAGCGCATACCAGTGCTGCACATTGCGCGCCCGTGCCACGATGGCCAGGTGCGGGAAATGCTCATTGGCCAGATCCACCAGCTTCAAGCTCTGCTCGACATCGTCAATCGCCACCACCAGGACCTTGGCAGAAGCCGCGCCAGCCATGCGCAGCAAGTCCAGGCGGGTGGCATCGCCGTAATGCACCCGAAACCCGAAGCGGCGCAGCGCTTCAACCTGTTCAGCATCGTGGTCCAGCACGGTGGCTTTCAGGCCATTGGCGTACATCAGGCGGCCCACCACCTGCCCGTAGCGGCCAAAGCCGGCAATGATCACGGGCGCTTCCTGGCGCTCCGCCAATGAGGCATCCGGTGAGGGCGATGCAAGCCGGGCAAAACGGGGCAACAGCCATCGGTCAATGGCCACCACCAGCACGGGCGTGACCAGCATCGACAAGGCCACGGTGCCGATCAACAGTGAGGACACTTCGGCGGAGAACACCCGTGCCCCTGCGGCCTGCTGGAACACCACAAACGCAAACTCGCCACCTTGGGCCAGCAGCAGCGTGAACACCGGCCGCTCGCCCACGGGCACCTCGACCACCTTGGCCAGCCCCCACAGCACCATGCCTTTGACGGCCAGAAAACCGAGCAGGATGCCCAAGACCAGCCACACGTGCTGCGCCAAGGCCCCGAAATCAATCGTCATGCCCACGGCCATGAAGAACAAGCCCAGCAGCAGGCCCTTGAAGGGTTCCACGTCGGTTTCCAGCTCGCGCTTGTACTCACTTTCAGCCAGCAGCACGCCCCCCAGGAAGGCGCCCAGCGCCATTGACAAGCCCACGGCCTGCATCAAGCTGGCAATGCCCACCACCAGCGCCAGCGACGCGGCGGTGAATATCTCTTGCGACTGGCTGCGCGCGATCCAGCGCAGGGCGTGGCGCAACAACAAGCGCCCCACCACCACGATGCCCACGATGACGGCCAAAGCGCGCAAGGCTTCCAGCCACGGATTGCCCCCCGCCTCGGCCTGGGCCCCCAGCAAAGGGATCAAGGCGAGGATGGGGATGGCCGCCACGTCCTGAAACAACAAGATGGCAAAGCCCGCCTGCCCGGCCGAGGTGGGCAGCATGTTGCGCTCGTTCATGACCTGCAAGGCCACGGCGGTGGATGACAAGGCCAAACCCAGGCCCGCCACCACGGCGATTTGCCAGGACACCCCAAACGCCATGGCCCCGGCGGCCAAGGCCAATGCGCAACCCAGCAACTGCTGGCTGCCCCAGCCGAAGATGGGCCGACGCAGCGCCCACAGCTTGGGAGGCTCCAGCTCCAGGCCGATCAGGAAGAGCATCAGCACCACGCCAAACTCGGCGAAGTGCAGGATGGATTCGGTGTCGGACACCAACTTCAGGCCGAAGGGGCCAATGGCGATGCCAGCGGCCAGGTAGCCGATGATCGAGCCGAGGCCGAGCTTCTTGGCCAAGGGCACCGCGATGATCGCGGCGGACAGGTAGACCAGGGTGCTGAGCAACCAGTTGCTGTGTTCCATGCTCAGGCGTCCTCGGTCGGGCGATCGCGGACAGGCACTTCGCACAGGGGGCAGGCCTCCAGATCGGCCATCTCCGGCCAATCGGGGTAGGTGCTCAAGCGGTCGCGGTAAACCTCGACATGGGCTTCGAACGCCTGCCGGGACACGGCATGGGCGCCGTGCAACACCAGTGGTGGCAAAAAGCGCAGGCCGCACAACGTGGCGGTTTGCTCGTAAGGCGGCAGGAAGGCGTCAAAGAAGTAGCGGTTGTAGCCTTCGGGACTGTAGGTTTCCTGCGTGCCCCCGGTGGTGGCCACCAGCCACAGATCCTTGCCGCGCAAGGCGCTGCCGCCCTGGCCATAGGCCCAGCCCAGGGTCAGCACCTCATCAAGCCACAGCTTCATCAGCGGCGGCATGCTGTACCAATGGATGGGGTGCAACCACACGATCAGATCGGCCTGCGCGGCCAAGGCTTGCTCGGCAGGCACATCGATCATGTGGTCAGGGTACAGGGCGTACAGGTCGCGAACGGTGACGTTGGCGAGCGCCGCCACTGATTGCATCAACGCGCGGTTGACCCGCGAATGACGCAGATCCGGGTGCGCGGCCAGGACAAGGATGGAGGGAGCAGACATCGGGCACAAAATAACGCAGGTGCGCCTTTGTACCGCATCGCAATGGGTGGCCCGCTGGCCAGGCTCATTCTTCCAGCCAGTCCTTCAATTCGTCAGCATGCTCCTGCTCGTCGCTGAGGATGTCTTCCAGCAGGCGCCGGGTAGTGGAATCCTTGTCGCCAATCAGGTCGATCATCTGGCTGTACGTCTCGATGGCCACACGTTCTGCCACCAGGTTGGCGCGGATCATGGCGGTCAGGTCCAGCGATTCGTCGTACTCGGCGTGGCTGCGCTTGGTCAGGCTGTCGGGTGAGAAATCGGGTTCGCCGCCCAGCTGCGAAATGCGGGTGGCCAAACGGTCGGCATGGCCTGCCTCCTCATTCGCGTGCACCATGAACTCCTCAGCGATCTTGGGCGAAGAGCGGCCCTCGGCGGTGAAGTGATGGCGCTTGTAGCGCAGCACGCAAACCAACTCGGTGGCCAGCGCAGCGTTCAGCAGCTTGATGATGTCCTCGCGCCAGGGGTCGTCATGCGGTGTGACCGCCCCTTTGTTCAGGCCGGACTTGGCCGCGTTGATCGCGGATTCATCGAGCACCAGGCGGTTGCCAGGGGCCTTGGAGGTCGTGGGGGCGTCGGTGCTCATGGGGATGTCCTCGTCTGCGGGGGTGATGGCATGACTTCAATTTACGATCGGCCACCATCCACCTGCATCGGCGTTTGGCGCGTGCGTTTGTAGGACATCACCGCATGTCAATCGGGCAAGGGGATCAGGAACCAGGTCTCCGGCCCCAGGCCATCCCAACGCACAGCTTCACCCGGCTGCAGCACCTTGGCGCCTTGGCCGGACGCCTTGGCCATCTCCACCGTGGCGGCAGGCCGGCACAGCTTGAAGTGAAGTGTGTGGCCGCCTCGGCGCACCGTCATGTCGGCGTGCTGCCAGTGTGATGGCAAGCAGGGTTTGAAGGTCAAGCTGCCATCGCGTTGCTGCAAACCGAAGATGGATTCGATGGCCGCGCGGTGCAGCCAGGCGGCGGCACCGGTGTACCAGCTCCACCCACCGCGCCCCACATAGGGCGGCTGCGTGTAGACGTCCCCGGCCATCACATAGGGTTCGATGCCATAGGCCGGGCCGCGCGTGGGGTGCGCGGTGCGGTGGGCCGGGCTCAGGTAGGTGAAGTAGCGGTAGGCCGCATCGCCATCGCCACGCTGGGCCTGTGCCATGAGCGCCCAGACACCCGCGTGTGAGTACTGGCCGCCGTTCTCGCGCACACCGGGCGGGTAGGCCTGGATGTAACCTGCGCTGGGTTCGGCATTCGCCAAGGGCGGGTCGAGCAGCTTGATCAGCCCCGCTTGCGCATCCACCAGGTGGGTTTCCACGGCCGACATGGCCATGCGCTCATTGGCGGGCGTCGAGGCCCGCGACAAGACCGCCCAGGCCTGGGCGATCAGGTCGATGCGGCACTCGGCGTTGGCGCTGGCACCCAGGGCCTGGCCATCGTCGAAGAAAGCGCGGCGGTACCACTGGCCGTCCCAGCCATGCTCTTGCAAGGCGCTCTTCCAGCCAGACAAGGCCTCTTCCCAGCGACGGGCGCGGGCAGTCTCGCCCTGCCCTTTGGCAATGGGCGCAAAGTCGGCCACGATGCGGCACAAGAACCAGGCCAGCCACACCGATTCACCCCGGCCTTCGGATCCGACCCGGTTCATGCCATCGTTCCAGTCGCCCACGCCCATCAGTGGCAAGCCGTGCACACCAACCTTCAGGCTGCGGTCAATGGCGCGGGCGCAGTGCTCATACAGGCTGGCGGTCTGCGGGCTGGTGCTGGGGGTGTAGTAGGCGTCCTCGGCCCCTTCGGGGATAGGGGCACCTTCCAGGAAGGGGACTTCTTCGCTGAGCAGGCTGGCATCGCCGGTCGTGTTCAGGTAATGCACGCTGGCATAAGCCAGCCACAGCAGGTCGTCCGAGAAATGCGTGCGCACGCCAGCACCCGTGGGCGCATGCCACCAATGCTGCACATCACCTTCCGGGAACTGCCTTGAGGCCCCCAACAGAATCTGCTGGCGCAGCATGTCGGGCGCCGAGCCCGCCAGGGCCAGCGAGTCCTGCAACTGGTCTCTGAATCCAAAGGCGCCACCGGCCTGGTAGAAGCCAGCCTTGGACCACAGGCGACAGGTCACCGTCTGGTAAAGCAGCCAGCGGTTGACCATGGCGTCGAACAGCGGGTCCGGGGTTTTGACGGTGGTCGCGCCCAGGCGCTCGTTCCAGTCTTCGCGCACCTGCTGCAGGCGCAAGCTGGGCGACACAAACGCACTGGTGACGGCCAAGTGCCGGGCCTCGTCCAGGCTGTTGGCATGGCCGAGCAGGAAAACCTGTTCCAGCTCCGTCCCGGGTTCCACCGACAACCGCACGGACAAGGCGGCGCAGGGGTCGAGGCCCACGCCGCGCTTCTGCCCAAAATAGTCGGGCACGACCAGGCGGCCGCGCGCGTCGAAGCATTCACGGCGATCGCAGGTCCAGTCATCGGACAAGCCCGCATCGTCCAGCTCACTGACCATGGCCAGGAAGGCGGTACCGCCACCAAAACCTGCTGAATGCTCGCGCTGCGTGGCCATGAGCGCGGTGATGCGCCGCGCGCCACCAATGCCGCGCGGATCGGGCAAGGTTTGCGTGAGCGTGCTGGTGCGCACCGAGTGGCGATCGGTACGGTTGGCGCCCATGATCCACTCCACCAACTTGATGGCGCGCAGATTCAAGGTCTTGCTGCCCTGGTTGAGCAGCTTGAGCCTGAGTTGTTTGATGGATTGCTTCGGGTCAACACACCAGCTGACCTGCACATCCAGATCGCCCTGACGGTGGCTGATCGTGGTGATGCCTTGCTCATGCCTGACGCGGTAGTTCGCCGGGGCGCCACCCAAGCCTGCTGGCGTCACATTCCAGACTTCGCGGGTTCGCTCGTCTTGCAGCAACAGCCACTCACCGGACGGGTCACCCACCGGATCATTGGACCAGGGGGTGACCTGGTTCAAGCGACTGTTCACGGCCCAGGTGTAGCAGCCACCCGCTTCAGAGATCTGAGCACCAAAGGCGGGGTTGGACAACACATTGATCCAGGGCCGGGTGGGCCGCTGCCGTGGCGTGACTTCGAAGCGGAACTCGCCACTGGCCTCGTCGAAAGTGCCGTTGGGCGGGCTGGGCGCCACGCCAGACGGGGTGCTGGCCAGCACGGTCACCTGGGGTGAGTGGCTGCGCTCTTCCAGGGCCTGCTCATGCCGCTCGCACCACTCGGTGATGTGGTGGGCCAGCGGGCGTCCATCGGCGTTCAGGTGCAGGCGGGCCAGGACATGGAGGGTCCGCAGGTCTTCCACCGACAGCTCGTTGCTGCGCAGCACGTAAAAGCCCGATGCCGCCGAGGGCCCGGGGTTGCCAGCGATGTCCGACACATAGCGTTCGCGCAGGGTGCCGATGTCACGTTGAAGCGCCATCAGGTAGGACGTGGGCTCGGCATTGACGATCACCAGATCGCAAACCACCGCGCCCCAGGTCCACAGGCGCAGGGCCTGGGCCAGGGAGCGAACCAGGCCCAATCCCTGTGGCACACCGGCCGACACCAGCACGATGGGCCGGTCGCCCGAGATGCCGAAGCGCCACAGCAACTTGCGGTCACACGCATTGGCGGGGCCTTCCTCACTGACGTTGATCGGCCGGGTCACCACCATGGCGAGCGCCGTGGTCAAGGTCTGGATGGCCGCGAAGGTCTCGGCGTTGAGCCGCAGGTCGCGCAGCTTGATGCCCGCCAGGGTGGCCGACATCAACGAGGCCCGCTCGATGTGGGCGCGTTGGCGGTACTTGTCCATGACGGACCGCAAAGTCGCCACATTGTCAGACGCCGCCGTGCACATGGTCAGGCAGGCCTTGGATTGCGCGGGGATGTGCAGGCGCACCGACAGGCAGGCGACCGGGTCCAGGCCGGTGTTCAGCACGGCAGCTTCGCCAGGTGGCCGCGACGGATCAAGCTCAGGCGGCGCGTCAAACAAACCTTGCGGGCTGCTCACATCGTGGTTGCGGCCCAGCCAGCGCAGGCGGTCGGTCTGGATGCGCACCTCGGTGATCAACCCGGCATCGCCATCGGCCAGGAAATGCGCGGCCGACAGGCCCTTCTCCGTGACCAGGCGGGGTCGGCGCTCGAACATCAAGGCCTGCTGCGCGGCCACCCACTCCGCCCTCACGAACAGGTTGGAGAAGGCCGGGTGCGCTTCGTCTGCACGTGGGTCGGCCAGGGTCACATCGAAGGCGGACATGAACTCCAGGTCGATGCCGCGGTCGCTCACATTGCGGATTTCGACCTGGCGGAACTCGATGTCGTCTTCCGGGCTGACCCACACGGTGACGCGCGTTTCCAGCTCCGGCCAGATGGCATCGAAGCTGACGCGCTCGGCGTGGTAAGTGCTGTGGTAGTGGGCATTGGGGTCAGGCGCGGGGTGCTGCGTGAGCGACACCGGTGTCAAAGCCTGGTCCCAGCGCAGGTACATGAAGCTGCCACAGGCATCGCGCAAGACATCATCACGCCAACGTGTGATGCCCGCGTTGCCCCAGCGGCTCCAGCCCGCGCCATTGGGGCGCAAGGCCACGCTGTAGCGGCCATTGGACAAGAGGTGCGTGGGCTCCAAAGCCGCCACGCCGGGTGTGACATCGCGCAGCATACCCAGCGCATCGCGTTGCTGGCCATCTGTCACGGTGCTGGCCGGTGGCGTGTGCAAGGTTGAAATCTCACGCGGCACGCGCTCGTGCAGCAAGGAGGCCACCGCCTCGATGTGCGCATTGGCCATGCCCCAGCGGCGAGGCGCGCCGTCCAGCAGCACATTGGCCAGCGACACGATGCTCATGCCCTGGTGGTGGGCCATGAAGGTGCTCACGCGCGAGACCCGATCCACGCCCGTCTGGCGCGATGGCGAAAAATCCAGGGCTTCAATCAGCCCATAGCGTCCACGCCCCAAGAGCGATTCGATGCGCCGCAGGTTGCTCACCGCCTGGCGAGGCAGCAGCTCGGCCGCCAGCACGGTGGCGTAGGGTGCAATCACCAGCTCATCCAGCGGTGTTCGCCTCAATGCCAACCGAGGCACGCCTTGGGGCGAGTACTGGTAGGCCAGCGTGTGGTCGCTGGCCGCATACGCCGATTCGGACATGCCCCAGGGTGTGCGCTGCTTATGGGCATAGCTCATCTGTTCCAGCACCGCGGCATGCCCTGCACTGTGCAACAGGCTGCCGTGCGGCTCATCCAGCACCAGCGAGGGCATCAGGTACTCGAACATCGAGCCAGACCATGACCGCAGCCCGGCATGCGTGCCCGCCGCGTAGGTGGGCCGCCCCAAGGCCGCCCAATGGTTCACCGGCACATCGCCCTTGGCAATGGCCAGCAGGCTGGTCAGGCGTGATTCGGAGGCCAGCAAGTCGTAGAAGCTGGCATCCAGCTGCTGCTCGGCGATGCGGTAGCCAATGTGGAAGAGGTGCCGCTTGCGGTGGTACAGAAAGCTGTAGTCAGGCTCCCAGGCGATGCGCTTGAACTGCCTGGCCAGGCTTTCCAGGCGGGCAACGGCCTCATGGGCCTGGGCCTGCGCCGCTTGGTCACGCCAGGCCGACCGCAAGGTGCTCAGGTGATCGGCCAGGCACCACAGCAGGCTCTGAATCTCTGGCCGGGCCTCCGAGAAAAGCTGCAGGGCCTCCAGTTCCAGGGCGGCCCCGTTCAACAACCGCTGGCCCCCTTGGGGCATCTGACGAGCGCTGCCCAAGGGATCGACCAGGGCCACCAGTTGCATCAAGGCCAGGTGACCCGGCAACTCGGCCAGCAATGGCAGCATGGGCTGCAAACGCTGGGCCGACGCCTGCAAGGCCAGCCTGGCAGCGCGATCATCCAGCGGCGCTGCACTCAACTCCAGGCAGGCTTGCGCCGTGGCCAGCAAATGCCCGCTCAGGTTGCCACTGTCCACGGTGGAGACATAGCTGGGCAGCAGGGGGCGCAAAGTCTCAGTGTCGTACCAGTTCAGGAAGTGGCCACGGTGGCGCTGCATGGCGAGCATGGAGGCCAAGGTGGCCTCCAGCCTGTCCAGCAGGTCCTGGGTGCCGATCCAGCCAAACTGGCGCGCACAAGCGGTGCTGAGCAGGTACAACCCGATGTTGGTCGGCGATGTGCGGTGCGCCACCATGTCGTAAGGCAAGGTCTGCAGGTTGTCGGGCGGCAGATGGTGGTCCTGCGGCCCGACACAGCGTTCGAACAAGCGCCAGGTGTCGCGGGCCAGACCTGACAGGTAGAACCGATCGGCCGAGGCCACCGCATCCTGCACAGGGGCCACACTGACCCGACTCACCCACCAGGTCCACAAGGGCGATGCGGCCCACAGCAGACACAGCCCCAGGGCCAACCAGGGATAGGGCGACGTGAAGAACAGCAAGGTGCCCATGATCAGGGCCACGGCGGTCACGTTGCGATGTCGCCAGATGATGGCCGCCAAGGCATGGCTGGTGGATGCCTGCGCAGCCGCGGCCGTGGTCCACTCCAGCAAGTGCCGATGGCTGACCAGCATGCGGTACAGCGTGCGCACGATCGCGTCAGCGGCCATCAAGGCCCCGTTCAACAACTGGGCCAGGTGCCACAGCCCCGCCCCCACGGACCGAACCACGTCTGCCAAAGCCTGCCGATAGAAGTGGGCCATGGCGATGTCATCGCGGCTGGGGGCCAAGCCCGCCACAGCCCCCAACAAAGGGCCTCCTACAAAAGCGACCAGCACCAGGGCGATCACCGCCCATGGCGAGATCACGCCACTGCCCAGGGCCAGGATCAGCAAGGCAAAGGACATCGGGGCGACCAGCGAGCGGCGCAGGTTGTCGATCATCTTCCAGCGGTTGATGCCGCCGATGTCGAACCAGCCGCCACGAACCAGGAAGCTCAGCAATTGCCAATCGCCGCGAATCCAGCGGTGCAAGCGAGAGGCCGCGACATCGGCGTGGAAGGGCGCATCTTCAATCAGCGTGATGTCGGTGACCCCGGCGCAACGCACCAGGGAGCCTTCCAGCAGGTCGTGGCTCAGTACACGGCCCTCAGGCAGGCGCCCCGAAAGCACCGCGTGAACCGCTTGAACATTCAGCAAGCCTTTGCCGGTGAAGGAGCCTTCATCGAACACGTCCTGGTAGACCTCGGAGCTGGCCGCGCTGTAAGGATCAATGCCCAGCTGCCCCGCGAACAGCCAATGAAAACGGGTCATGTCGCGGGGAGCCGGCAGGGGCGTCACGATGCGGGGCTGCAAAATGCCATGGCCGCTGATGACCCGGGTGCCTCGCGCATCCAGGCGAGGCCTGTTGTGCGGGTGCGCGGCCACGCCCACCAGGTCGCGCAAACGGCCAGGGGGTAATTGCGTATCGCTGTCCAGGGTGACGACATAGTTGGTCTGCGGTGCGATGCGGGACGCAGCGTCCAGGTTCAGGAATGCGCCGGATTGGCCTGTGGCCAGGGCCTCGATCAATTGCTCCAGCTTGCCGCGTTTGCGCTCCCACCCCATCCAGGTTTGCTCGGTCTCGCTGAAGCGTCGTTCGCGGTGCAAGACGATGAAGCGCGGGGCCTCGTCGCCCTCCACCGGAAAGCGTTCGTTCAGTTCACCCAAGCGATGCGCCACCGCTTGCACCAAAGCCTGATCCGTCGGCAGGCTGGCCACCTCGGCATCGGCCCAATCGGTCAGCAGCGCGAATTGCGCATGGCGTTCAGGGTTGGCCATGTAATGCAGGCACAGTTGGTGGGTCAAGGCCTTGACCGATGCGGCATCGGTCAGCATGGCCGGGATCACCACCATCACACGGTGTTCTGGCGGAATGCCATCGCTCAGGGCCAGGCGCGGAAACCTGACGGGCCGCACCGACTCGCTGATCAAGCGGTTCACCATGGCCACCACGGCCTCGGAGGCCGGGAAGATCATCAACAACACGGCCAGGCCCATGAGCCATCCTGCCCCCGGCCAATCCAACGCCTGCGGGCCTGGGTGGTTCACCACCCAGGTCACCAAAGCCGCCGTGCCCAGGGCCAGGGCCGCCAGGTAAGCGGGCACCGCCCCCGCCCGCCAGGCAAAACGCCAGGCCATGGCGGCGTGTTCCTGCAGCCCCAGGGCGCTCATCAACTGGGGGCGACCTGGGCCTTGCAGCCAATGGCTGGCCACGGTCACATCGTCGGCGATCTCAGGCGGCATGGGGGAGGCCTGTGCACGGTTCATCAGCGCCAGCAGCGCATGGGCCACGGACAACTCGCTCTGCCCGCTGCGGCGGGCCAGATCTTCGATGTCATGCAAGGTCTGGCTGCGCGTGTCATCGCGCTCGGCCTCGAACGTGGGGGCCGACATCATCAATTGCATCAGTGAACTGGTTTGCCCGACGATGTCGGTCCAGTCCGCGTCGCCAATCGCCCGCAAGGCGCTGATGGCATTGCTCACGCTCAGGTTGTTGGCCGTGCGCTCTACAGGTTGCTGCATCTGCACTGCGGCCAGGTCCGGCAGGGTCTTGTTCAGCCACTCGTGGTAACGCTCGTGGCCCACGCCCGCGATCTGCGAGTCCTGCAGACGCTGCGCCATTTGCGTCAGGAAAGCGCGCCCAGCACCGCGGGCATTCATCAAGGCCAGCAGCGCATCGAGTTGATGAGGGCTGTAGGTTTCGATGCGGTCGCAGCACAAATTGGCCACTTCGCGGGCCGCCTTGCTGGTGGCCACGTTCTCGGCCAGGCGACGCAAGTTTTCGATCAACACCACGCGCAGGGTGGTGGGCAGGGCCCACAGCTCGCCCAGGGTCAGGTCACGGACCTCCTGATAAGCGCGCAAAAAGTGGGTCAGCAGGTCTTCGTCGAAAGCGCTGTCGTTGTGGGCCACGAAAGCCCAGGCCACGCCGTAGACGCGCGGCAAGCCTGCCAAAGGCTCATCGATCAGCACGGGCAGATCACGGAAATAGCGGCGCGGCAAGCCGTCGCGTATTTCCTTGAGCTGCGCCTCGATCAGGTGGAAGTTGTCCAGCAGCCATTCGGCCGCCGGGCTCACGTCATGGCCGGTGATGGCCTGGGCGCTGATGTAGTGGTGCGCTTCGCGCAGAACGCGGATGTTGTCCCGCAAGCGCGGAAAGAAAGCGGTGGAGCGCAAGGCCGCGTTGCGCGCCCGGTGGGTGGCGGCCAAGCTGCGGCCATGGTCTGCAAAGCGGCTGACGCCAAATATTTCGGAGCGGTTGGCGGGCGCCATGGGCCCACGCGAAGGCGAGAGGATGTTGCACACCTCTGCCGATGCTTCTGGCAGCAGCAGAAGCAGAGGAGATCGGGCCATGACGGCCTACAGCGCCAAGGAGGCTATGCCAACGACGACCATCACGGTGACCAGGGAGGTCACAAAACGCGGTGCCACGAACCCATGCGCCGATTCGGCCAGGCAATGCAAGCTGAACCACCGCCCTCGGGAGTCCTGACACGCGTCAAAATGCCCACTCAAAGACGACAGGTCCATGGGCGAGGTGTCAGGCGCGTCGGGGATGGAAGCCGTGCTCCAGCTCGGGGAGAAAGCGTGGTGCGAGTTCATGCGGGGCTCTCCTGGTGATTTTGAAGCCCATGTTGCGCCCCGCATCACCCCGCGTCTGTCGGCCCAACGCGTCGGGCCCGGTAGGACGTGTCCTACGCCGCGCCGCTTAACGCCAGGTTCGTCAGGTAAAGCCGCAGATCGAACTCGTACTGGTGGTATTCGGGCTCCATGTGGGTGCACAGTTGGTAGAAGGCTTTGTCATGCGCCTTTTCCTTCAAGTGCGCCAATTCATGCACCACGATCATCTTGAGGAACTCTGGCGGGGCCTCTTTGAACAGGCTGGCCACGCGGATTTCGCGCTTGGCCTTGAGCTTGCCGCCCTGCACGCGCGAGATCGCCGTGTGCGTGCCCAGCGCATGCTGGATCACCTTGAGCTTGCCGTCAAACACCACCTTGTGGATGGCGTCTGCATTGCGCATGTGGCGGGCTTTCAGGTCCAGCACGTAGTCGTACAAGGCCTTGTCGGTGCGCACATCATGCTTGTCGCCGTACTTGCGCAGCAGCACCTCGCCCAGTTTGCCCTGGTCAATGACCTTCTGCACCTGCACCAGCACATGCTCGGGATAGCCCACCAGGTACTTCAAACCGCTCATGGCGCGATCTGCTCAGCGTAGTCGTACAAAGCGCCCAGGATGCTTTCGCCCCGCTCGTCGGCGGTTTCGCTCAGTGCATCGATGCGGTCAAAGAAGGCCTGCAGCGACAGGCCACCGCCCACGCCCTCGTGCAGGCGTTCCACACGCAGTTGCTGCCACCGCTCCTGGTCGGAGGCGCTCAGGGTTTGTGGGAAATTGCGGGCGCGGTAGCGGAACAGCAATTCGTCAAGGCGCGGGTCTTCGAAGCCGGTGCGGCGTTCGGCCAACAACTCGGGGCTCAAGGCCCGCAGGCGGTCCAGCGCGTGGCGGTCATCCTTGCTCAGGAAGCCGCCGTACAGGTCTTCATCGACATCAGCGGCCTGATCACGCGGCGGGCGCGCAAAAACATCGGGCCAGATCCCCGCCATCGAGGCGCCCTGACGCGCCGCCAACTCGGCGTGGCGCAAGGCTTGATCAAGGTCCAGGCCCCAACGGGCCGCCACGGCGGGCGTGAGCGTCTTGAGGTTGCCGATCACGATGGGCGATTTGTTGATGTGGATGGAACGCAGCGGCAGGCGCGTCATGCCCTCGGGCAGCTCATCGGTCTTGCTGAAAGTGCGCTGGCGGATGACTTCGGCGTTGAGCGAGAACAGCTCACGGGGGTCCACCGACAGGTCCCACACGATCAGCTCGTTCTTGTTGGTGGGGTGCGGTGCCAAGGGCCACACGATGGCCAGGCAGCCGCGCTCCACCCCGTACTGGCCCGACACATGCAAGAAAGGTTTGCCCACGCCGATTTCGGCCAGCACGGCGTCCTTCTTGCGCAGCTTCAGGCAGAACTCGAACAGCTTGGGCTGCTTTTGCTGGATCAGGCGCGCCAGGCCGATGGTGGCGCGCACGTCGGACAGCGCATCGTGCGCCGCTTCGTGCGACAGGCCGTTGGCGGCCGTCAGGTGTTCCAGCTTGAACGAGGGGCGGCCATCGTCGTGCTTGGGCCATTCGATGCCTTCCGGGCGCAAGGCCCAGGTGCAGCGCACCACGTCCAGCAAATCCCAGCGTCCGCAGTTGTTCTGCCACTCGCGGGCGTATGGGTCTATCAGGTTGCGCCAGAACAGGTGGCGGGTCACCTCGTCGTCAAAACGGATGGTGTTGTAGCCCACGCCGATGGTGCCGGGCCAGGCCAGTTCGCGTTCGATGGCCTGGGCAAAGGCGTGTTCGGGCAGGCCGCGCTCCAGGCAGGTTTGCGGCAGGATGCCTGTGAGCAGGCAGGACTCGGGGTCGGGCAGGTAGTCGGGCGCGGGCTGGCAGTAGTGCATCACCGGCTGGCCCACTTCATTGAGCTGGGCGTCGGTGCGGATGCCCGCGAACTGCGCAGGCCGGTCGCGGCGGGGCACACGGCCAAAGGTTTCGTAGTCGTGCCAGAAGAAGGTGAAATCGCTCACTGCCATTGGGGGTCAATGCCTTGTTGCTGGCACCAGTCTTGCGCCATCGTTGAATAAGCCTGGTGGTGGAACGAGAACCACTCGTCTCTCAGATCTGGCAAGGTCTGCATGGCCTCCTTGAAGGCCTCGAAGGGCTCGTCATCCTGGAATGCCGCGGTCAAGGTCTCACGCGCCTGCGGATCGCCCACCCCCGCGATGAAGGCCTCGATGACCTGCAAGGCCGGCTCTGCCTGCACCGGCTCGATCCAGCGGTAGCGCGGGTTGGTGGCCAGGTCGGGCGGCAAGGCTTCCAGCCCCTCGCCAGCATAAATCACCTCGCCAGTGTCCAGGTCCAGGTAATGGCTTGGGTCGTCCAGCTCATAGCGGGTGGCCAGGGCGATGATGAGGTCGTCCAGATCGATCGTCAAAGTCTTCATGGTGGTCATTCAAAGCGGATGTCAGAACGGGACGGGGCTGGTGATGTGCACCCATTCGCCCGTTCGCGGATGCTGCAACTTCAACTCCGCCGCGTGCAGCAACAGGCGATCGGCCTGCGCGCGCACGGCGTCACTGGCGTACAAAGGGTCACCCACGATGGCGTGCCCGATCGACATCATGTGCACGCGCAACTGGTGGGAGCGGCCCGTCACCGGCGTCAGCTCCACCCGTGTGGTGCCTGGCAAAGCACCACACGCCACCACTCGCCAATGTGTCAAAGCCGGCTTGCCTTCGGTCCAGTCCACCTTCTGGCGAGGGCGGTTGGGCCAGTCGGTGATCAGGGGCAAGGCGACCTCGCCACTGTCGGCTTCCATCTGGCCAGCCACCATCGCCACATAGCGTTTGTGCACCAGCCGCTTCTGGAACAAATCACTCAATTCGCGGTGGGCCTGCGCGCCCAGTGCCATCACCAGCAGGCCGGAGGTCTGCATGTCCAGCCGATGCACGATCAAGGCTTGCGGAAACGCCAGCAGCACGCGCGAAGCCAGGCTGTCATGAAACCTCTCACCCCGGCCCGGCACACTCAGCAAACCGCTGGGTTTGTTGACGATGAGGAAAGTGTCGTCCGCGTAGGCGATGTCCAGCCCGGTGTGCGGCGGCGGCGCGTACTCGGCCAGTTGGTGCTCGACCAGGCCTGCCATCGACGGCTCAGTCATCATGAACACACCACCCCGTCACCTCAAAACCAGACATCACAAAACCCCATGGCGCCAAGCCTAGCGCAGAACTTGGCAGGCCCTGCCACAATGGTATTTTCGCATCGCGTCTGTTTTGCACGGAGAGTCCACATGGCCAAAGTTCCCAAGCATGCGTTTGCCAAAACGCTCAAGACATTCAAGACCGCCTCAGGCAAATCGCTGCAGTTCTACTCGCTGCCCGAATTGACCAAGCAGTACCCGAACGTGGCGCGCCTGCCCGTCTCGATCCGCATCGTGCTGGAATCCGTGCTGCGCAACTGCGATGGCAAAAAGGTCACCCCGGAACACGTCGCCGAGCTGGCCCAATGGCAAGCCGTGGCACTGCGAACCGATGAAATCCCCTTTGTGGTCTCTCGCGTGGTGCTGCAAGACTTTACTGGCGTGCCCTTGCTGGCCGACCTGGCCGCGATGCGCAATGTGGCCGCCAGCCTGGGCAAATCCCCAAAGTCCATCGAGCCGCTGGTGCCAGTGGACCTGGTGGTTGACCACTCCGTGATGATCGACCACTACGGCGCCAAGAACTCGCTGGATCTGAACATGAAGCTGGAATTCCAGCGCAACCAGGAGCGTTACCAGTTCATGAAATGGGGCATGCAGGCCTTTGACACCTTCGGCGTCGTGCCCCCGGGCTTTGGCATCGTCCACCAGGTCAACCTGGAATACCTGGCGCGCGGCGTGCACAAAACCAAGGATGGCGTGGCCTACCCTGACACCCTGGTGGGCACCGACAGCCACACCACCATGATCAACGGCATCGGCGTGGTGGGCTGGGGCGTGGGCGGCATCGAGGCCGAGGCCGGTATGCTGGGCCAACCGGTTTATTTCCTGACCCCTGATGTCGTCGGCTTCGAATTGACCGGCCAACTGCGTGAAGGCGTGACGGCCACCGACCTGGTGTTGACCGTGACCGAGATCCTGCGCAAGGCCAAGGTGGTGGGCAAGTTCGTCGAGTTCTTCGGCGCGGGCACCACCACCCTGGCCCTGCCCGACCGCGCCACCATCGCCAACATGGCCCCCGAGTACGGCGCCACCATGGGCTTCTTCCCCGTCGACGCGCTCACCCTGGAGTTCCT
>NZ_JAUSAR010000101.1 GCF_030652515.1 Aquabacterium sp. | reverse complement strand
CGATGCACCCACCTGGTAGAGCTTGGTGTCGATCCTGTCGGTGAGGGCGAAACCCTCGTTCTTGAACTGGCCGTATTGGCCAAACAGCTTGACCACGCCGAAGTCGTAGCTGGCGCCCAGCAAGGCGAAAGTCTGCTTTTGACCAGAAGCCAGGTCAGCCTTGGGCGCTTCGGCCGACTTGACCGACTGGTAACCCGCGCCAATCGAGAATCCACCATTCGTGTAAGTGCCGCTCACTCCCACACTGTTGCCCTCGCCAGTGGTGGCCGAGGTTTCGCCGGCCTGCCACTCCACAGCGCCGGTGAAGCCACCGAGGTTGGGCGTGGTGTACATCACCGCGTTGCCCCAGCCCGAATCACCCTTGTCATTGCCCCACGGGCCGCCATACGTCAGCCGGATCGTCGGCGAGAAACCGAAGGCGCCACCCAGTGGGTTGAACGTCAAGGTTTGAATGAACAGTAGATTGTCCATGCGACCCAGGGACACTTTGCCGAAATCGCTGGCCAGGGCCACATTGGCATTGCGCGCCCAAAAAACGTCAGGCTTGGCGCCATTGGGACGACCAGACGCACCAATGTCACCACGGAAAAAGCTTTCCAGGGTGAACATTGCTTTGAGGCCACTGCCCAGGTCTTCAGTTCCCTTGAAACCAAAGTAGCTGGTCGTCATGGGATTCGGCGCCACTTGCGTCGTGCGGGGATTGGCGGTGCTGGCGCTGTACGAGTTCTGGAATGAGCCGAAAGAGATGTCGAACAAGCCGTACATCGTCACACTGCCTTGCGCGTGCGCGCCAAAGCAAGCGCCCAGGGACAGAAGGATCGCGGGGGTGATTTTTTGTGCAAAGGCCATGAATACTCCGAAAAAATGGACCCAAAAAAGTGACGCGTCAAATGCGCGACCCTTTGATTTCGCAGAATCCATGCCCGAAATAACCACCACAAACATCAATAAAACTCACCAGAAAACCACTTTTGGCATCAGATGGGTGCAATTGAGCACCAAAAACGCCCAAATAAAAAAAAGCGCCCCGAAGGGCGCTTTTGGCTTCAAATCGAAAAAGATCGATCAGAAAGCGTGCTTGATGCCAAACGCGAAGGTTTGGCCAGACTCGTCGTTACCAGTGTTCGATTGCGTGTTGTTCGAGAACACAGCATAGACGTCAGTGCGCTTCGACAAGAAATGGTCGTAACCCAGCGAGAACACGCGGTCCTTGAACTCACCACCGCCCAAAGCTGCGCCGACGTCCGATTTGTTCTCACCGTACGACACCAGCACGGAACCCTTGTCAGTCACAGGCACCGACACACCCACTTGGTAGATCTTGGCATCGACGTCCAAGCCGGTGACCAACGTAGCAGGAGTGTAGAAGACGCTCTTGGTCTTGACCGAGGTGTACTGACCGAACAGCTTCACAACACCAAAGTCATAGCTGGTACCAAAATCGATGACCTTCTGATCAGCGAGGTAAGCCGTGTTCAGACCTTGACCGCCCTTGACGTATGTCAGCGATGCGCCAAAAGGACCGGCAGCATAAGTCGCGCCGACCGAATAGCTGTTTTGCGCATTGGCATTTGTGCTTTCCTTGGGCGCAAACTGGGCAATCGCAGAAAAGCCACCCAGGTTTGGTGTTTCGTACGTGATGGAGTTCACGAACCCAGTATCAAAGCCGACAGCCGCGAAACCAGGAAGAGGGGTGGCGGCAATTGAACCACCGCTGTACAGGTGACGCATCGTCGGCGAAAACGCCATCGAGCTGCCGAACGGGTTGTAGGTGTAACCCGAGGTGAACAGGGGGTTGTCGTATTGACCCAAAGCCAACTTACCGAAGCCGCCGTTCAGAGCCACGAAGGAGCCACGGCCCCAAAAGCCGCTGGCCAGGTTAGGCAGGTTGCTGCCGGTATCAGTGGCAAGGAAGGATTCCAGTGCGAATTCAGCCTTCAGACCGCCACCCAGATCCTCCGAACCTGAAAAACCGATGAAGCTGGTCATCATGTTGCCGCTGGAGACTTTCGTGGCGCGAGTCGAATCGCCCTTGGTGTGGGCGTCCTCATACGAGCCAAAACTGGCTTCAACCGAACCATAAACCTTCACGTCAGCTTGAGCAGCGCCAACCAAAGCCATCAGGGCAGCAGCGGCCACCAAGTTCTTCTTTGCAAACATCAATTTCTCCTAGCAATGTGTGAAAAAGGGACTGTTTGGGAACCCATCAGGCGGGTAAACCCATGCGTTGCATTGTGGGACTGAAAGTCATCCGACACCCTTGCAAGCAAGAAACGTGACAGGCTGCCACGCGTTAAAACAGGGGGTTTCGTTGCCTGATGACAACATTTGACAGCTTTAATACAATGTATTCGGACATTCAGGGCGCAAAAAAGCGCCCCGAAGGGCGCTTGAAACTCTGGTCTGACTTTGTCGCGAATTAGAACGCGTGACGGACACCAACGGCGACGCTGTTGGTGGTTTCGGAACCACTGCCACCAGCAGACGAAGCGCTGGTGCGCTCGTTGATGTAAGCAGCGTAGGCGCTCGTGCGCTTGGACAGGTTATGGTTGTAACCTGCCGAGATGGCGCGCGTTTTGATGGAAGCAGCAGGCGTATCAATGTCAACCTTGGTTTGGCCAGCCGACAACAAGACCGAACCGGCTTCGGACACGGGGATGGCGCCACCCAATTGGAAGAACTTGGGCTTCACAGAACCGTCGGTAGCCTTGGCCACCAACTTGTCTTGTCCGTATTGGCCGAACAACTTGACCACGCCAAAATCGTAGCTGGCGCCCAGCAGGACAGCCTTGTCCTTGATAGGCGTTGCTGCGGGAGTCGCGCTAGCGCTGCGGATTTCGCCCACAACAGCCGACAGGGCCAAAGGACCTGCGGTGTAGTTCGCGCTCACGGCGGTTGCACCACCGGAGTAATTGGCAGCGTCACCCTTGGCGCCTTCTTTCATGCTGGTTTGGACCGACAAAGTCAGGCCACCCAGGTTAGGCGAGACGTAGCTCACGCCATTGGACCAGCTGCCATCGGTGGAACCGAAATTGACAGGGCCGCCAACGATGCTGGAGGCCAAAAAGCCCAGCGTGCCCTTGTTCAAACCCAGACGAGCTGAGGGCGAAAAGGTGGCCGACGAGCCGAAAGGATTGAACTGAGCAGATTCGAGCTTGAACAGGTTCTCGAAACGGCCCAGGTTGACGGCACCGAAGTCACCAGCCAGACCGACGGTGGCGTTGCGGTTCCAGAAGGTGTCGCCAGCAGCAGCACCGGTGTCCACGCCCAGTTCGCTTTCCAGCTTAAAAATAGCCTTTAAACCACCACCCAGGTCTTCTTGGCCCTTGAAGCCGATGTAGCTTTCAGCCATGTCGCTGGAATCGACATTGGTAGAGGACACCTTGGTCAGATCGCCATTGCCATCAAATCCCAAAACTTGCTTGCGGCCAACGGACACATCCAGATTGCCGTACACGGTCACTTGAGCGTGAGCAGCAACAGCCAACAGGGTCAGTGCGGCAGCGGCCACAACATTTTTCTTCGCGAACATGAAATCTCCTAACATTGATTGAATCTTGCCTCAATGCACCATAAGTGTGCAATGACCTTGCGACTTGCAGAGTCGTCAGCACTGATTCTTACGTCTGGTTGCGCGTATTCCCCAATGAACGCACCAATTTCACCCATTGGGGGGATGCAAAAACCCCAATCCGTTTCAATATCGCAACAAATTGGTGCGCATCACCCGGCGTTTCGCGCCAAATCGGACACACCCCCCACCGCCAACCTTCAAGGAACCACCATGCCGACTTCCTGGTTTCGCGCCCTGCTGATCCTCATCGCCGCCTTGTTCACGGCAGCCTTCGTGCTGGTGGTGATCCCCCCGTTGCTGGAGAGCGGCGATGTACTGGGCGCCTTGCTGGCAGGCTTCGTCAACCCGTATGCGGCAGGCTATGCCATGGACACCATCAGCTGCTGGTGCGTCCTCACGGTGTGGGTGGTCCACGAAGCCCGCACCAAGGGCATCCGCCATGGCTGGATCGCCGTATTGCTGGGCCTGGCACCGGGGGTGGCCACGGGATTTGCGGTCTACCTGTTGCTTCGCATGAAACAGGAAGATCAGGCGGCCAGGACGGCCAGGATCTCGGCCCCGTAAGCCTGCAGCTTCTTGGCCCCCACCCCGCTGATGCCGCTCAACTCACCCAGGGTCTGAGGGGCGATGCGGGCCATTTCAGCCAGGGTGGCGTCGTTGAAGACGATGTAGGCGGGCAGGTTGTGCTCGCGCGCCACCTCGCTGCGCCAGGCTTTGAGCGACTGGAAGCGGATCAGCGCCTCGCCCACCAAATCCTTGGGGGCCCCGGCGGCGGATTTGCCACTTGAGCTCGATGATGAAGTGCGCGAGGTTTTGGCACGCTTGGGCGCGTCAGCGGCTTCGCGCAGGATGAGTTGCACCTCACCCTTCAACACCGCGCGGGCGCTGTCGGCCAGGACCAGGGTGTTGAATTCGCCCTCGGCGACGACGTGGCCCATGGCCACCAATTGACGCAACACAGCGCGCCATTGGTTTTCACTCAGGTCAGCGCCGATGCCGAAGGTGCTCAGGCTGTGGTGGCCGTGTTGCTCGACCTTGTCGGTGCGCTTGCCGCGCAGCACGTCGATCAGGTGGCCGGCACCAAAGCGCTGTTGGCCGTGCTGCCAGAAGCGGTAGATGCCACTGAGCATCTTGCGGCAGGCCTCGGTGGCGTCCCAGGTGATGGGCGGCTTGAGGCAATTGTCGCAATTGCCGCAGGGCTGGCTGTCTTCGCCAAAGTAAGAGAGCAGGCGCACGCGGCGGCAATCGTGGGCTTCGGCCAGGGCCAGCAGGGCATCGAGCTTGCCGCGCTGAATGCGCTTGAAATCGTCGCTGGCCGGGCTTTCGTCGATCATGCGGCGCTGGTTGACGACGTCGGCCAGGCCGTAGGTCAGCCAGGCGTCGGCATCCTGGCCATCGCGGCCCGCGCGCCCCGTCTCCTGGTAATAGCCTTCGATGTTCTTGGGCAAATCCAGGTGGGCCACGAAGCGCACGTCGGGCTTGTCGATGCCCATGCCGAAGGCGATGGTGGCGACCATGACGATGCCATCCTCGCGCAGGAAGCGGTCCTGGTTCTTGCGGCGCAGGCCTGAATCAAGCCCTGCGTGGTAGGGCAAGGCGTTGATGCCCTGTTGGGCCAGCCAGTCGGCGGTTTCCTCGACCTTCTTGCGTGATTGGCAATAGACCACGCCCGCGTCGCCATCGTGCTCGTCGCGGATGAAGCGCAGCAACTGGTCGCGCGGGTTGGTCTTTTCGACCAGGGCATAGCGGATGTTGGGGCGGTCGAAGCTACTGATGAAGACGCGGGCATCTTGCAGCTTCAGGCGCTCGATCATGTCGGCGCGGGTGTGGTCGTCGGCGGTGGCGGTCAGGGCCAGGCGCGGCACGTCGGGGAAACGCTCGTGCAGCATGCTGAGCTGCAGGTAGTCTTCGCGGAAATCGTGGCCCCACTGGCTGACGCAATGGGCTTCGTCGATGGCGAACAGGCTGAGCAGACCGCGCTCGTGCAGGCTGGCCAACTGGGCCTGGAAGCGCAGGTTGGTGATGCGCTCGGGCGCGGCGTAAAGCATGACCAGGCGGCCGGACATCATCTCGCGCTCGATGCGCTGGGTGTCTTCCAGGCTGTGACTGCTGTTCAGGAAAGCGGCGTGCACACCGGCTTCTTCCAGCGCGCCGACCTGGTCGTGCATCAAGGCAATGAGGGGCGAGACCACGATGGTGACGCCCTTGCCATCGCGGTGCCGGGCAATGGCGGGCACCTGGTAGCACAAGCTTTTGCCGCCGCCCGTGGGCATCAGGACCAGGGCATCGCCGCCGCCCAGGGTGTGCTCCACAATGGCTTTTTGCTGGCCCCGGAAAGCGCCGTAGCCGAACACTTCTTGCAGGATGGCCTCGGCCGACGTGGCGGGGGTCTGGGGGTTCAGGGCAGTGGCAGACACGGGCAGGGGCGAACGAGGGAAAGCGGAAAGTGGGATGCGATCCGCATTGTGCGCGATCATTCGGGCACCAACCCCATTTCGGAGAACCTCGTGCCTTCTCAAGACAGCAGTTTGGCCATGGTGGGCCATTTCATCCATGGGCAAAGCGTGCCGGTGGCCGCCGCAGATCGCCTCAGCCCCGTTTACAACCCCGCCACTGGCGCCGTGGCCGCGCAGGTGGCGCTGGCCAACAGCGCCGACGTGGCCCTGGCCGTCGCAGCCGCACAAGCGGCCTTCCCTGTCTGGGCCGACACGCCCCCCATCCAGCGCGCACGGATCCTGTTCAAGTTCTGGGGCCTGCTCAACCAGCACAAGGACGAGTTGGCCTCTTTGATCACGCAAGAGCATGGCAAGGTCTTCAGCGATGCCCAGGGCGAGGTCACGCGCGGCATCGACATCGTCGAGTTCGCTTGCGGCATCCCGCAACTGCTCAAGGGCGACTACAGCGAGCAGGCCTCCACCGGCATCGACAACTGGACCACGCGCCAGCCCCTGGGCGTGGTGGCGGGCATCACGCCCTTCAACTTCCCCGTGATGGTGCCGTGCTGGATGTTCCCGGTGGCGATCGCCTGCGGCAACACCTTCGTGCTCAAGCCCAGCCCGACCGATCCATCGCCTTCATTGTTGATGGCGAAATTGCTTCAAGAGGCAGGCCTGCCAGATGGCGTCTTCAATGTGGTGCAGGGCGACAAGGCGGCGGTGGATGCCTTGATCGAGCACCCGGACGTGAAGGCGCTGAGCTTCGTGGGATCGACGCCCGTGGCGCAGTCCATCCACGAGCGGGGCAGCCATTTTGGCAAGCGCGTGCAGGCCCTCGGCGGGGCCAAGAACCACATGGTGATCATGCCGGATGCTGATCTGGACAAGGCCGTCGATGCCTTGGTGGGCGCGGCCTACGGCTCGGCGGGCGAGCGCTGCATGGCGATCTCGGTGGCCGTGCTGGTGGGAGATGTGGCCGACAAGATCATGCCCAAGCTGATCGAGCGCACGCGCACCCTGAAGGTCAACAACGGCACGCTGGACGAGGCCGAGATGGGGCCGATCGTGACGCGCGCCGCGCTGGAGCGCATCAGCGGCTGCATTGCCGACGGCGTCCAGCAAGGCGCGCAGTTGCTGGTGGATGGGCGAGGCCTGTTGGTGCCCGGCCTGGAAGGTGGATTCTGGCTGGGCGGGACTTTGTTCGACCACGTCAGCCCCGAGTCGCGCCTGTACAAGGAAGAGGTCTTTGGCCCGGTGCTGGCCTGTGTGCGCGTGCCCGACTTTGCCCAGGCCGTGGCGCTGGTCAATGGCCATGAGTTTGGCAACGGCGTGGCCTGCTTCACCAGCGATGGCCACACCGCGCGCGAGTTCGCTCGGCGCGTGCAGGTGGGCATGGTGGGCATCAATGTGCCCATCCCGGTGCCCATGGCCTGGCATGGCTTTGGCGGCTGGAAGCGCAGCCTGTTTGGCGACATGCACGCCTATGGCGAAGAAGGCGTGCGCTTTTACACCCGGCAAAAATCCATCATGCAGCGCTGGCCCGAAAGCATCAGCAAGGGCAACGACTTCATCATGCCGACGGCGCGCTGACCTGCCCGCTCACCTGCCCATTGAAGAAGGCCTTGAGCTCACCGGGCTGAAAGCGCGTCCAGATTTCGTCGGAGGTGAGCGGCTCGGTGGCGATGACCGCCACGCGGTCGCCCTGGTCGGTCAGCTCTTCGAAGTTCAGGCTCATGTCCTGGTCTTGCAGGCGGGCCAGGCCAAACGGGGCTTGGCGCACCAGGTAGTGCAGGTTGGTGGAGCAATGCGCCCACAAGGCATCGCCCTGGCTGAGCATGAAGTTGAAGGTGCCGTGCTGGGCGATGTGGGGCACCAGCTCGCGCAGGGTGTCGGTCAGCGCTTCAATGGTGGGCAGGCTGGCGTGGTGCTTGGCCAGCTCTTGCAGCAGCCAGCAAAAAGCTTGCTCGCTGTCGGTGTCGCCCACGGGTTTGAAGGCGGCGTGCAGCTTGGGTGCAAAGCCTTTCAGATCACCGTTGTGGGCGAACACCCAGTAGCGCCCCCACAGCTCGCGCACGAAGGGGTGGCAGTTTTCCAGAGCCACCCGGCCTTGCGTGGCCTTGCGGATGTGCGCGATCACGTTCTGGCTTTTGATCGGGTATTGCTTGACCAGCTCGGCCACGGGCGAAACGCTGGCGGCGGCGTGGTCCACAAAGAGGCGCACGCCCCGGCCCTCGAAGAAAGCGATGCCGAAACCATCGCAGTGCTCGTGCGCACGGGTGGCAAATCCGGTAAAACTGAAAACGATGTCGGTGGGCGTGTTGCAGTTCATGCCCAGCAATTGGCACATAGATGAGGCTCCTTCGGGCTTCATGCTACGCCACACACCAAAATGGGCGCACCCGACGGAGGGGCTGGGCTCAAACGGGGCCCTTGGGCATAATCGCTGAAGTTTTTCTTCGAATCCACCGAGTCAGGAATCAGGCCATGGCCTCCATCAACAAAGTCATCATCATCGGCAATCTGGGTCGTGACCCGGAAGTGCGCTACGCCCCGAGCGGCGCGGCCATGTGCAATGTGTCAGTTGCCACCACGCGCAACTGGAAAGACAAGACCAGCGGCGACAAGGTTGAAGAAACCGAATGGCACCGCGTGGTGTTTTACGACCGCCTGGCCGAAATCGCGGGTGAATACCTGAAAAAAGGCAGCCCCGTGTACGTGGAAGGCCGCCTGAAGACCCGCAAGTGGCAAGACAAGGACGGCAAGGACACCTACACCACCGAAATCGTGGCCGACCAGATGCAATTGCTGGGTGGGCGTGATGGCGGCGGTGGCGGCCGCAGTGGTGGTGGCGGTTATGGCGGCAACGCCGGTGGCGGCCAGCAAGGTGGCGGGGATGACTTCAGCCAGGATGCGCCTTCGGCAGCAGCGCCGAGCCGTCCTGCGGCAGCGCGTCCGGCACCGGCTGCGGCGCGGCCTGCGCCTCAGAAGTCGTCGACGGGGTTTGATGACATGGATGACGACATTCCGTTCTAGGATTGACCTTTGCCTGAACGGGCCAGTTCGCGCTTACCAGAGCACCACGCGATCTTTCGGGGCGAGCCACATCGGGTCACCCTTGCGAATCCCGAAGGCCTTGTAAAACCAGGCACGTGCTTGGCGGCGGCACTTGCCCGGTAGCTCCAGGGCGGGTGCGGGTCGGTCGCGGTCACTTGCCGCAGCCACCCCTCGCGACCCTTGCCTGTCCACGCTTGCGTCCAGGCGATGAAGCAACGTTGACCCTGGCTGAGACCGGTCCACTTTCACATCCTCCCTTGGGCTTTCGCGGAGGTGGGCCTTGAGCGCCGAGTAGGCAAGCGACACGCCTCCCACATCCGCGAGGTTCTTGCCCACGGCAAGCGCACCGTTGGCGTGAAGGCCAGGAAGCACCTGAAAAGCGTTGGCCTGGGCTATCAACTTGCTGGCCTGCGCGTTGAAGCGCTTTGCATCTTCGGGGGCCCACCAATTGCGCACATTCCCCACGGCGTCGTACAGGCGCCCCTGGGAATCGAATCCATGCGTGATCTCGTGGCCGATCACCGCGCCCAGGGCGCAGTAGTTCACCGCGGCATCCGCCTTCGGGTCGTACATCGGCGGCTGCAGGAACGCTGCCGGAATGTCGATGCCATTGCGGCTCGGATCGTAGGCCGCGTTGATGACCGTGGGGAGCGTTCCGCTGGGGTCTGCGAACCGGTCTTCGACGACGGGCTTGCCCAGGCGGGCATTGTCGCGACGGACGCGGAACTTGCGGCCCCTACGTGTCATCACGTACGTGCGCGAACGACTGTCGCAATTCCCCAGTCGCTCGTCCAATCGCATCTGAATAGCAAGTCAGAGCTACCCGAGGACATCTCCATGCCCACCGCATTCTCCGATCCAAAGTTCGACTCCGCGCGCCCCGCCCCGCCGCCCCCTTCCTTTGACGTCTGGCGTTGTGATCCGCTCATCGGGGAGGGTTTGAGCATCATCGAGAAGCACCTTCCTTGCCGGCGTCAAATCGTCTATCCAGGGCAAACCATCCATTCCGTCGGACAACCGTTTTCGAACCTTCACATCGTGCATTCTGGTTTGATCAAGCTCCTGCATTTTTCACAGGATGGACGCCAACAGGTGGTGGCCCTGCGCTTCAAAGGGGACTGGCTCGGCTTCGATGGAATGGCGGACCAACAGCACACCTGCGAAGCAGTGGCGCTGGACATCAGTGAAATCTGGACGGTTTCATACGCTGCTGTGCTCGCAGCAAGTCAGGACCATCCGGCTGTGCTGTCTGCTCTGCACAAGGCGATCAGCGAGGACATGACTGGCATGCAAGAGCGCTTCATGTCACATTGCACCTTGCATGCAGATGCGCGGGTCGCCGAGTTCCTGCTTCAATGGTCGAGCAGCCTGGCGAAGCGGGGCCTGCACCCCGATCAATTCCGGCTTCGCTTGTCCAGAGAAGAGATCGGCAGCTACCTGGGCATCACGCTTGAGAGCGTCAGCCGTTCGATCTCCCTCCTCGTTCGCGAAGGTTTGATCGGCTTCCATGGCAAAGGCCGGCGAGATCTGAAAATTCTGGGGACCGAAGCACTGGCCGAATTCGTGGAGGCCGGCCTCACGTCGGCAACGGAAGCATAGCCGATGCCCGTATCTGCACCTCGGTGACGGGCTTTCTTCATGGCAGCCGCCATGGCGAGCCACCCCTTAGATGAAGTGTGCACAACGCAGACTAGGGACGGCCGTCAAAAATGGCCCGGGCAGGATGAACTCCTCACTCATCAACTGCCATTGGAGACCCCATGAACGCTCCCTGCGATGGCTTCATGGACTGCATCTACACCGCTTACTGGTACGCCTTCCTGCGTTGAGTCAGGAGGGTTGGAGGGGCCAGCGACACCCGCAGGCTTGACCAAAGTCAATGGGGCAGCTCAAGAAGCTTCATATGCTCAACACATGTCGCCCATACCTGCTTTTTTTGATCCGAGGAGCCCCCCTCCACCGTGTCAGCACACTACCTGAAAGGCTGATCCAGCGTCTGCGCGCTCGCCTTGAGCACCGTGTTGAGTCCGTCGTGGAGTTGGCTGATTTCCAGCTGATACAGACCGCCCCCAATGAACTGGCGCTGAACAGGGAACTGAGCGGAGATGGGGTCAATGACGCCTTGCGGAGGGCCAAGAGGGCATTGGACAGCTATCTGATGAGTCAAGGTGCGCCTCACATGCGCGTCTGCTGCCATGCGGGGCACTTGAGCAGGCGCGGGCGAAATGGCAAGGTTCAGCGGGTCACTGCACTCCCACGATGAACTGCCGAACTCCTGGCTCCAGGTGACGCTTACCTCGAAGCGCGCTCGCTCGCCACCTGACAGCTGATGCACCGTGATGCGGCTGGCTGCACCTTGAGCCGCTCAGGGCTGATCGGAGCACTGCAACTCACGCACTGGCCATACGCACCATCGGCAACTCGCGCCAGCGCCATGTCAATCTCATGCAACTCGGCGATGGCGCGGTCCAATTCCGCATCGCTCAACAGCGCAGTCTCACTGGCATCAGCCTGGTCTTTGTTGTCCCACACACTGGATTGAAGCGCGCTGAGTTCTCCAAGCTGAGCAAGACGTCGCCTGTCGATGGCCGCTCTCAACTCACCCGCTCTGCGGGTCAACTCGGAAATGACGCCGGAATGCGGTTCAAAGTGGGGCATCTTTGCAACTCCTGTGAAAGATGCCATTTTTTACCGAGCAGGCCATTCTGGATTTGACAGCCGTCAACTGCCAACGCCTACGTGTCACCACCTACGTGCACAAACGACTGTTTCAATCCGCCGGTACCTTGTCAAATCGCATTCAAACACCCAAGGGATGCGGCATGACCACTTTACTTAGCAAACCGAATGCTTCATCCCTGCAGCTGCCATCTCTGCGGCACTGGCTGGTGCCATCAACCTCCACGGATCTGAAACCCAGGCATCCCATCGGCCATGTTGCGGAGCAGCCCCCACGATTGAGGAGACAGCCCCAGGCCACGCCGGAAGCAGCACGCCCAACCACCAGAATCATTCCAGGTGAGATCGGTGTTCTTGAATTACTGGCGGCCATGGGTTTGAGCGCCACAGACATGGGTTGTGACGCGGGCGTGACATTGCCCCGCGAAACGCTGCACCTGGATGCTGGGGCGACGGTGTACGAACAGGGCCAGCATTGCGGGCAGGCCTTCGTCATATTGAACGGCGTCCTTGAACGCCACCACGCGACCGGCTCAAAAGCGCAGCCGATGCTCGGCCCTGGTTCAGTGGCCTTGTCAGGAGCCAGGGAGTTGCTTGGGCTGCATGTCAGCCTGCATGGCCGTCCAGACACCGCTGTTGCGGTCACGAAGGCAAGGGTGCTGGCCATCCCCCTGCGCGATCTCAAAGCCTTGTCTCCGGCCACAACGTTGATCAACGACCTGCTCATGCGAACGGCGGGTGCCGCTTTGATGAGGGATTGGCGCGTCGCCTACCGC
>NZ_JAUSAR010000088.1 GCF_030652515.1 Aquabacterium sp. | reverse complement strand
TACTACGATTATTATCAGCCTGAAGCCTACATCCCCCGCCAAGATTTGTTTATCGAAAAAGACAGCTCGATCAATGATGAGCTAGAGCGTCTACGCCTCTCCGCCACCGCCAATCTCCTCAGTTATGACGATGTCATCGTGGTCGCCTCCGTCTCTGCCAATTACGGGCTCGGTGATCCGGAAGAGTATGAAAAGATGGTGCAAGTTATCGCCATCGGTGATGAAATCAACCAAAAAAAGCTCCTCCTTCGCCTTGTCGAGATGGGTTATGCCCGAAACGACACCTATTTCGAGGGCGGTCACTTTCGGGTGAATGGGGAAGTGGTCGATATCTATCCCCCGTACTGGCAAGATCAGGCGGTGCGGATCGAATTTTTCGGGGATGAAGTGGAGCGTCTGACGTTTTTTGAACCCCTCAGCAACACCATGACCGAAAAACAAGAGAGTGTCACCATCTATGCCACCAGCCAGTTTGCCGTAGGGCAGGAGAAACTCTCCCGCGCGATCAAACGGATCGAAGATGAACTCGGAGAACGGCTGAACGAACTCGATAAACAAGGGAAAATCGTCGAAGCACAGCGCCTCAAACAGCGTTGCGAATTTGACCTCGAAATGCTTCAGGCTACGGGGATGTGCAAGGGGGTCGAAAATTACTCCCGTCATCTCACCGATAAACTCCCCGGAGAAGCTCCGTATACCCTGCTCGATTATTTCACCCTTCATCACGATAAATTTTTGATTATCGTCGATGAGAGTCATGTGAGTCTTCCACAGTTTCGGGGGATGTTTGCGGGGGATCGCAGTCGTAAAGAGGTACTCGTCGATTACGGTTTTCGCCTCCCAAGTGCCCTCGATAACCGCCCTCTGATGATCGATGAGTTTATGAACAAAGCGCCCCATTATATGTTCGTCTCCGCAACCCCATCAGCACAAGAACTCGATATCAGTACCACGATCGCTCATCAGATTATCCGCCCTACGGGACTCCTTGATCCGATTATCACGATCAAACCGAGTGAAAATCAGGTCGAAGATTTGCACGATG
>NZ_JAUSAR010000086.1 GCF_030652515.1 Aquabacterium sp. | reverse complement strand
TGATGTGATGGCTTACGACTCGCAAAACATTTTCGCCAAGATCCTGCGCGGCGAGATCCCCTGCATCAAGCTGTACGAGGACGAGCACACGCTGGCCTTCATGGACATCATGCCGCAGGCCGATGGCCACGCGCTGGTGATTCCCAAAGAGGGCGCGGAGACGCTGCTTGAGTTGTCGGACGAGGCCGCAGCGGCCTGCATCCGGACCACCAAGAAGCTGGCCGCTGCCGTCAAGAAGGCGATGGCCGCACCGGGCATCGTGATCTTCCAGCTCAATGGATCGGCCGCTGGCCAGACTGTGCCGCACTACCACGTGCACGTGCTGCCCAGCTCGCTGGGCGCGCTCGGCAAAGGCCATGCCTCGAAGATGGAAGACCCCGCCAAGCTGCAGGCCATCGCCGAGAAGATCAAGGCCGCTTTGTAGATCCTGGACAAACCCGATCGGCCATGAAAAAAGCGCCAGGGCTTTGAAACCCTGGCGCTTTTTGTTGTCTCAGCTTGAGGCTGAGCGGGGCGCCGTTGTCGGCCCCCGGTCAGATCACTCGGCAGCGGGTGCCGCTGGCTCGTCGCCGCCGTCGGCCGTGGTGCTCTCTTCCAGCGCGTTCAGCTCCATGGCAGCGCGCTCTTGCGCTTCCTGCATGGAGATGGCGCGGCGTTCGGAGTCGTCCATCTCTTCCTTGGCCTTGCGGGCCTGGTGGAAAGCCAAACCGGTCCCGGCAGGGATCAAGCGACCCACGATCACGTTTTCCTTCAAGCCACGCAGCTCGTCGCGCTTGCCCATGATGGCAGCCTCGGTGAGCACGCGGGTCGTTTCCTGGAAGGAAGCGGCCGAGATGAAGGAGTCGGTCGACAGCGAGGCCTTGGTGATGCCCAGCAGCACGTCGTTGTAGGTGACGACGGTCTTGTCTTCCGAACGCAGGCGGTCGTTGGTGTCCAGCAGTTCCGAACGCTCGACTTGCTCGCCGGGGATGTAGGTCGAATCGCCTGGGTTGACGATCTGAACACGGCGCAGCATCTGGCGAACGATCACCTGGATGTGCTTGTCGTTGATCTTCACGCCTTGCAAGCGGTAGACGTCCTGCACTTCGTCGACGATGTAGCGGGCCAGCTCTTCGATGCCCAGCAGGCGCAAGATGTCTTGCGGATCTGCGGGACCGTCGACGATGGACTCGCCCTTGTTGACCACTTGGCCTTCGTGCACCAGGATGTTCTTTTCCTTGAGCACGAGTTCTTCGTGGACACCACCATCGGGATCGGTGATCTGCAAGCGAACCTTGCCCTTGGTTTCCTTGCCGAAGGACACCGTGCCGGTGATTTCAGCCAGGGTGCCCTTGTCCTTGGGCGAACGGGCTTCGAACAACTCGGCCACACGCGGCAGACCGCCGGTGATGTCACGGGTCTTCTGGCCTTCGACCGGGATGCGTGCGAGCACTTCACCAGGGTACAGATCTTGACCGTCGCGGATCTGGATCAGCGAGCCGACCTGGAAGCCGATGGTCACAGCGTGGTCGGTGCCAGGGATCTTGACTTCCTGACCTGCGGCATCGAGCAGCTTGACCTGAGGACGGATGACCTTGGCGGCGCCACGGCGCTTGGGATCGATCACGACCAGGGTCGACAAGCCGGTGACTTCGTCCAATTGCTTGGCGACGGTCACGCCCTCTTCGACGTTCTCGAAGCGGGCTTTACCAGCGAACTCGGTGATGATCGGACGGGTCAGCGGATCCCAGGTGGCCAGGATCAGGCCGACCTTGACTTGCTGGTCAGCCTTGATGCTCAGCAACGCGCCGTAAGGCACCTTGTGACGCTCACGCTCACGACCGTGCTGGTCGGAAATGACGATTTCGCCGGAACGCGAAATCACCACCAACTCGCCCTTGCCGTTCGTGACGTAGCGCATCGTGGCGTTGAAACCGATGATGCCGTCGGACTTGGCGTCCACGCTGGAAGCCACGGCGGCGCGCGATGCGGCACCACCGATGTGGAAGGTCCGCATCGTCAGCTGCGTGCCGGGTTCACCGATGGACTGCGCGGCGATCACGCCAACCGCTTCACCGGTGTTCACCAGACCGCCACGGCCCAGGTCGCGGCCATAGCACTTGGCGCACAAGCCGAAGCGTGTGGCACAGGTCAGCGGGGTGCGAACCTTGACTTCGTCGACGCCAGCGCCTTCGAGCACCTCCATCACGTCCTCGTCCAGCATGGTGCCGGCCGGGAAGAGCAGGAGCTGGTTTTCAGGGTGCAGGATCTCGGTGGCATTGACACGACCCAAAATGCGGTCGCGCAACGATTCGATGACTTCACCACCTTCAACCAGCGCACGCGTGGCGATGCCTTGGTCGGTGCCGCAATCGACATTGGTCACGACCAAGTCTTGCGTCACATCGACCAGGCGGCGTGTCAGGTAACCCGAGTTCGCGGTCTTCAAGGCCGTGTCGGCCAAGCCCTTACGCGCACCGTGGGTGGAGATGAAGTACTGCAACACATTGAGGCCTTCACGGAAGTTCGCCGTGATGGGGGTCTCAATGATCGAGCCGTCAGGTTTGGCCATCAGACCCCGCATGCCGGACAACTGGCGGATCTGCGCGGCGGAACCGCGAGCACCCGATAGACATACCAGCAAGGCTGATCTGTATTGATGCCGTAGATGCGGAAGCTATCCGGTTTCTGGCTGTAACATTTGAA
>NZ_JAUSAR010000062.1 GCF_030652515.1 Aquabacterium sp. | reverse complement strand
TGGCCTGTGACGGTGTAGACCCGCGTTTGTCCATCGTCTTGCTGGCTGGAGGCCACGCGCATCATCCGCCCCACCTTGTTTGCAAAGAAGATGCCACTGAGCAGCACGCCTACAAACACGCCCTTGGCCAGGTCATGCGTGGCCACGGTCACGGCCACCGTGGCGATCATCACGATGGACGAACTCGGCGGATGCTCATGCAGTTTGAGGACTGAATCCCAACTGAAAGTGCCGATGCTGACCATGATCATCACGGCGACCAGGGCAGCCATGGGGATCTGCTTGACCCATGGGCCCAGGAAGACCACCAGAATCAACAGGAACAGACCGGACAACAGGGTTGACAGGCGACCACGCCCTCCGGATTTCACGTTGATCACGGATTGGCCAATCATGGCGCAACCGGCCATGCCCCCGATGAACCCCGTGGCCAGATTGGCCACGCCTTGGCCCACGCATTCGCGGCTCTTGTTGCTGGTGGTGTCGGTCAGATCGTCCACGATGGAGGCCGTCATCATGGACTCCAGCAAGCCGACCACCGCCAGTGTGAGCGAGTACGGGGCGATGATCCTGAGGGTGTCAAGGTTCAAAGGCACATCTGGCCACAGGAAGATGGGCAGGCTGTCGGGCAGTTGGCCCATGTCGCCCACCGTTCGCACATCCAGACCCACGATCATCGACACGGCCGTGAGAACCACGATGCACACCAGTGGCGAAGGCACGGCTTTGGTGATGTAGGGCAGGCCGTAGATGATGCCCAGGCCCGCTGCCGTCATGGCATAGACATGCCATGACACATTGGTCAGCTCGGGCAACTGCGCCAGGAAGATCAGGATGGCCAAGGCGTTGACGAAGCCCGTGACCACGGAGCGCGACACAAAGCGCATGAGCACGCCCAGCTTCAATACCCCGGCAATCACTTGAATCACCCCGGTGAGCAGGGTGGCCGCCAGCAAATATTGCAGGCCGTGATCCTTGACTAGCGAGACGATGACCAGCGCCATGGCCCCGGTTGCGGCCGAGATCATGGCGGGTCGCCCGCCAGCAATGGCGATCACAACAGCCATGCTGAATGAAGCGTACAAGCCGACTTTTGGGTCTACCCCGGCGATGATGGAGAAGGCAATGGCCTCAGGGATGAGGGCCAGGGCAACGACAAGTCCGGATAGCACATCGCCCCGGATGTTGCCCAGCCATTGCTGGCGAACAGATAGTGTCATGGTGATGGGAAAGCGTAGACAAGCCATCGGCCTGATGCAGGCCGCCTGGCGGTCGATGAATGGCAGGCGCTATGCGCCGGGGACGGGTGTCAAACCAACTGCTCGCGTCGGAGCAGCGTCACACAGGGGTGATGTCCAAAAGCCTCACGGCGGAGCAACCGCACGGAAGTGCCCGAGCGCCAACCGGCTCACTGGAGAGCACTCCAGTGTCAGCAAGGCGGTTTGGCATGGCAAAAGCATGGGGTGATTGTATGAGATGCGCCAAAGGGGGTGCACAGGCCACCCGAAACGGATCGCATATCTGGGTGTTTTCGCATAGCTGGTTGGCACCTCTCCGGCATGCCTGTTGACATCGGCTTGTGTCCGATGTCAACTGAAGGCTCTCCAAGGGGCTCCTTGTCCCATCCATCGCGGATGAAAAGGCGTTGCGGTCGTTACCCGCCTTTGAAGTCACCCATGCGGCCCTGCCGCATCTTGTTCAAATGGCTTGTCGCCGTTGACCAGATCAGCCGCCCAGCCATGTCGCATGCCGCCCCGATGGCATGCCATTGCAGTACCTACACACTTGCCCGTGGCAAGCGCAGCCACCGCGCCCCGGCTTGACCGCATCAGACACCTCGCGGTGTTCGCATGCAGCAAAGCGGAGCAGCCGTTGAACCGCCATAGAGCAGATTCGTCGCCAGCGTCGTTACTGGCAGCTTGCTGACAGTGACGACGCAAGTAGCACGACCGAGCGCCTTGTCAACCACCGTGGCATGGACCCGTGACGCTGCGCAGTGATGCCAGCAAAGCAGGCCACGTCAAGGCATATTGATCGAAGTGGATCGAAGGATGGCCAGACCACCTTCGCCGATCCGATGGGCCCCGAGCCCATGTTCCCCCACACAGCACATTCGCCGCGAGTGTCAACCCGCCGCGAATGACTGTGCGTGCCTTTGCGGCTCGACCGCAAGTCACCGTCAGGCCACCCGTCAGATGGCCGCCCCTGGACGTGTGTGAGACGCACACCCCTTGGACCCTGGGTCAATGGTCTTTGCGCATCGGCTATGCCAACAGGCAAGCCAGCGCAACGCCACAGCGACGTGCAACGCAGGCGAGCAGTCAACAACCTTGCACAAACCGGGAATGGTGTCCCGCGTCCCTTGTGGTCCCTGTCGCGCTGCGGCGCGAAGGGCGGACAGAAACACTTACCAGACCTCTCCACACCATGCACAAGCCCGCGCCTCCACTGACACAAGGCAAGGCAAACGGATCGATGAACAGTCTTTGAAAGGCCTCGGCCATGCGCACCCTCAACCGCGATTTCAAGCTCATGTGCCAGCGCAACCGCGATGGCTCCTTCGCCACGCAGCACGACCGCGAACGGCTGCTGACGATGGTGGCCAACCAGCTTCATGAAGACGGTTACAGAAATCTGCGGGCGCAAGGCCTGCGCACCAAGCACGTCGAGCACCTCGTGAGCCGCTGGCAGGCCGAAGGCGTCAGCAGCGGCACGATGAAGAACCGCATGTCCGCACTGCGCTGGGTGGCCGAGAAGATTGGCAAGGAAAACATCGTCGCCCGTGACAACGCGGCATATGGCATCGCCGACCGGCGCTATGTGACGAACGAGTCCAAGGCAAAGGAATTGGATCAAGGCAAGCTGGACCGGGTATCCGACCCGTACACCGCCATGTCCTTACGGCTTCAAGAGGCCTTCGGCCTGCGGCGTGAGGAAAGCATCAAGGTCCAGCCAGGCTGGGCCGACAAGGGCGATGTGTTGACGCTCAAGTCAACATGGACCAAAGGCGGCAAGGAACGCGACATCCCGATCCGCAATGAGACGCAGCGGGACTTGTTGAACCAAGCCAAGGCGCTTGCGGGCAAAGGCAGCTTGATCCCGGCCGAGATGTCCTACAAGGATCAACTGAACCGCTTCAAGGCACAGACGGCCTTCGCGGCGATCGACCGTGTTCACGGCTTCCGCCATGCCTATGCGCAGACCCGCTATGCGGAGTTGACTGGCTGGAAAGCGCCAGCCGCTGGCGGGCCGACCTCCAAACAACTAAGTCCGGAAGAGAAGTCCATCGACCGTCAAGCCAGACTCACCATCTCGCGTGAGCTGGGGCACGAGAGAGAGCAAATAACGGCGGTTTACCTAGGCCGCTGAGCCATGACCAAGCCACTACGCTGCCGCGCTGGCGCCTTTGAGCGGCAACACCTTGGCTCCTTTGAGCATCACATCCAGCTTGTCAGCCCAGGCCTGCATCATCTCGGCCCGGCGCTCCATATGTACGCCGCGCAGGTAGGCCGCATCGGTCAAGTTGTCCTTGGCATGCGAAAGCTGGGTCTTGATGATTTCGATGGGGTAGCCCATCTCTTCCAGCCCCGTCGAAACGGCAGCCCGCAAGCCGTGGCCCGTCAGCTTCCCACCGTATCCCATCCTCTTGAGGGCCTGCAAGACGATGTTTTCGCTGGCCATGGACTGGTTCATCGGAGAAGGGAACATGTAGCGGGACTCGGCGTTCAGCTTCGTCAGTTCTCGCAATACGGGAATGGCCTGCCGGGGCAGTGGCACCACATGCACCCGGCGTTTCTTCATGCGTTCCGCTGGGATGCGCCATACGCCCGCATCCAGATCGAACTCGTCAGGTGTCGCACCACGGACCTCGCCGGTCCGGCTGCCCGTCCACAGAATCATGCGGATGATGCCAAGGGTGTTGGGATGGCCTGCATAAGCTTCCAGGGCCTTCAAAAACTCCGGCAGACCCTTCGGGCCGATGCTGGCGAAATGTTCGCGTGTGGGGGCCTGGAAAGCGCCCTGCGTATCGCGGATCGGGTTGTCGGTACGTCGACCCGTCTGCACCGAGTAGGTCAGGACAGCGCCGACACGCTGACGCACCCTGCGCAGCGTCTCCAGCTTGCCCGCCGCCTCCAGTGGCTCCAGCACCCGCATGATGTCCTGCGCGGTCAGGCTGGCGACAGCTCGCGTCCCGATCTTGGGCAACACGTAATCCCGGAAACTCTGACGGTTTTGCTCCAGATGCCCCTCGGTCCACTTCTTGGACTTCTTGCCTAGCCATTCATCCACGATCACAGCGAAGGTCTGCTGGGTGGCATTCACCCGGGTCGCCTTCTGCTCCCGGCCATGCTGCACCGGGTCAACCCCTTCGCGCACCAGATTCCGGGCATCTCCGGCTTTCTGCCGAGCCCGCGCCAGGGAAACATCTGGGTATTCGCCCAAGGCCAGCAGGCGCTCACGGCCCCCGATGTAGTACTTCAAGCGCCAGTGCTTCACGCCGTTGGCGCGCACCAGCAGGTACAGGCCCCGGCCATCATGCAACTTCCGATCAACCGGCACGCCGTCTTTCAGCGCAGGCTTGGCGCCGCGCACCGCCACATCCGTCAGGGCGTCGATGAGCTTTTTGGGCATGGAACCTCCCGGAATCCGTACCCCTAAACGTACCCCCACAGAACGGGGCTGTCAAGAAACCCCGTGAGACGTCCAGAAGCGCAAAACCCGCATGAACACTGGGTTCCATGCGGGTTCTGAGACTTACTGAGACGCTGTGAAACGTCATTCTGGCGGAGAGGGCGGGATTCGAACCCGCGGTAGGGATAAACCTACACACGCTTTCCAGGCGTGCGACTTAAACCACTCATCCACCTCTCCGAAGCCCGCTATTGTAGCAAGGCTTTCGCTCGATTCAATTCAGTTCAACTCCACCTTCTTGCCATCTTTGTAGGCGAACAGCGTCATGGACGGTGTTTTGCGCTCGCCATTGGCCTCGAACTGCACGCGCGCCGTGATGCCGGTGTAGTCGGTGGCCGCCAGCTTGGGGGCATACACCTTGGGGTCGGCCGAGCCAGCGCGCTTCATGGCATCCACCAGCAGCATCGTGGCGTCATACGTGTAAGGCGAGTAAACCTGGAATTGCTTTGGGAACTTGGCGTCGTACTTGGCGCGCCAGGCCTTGCCGCCGGGCAGCTTGTCCAGCGATGCAGCGCCCACGGCGCACACCACATTGCCCAGGGTCTTGGCGCCGCTGGACAGCTCGATCAACTTGTCCGTGCAGATGCCATCGCCGCCAAACAGGTGGGCCTTGGTCAAACCCAGTTGCTGCATCTGGCGCAGCATGGGGCCGGCTTGCGGGTCCATGCCGCCAAAGAAGATGCCATCGGGCTTCTTGCTCTTGATCGAGGTCAGGATGGACATGAAATCCACCGCCTTGTCGTTGGTGTACTGCTCGCTCACCACCTCCAGGCCCAGCTCCTTGGCGGTCTGGCGGAACACGCCGGCCACGCCTTGGCCATAAGCGGTGCGGTCATCAATGATGGCCACCTTCTTGAGCTTGAGCGTCTTGGCCGCGTATTGGGCCAGGCCCGCGCCCAGCGCTTTGTCATTGGCCAGCAGGCGGTACACGTTCTTGTAACCCAGGGTGGTCAAATCGGGGTTGGTGGCCGATGGTGTGACCATGGGCAGGCCGCACTGGCTATAGATCTTGGCCGCCGGGATGGTGGTGCCTGAATTCAGGTGCCCGACCACGCCATTGACCTTGGCGTCGCACAGCTTCTGGGCAGCGGCCGTGCCTTGCTTGGGGTCGGCCGCATCGTCCTCGGCCACCAGCTCGAACTTCACCTTCTTGCCACCGATCTCGACGCCCTGGGCGTTGAGCTCATCGATGGCCATGCGGGCACCGTTTTCATTGTCGCGGCCGTAGTGGGCCTGCGCCCCCGATACGGGGGCCACGTGGCCGATGCGAACAATGGTCTGGGCTTGCGCGGCAGTGACCATGCACAGCGAGGACAACATCGCGGCAGCGGCCGCGGCCACCGGGAACAAAGCAAAGCGTTGGGTCATATTCACCTCGGTCATTGAATGGCGTTACAGATCAAAATCAGCGATTGTTGTTGCGCAGCTTGGCCACTTCCTGGGCCACAGCGCGCGTCACCACATCGCGCATGGTTCGGGACAGCTCATCGCGCAGATCCTGCATCAGGGTTTCGGTGAACTGGGCCAGCAGGGGCTGCATGGATTCGCGCAGCCGGAACTCCAGCATCGAGTCGATCTGGCGCTGCACATCGGTCAGGATGCGTTGAGACAACTGCGCTTCAGAAACCTCGGGCTCGATGACCTCTGCCACCGTGGCAGGCACGACATGCGGGATCGAGGCCAATGACACCACGGCAGGTGATGAGTAGGCCTCCGCCATGGGCATCGGCTCAAAGTCAATGTCAGGCGCCAGCAAAGGCGATTCAACCACCACGGGCACCGGCAAGAGCTGGCCGCCCTCGGCATTGAGCTCGATCACCTCGGTGAGCGTGGGCACGTTGGCAGGATGGGGCCGCGTGGGGAAGTTCATTCCTTCACCTCGTGCGGCTGGATTTGCAGGCCCAAAGCCTCGTATTGCTTCCAGCGCTGGCGGCCCAGTTGGCGGTCGTGCGGCTCCAGCGACACGATTTCGAACAGTCGCTCGAAACGCTCGGGTTGATCGGGCATCTCCGGACCGAGGTTGACCAGGATGCTGCGCTGGCCAGGCGCCTGCGTGTCCACACCGTGCGGTGCCAGCCACACCGGCGTGTCGTGCAAACGCGCAGGCATGTCTTGTCCGGGCATGGCCAGCACATGCGGCAAAAACTCTTGTTCGTCGAACACCCAGAGATGGCGGTCGAGCGCCTTGAGCGTGTTGGCATCGCCCGTGACCAACACGCTTGCACCGCTTTTATAAGCCTTGCGCAGCAGCCGACAAGCGTAAGACAGCTTGTCGCTCATGCCATGGTGAAACTCAACGGTGTTCATCAATCAGCCATCAGGGTCATCAAGCGGCTTTGCCCGCCGCTTTGGTGGTCTTTTTGGCGGCCACAGGCGCTCGCGGCTTGAGGGCGCCCTCATCCGCTTGCGACAACACGAACTGCGTCAGCAAACCGACGGGGCGGCCCGTGCCACCCTTGGCGCCGCCCGACTTCCAGGCCGAACCGGCGATGTCCAGGTGGGCCCAGCGGTAAGCTTTGGTGAACTTGCTCAGGAACACGGCAGCCGTGATGGCACCGCCTTCGCGGCCGCCCACATTGCCCAGGTCGGCGAAATTGCTCTTGAGCGAATCGCCATACTCCTCGTCCAGTGGCAAGCGCCAGGCGGTGTCCTGGGCCTGCTGGCCCGCTGACAGCAGCGCTTGCGCCAGGGCTTCGTCGGCGCTGAACAAGCCACTGTGGATGTGGCCCAGGGCCACCACGCAGGCGCCGGTCAAGGTGGCGATGTCGACCACCACCGCAGGCTTGAAGCGCTCGGCGTAGGTCAAGGCATCGCACAAGATCAGGCGGCCTTCGGCATCGGTGTTGAGCACCTCGATGGTCTGGCCGGACATGCTGGCGACCACGTCACCCGGCCGGGTGGCGGTGCCGCTGGGCATGTTCTCGCAGGTGGGGATCAGGCCAATCAGGTTGACCTTGGGCTTGAGTTCGGCCACGGCGCGGAAGGTGCCCAGCACGCTGGCAGCGCCACCCATGTCGAACTTCATCTCGTCCATGCCCGCGCCGGGTTTGATCGAAATGCCGCCCGAGTCAAAGGTGATGCCCTTGCCCACCAGCACCACGGGCGCTTGCGACTTGGCCGCGCCTTCGTAGCGCAGGATGATGAACTTGGGCGGCTCGTCGGAGCCATTGGCCACCGACAGGAAGGAGCCCATGCCCAGCTTTTGCAAGGCCGGGCGGTCAAGCACCTCGACCTTGAGGTGCTTGAACTCCTTGCCCAGGCGCTTGGCCTCGGAGGCCAGGTAGGTGGGTGTGCAGTAATTGCCGGGGCGGTTGCCGCACTCACGCGCCAGGGTCACGCCCTCGGCCACGGCCTGGCCTTGGGTCAGGCCTGTCTTCAAGGCTGCCGACTGTGCGGTGGAGCCCAGCAAGGTCACCTTGCTCAGGCCAGACGCTTTGGGGGCGCTGGGCTTGGTGTGGCGGTAAACATAAGTGGCATCGGCCACTGCCAGCACCAGGCTTTGCGCGTGTCCGGCTTCCAGGGGCCAGCCTGCGCCCGCCGCGACGGCCAGGTGAGCCACGCCGCGATCCTTGACCTCGGCCACGCCCTTGCCCACCGCGGCCTTGAAGGCCTTGCCAGAGGCATCAGCCGCCGCCACCAGCACCAGGCGCGGCGCCTTCACGCCAGCGGGCCGGTGCACGTACAGCACCTTGCCGCCCTTGAGCGCCCAATCGTTGCCTTTGAGGGCTTGCTCGGCCACGGCATCCAGGGCCGGGTCGCCCGTGGTAGCGTGGTCACCGGTCAGGATGACCAGCAAGGCGTCGGCGTTGATTTGGGACAAGGCGGGCCCTTGGGCCACGGTGTAGCGATAGTCCATGCGGTGCGCGTCCATAATGGACGGATTGATTTGAGCTGAGCAATGTTATTCGATTCCTCTGTGCGCCGAGAACTCTGGCGAAGCTTTGTCGGCACGCTGGTGGTGCTGTTGACCGTGGTCCTGACCATGGTGCTGATCCGCATGCTCAGCCAGGCCACCAAAGGCGCGTTCGCGGCCAGCGATGTCAGCCTGATGCTGGGCTACACCCTCATCAGCCAGGCGCCCATGCTGGTGAGCCTGGCCTTGTTCGTGTCGGTGGTGGCCGTGCTCAGCCGTTTCTGGCGCGAAAGCGAAATGGTGGTCTGGCAAGTCAGCGGTGCCCGCCAGTTCAGCTTTTTGCGCCCCCTGGGGCAAATGGGCTGGCCCGTGCTGCTCAGCGTGGCCCTGCTGGTGCTGGTGGCGCGGCCCTGGGCGCACGCCCAGATCCAGGTGCTGAAGGAACGCTACGAGAAGCGGTCCGACATCGCCCGCGTGCAGCCAGGGCAATTCCAAAGCTCCTCGAACGGCAGCCGGGTGTTTTTCATTGACAGCCACAGTGATGGCGAGCGCGTTGGCAAAAACGTCTTCATGGTGCTGACGCAAAACGGCCAGGAGGCCGTGATCACCGCACAGGAAGGCCAGTTGGAGACCGTCAAGGGGCAGCGCTACCTCAACCTCATGCGCGGCGAGCGGACCCAAACCGATTTGAAGACCGGTGAAAAAGTGCTGTCCCGGTTTGATTCGGCTCGCATCATGGTGGGCGAAGCCGAACAAAGCGAAGACGGCCGCCCGATCGTGCGCAGTGCCTCCACGCTGGACCTGCTGGCCTCTGCCGCCCCCGACATGAAAGGCGAGCTGGTCTGGCGCATCGGCATGGTCTGGGCGGCCCTGAACATGATGCTGGTGGGCCTGGGCCTGGCGTCAGGCAACGCACGGCGCTCCAGCAACTGGAGCCTGGTGTTTGCATTGCTGGTGTTCGTGATCTATTTCAACCTGCTGTCGATGACGCAAACCTGGGTGACCAACCAGCAACTGGGCACCTGGACCAGCCTGCTGGGCGTGCATGGCCTGCTGACCCTGCTGGCCCTGGCGCGCATCTGGTGGCGCGATGGCGGCCTGGTGACCCTGATCAAGGGGCGCTCATGAAAACCGTCCGGCGCCTGCTGTACAGCCAGATCATCGCGGCCGTGATCTTCGTGGCCGCGGCCTTTCTGGCCCTGAGCTTCTTCACCGATTTCGTCGATGCCCTGCGCGATGTGGGCCGCCATGGCTACACCTTGATGGACGCCATCTGGGACTGCGTCCTGGAGCTGCCCAGCCACTTCTACGATGTATTTCCCATCGCCTTGCTGATCGGTACCACCTTGGCCCTGGCCAGGCTGGCGCAAACCTCCGAGTTCACCATCCTGCGCACCGGCGGACTGGGCCCGGCTCGGGCCTTGTGGTTGCTGGGGGGCATCGGGCTGGCCAGTGCCGTGCTGATGGTCGGCGTGGGCGACTGGCTCATGCCTTTGGCGGAGCGCCAGGCCACGCTGCACCAGGCCCAGTTCCGCGAGGGCCAAGGCATCCAGTTGGGCCAAAGCGGCGCCTGGCTGCGTGAACGCGCGCCGCAACCCGATGGCCAGGTCCACACCGTGACTGTCAACGTGGGCGCCGCCGAGGGCCAGGCCCAGTTCCGCCATGTGCGCGTGTTCGAGTTTGACCACCTGGGTCGATTGGTGCGACGCGTGTCGGCCCAGCAAGCCCGGGTCGAACCCATCGGCAATGGCAAGGCAGGTTCGATGTGGCATTTGCAAGGCGTGACCGACACCCGCTGGCCGGGCCAATTCGCCATGCCTGGCGAGGCCACCAACCTGGACGTCGTCGGCATCGAAGAGCGCCGACTGCCCACCATGGACTGGCAAAGCAGCTTGACGCCCATGGTCGTGGCCGCCTCGGTGCTGCCGCCCGACACCATGTCCACCTTGTCCCTGTGGCGTTACACCCAGCACCTGGCCAGCAATGCCCAGGCTGCACAGCGCTATGAAATCCAGTTCTGGAAGCGCGCCTGCGCCCCGCTGGTGTGCATGGTGATGCTGGCCCTGGCACTGCCCTTCGCCTACCTCCACGCGCGCAGTGGGGGCATGAGCCTGAAGATCTTCGGCGGCGTCATGCTGGGCATCAGCTTTGTGCTCGTCAACCACATCTCCAGCCACCTGGGCCTCCTGCACCAATGGACGCCCTGGATCGCGGCGGCCTTGCCCAGCCTGGTGTACCTGGGCTTGTCGATGAGCGCCTTTGTCTGGCTGGTCCGCAACCGTTGAGAACCTCCTGGACAGCAACACCATGACCTCACGTGGCATTCTTTTATTCGCCCACGGCGCCCGCGATCCCAACTGGGCCCGCCCCTTTGAGGCCGCGGCCGATCGCCTGCGCGAGCGCCTGGCCATCGGCGCAGACACCCAGGTCCGCCTGGCGTTCCTGGAGTTCATGTCCCCCAACCTGCGCGAAGCGGGCGCCGCCCTGGCCGAAGCGGGCTGCCAACAAGTCACCGTGGTGCCCTTGTTCCTGGGCGCCGGTGGCCACGTGCGCAAAGACCTGCCACTGCTGATGGCCGAGCTGGCCGAGCAGTACCCCCAGGTGCAATGGCGACTCAGCCGCGCCGTGGGCGAAACCGATTTGCTGATCCAGGCCCTGGCCGACAGTGCCTGGTCCCTGGCGCAACCTGATCACTGAGCAAGCACTGAGCACACCACCATGAACCTGCACCAGTTCCGGTTTGTTCACGAAGCAGCCCGCCGCAACCTCAATCTGACCGAGACGGCCAAGGCCCTTCACACCTCGCAGCCAGGCATCTCCAAAGCGATCCTGGAGCTGGAAGAAGAGTTGGGCGTCGACATCTTCGTGCGCCACGGCAAGCGCCTGAAGCGGATCACCGAACCTGGACAGCATGTGCTCAAGTCCATCGACCTGATCTTGCGCGAGGTGGGCAACCTCAAACGCATTGGCGACGAATACGCCCTGCAAGACACGGGCACCCTGTCGATCGCCACCACGCACACGCAAGCCCGCTATGTGCTGCCCGAGCCCGTGGCCGCCCTGCGCAAAAAGTACCCCAAGGTCGCCATCAGCCTGCACCAAGGCACGCCGGAACAAGTGGCCCAGATGGTGCTGGACGAAACCGCCGACATCGGCCTGGCCACCGAATCGCTCAGCGATTTCCCAGAACTGGTGACCCTGCCCTGCTATGAGTGGCAGCACGTCGTCGTCATGCCTGCGGCCCACCCCCTGGCCCAGGTGCCACGCTTGACCTTGGAACAATTGGCCGCCGAGCCTTTGATCTCGTACCACCCCTCCTTCACCGGCCGCAAACGCATTGACCTGGCCTTTGCACAACGTGGCTTGAGCCCCAACGTGGTGCTGGAAGCCATCGATGCCGACGTCATCAAGACCTACACGCGCCTGGGTCTGGGCATTGGCCTGGTGGCTGAGATGGCGGTGAAGGATGACCCCACCATGACGGCGCCAGGAGACCTGGTTTGGCGCCCCGTTGGGCACCTGTTCGGCCCCAACATGGCGAGGCTGGCGTTCAAACGGGGGGCCTACCTGCGCCAGTTCGTGCTGGCGTTCGCCGAGCTGATTTCAGACCGCCTGAGCCGACAGTTGATCCTGCAAGCCATGCAGCCCGGATCAGGCACCCCCATCGGCAGCGACCACGGGCTCTGACGCCCGCAGCAGTTCAAGCGCCGCTCAGGTCTTGTCCGGTGCCTTGGGGTTCAAGTCCACGTGTTCGAACTCGATCTCATTGCTGGCTGGCGGGGTGGCCACTGGCGCCTCCAGGGGCTCCAGATCGTCCAATGACAAGTCCAGGCTGATCACCGGCTGGGCCTGCGGTTGCGCCTTGACCGGGCGGGTGGCCATCAAGGGCTCAATGGTCTCAGGTTCGGAGGACACCGTCACCATGGTCGGATCGACGAACGGCAAGCTCAGGTCCACCGTCTCGCGGGTCTCGGGCTCACGCTCCGAGAGATCCCGGGCCACGGCATACAAGAACAGCAACTCGCGGTAAGCCGGCAAATCGAAGGTTTCAACCTCGGCATCAGGCCGGGTGAGCGAGCGCTCCAGCACGTCCATCGCCTTGGAGGGCACCGCCCACAGGGCCTGCAAGCGCTCGACGATACCCGGGTATTCCGACAGACTGTGCCCCTGCAAAAGATCCGACTCCCAGGCCGGTGCATAGCCGTTGAAACGCTGGTTGAACTCGCCCTGAACCCGCTCGTAATCCTGCCGCTTGCCCAGGCGCTGGTAGATCTCCAGAAGCTTCAGGAAAGGCAGCGGGCTGGCACCCGTGGTGCTCTGCACATGGCTTTCCAGCAGGTCCAGGGCTGCATCATCCTGCCCCAGCACGATGAAGAACTCGGCCTGCTGCTCCAGGTCGATCAACTCTTCGACCGACACCTCGCGTGGAGACTCTTGCAGCACAGGCCGTGGAACGCGCGCGGTCGCTGCAGCAGGCGATGCCGGTGCCTTGACCACTGGCGGAATGTTGAACGTGGGCGCGGGCTCGCGCGCAACCACAGGGGCCACTGGCGTTGGCACGGCCACCACGGGTGCCGCCACGGCAGGGGTGGTGTCGCGGCTGCCATCGTCCACACCGGCAGGCCCAGGCTTGAATTGCGCCAGAGTTCGCTCCAGGGGCGAGGCGTTGGCCCCGTCGTCACCCGTGGGCTCAGCGCCCTGCCCAGCATCCGATTTCCACCAGTCGGAACCAGCACCTTTGCGCCGGTCTTTCATCAACAACACGGCCACCGCTGCAGCGAACAGGGCAGCCAGACCGCCCAACGCATACACCAGGGTGGAGTTGCTGCGAGCAGATTCGGCCTCCTGGACGCGGGCTTTCAACTGGACAAGCTGCTGTTGAGATTGAGCAGATTCCTGCTTCAAGCTGGCCAGGCGCTTTTCAAGCTCTTGCACGCGCTGCTGATCTCGAGCCAGTTGCTCGGGCGTTGAGTTCATGGCCAGCCACAAGGCGGCTGCGGCAGCACGCCGCTCCCGCACCTCGGGGGAAGGATCATCCCCCTCGAACTTGCCTTGCAAGGCGGCCGTCATCGTCAGATTGGGCTGAATCACGGCATCAGCGTCCACCGGGTCCAGCATCAGCCGTTCACCCGATGAGCGCTGGGCAGATGTTTTTGCGGCCGATTGACCGGCACCACCGGTTTGGCGGCGGCTCAAGGTGGCGTCATCAACCACAGTGGCCGCCTGGGCCTGGGCACGTGGCGACAATGCCATGCTCGGTGCGCCCTGCAGGGCATCCGCCCCGGCCGCGCCAGATTTCGCAGCCACTGCCGATTTTTTGGCCCGTGAGGCATCAGACTTCTTGACTCGTTGCACCACCCTGGGCTCGGCGGCGCCGTCATCCGATGGTGCCGCCGCGATGGTGGAGCCACCGGTTTCAACGGTCAGGCCACCCACTGTCACCTTGCCCGCTTTGGCGGCATAGGCCACTGGAGGCGCTTCCGTTTCATTCAAACTGGCAGAGGGCAAGACGGCGCTGGGCGGATCGGCAAATGCCACGAACTTCCGGCTGACCTTGGCCTGGCAGCCAGCGGCCAGGTACAGCGTGACCACAGGCTCATTGACGAACTTGCGTGTCGTCACCCTGATCACGCGCTCGCTGCCCGCACCGGGCAACAGCACGGCCGTGACCTCTGTGCCGGCCAACTTGTCGTCACCAAAATAGACATCAGCCGCGACGCACTCGTTGGCGATGTCATTGGCCGTTTCCACGTGAATGGGAACGGTCACATTGAGCGTTTCGCCCAAAATGGCGCGACTGGTGGGCCGGCCGAAGCCCAAACCGTGGGATGCCCCAGACGCTCCATAAAGCGCCATACCGGCTAGAACCGCGGCCGATATTCTGTTGAATTTATTCATATCGGTGCATGCGAGGCCCAAGATTTCACTCTAGCATGAAGCCCAACGCTTCCATGCCGTGGGAAGCACCTGAACTTCCCCGCTATTCGTTACCGATTACCAAAAACTGAATGACCACTGAACTGCAAACCGAACGCATCGGGGCCACTCAAATCATGACCATGGTGGGTCCCGCCACGCGAAACGCCTTGTCGCCGCAGGTTTACGCGGCCGGGATCGAGACACTCACTGTGGCCGAATCCAATGATGATGTGCGCGCAGTGATTCTGACCGGTGCTGGCAATCATTTTTGCGGCGGCGGCGATCTGCGGCGTTTAACCCACAACCGCCAACACGATCTGCCCAAGGTGGCCGAGCACATCGATGCCTTCCACCAATGGATCGAAGCGCTGCGCAGTTTTCCCAAGCCCGTGATTGCCGCGGTGGAAGGCGTGGCCGCGGGTGGCGGCCTGTCATTGGTACTGGCGTGTGATCTGGTGGTGGCGGCCGAGAATGCGCGGTTTGTGTCGGCCTACAGCCAGGTGGGCCTTTCACCTGACGGCGGCGCCACTTGGCACCTTGCCCGCGCGTTGGGGCGAGGCCCTGCCCTGCAACTGCTGTGGCAAAGCACCCCCATCTCGGCTCAACAAATGGCGCACTGGGGCGTGGTGCATCAGGTCGCACCGGCCGGCACCGTGCTGCAGCAAGCCCTGGCCTGGGCAGAGCAACTGGCTCAAGCCCCTGCAGAGGTGCTGAACAGCATCAAGGAGTTGGTTAACGAGGCGCCTGCCCAGACACTGCGCCAGCAACTGGACGCCGAAAAACAACATTTCATGGTCAACCTGCTTCGGCCTGAAGCTGTTCAAGCCATTGAGAAGTTTCTCAACCGTTCGATGAACTGAGCGCAGCGGCCCTCAGGCTGCGGGTTGCCTGTGAGCACAAACGCCCCACGGCGTGCAACTGAGCTTCTTCCAGGGGCTGACCTGGCATGCGGATGGTCAGGCGGCCACGGTTGACGGTGACCACCATCGTCAAGGCATCTGTCCACCAAGTGGTGGCAGCATCTTCGAGCACCGCCAGCAGGCTGTCGTCCAGCCAACGGCGAGCCACCGTCTCCGCATTGGACAGCACCACAAAACGTTTGGAAAAAACCACGGGCTCACTCAATGCCACGCGCGGATGCATGGGCAGCCAGCGCATTTCATCGGGCAAGGTGTTATCGACCTGGGTTTGCATCGCGTTGGTGAAACTGCTGAAGACCTCGGTCTCCAGCGCATGCGCCAAAACTCGGCTGATCACCAGGATCTGCACATCGGGGGGCAACTTGGTTTCGCTGCGGAACCGCAGTTCCTTGCCTTTGATGTAGGAGCGTTGTGAGGAGCCCCACTCCACTCGCCAACCTTCGTCCTCGGCCTGGACCACATGGCCGCCTCCGTCCTTGTCGCGCACGGTTTTGTAGGCATGGCCCTCGGCCTTGGCCCAGGCGGACAACACCTGCCCCTCGTCGCCCTTGGAGGAGCCGGGTGCAATCATGCGCTTGATGGATGCAAACATGCTGGTCAGCGAAACGCCGGATGAGAATTTTGAAAGGTCACAAGGTACTGCGTCCATTCTGCATGGGTTCGCCTCACATGAATGACCATGTTTTCACCACCCAACGCCCCACCAACAAAATACTGGCCTGTCCGGAGGGACTCGAACCCCCGACCTATTGCTTAGAAGGCAATTGCTCTATCCAGTTGAGCTACGGACAGCCGAAGACCGATTTTACGGCCTGGCGCGCGGGCCTCTCAGCCCAAGGCACTTTGCCAAGGTTACAAAACTTACTGAACAGCGATCGCGCATTTTGCATGGCGACAGATCGAGGCGTGAATATTTCACACCGCTTCGGCTGCCTTGCTCAAATCGCATCACAGCGATGATGTCAGGCCCATGAAAAAAGCCAGCAGATCATCAAATCTGCTGGCTTGTTCAAACTTTGGTCGGGGCGGTGGGATTCGAACTCACGACCCTCTGCTCCCAAAGCAGATGCGCTACCAGGCTGCGCTACGCCCCGACAAGAATCAGATTATAGCCTGAAATCAGGGTGCCACCGATGCAACGGTCGCAACAGGGCAGGTTGGCGACGACAAATAGCTGGCCGTGAACGACTGCATGCGCACCATCGTGTTCGCGGGCAACTTCAAAGCCGCCAGCGCGGTGCTGGGCACCAAGCCAAAACCGACCGTCTCGGAGACCCATGACTTGCGGTTGTCTCGCAGGGTGATGGTGCCGCGCACATTGCCCGTGAAACTGGCCGGATCATCGCAACGACCCGTGTAGTTCTGGGTCAGGGCCGTGCCTGTTCCCATCGCCAGCGTGCAACGGGGATTCATCTTCGAAAAGGTGGTGAAAATGGCAGCCGGTGTACCGACGGAGGCCGCATTCAAAGACGTGATACAGACGGTGGTGGTGGTGCGCGTCTTGGCTAGATTCAAGGTTGTGAGCGCTTGCGCCTTCAATGGCGCAGGCAAGGTGCTCACCACCTGAGCCTGGTACTTGGTCATCAGATCCACAGAATCCACGCCATTCAACATCACCCTGCCATCAGTCGACCATAGACCGGTGACAGAAACGGTTTGTGCCTGAACAGCACCACCAGCCAGACCAAACACCAGGCCGGACGCGGCCAAAACCCAACGACGCACTTGCACACTTCTATCCACGACGAACTCCAAACCATTGATGGGCAAATCACCCGACATACGAATTCTGAGGCGCCCAAACTCTAACGCGCATTTGAAGGTGACCATTCGTAACGATCGTTGAAAAGACCGTTACAGACTCAGCTCCCCCTGCGGGCCTCAATTCGTGATTTGTGACCAGGTTTTCTCAAGCCGCTTGATGCTCACGGGCTGCGGTGTTCGCAGCTCTTGCGCAAAAAGACTGACTCGCAATTCTTCAAGAAGCCAGCGGAATTCATCGGTCCGCGCGTCCACCACGCCCTTGAGATCGGCCAAACGGCGCGTGTAGCGCTGCTCCAGCGGTCGCAGTTCGGCCAGGCGCTGGGCATCGCGCGCGGGGTCACCGCGCAACTTGTCCAGCCGCAATGTGATGGCCTTGAGGTAACGCGACATATGTTGCAATTGCGAATACGGCGTCAGGACCACAAAACGCTTGGGCATGAGGCGCTGAAGCTGTGCGGCGATGTCGTCATGCACCTCTTTGGGTGGCTTGGCGTCCTTGAGCTTGCGCACGGCCGCAGCGTAGTCCACCAGCACGGTGCCCGCCAGGCGCGCCACTTCCTGGGCGATCAGGTTCAGTCGCGTTCGGCCTTCTTCAACCCGAGCCTTGAAACTGGCGGCGTTGGTGGGCAAGGGGTCGAGCAAGAAGGCGCGGTCCAGCGCCAGGTCAATGATCTGCTCGCGCAATTCGTCAGACGTGCCCAGGCTCATGTAGGCCATGGCCATCTTCTGCAGATCCGGGATGTTCTTCTCCAGGTACTTGAGGGGCTCCTTGATCTGCAGGGCAACCAGGCGGCGCAGGCCCGCGCGGTGCTTGAGGGCCGCGACTTCGGGCTCGTCAAACACTTCGATCTCAACGTGCGCGCCCTTGTCAATCAAAGCCGGGAAACCGATCAAGGTGTGGCCTCCACGCTGAATCTCCATCAGCTCTGGCAACTCGCCGAAGGACCAGTCGGTCAAGGGTTGCGGCGGCTTGGCTTTGGGGACGTTGCCAGCCACCGCCGTTGAACCAGGGGCTTTGCCGACACGCGCTGGTGATGCCGATGCCCCGGCCGCCGCACCCCGATCATCTGCCTGGGTCGCGTCCACACCCGACACCACTGACTGCGCCTTGAGCGCGGCCAAAGCCTGAAACGCGCCACGCGCTTCGTGGCCCAGATCGGCCTTGAGCGCGGCCAGGTTGCGGCCTATGCCCAACTGGCGGCCATGCTCGTCCACCACCAGGTAGTTCATGAACAGGTGGGGTGACAGCAGTTCGAGCTTGAAGTCGGCACGTTTGATATCGAGCTGCGTCTTGTCGCGCACGGCCTTGAGCAAGGCGTCCAGCATGCCGCCCTGTGCGAAGGTGGCTGACTGCACGAAGGCTTCGGCGAAATCGGGCAAGGGCACCAGGCGGGCACGCGGCTTTTGATGCAGGCTTTTCAGCAAGGCCAGCACCTTGTCTTTCAACATGCCGGGCACCAGCCATTCGCCACGGTCTTCACCGACCTGGTTGAGCGCAAAGATGGGCACGGTCACGGTCACGCCGTCGCGGGCATCGCCGGGTTCGTGCAAATAGGCGGTAGCGCAATCGATGCCCCCCAGGCGCACCGTCTTGGGAAAGGCGCTGCTGGTGATGCCGGCGGCCTCGTGGCGCATCAGCTCTTCACGCGTGAGGTGCAGCAGCTTGGGTTGCTCACGGCTGGCGTGGCGGTACCAGCGCTCGAAGGTGGCACCGGAGACCACTTCTGGCGGAATCTGCGCTTCGTAGAAAGCGGCGATCAGCTCGTCATCGACCAACACATCTTGTCGGCGCGACTTGTGTTCCAGCGCTTCGACCTGCGCGATCAGCTTGTGGTTGTGGGCCTGGAACGGCAGGCGCGTTTCCCACTCGCCATTGACCAGCGCCTCACGGATGAAGATCTCGCGAGCCATCACAGGATCAACCAGGCCGTAGTTGATGCGCTTGTTGCTGTAGATGACCAGGCCATACAAGGTGGCGCGTTCCAGCGCGACGACCTCGGCGGCTTTCTTTTCCCAATGGGGCTCCAGCATCTGCTTTTTCAGCAGGTGGGCGCCCAGTTGCGTGACCCAGGGCAGTTCAATGTTGGCGATGCCCCGGCCATACAGCTTGGTGGTCTCGACCAGTTCGGCAGCGAGGATCCAGCGCCCGGGTTTTTTGGACAGGTTGGCGCCAGGGTGCTTCCAGAACTTGATGCCGCGTGCGCCCAGGTACCACTCTTCGTCTTCGCTCTTGCAACCCAGGTTGCCCAGCAGGCCGGCCAGCAGCGAGCAATGCACCTGCTCGTACGTGGCGGGGCTGCCGTTGAGGCGCCAGTTGTGCTCGGCCACCACGGTGTGCAGTTGCGTGTAGACGTCTTTCCACTCGCGCACGCGGCGCGGGTTGATGAAGTGTTCGCGCAGCAGTTGCTCGTATTTGCGGTGGCTGAGCTTGTGTTGCTCAGGGGCGCCGGGGGCGTGGTGGCCGTGGCCTCCCCGCCCTTCGTCCAGCCACTTCCACAGCTTGAGCGTGCCCATGAACTCGGACTTCTCGTCGTCGAACTTCTTGTGCTTTTCGTCGGCCGCCTGCTGGTGCTCGATGGGGCGGTCGCGCACATCCTGCACGCTCAATGATGAGGCGATGACCAGCATCTCGGCCAGGGCCTGGCGGTCCTTGGCTTCCAGGATCATGCGGCCCACGCGTGGGTCCAGCGGCAGACGCGCCAGGGTCTGCCCCAGGGGTGTGATCTCGTTGGCCTCGTCCACCGCGCCCAGTTCGTTGAGCAACTGGTAGCCGTCGGCAATGGCTTTGCGCAAGGGCGGCTCGATGAAGGGGAAATCATCGACCAGGCCCAGGTGCAGCGACTTCATCCGCAGGATCACGCCGGCCAGCGAGCTTCGCAGGATCTCGGGGTCGGTGAACTTGGGGCGGCCGTTGAAGTCTTTCTCGTCGTAGAGGCGGATGCAGATGCCGTTGGCCACGCGGCCGCAGCGCCCTGCCCGCTGGTTGGCCGACGACTGGCTGATCGGCTCGACCTGCAACTGCTCGACCTTGTTGCGAAAGCTGTAGCGCTTGACGCGCGCCAGGCCGGCATCGATCACGTAGCGGATGCCGGGCACGGTCAGCGAGGTTTCGGCCACGTTGGTGGCCAGCACGACACGACGCGCGCCGCCAGTGCGGAAGACTTCGTCCTGCTCTTGCTGGCTCAGGCGCGCAAACAATGGCAGGATGTTGGCCACCATGCGCTGGTTGGCCATGTGCTTGCGCAGTTGGTCGGCGGCTTCGCGGATCTCACGCTCGCCGGGCAGGAAGACGAGGATGTCGCCGCTGCCTTCGCGCCAGAGTTCGTCCACCGCGTCGGTGATGGCCTCGTTCAAGCCGTAGTCGCGGCTGTCTTCAAAGGGGCGCCAGCGTTGCTCGACCGGGAAGAGACGGCCCGAGACCATGATGACCGGGGCGGGGCCTTTGCTGGAGGCGAAATGCTGCGCAAAGCGGTCGGCATCGATGGTGGCCGAGGTGACGATGATCTTCAGATCGGGCCGGCGCGGCAGCAACTGGCGCAGGTAGCCCAGCAGGAAGTCGATGTTCAGGCTGCGCTCGTGGGCCTCGTCGATGATGATGGTGTCGTAGGCGCGCAGCAGCGGATCAGACTGCGTTTCGGCCAACAAAATGCCGTCGGTCATCAGCTTGACGGACGCACCCGGCTGCAAGCGGTCTTGAAACCGCACCTTGTAGCCCACCACTTCGCCCAGCGGCGTGTTCAGCTCTTCGGCGATGCGCTTGGCCACGCTGGACGCAGCGATGCGGCGAGGCTGCGTGTGGCCGATCTGCTGGGCACGCTGACCCGGCACGCGCGGCTGCCCCCAACCACCCCGGCCCATGCTGAGCGCGATCTTGGGCAGTTGCGTGGTCTTGCCCGAGCCCGTTTCGCCACACACGATGATGACCTGGTGCTCGCGCAGCGCGGCTTCGATGTCGGCGCGTTTGCCGCTGACGGGCAGCGATTCGGGGAAGGTGATGGGGGGCAGCAAGGGAATGGGCGCTCTGGTCGGGACAGGAACGGGATTATCTGTCGCCCGAGCGCCGTCCAATGCCCGTACCATTGCAACTGACGTTCCCTCCCTCTAGAAAAAAGCGCTCGACCGCTGCCCGCCTTCATGGACCTGGTATTCCCCCACACCTTCGTGCCCTGGTTTCGCTCCGTGGCACCACACATCCATGCGCACCGCGGCAAAACCTTCGTCGTGGGGCTGTCGGGTGAGCTGATCGCCGCCGGCAAGCTGGAAAGCTTTGTGCAAGACCTGGCGCTGATGCACGCCATGGGGATCAAGATCGTGCTGGCCCACGGTTTCCGCCCGCAACTTGAAGAGCAACTGCGCGCCAAGGGCCAGGAATCCAAATTCAGCCATGGCATGCGCATCACCGATTCGGTGGCGCTGGACTGCGCGCAAGAGGCCGCTGGCCAGTTGCGCTACGAAATCGAAGCCGCGTTTTCGCTGGGTCTGCCCAACACGCCCATGGCCGGGGCCTCGGTCAGCGTCATCTCCGGCAATTTCGTCACGGCACGCCCCGTGGGCATCGTGGACGGCGTGGACTTCATGCACACCGGCCTGGTCCGCAAGATAGACGCCATGCCGGTGCGGCGCGCCATCGACACCGGGGCCATGGTGATGCTGTCGCCCTTTGGGTTCTCGCACACCGGCGAGGCCTTCAATCTGAGCATGGAAGACGTGGCCACCAGCGCCGCGATCGCCCTGCAGGCCGACAAGCTGATTTTTGTGACCGAAGTGCGCGGCATCTTGCAAAGCGTGGTGCAGGCCCCCGACAAAGCGGTAGAACTGGAAGCCACGCAAAACAACGACGACGAGATCGATCAGGAGCTGGCGCTGGCCGATGCCAAACGCCTGGTGGCCACCCTGCCCAACCCCATGCAGCCCACCGACACGGCCTTCTACCTGCAGCACGCCGTCAAGGCCAGCGAAGGTGGGGTCGAGCGCGTGCACATCATCCCGTTCAAGGTCGATGGCGCCCTGCTGATGGAGGTGTTCACCCACGATGGCGTGGGCACCATGATCGTGGATGAGAAGCTGGAAAGCCTGCGCGAGGCCACGCCCGATGACGTGGGCGGCATCCTGCAACTGATCGAGCCTTTCGAGCAAGACGGCACGCTGGTCAAGCGCAGCCGCACCGAGATCGAACGCGATGTGTCGCAGTACACCGTGATCGAACACGACGGCGTGATCTTTGGCTGCGCCGCCCTGCACGCCTACCCGGAGTCAGGCACCGCAGAAATGGCCGCCTTGACCGTGTCACCCAATGTGCAAGGCCAGGGCGACGGCGAGCGCATCCTCAAGCGCATCGAGCAACGTGCCCGCGCCATGGGCGTGTCATCGCTGTTCGTGCTGACCACGCGAACCATGCACTGGTTCATCAAGCGCGGCTTTGCCCCGGTCGACCCTGCCTGGTTGCCCGAAGCGCGCAAGCGCCACTACAAGTGGGACCGGCGCTCGCAGGTGCTGGTCAAGCCGCTCAAGTAGCCAGGCTCAAGGCCCGCGGGCCTGGGCAACTCAGTTTCCGATGAAGGTTCTGAAGCCATCGGGACAGCGGCCATGGCGGCTCACCACGACATCTGGCAAGGCTTGGCCAGGTTGAAGATACTGGTTGACCTGCGTGGCCACCTCCAGATCAAGCCGCTTCTGCATCGCATCGGTGGTGCTCTCGCGGGTCACACCGCCGAGGTCTTTCGGCAAAGCCACGGACAGCTTCTGAGTGAAGGCGCTCAGGATCAAACGGGACTGGGACACACAAGCGGGCCGTTGGGTCTTGTCCACCATGGCCACATAGGTGCCACCATATTGGGTCGCCAGGCTGGCCACAGGCCCGACGATGGCATCGCAATCGTTGCCGGCAGACTTGCCGATTTTGCCAAGGTGCGTGCCCGGGCCCAAGCTGCCCCCCACCCGAACCCGCAAGGGCCCATCGTCGCCTTTCTGACCATGCACCAACCAGATCGGCGTGCTGACGCTTTGCTTGAAGATCGAAAAACTGTCACCGCTGCAAGCAGTGTTGCCCGGGCGCTCGGCGTCTACCTGGGTATCGGCCAGAGGCCCGGTGAGCAGGCAACTCAGGCCCAGCTCGCCATTGGGCGCCGCGCTCAAACCACAGTTTGGGTTGACTGGCGCGAGCATCGCCCGGGTGGGCGCTGATGGGGGCGCCGAAGAACAAGCGGCCATGGCGAGGCACACACCCAGCATGCTCAGGGCGCTCCATGAATCACATTTCATCCAAAGTCTCCTGATGGGATCTTCATATCGTTCCATGAAAATCACCCTGATTTTTGGGTGCCCATGAGCTTTACCAACAGCCCCATGGTTGAACAGACGCCGCCAATCCTCGTACCATTGGAGGTTGCGCGAGAATCGCCCCCACTTTTTCCTGGAAATCAGACCCATGGCACGCACCATTCAATGCACCCACCTCAAAAAAGAAGCCGAAGGCATGGACTACGCGCCCTACCCCGGCGAGTTGGGCAAGCGCATTTACAACGAGGTCAGCAAGGAAGCCTGGCAAATGTGGCTCAAGCATCAGACCATGCTGGTCAATGAAAACCGCCTGAACCTGGCCGACGCACGGGCACGCCAATACCTGGCACGCCAGATGGAGCAGTTCTTCTTTGGTGGTGGTGGCGACCAGGTGCAAGGCTACGTGCCACCTGCTCAGTGAACACCCACCAAGGTGTCGCCAAAAGCCGAGCTTGACCGCTCGGCTTTTTTCGTTCTGGAAGGTAACATTGTCAAAAATTGACTCACCCAAGGACGAAATGAAGCTCACCATCAGCACATTGGCAGCCTGGATGTTCCCGGCCGCAAGCTTGATCGCATCGACCGGCGCGCTGGCGCAGCAACTGCAACTACCGCCGCTGGCACTGGCGATCACGGGCCAGGCCAGCAGCGTTGTTCTCACGCCAGCCACCGCCTACCTCGTGGGCGCAAGTCCCCTGGTTTGGAACACCATCCTTGGCGCTTTTGGCCCCACCGTGAAGCCCTATTCCGAAGGGCTGCGCATGTTGACCATCAAGCAAGCCATCCGCTTGCGGCCTGTGCCCCTGGCCCCCACGCCACCGGCAGAGGTTTTCGCCAACAGCTACACCCAGGCCATCTCGTTCGGTGACAGCATGAGTGACACCGGCAACCTGGCCGACAGCCTGGAACACCACGGAGGCCGTGCCATGCCCGACGCGCCCAGCAAGCGTGGGCGATTCTCGGATGGCGTCGTGGTGATCGAGGCCATGACCAATGCGCTGAACATTCCCTTGGTGAACTACGCCTTTGCCGGAGCCCGCTCGGGCCACAACAACCTGATGCCGGTCTATGGCATGCAGCAAGGCATGCTCAAGCAGATCCAGGATTTTCTGGACAACCAGCCCAGCCCTCAAACACCCGTGGATGGCCATGCCTTGTATGTGTTGTGGACCGGCCCGGACGATTACTACGCGGATGGCAACATCTTCAACAAGCTCACCACCTACCAGATCGCCAACCACGTCAACGAAGGCATGACCAAGTTGTACAAGCGTGGCGCACGCCACTTCTTTGTGCCACAGATGCCCGACCTGAGCATCACGCCTTCCGCGCACGATCACAACAAGACCCTGAGCAACTACCTGGTCAATGCCAAGGCGCGCAGCGCCGAGTTCGCCACCGTGCTGACCAGCACACTCAAAGCTTTTGCCAGGAAGTACCCGCAGGCCCGCGTGCACACCTTCGAGACCTACACCTACTCGCAGGTGCGCATGGCTCAAGCTGCAGCTGAGGGCAACAACGTGACGGAGCCTTGCTATACCCCGGTGTTTCCGGGCGTGCCCGGCCCGGTGTGCGCCAACCCCGACAAATACCTGTTCTGGGACACCAACCATCCCACCGCCGCAGGCTCAACCGTCATCGGCACGGACTTCGCCAAGGCCTTGGTGAACAACCCACCACTGCCTTCACGCTGAAACCGCATCACTCCGGCATCAGGAAATCACGACTGATGCCATAGCCCAGGTCACCCACGCGGTCCAGGAACTGCGTGAGGTAGGCGTGCAGGCCAGTGGCCAGGATTTCGTCGATCCGACCGTATTGCAGGTCGGCACGCAGGCGGCCCGCACGGCGCAGGGTGTCGTCGCTTTGATCGTTGGCCACGGCGCGCAGATTGCTGACCACTTCGTTCATGCTGGCCAGCAAAGACCGGGGCATGTCGGGGCGCAGGATGAGCAGCTCGGCCACTTTCTCCGGCCGGATCACATTGCGATAAACCTTGCGGTAAACCTCGAAGGCCGAGACGCTGCGCAGCACGGCCGACCAGTGGTAGAAATCAACTTCCTTGGACTCATTGCCAACGCCTGAGCCGAAAAATTCGGTGTCCAGGCTGTGGAACTTCACGTCCAGCAAACGCGCCGTGTTGTCTGACCTTTCCAGGAAGGTGCCAATGCGCTGGAAGTGGAAAGACTCGTCCTGCAGCATGGTGCCGAGCGTGACCCCGCGCGACAGGTGCGAGCGGAACTTGACCCACTCGAACAATTCGGCCGGGTCTTTCTTGAGCGCACCCGTGCTCAGCAGGCGATTGAACTCCAGCCAGGTCTGGTTGGTGGTCTCCCAGACCTCGGTGGTCAGGGCACCGCGCACGGCGCGCGCATTTTCACGCGCAGCCCTCAGGCAACTCAGGATGCTGGACGGGTTGTTGGCATCGCTGACCATGAAGCTCATGACATCACGCGCGGTGATCTTGTCAAAACGCTTCTGGTACTCCGCGCTCAACTCGCTGATGCCCAGCAAGCCCTTCCAGCCCTGCATCGCCGAGGCGTCGGACTGGGGCAAAAGCGACGTCTGGTAATTGACATCGAGCAGGCGGGCTGTGTTTTCAGCCCGCTCCATGTAGCGGGCCATCCAGAAGAGGTGGTCGGCGGTGCGAGAAAGCATTCGAGACTCCGTGTGTGGAGTGTGGAGGTTCAGACGTGGTTCCAGCCGGTCGGCCGGGGTGCTGTCGTCTGGTGGTTCGGGGGGCTGACTTTGAGCGCGAGAGCCGTCGTAACGCATGGTGGGATCCTCCTCATGCTTCCAGAACCCATGTGTCCTTGGTGCCACCGCCTTGTGAGCTGTTGACGACCAGGGAGCCTTCTTTCAGGGCCACGCGGGTGAGCCCACCAGGCACCATCTGAACGGTCTTGCCTGACAGCACAAAAGGCCGCAGGTCGATGTGGCGAGGCGCGATGCCCGACTCCACGAACGTGGGGCAGGTGGACAGCGACAAGGTGGGCTGCGCGATGTAGTTGCTGGGGTTGGCCAGCAGCTGTTGGCGGAACTCTTCGATCTCGGCCGTGGTGGACGCCGGGCCCACCAACATGCCGTAACCGCCCGCGCCGTGGACTTCCTTGACGACCAGATCCTTCAGGTTGTCGAGCACGTACTTGAGGTCGTTCTTGTCGCGGCCCAAAAAGGTCGGTACGTTTTGCAGAATCGGTTTCTCGCCCAGGTAGAACTCGATCATCTTGGGCACATAGGGGTAGATCGACTTGTCATCGGCGATGCCAGTGCCGATGGCGTTGGCCAGGGTGACGTTGCCGGCACGGTAAGCGCGCAGCAAGCCGGGCACACCCAGGGTTGAATCCTTGCGGAAAACCTCCGGGTCCATGAAGTCATCATCGACACGTCGGTAGATGACGTCCACGCGTTGCGGGCCACGCGTGGTGCGCATGTAGACGAAGTCGTCCTTGACGAACATGTCGGCGCCTTCGACCAGCTCGATGCCCATCTGCTGCGCCAGGAAAGCATGCTCGAAGTAGGCCGAGTTGTGCATGCCCGGGGTCAACACCACGGCCGTGGGTTCGTTGACCGAAGCGGGGGCCACGGACCGCAGGGTGTCGAGCAGCAAATCGGGGTAGTGCGCGACCGGGGCGATGCGGTGCTCCGAGAACAGCTCCGGGAACAGGCGCATGGTCATCTTGCGGTTTTCAAGCATGTAGCTCACACCGCTGGGCACGCGCAGGTTGTCTTCCAGCACGTAGTAGGTGCCCGAGCCATCTGGGTTGCAGGCACGCACGATGTCGATGCCGGAGATGATGGAGTAGATGCCGCCCGGCACCTTCAAGCCCATCATTTCCTTGCGGAACTGCGCGTTGTTGAGCACGGGCTCAGGCGGGATGACGCCGGCCTTGAGGATTTCTTGGCCGTGGTACACGTCTTCCAGGAATCGGTTCAAGGCGGTCACACGCTGGCGCAAGCCTTTTTCCATCTCGCGCCATTCATCGGCCGGGATGATGCGTGGGATCAGGTCGAAGGGGATCAGCCGCTCATTGCCAGCCCCCGTTTCGTCCTTGTCGCCATACACCGCGAAGGTGATGCCGACCCGGCGGAAAATCATCTCGGCCTCTTCGCGGCGTGATCGCATCACGTCGCGGGGCTGCTTGGCCAACCAGCGGTCATAGACCTGGTAATGGTCGCGCACTTGGGCGCTGTTGACGTGCATTTCGTCGAAGAATCTCATTGACTTCGTCCCGTCAGGGAGTCCCTTGAAAACAGCGGTCTGACAAAGTAATGCATGGAGTGTGCCAACCCTTGGAGGCGGGGCTCAGGCATGGCACAGCTTTCGGGCGGCAAGCCACATCTCGGTGCAATATCGTTCTATTTTGGTGCTTGCGTCAACTCTTTGAGACCCTCTTTCACCAAGCGCGTCGTGACGCGCACCAACAAGGTGTGTTTTCCACCCCCACGGATGACGCCGCGCAAGGGGGTGACGTCGCCGAAATCGCGGCCGTGGGCCACCCGAACGTGGTGCGTGTCGGGCACGCAATCGTTGGTGGGATCCAGATCCAGCCAATCGCCAGCGGGCAGCCCCAAGCCGGGGCACCACACGCTGACCCAAGCATGGGAGGCATCGGCGCCCACCAGTGGCGCCTGACCTTCGGGCGGCAAGGTCAGCAAGTAACCGCTGACGTAACGCCCCGCCAATCCACAGGCCCGCAGGCATCCCAGCATGAGGTGCGCAAAGTCCTGGCACACACCCTTGCGCTGGTCGAAAACCGCCAGGATCGGGGTGGAAATGTCGGTGGATGCTGGCGCGTAGGTGAAGTCCGCGTGGATGCGGTTCATCAGCTCGATGACGGCTTCGGCCAAGGGGCGATCGTCCTTCAAGGACTGGGCACCATAGTCGCGCAGCTCGTCGTGCGTTGGCACGTAGGGGGAGGCGTAGGCGAACTCGCTGGCGCTCTGAAAAGGTGCCTCCGCGCGGTAGGTGAGCAACTCGCGCACCTCACCACAGGTGGCGCCTTTGGCCGGGTCCAAGCCCTGGTAACGGGCCCTCACCTGCACCTGGCTGCGGGCCACCACCTTCAGTTCCTTGTGCGCCGCGTTGATGGCGAAATACGCGCGGCTGTTGCCAAAGGCATCTCGGCGCGTGCTGTGCTGCGCAGGCAAGGGGCTGACGCTCATCTCGAACTGTTCAAGCACCTGGCCTTCGTCGGACAGGGGCCGAAGGCAGGCGATGTGCTGGGCCATGTCCACCGCGCGGGCATAGCGGTACAGGGTCTCATGCTCGACGGTCAGGCGTTGGGCGGAAACAGTCAGATCGGTCGTCACGCGCTCACCATCTGTTCGGTCGGTTCCGAGTGGGCAAAGTAACGTCGGCCCAACTCGTCGGACAAGAGCCAGCCTGCGTGCGTCAGGCGCTGCGCCAGGACCTGCAAGGCGGCGTTGCCCAGCTCGGGTTCGCACAGCTCTTCCAATGTTACGCCCACGCCTTCCTGGGGCAACAAGGCCAACAGGTCTTCCTTGGGGCCCGCACGGTCGGGCAGCTTGCCCAGCTCGGTGCGCAAGCGGCGCAGCACACAGGCCATAGAACGCGGATTGGTTTCGTCGATCACCAGCATGGCCAGCAAGGCCGGCAGCTCCAGGCGACGCTGGAAGCGCGCGCGGAACGTGATGGCGCTGTCAAACAGCATGAGCAACAAGTCAAAGCCCTGCGGCGTGTGCATGGCTTCACGCTGCCAGAAAGCCTGCAGGATGCCGGCATAGCTGACCAAGCGCTCGAGCAACCTGCCCACGGTGAGCAGGCGCCAGCCAGCGTCGCGGGTCATGCGGTCAGTTTGCGAGCCGGTGACGGCGGCCAATTGCATGGCCAGGTGGTCGAGTGCTTCGCGGACATTCACCAGGTCGGGCAAGTTGTCGGCCTCGTCTTCGTCTTCAAGGTCGGGCTGGTCGCCGCTTTCGGGGCCCAGCAAACGTTGGCGGAAGTTGTCACCCAATGCGCGCAGCAGCCGCCAATGCTCGGGCGACAAACGTTCGCGCAGCGCTTGTGCCGAGCGCTCAAGCGCGCCCAGGTTGTAGGCCAGGCTGTGGGCGCCCTGCTCGGCCCGGGCATCACCCAGCGCCTCGACGGTGGCGCGCTCGAACACGCGCGGTGATTTGGTCAGGCTGGGCGTGCCCTCTGGCACCAGGCCATTGATGCGGGCCAGGTCGGACAGGGCCTCCAGCACGGCGGGGTCGGTCTCGTCGTCATCGGCCAGCACACTGGACAAGCCTTGCACCAGGCGAAGCTGGAACTCGGTGCGCTCGGTGTAGCGGCCCATCCAGAACAGGCTTTCGCCCATGCGGCTGGCCACGGGGCGCTGGCGCTGCACCAGGTCTTCCACATGCAGCGACTGGTGCAGCATCGAGAACGTGTCCACCGGCCCATCGGTGATGACCCAGGTGTCCAGGCTGCTGCCGCCCAATTGCATGGACACGGGGCCCGAGTCTCGCGTGGCGATGCGGGTCATGCCGCCGGGCAACACTTGCCAGCCGCCTTTGCCATCGGCCAGGGCGTAGACCCGCAACGAGGCGCCGCGCATGCTGCACTGCCCTTGCGACCACACCGGCAACTGCGCGTAAGGCACAAAGTTCTGAAGGGTGTAGGCGGCACGGTCACGCTCGATGCGCGCGCTCCAGGCCTTGAGCGCCGCCGCGTCCAGGGTGGGACCGACCACGGCATCGAAGGGCATGCTGCCAAAAGGATAGGTGGGGCGGATGACCTGTTCGCCCAGGTCGGCCTTGACATCCTGCCAGGCCGCGCGCTCGCCGCACCACCAGGTGGGCAATGAGGGCAGCATCAACTCCTTGCCCAGCAGGTGGCGCGACAAGGCTGGCAGGAAGCCATGCACGGCGGGCGATTCCAGGAAGCCCGTGCCCAGGGCATTGGCCATGACCACATTGCCCGCCCGCACGGCCTGCATCAAACCCGGCACGCCCAAAGTGGAATCACTGCGAAGCTCCAGGGGATCGCAATAGTCGTCATCCAGGCGGCGCAGCAGGCCATGGATGGGCTCCAGGCCCTGCACCGTCTTGAGGTACAGGCGTTCATCGCGCACGGTCAGGTCGCCACCTTCCACCAGGGGCAGGCCCAGGTAACGCGCGAGGTAGGCGTGCTCGAAATAGGTTTCGTTGTAGGGGCCTGGGGTGAGCAGGGCCAGGCGTGGCGACTGGCCATTGGCGCAAGGCTCGGCCAGAGTCTGCAAGGTCTCGAGCAGGCGGCGAAAACCACTGGCCAGGTGCTGCACGCTCATGGCGCGGAACGCATCGGGGAACAGGCGCGAGACGATCAGGCGGTTCTGCATGACGTAACCCAGGCCGGACGGGGCCTCGGTGCGCTGCGACACCACCCACCAGGCGCCATCAGGCGCGCGCACCATGTCGAAGGCCACCACGTGCAGGTACACGCCCCCCAGCGGCTTGACACCATGCAGGCCGCGCAGGTAACCTGGGTGCCCCAGCACCAAGGCCGCTGGCAGGTAGGCATCCTTGAGCAGCTTTTGCTCGCCATACACATCGGCCGCGATCTGGTTGAGCAGGCTGGCGCGCTGGGCCGCGCCTTGTTCGATCAAACGCCAATCCTGGGGTTCGATCAAGCGGGGCAAGACCTCCAGGGACCAGGGGCGCGATGCCGCCCCCTGCGCGCCATAAATGTTGTAAGTGACACCGTCTTCCTGGATCTGCCTGGCCAGCAAGGCTTGCCGCTGGCCCAAGTCATCCAGGGAGCCGCCCAGGTGGCCTGCAAAGGCCTCCCAGCCTGGGCGAAGTTGGCCATCGGCATCACGAAGATCGTCGTAATGCCCGGCCTCTACCGGCCGCGCTCGGCGCAGCAGTGCCTCAGCGGCAGTTGGCTGATCCGGGTCATCGTCAAACAACTGCAAGGAGGATGGCATTGGGAGGCAATGAAAAGGGCAGCTTGGCGCGAGATGCCCGTATTGTCAAAGAGGCATGCAAGATTTTGACCAAGGGTTAGCCAAAAAGTCACATGCCGCCCAACCAGGTTTTGCCGTCAAACCCCGCCAATCTTGGCCGTGCGCAAGTCCAGCGTCAGCGGGTGCTCAATGCCCGGCTTGAGCGGCTTGACCGACATCACACCCGGCGTGTGCCCCATGCGGAAGAAGCGTGACAAACGCCGGCTTTCCGCCTCATAGGCATTGACCGGGAAGGTGTCGTAGTTGCGTCCGCCCGGGTGGGCCACGTGGTACTGGCACCCGCCCAGCGAACGCTTTTGCCAGCTGTCGACCAGGTCGATGGTCAGCGGCGCGTCGGAGCCGATGGTGGGGTGCAGGCACGATGGCGGCTGCCAGGCGCGGTAACGTACCCCCGCCACGTATTCACCCACGCGACCCGTGGGATGCAAGGGCAGGACGTGGCCGTTGACGGTGACCACATGGCGGTTGCCATTCAGGCCCGTGACGCGCACTTCCAGGCGCTCCAGCGACGAGTCGACATAGCGCACCGTGCCACCGGGCGAGCCTTCTTCGCCCATCACGTGCCAGGGCTCCAGCGCCGTGCGAACCGTCATGCGCGCACCACCGGCCGCCACCTCGCCCACGTAAGGGAAGCGGAACTCGAAGTGCGGCGCAAACCAGGCCGGATCGAAATTGAAGCCCGCCTGCGACAGCTCGGTCAGCACATCGTCAAAGTCTTGTTCGACAAAACTGGGCAGCAGGAAGCGGTCGTGCAGGCCGGTGCCCCAACGCGTCAGGCGCTGCGCGCCATGGCCCTTGTAGGGCTCGCGCCAGAACCAGCACAACAGGGCACGCAACAACAGTTGTTGCACCAGGCTCATGTGGGGATGGGGCGGCATTTCAAAGGCACGCAACTCCAGCAGCCCCAGGCGACCCGTCGGGCCGTCCGGCGAATAGAGCTTGTCGATGCTGAACTCGCTGCGGTGCGTGTTGCCGGTGGCATCGATCAACAAGTTGCGCAGCGCACGGTCGATCAACCACGGAGGGCAATGGCCCCACACCTCGACCTGACGCTCGATCTCGCGCATGGCGATTTCGACTTCATAGACCTGGTCGGTGCGCGCCTCGTCCACCCGCGGTGCCTGGCTGGTGGGCCCGATGAACATGCCCGAGAACATGTACGACAGCGAGGGGTGGTTGTGCCAGAAGGTCAGCAGGCTGGGGATCAGGTCGGGCCGGCGCAGGAAGGGGCTGTCGGACGGCGTGGCACCGCCCAGCACGAAGTGGTTGCCACCGCCCGTGCCCGTGTGGCGGCCATCGACCATGAACTTCTCGGTCGACAAACGCGTTTCGTGCGCGGCCTGGTACAGGAACTCGGTGTGATCAACCAACTGCTCCCAGCTGGAGGCCGGGTGGATGTTGACCTCGATCACGCCGGGATCGGGCGTGACTTGCAGCAGCTTCAAGCGGCCATCGCGCGGTGGCGGATAGCCCTCCAGCACAATCTGCATGCCCAAATCAGTGGCCGTGGCCTCGACCGCAGCGAGCAGATCGAGGTAGTCGTCCAGCACCGTCAAGGGCGGCATGAAGACGTACATCACGCCACCGCCCTTGCCGTGCGCTTCCACCTTGGGGCCATTGCTGCGGTCGGGGTTGCGCACCTCGACGCACAAGGCCGTGCGCGTGACCCAATGGGCGGACTCGAACCGGTTGGGCGCGCGTCCCGGATCACCGGTGATCGTCAAACCATGTCCATCGGCGCCCGAGGCGGCACCCGCCCCCAGACCCAGTTCACCCTTGGTCGGCAAGCCCGCATCCAACTGCATCTGATGGCGCCCATACTGCGCCTTCAGTTGCGCAGCAGGCGCCAAAGCCGCCTGCGGTGCGAAGGGATCGTGCTCGTAGCTGTACGGGTATTGCTCGGCCGACACCCAGGGCAGCGAATCCAGCGGCAGGCGATAGCCCATGGGCGAATCGCCCGGCACCAGGTACATGCGCCCATCGCGGAAGAACCAGGGGCCGCTGATCCAGCGCGGCGCGTCCATCATCGCGGCGGACTCGCGCTTGAGCGGCAGCACGTAGCCCACCGTCTTGTCCAGGCCATAGTCGAACACGCGACGCAGGCGCAGGCGCTCCATCTCGTCTTCCAGGCGCGTGTCGAAAGGGTCGACATTGATGGGCAAACGACGCTCGCGCCACATGTAATACCAGGCATCTTCATAGCCAGGCAGGATGTGCTTGGTGCCCACACCCAGTTTGGCGGCCAGCGTCTCGACGAAGAGCTTGGCGTCGTCGCTGTTGTAGCTCACACCATTCTGCTCATCGGCGAACAGGCTGGGGTCGTGCCAGCAAGGCTCGCCATCGGTGCGCCAGAAGATGGACAGGGCCCAGCGCGGCAACTGCTCGCCCGGGTACCACTTGCCCTGGCCAAAGTGCAGGAAACCACCCTTGCCATAACGCTCGCGAAGCTTATGCACCAGGGTCGTGGCCAGGCCTCGCTTGGTGGGGCCCATGGCCGTGGTGTTCCACTCTTCGCCCTCGCGGTCATCGACCGACACGAAGGTGGGCTCGCCGCCCATGGTCAGGCGCACATCGCTGTTCTTGAGCTGTTGATCAACATCGTGGCCCAAAGCATCAATGGCCTGCCATTGCTCGGCTGAGTAGGGCTTGGTGACGCGCGGCGACTCGTAAATGCGCGTGACGCCCATCTCGTGGCTGAAGCTCACTTCGCACTCATCCACCGCGCCGCTGACGGGTGCGGCGGTGGTGGGTTCGGGCGTGCAGGCCACGGGGATGTGGCCTTCACCGGCCATCAGGCCCGAGGTCGGGTCCAGCCCGATCCAGCCGGCGCCGGGCAGGAAAACCTCGCACCAGGCGTGCAGGTCGGTGAAATCGACATCGGTGCCCGATGGGCCATCCAGCGCCGCCACGTCGGCCTTGAGCTGGATCAGGTAGCCGGACACAAAACGCGCGGCCAGGCCCAGGTGCCGCAAGGTCTGAACCAGCAGCCAGCCCGTGTCACGGCAGGAGCCGGATTTCAAGCTCAGCGTCTGCTCGGGCGTCTGCACGCCGGGCTCCATGCGGATGGTGTAGCTGATGTCGCCTTGCAGGCGCTGGTTCAACCCCACCAGGAAGTCGATGGTGCGAACCGTCTTGAGGTCGATGCTGTCCACGAATTTCCGGAACAGCGGCGTGGCGGGATCTTTGACCAGGTAAGGCGCCAGATCGTGCTTGAGGCCCGCCTCATACGAGAAGGGATAGTTCTCGGCCTCGGGCTCCAGGAAAAAGTCAAAGGGGTTGTAGACCGCCATCTCGGCGACCAGGTCCACCGTGATCTTGAACTCTTGCGTCTGTTCAGGAAACACCAACCTGGCCAAATGGTTGGAGAAGGGATCCTGCATCCAGTTGACGAAGTGATTGGCAGGTTCGACCTTCAGCGAGTAAGACAGGATCCGGGTTCTGCAATGAGGCGCTGGGCGCAAACGCACCACTTGAGGAGACAGATTGACCAGGCGGTCGTAGGTGTAATGTGTGACGTGATTGAGGGCGACGTGAATGGACACACTGATCTCCGGAAAGGACTGGCCTGCACCAGTGTGCAGGCGTCTGTGTGACACCAGCAAGTTATGGGCCACGATGGTGCACATTTTGCGCCCTGCGCCACGTTGCCCTTCGCACCCGTGAACTCCGCCCGAACACTCATCCCTTGAACAAGCGACCACGCAATCCCCTAGAGTGGCGCCGCACCCTGTGCCGTAGACTCCAAGCAGCCTTTGAAACACCCTCGCCACCCGGTTTCGGCACCCAGCGATGACGCAAAACTTCATCACCTTTGAACACCCTCGAACGGGCATCACACGCACGGCGCCGATCGGGTTCAACTGGCGCTTGCTGCAGTTTGGTGCCCTGCTCCCGATGTACCAGCGCGAATGGAAGCTGTGCCTGCTGGTCGTCGTTGGTGGCGCGCTCACCTTCAGTGTCAGCAACGTGCTGCTGGCATTTTTCTACAACAAGCTGTACGTTCGCTCGCTGATCGCCGCCGGATTCCTGGCCAGGGGCACAGAAGACGGGTGCATCGCCGAGGTCGAAGCCCACCTGGGCCTGAGTTTGCCGCGCCACCTGCCCTCGGACGAGACCCCCTCCTTTGTCGCCCACCGAATCCAGAATCCCACCCCAGAACCAGCACACGCCCAGCAGGCGTAAACACACACCGAAGCATTTGTCCACCCAGGAAACCCGCGGACCCATCGATTCAAGGGTCGGCACAACGATTAGCGTTAGGGATCACAGGACAGTGCAAAATCGCCTTCTTTACCCGTTGCAACACCATGACTGATGTACCCGTCCCTTCGGCCCTGTCCAAACTCAAGATTGATAGAGGTGTTCAAGCTTCGGTGAAAAAGAAAAAAAGCATCCTGCCATGGGTGCTTGGCGGGGCTGCCGTGCTGGGCGTTGCCGCCTATTTCCTGGTGCCACGCACGGCCGAGGTCACCACCACCACCGTGGTGATGAGCACCCCCTCGCAACAATACGTGCAGTTGACGGCCTCCGGTTATGTCGTGGCCCAGCGCCGCGCTGCCGTGGCCTCCAAGGCCTCTGGTCGTCTGATCGAGCTCAATGTGCGCGAAGGCTCGCACGTCAAGAAGGGCGATTTGCTGGCCCGTCTGGACGCCAGCGACATCAAGGCCGGCATCCTCGGGGCTGAAGCCGCCGTTCACCAGGCCGAGGCCAATGTCGAGCAATCGAACGTCCAGCTGATCAATGCGCGCGCCGAAACCGCCCGCGCCCGTGGACTGGAAGCCCAGGGCTTCCTGTCGCCCCAATCGGTTGAAACCACCGTGAGCCGCAACAAGGCCGCCTTTGCCGCCCTGTCGGCCGCCAAGGCCGCGCTGGAGCAGGCCCGTGCTCAGGTCAAGGTGCAAACGGTTGGCCTGGACTACACCGAGATCCGCGCGCCCTTTGACGGCGTCGTGCTGGTCAAGAATGCCAACGTGGGCGACATCATCACCCCCATGTCCAGCGCCGCTGGCGCCCAAGGCGCCGTGGTGACCATGGCCGACATGAGCACCCTGGAAGTCGAGGCCGACGTGTCCGAGGGCAACCTGTCCAAGACCAAGGTGGGCCAGCCCGTCGAGATCACGCTGGACGCCCTTCCCTCCGTGCGCTTCCGTGGCCACGTGTCGGGCATCGTCCCCACAGTGGATCGCGCCAAAGCCACGGTCATGACCAAGATCCGCTTTGACAAGCTGGACACCCGCATCCTGCCCGAGATGAGCGCCAAGGTGAGCTTCCTGTCGCAGGCCATCACCGATGCCGATCAGCAACCCGTGCTGGCCGTGGCCAACGCGGCCATCGCAGGCAAGGATGGCGCCAGCGTCGTCTACCGCGTCAAAGCTGGCGAAAGTGGCTCGTCCACCGTGGAAGAGTTGAGCGTTCGCCCCGGCCGCAAGCTGGGTGACCTGCGCGAAATCGCTGGTGGCGTCAAATCCGGCGACAAGCTGGTGACCAACCCGCCCGCCCGCCTGAAAGACGGCTCGCGCGTCAGCATCGGTACGCCTTGAACAGAGCAGCCACAGCCCATCATGAGTGATACCGCAGGCAAGCGCGATCCCGTCATCCGCATCGACCACCTGACCAAGACCTACACGCGTGGCGGTCAGCCCATCCCCGTCCTGATGGACATCAACCTCGAAGTGGAACGCGCCGAGTTCGTCTCGCTGATGGGCCCCAGCGGTTCGGGCAAGAGCACCTTGCTCAACCTGATCGCCGGCATTGACCAGCCGAGCTCGGGCACCATCAAGATCAACGGCGTGGACATTGCCACCCTGGACGAAAGTGCCCTGGCCGACTGGCGCGCCGCCAACGTGGGCTTCATTTTCCAGTTCTACAACCTCATGCCAGTGCTCACCGCCTATGAGAATGTGGAACTGCCCCTGCTGCTGACCAACCTGAGCCGTCGCGAGCGCAAACACCACGTGGAGGCCTGCCTGGCCATGGTGAAGCTGTCCGACCGCATGGACCACTACCCCAACGAATTGTCTGGCGGCCAGCAGCAGCGCGTGGCCATCGCCCGCGCCCTGGTGACCGACCCAACCTTGATCGTGGCCGACGAGCCCACCGGTGACCTGGACCGCGCCACCGGCGAAGAAGTCCTCAAGCTGATGGACGAGTTGCACCGCGACCTGGGCAAGACCATCGTCATGGTGACCCACGACCCCAAGGCCGCCTCGCGCGCCAGCCGCATGATCCACCTTGAAAAGGGTGTGCTGGTGACCGACCCCGGCGCCAGCGGGCATTGAGTTGGAAGAGGCCAAGTAGTACATGTTCCTCTTCAAGTTGCTGCTGAAAAATGCCTTCAGGCACAAGCTGCGCACGCTGCTGACCATGGTCGGCCTGATCGTGGCGATCAGTGCTTTCGGCCTGCTGCGCACCGTGGTCGATGCCTGGTACGCCGGTGTGGACGGCACCTCCAACACCCGCCTGATCACCCGCAGCGCCATCTCGGTGGGCTACCCCCTGCCCCTGTATTACGCCGAACGCATCAAGAAGATCGAAGGCGTCACCGGCGTGACCTGGGTCAACTGGTTTGGCGGCATCTACATCGACCGGCGCAACTTCTTCGCGCGCTTCGCGGTCGATGGCAACAGCTACTTCACCATGTACCCCGAGTACATCATCAGCGAAGAGGAAAAGTCTGCCTTCATGGCCGACCGCCAGGGCGCGATCATCGGCCGCAAGCTGGCGCAGCGCTTTGGCTGGAAGGTGGGCGACACCATTCCGCTGAGCGGCACGATCTACCCCGGCAACTGGAACTTCAACATCCGGGGCATCTACCACGCCACCGACGCCCGAACCGACGAAAGCTTGATGATGATGCACTGGGGTCTGCTGGCCGAAAGTGTGCGCCAGCGCCTGGGCACGGCCGCCGCCAACCAGGTGGGCATCTACATGGTGAACATCAAGGATCCGGGTCGGGCCTCGGCCATCTCGCAAGAGATCGACGCGATGTTCAAGAATTCGGTGGCCGAGACCCGCACCGAGACCGAAAAGGCCTTCCAGCTGGGCATCGTCTCGATGAGCGAAGCGATTTTGATGGCTGTGCGCGCCGTGAGCTTCGTCGTCATCCTGATCATCATGGCCGTGATGGCCAACACCATGACCATGACCGCGCGCGAACGCCTGGCCGAATACGCCACGCTCAAGGCGCTGGGCTTTTCGCCAGCCTTCGTGGTGAAGCTGCTGTTTGGTGAAAGCCTGCTGATCGCCACCATCGGTGGCGCCATCGGGATTGCCGCGACTTTTCCGCTGGCGATCGGCTTTTTGCACCAGACGAACAACCTGTTCAAGGTGTTCGAGGTGTCGCAAACCACCATGATCTACCAAGCTGCAGCGGCCTTGATCGTGGGCCTGATCTCCGCCGCCTGGCCCGCCTGGAAGATGTCGAACATCGACATCGTCCAAGGCTTGCGCCACGTGGCCTGATGGGGCGGCAACAATGAGAGCCATCCCCCTTTCCTACGTGATGCGCAACCTGTGGGTGCGCCGCGTCACCACGATCCTCACCGCAGGCGGCATGGCCCTGGTGGTCTTCGTGTTCGCCACCGTGCTGATGATGAGCGAAGGCATCAACGAGACCATGGTGGCCACAGGCCAGCCAGACAACGTGCTCATCCTGCGCAAGGGCGCGGGTGCCGAGATCAACTCCGCCATCACGCGCTCGCAGGCCAGCAACCTGGACGCCATGCCTGGCATCGCCACCGACAACCAGGGGCGCCGACTGGTGTCGCGCGAAGTGGCCGTGCTCAACAACCTGCCCAAGCGCGACACGCTCGAAATGGCCAACGTGACGCTGCGTGGCACCTCGGAGATCGGCCTGGCCATCCGGCCGCAGGTCAAGCTGGTGGCAGGCCGCATGTTCCGCCCCGGCACCTCAGAGATCGTGGTCGGACGCGCCGTGGCCCGAGGCTTTGCCAACATGAGTCTGGGCCACACCATCACAATGGCGGGCCGCGAATGGACCGTGGTCGGCATCTTTGACGCCGAGCGCAGCGGCTTCGACTCTGAGATATGGGGCGACGTTGACCAGGTCATGCAGGCTTTCCGGCGCGCGGTGTATGCCAGCATCGTCTTCAAGCTGGCCAGCATCGAAGCCTTCAACGGCATCCGCCAGGCCATTGCCGATGACCCTCAACTGCAGCTCGACGCCAAGCTGGAAGCCCGCTTCTACGCCGAGCAGTCCGAAGGCATGACCAAGTTCATCAAGCTGTTGGGCTTGTCGCTGTCGGTGATTTTCTCGATCGGCGCCATCGTCGGCGCCATGATCACCATGTTCGCAGCCGTGGCCTCGCGCATTGGCGAGATCGGCACCCTGCGGGCTCTGGGTTTCCGCCGTGAAGCCGTGCTACTGGCCTTCCTGGGCGAGTCACTGGGCCTGGCGTTGGTGGGCGGTATCGTGGGCCTGATGGCGGCCTCGCTGATGCAAACCGTCAACATCTCGACCCTGAATTACCAGACCTTCGCCGAGATGGCCTTCCGCTTCAAGTTCACCTGGAACGTGGCCGTCCAGACCATGTCCTTCTCTTTGCTGATGGGCTTCCTGGGTGGCTTCGTGCCCGCCTGGCGCGCTGGTCAATTGAGCATCATCGAGTGCTTGCGCCAAGCTTGACCCCCTTGCTGCGCGGCCTGCTGCTGTGCGTGGCCCTGGCCCACACCGCCTGCACGGCCCTGGCCCAGGCGCCCACGGCCAGCAAGGTTGAAGCGACAGCCACCGCACACACACTGCTGCCCTCGGCCGCCGGCAGGCCGGTCACCGGCCGCCAGGCGCAACTCGCCACCGCGGGCTACCTGGAAGAAGAGTTCCGCCTGCGGGGCCAATCCCAGGCCTATGCCACCGATGGCGACTGGAACGACGACGGCCACTGGAAGCTCAAGAAACGCGGTGAACCCCAAGCCTACGAGACCCGCGTGCTGGTGCGCCGCCCCAAAGACCCGGCCCGCTTCAACGGCATCGTCTTGGTCGAATGGCTGAACACCTCGCTGGGCTTTGACGTGGATGGTGGCTGGATGGTCACCCGCGACGAGATCGAGCGCGAAGGCTATGCCTGGGTCGGCGTGAGCGCTGAAGCGGCCAGCGTGAAATCGCTCAAGAAGGCCAACCCCGAGCGCTATGCACAAGCGGTGGTCAGCGACAGCGACTATTCCTTTGACATCTATGACCACGCGGCGGTGGCCATCCGTCAGGCCGCCGGGCAATGGGGCAGCGCCAATACCCAGGTCAAGCTGGTGGGCATGGGCTATTCCAAATCGGCCTCCTTCCTCTTCACCTTCATCAACGCTTTCCAACCACGCAGCAACGCCTACGACGGGTTCTACATGCGCGGCGCCACCCCAGCCGCCATCCAGGTCAACGGCTGGCACATCAACATCGTGATGCCCAAGGTGCGCACCGACTCGAAGGTGCCCCTGATGCAGGTCCAGACCGAGATGGAGGTGGCGGTGAGCTGGCCGCTGTCCAAGACACCGGACAGCGACAAGCTGCGTTATTGGGAAGTCGCGGGCGGCACCCACTTCGACCTGCACATGCGCGATGAGTCGCTGATCGCCAGCCAGGCCGATGCCCAGCTGACCACGCCCAAGTGCTTCAACCCTTCCAGCACCCTGCCCACCCAGGTGTTTGACCATGCCGCCTTGCACGCTTTGCGCCACTGGATCACCACCGGCACACCGCCACCCAAAGCACCCCGCCTGCAACGCACCAGCCTGGGCTTTGTGAAAGACGATGACCTGGGCAATGCCATGGGGGGCCTGCGCCTGCCGGAGCTGGATGTGCCCACGGCCAGTTATGGCATGTTCAACAACGGGCCGACCAATTCGCTGGGCTTCTGGGTGGGCTTTGCCTGCATTGCGGGCGGCACCGCCAAGCCCTTGGATGCAGAGGTTTTGCGCTCACGTTACCCCAGCGATGCGGCCTACCTTCAGGCCTACAAGCAGCACGCGGACAAGCTCCTGAGCGACGGCTTCCTGCGCCCATCGGGCCATGCCTTGCTGCTGGAAAAAGCCCGGTCGGTGAAGCTGCCACACTGACCGAGTCTGGGCGCGAATCAGCGCGCGGCCTGTTTCAGCTTCAGCCCGAGATCCCGTCGGCCTTCAAACTGGCCCGCAGCGCCTTCAACTCTGCCTTTCGAGCCGTCACGTGCAGGTCCACCCCACCATCTTTTTGCGGCGTGTTCACCACCATCAGCATGCGGATGGTCATGGGGCAGATGTCGTACCAGTCGGGCGTGCCGCGCCCCAGGTCGATGTCGTAGATGGGCAGCTGGATCACATTGTTCAGGATCAAACCGGCGCGCAAGGTCTCGATGGTGGGCTTGAAGATCAGCCTCCACACCGCCTTCTTTTGCCGGTACGTTTCGGTCAGCGCCAGCATCTTGAACAAGCTGTCGGTGCCGACCTGGTCGTTGTTGGGGCGGCAGCGCTCGGCCAGCATGGGCACGCTTTGTTGGGCCAGATCTTCTTCGCTGTACCGCGCCTCGGCGTAGCACAGGGCGTTGCCGAAAAAATCTCGCGGCAGCTTGAGGCGCCGTTTGTAGCGCAAGTCCAGCACCAGGCCCACACTGCGCGCCATGCCGCGCGGCATGCTGGGTGAAAACGCCTTCATCACATAGGCCGTGACCAGCTCCACCGTGCTCACGCCGGCCGACTCCGGCATCTCAGCCTTGGCCTGCACCTTCCATTGCTGGATGGTCTGGGCGGGCACCCGCATCACTTCGCTCTTCAAGCCCGTCACCGCGCGCCAGCCCAGGCCCAGCATGGTGCGGATGTAGTCGAACCAGCCTGGCGCGACCATCAGGTCATAACTGCCAGACTCAAACTCTGTCTTGCCCGCGTCGATCATGACTTGTCGGTCGAATGATGGCGGTTTGACGGGCAGCCCGCGGCAGGCGTTCGACCAGTTCTGCATGAAGCCCCAGTAGCTGGAACCATCGAGCAGCGAGTGCGGCGCGTAGCAGCACATCAGGATCCCATCGTCCTCGAACTGGAAGATGTTGACCTGAAACAGGGGCGTGTCCTTGTCGACCACCTGCCAGGGCAGCACCAGCTTGAAGAACTGCTTGATGTCGTCCTTGCCCGCCGGGTTCTCGGGCCCATAGGGCATCTTGCCCGCGCAGCGGCTCACGCGGAAGTCGATGCCCGCGTCGTTGCTGTCCACGTAGACCTGGCCTTGCTCGTCTTTCTTGTAGCGCCCGGTCATGATGGGGTAGTGCTTCAAGGTGTCGATCAAGGCTTGTTCGGCCGCCGCCAGGTCAAAACCCTTTTTGTAGACCAGCACCACCGGGATGCCGGCGTGCGCGTGGAAGATGTCCAGGCCGGACAGGTACTGCCGAGCTGCGGTCACGCCCGCATGGAGGCGTTTTTCCACGATCAGGGTGGTGTGCAATTTCGCCATGGCCATCATCAAGCCTTGCCCGAAATGCCATCGGCCTGCAGCCGCTCCCGCAGGGCCCGAAGCTCAGCCTTGCTGGCGGCCATGTGCAGGTCAATGCCGCCGTCTTTCTGCGGTGTCGACACCAGGGCCATCATGCGGATGGTCATGGCGAAGGTTTCGTACCAGTCTGGCGTGCCACGGCCCATGTCGACCTCGTAGATCGGCAGCAAGGACAGGTTGTTTTGCACGATCCCGCCGCCCAGGGTGTCCACCGCAGGCTTGAAGATCAGGCGCCAGATGGACTTCTTCTGCCGGTGGTGCTCGGCCACGGTCAACAGCTTGGACACGGTCGCGACGCTGACCTCATCAGCTGGCGGCTTGCACCGCTCGGCCAGCACCGACAGGCTTTGCTGTGCCAGTTCCTGCTCGGTGTAGTGAGCCTGGGCGTAGCACAAACCATTGCCGAAATAGTTGCGTGGCAAGGTCATGCCTCGCACGTAACGCATGTCCAGCGCCATGCCAACGCTGCGTGGCACACCAGGTGGCATCAGCGGTGACAGCGCCCGCAGTACATAAGCGGTGACCAGCTTGCCTGTGTTCACGCTGCTGGCGTCTGCCAACTCAGCCTGAGCCTGGGCTTTCCAGGACTCGATGGCGTGCGCAGGAATGCGGAAGATCTCTTTCCTGACCTCGGTCAGCGCCCGCCAGCCCAACCGCGACATGAGGCCGATGCCGTCCAGGATGCGCGGTTGGTAAACCAGATCGAAACCCGTGGTGTCGATGCCGGTCTGGCCCGCTTCAATCATCACGCCGCGGTCAAAGGAAGGCACTTCAATCGCGAGGCCACGGCATGCCCTGGACCAGTTCAGCATGAAACCGAAAAAACTGGTTCCATCGAATGTGGAATGAACCATGTACACGCACATCACGATGCCGCCGTCTTCGTACTGGTGGACGTCGGCCTGGATCAAGGGCAAGTCCTTGTCGATGACCTGCCAGGGCATGAACGACTTGTAGAAATGCTTGATGTCCTTGCCCAGTGGGTGGTGTTCGCCATAGGGCATCTTGCCCTCGCAGCGGTACACCCGAAAGTCGATGCCGTGGTCTTGCCCGTCGCTGTAAACCTGGCCCTGCTCGTCCTTCTTGTAGCGACCCGAAACCAGCGGGTAGTGTTTCAGCGTTTCAAGCAGGCCTTGTTCGGCCAGGGCAATGTCGAAACCCTTTTTGTAGACGAATATCAGCGGGACGCACACATGCCCGTGCAGGATATCGATGCCGGTGAGATATTGCCGTGGCGCGGTCCCGCCAGAATGAAGACGTTTGCCAAAAACCAGGGTACGACGCGGCTTGCCCATGAAACTTCCGAAAATCAATCAACCAAAAGAACAGGATTTTTCCAGAATACAAACCCACCCCCGAGGGGGACTTTCCCAGGGGATCATCAAGGTAAAATAGAATATTTGCCAAGGATTTTGGTCATGTGGGGAAGATTTCTCTCTAGCCGCTGGTGCGTGCCTGTGGCCGCCCTGGTCGGAATGCTCCTGATCGCGCCCGCGATGAACATGGGGCTTCTGGGCGATGACTACCTGCACTGGTCGCTGCTGACGGGCAGGTCGGTCAATGCCCAACCCGGCTCCTTTTTCGGCCTGTTCACTTTTGCCGATGGCAACGCCATGGCCAACCAGGCCATGATTGATTCGGGCAGGCTGGTGTGGTGGGCCAACGATCATTTGCGCATTGCCTTCTGGCGGCCCCTGGCGGAATTGAGCCAGCAACTTGATTATCAATGGTGGCCCGATTCACCCGTGTTGATGCACGTGCACAGCCTGCTCATGTATGGCGTGATGATCTTGCTGATCGGCAAGTTGTTCCGCGACCTGGACCCTGATCGGCAGCAAGCCGGGCTGGCCACCTGGCTGTTCGCTGGCAACATGCTGCACGTGTTCGCCGTGGCCTGGCTGGCCAGCCGCAATCAAATGCTGTCCGGCCTGTTCATGGTGCTGACCTTGCTGGGCTACCACCATTGGCGCCAGGGCGGGTCGGCCCTTCATGGCTGGCTGGCGGCCGCCAGCTTCGTCCTGGGCTTGTTCAGCGCCGAGGCCTCCATTCAAACTGCGGGCTATCTGCTGGCCTACGCCCTGTTCCTGGAGCCGGGCAAATCACTGGCGGTCAGGTTCAAGGCCCTGCTGCCCTTCATCGTGATCGCGCTGGCCTGGAAGGCGCTGCACAGCCACCTGGGTTACGGCAGCTTCGGGTCACCAGGCTATGTGGATCCGGCGTCCAACGCCAGTGGCTTTGCCGTGAGCCTGGCTTTGCGCCTGCCGGCCTTGATGGTGGCCCAATGGTTCGGCGTCTCGTCGGTGATGTTCGAGCAACTCGGCCGCACCACACAGTACCTGTACTCGGGCGCCGCCACCTTGGCCCTGCTGGGTCTGGCGTATGCCATTCACGCCTTGGGCGGGTTTCGCTCGGCCCTGGCGCGCTTCTATGCCGTGGGCTCCATCCTGGCCTTGGCCCCAGCTTGTGCAGGCTACCCGTTTGACCGGCTGACCATCAACTCCGACATTGGTGCCAGCGGCTTGTTGTCCATCATCTTGCTGATGGCCTGGCGCCATCGCACCCAGTTGACCGGCTGGGGCCTGGGCTCCGCCAAGAACATCGTTTTGTTGGTGGGATTCATCCACCTGGTCATCTTCCCGGTGGCCAAAGTGGGCACCTCGGCCGTGATGAAAACGCTGGGGGCGGCCGGTGAGGCGCAAGCGCCATTGGCCATGCCCAACACCAGCGCAGGGCAGACAGAGCACTTCCTGCTCATGAACCTGCCTTCGGCCGAAAGCATCTACTACATCCCTTTGATCCGCCAATACCATGGCCTGCTCAACCCCACCACCATGCGCGCCCTGGGGCCCAACAACCAGGCCATGACACTCACGCGCCTGGATGAAAACTCGCTAAAGTTGTCGGTGCCCACGGGCTTTCGCGGCACCATCACGCGCGATCTCCAGAAGCAGCCCTTCAAGGTGGGCGACACCGCCCGGATGGGCGACATCGCGGTCCTGGTGGAAGAGATCACGGAAGACCACGCCCCCAAGACCGTCGTGTTCCGCTTCCCCTCCTCCGTTCAGGCCGCCCCATGGCGTTTCCTGGCTTGGAAGGAAAACGGCGTGACCCAGTTGCAACCGCCCGCCATTGGCCAGTCGGTGGAGATCGCGGCCTACGACGTGGGCAAGGCTGCGCTTCACGCCATGGAGCAGGCCAAAAAATAAGGCGGGCGCCTGGGGTGGCGTCCGCCTTGCAGAGTGCTTGGCCTTAGCCCCATCTCGGGGCCAAGGTCAATGATCAATAAACGAAAGGAATCAGGCGACGGCGGTTGCTTTTGAACTTGGCGTAGGCATCGCCCAGGGCGCGTTCCAGCGCGGTTTCCTCGGCTTCGATGCGGTAGATGTAGATGGCGATGTGGCCAAGCACCATGACCGCGATGCTGCCATAGTTGCCCAGTGCCAGACCCACGCCGACGGCGGTCATGATGGCACCAGAGTACGAAGGGTGCCGAACCCACTTGTAGGCACCCTTGTCGACCACCTTGTGCTCTTTGGCGATGGTGACGGTGGGGGTGAAAAACTCGCCCAGCACGCGCCAGCAGTGCTTGCGCAGCAGCATGCCCGTCACGACCAGGGCCAGGCCAGCCCAGAAGTACACATAGATTTCCGGCTCGCTGACGCGCCAGGGGGCGTACAAGGTCAGGCCAAATGCAGCGAGTTGCAGAACGGTGGAGCCGATGGCGATCACCAAGCCCGAGTACTTGTCGGCCCCGTCATGCTTGGCCATTCTTTGCTGGCTGCGCTTGTGCTGCGCACCCTCCAGGTAATAAGCCCAGATGAGCACGCCCCAGAAAGCAAGTGCATATGGCAACACAAAGGGGAGCGAGAAATAACCATCCATCGAAAACATTTTGAATACCCTAATACAGAACGTCAAACGCATTATCGCATATTAATATCCTGAATTGAAAGGGTAGTTTCCCGTAATAATATGTCTGTCAGGGCAATATCAATTTGAATAAAACACGTGACACGGTATATTCGTCCGGCACCAGGCCAGCCGGATGGGCATGTGGTCGGCGGGGCCAGGCAACCTGGCCTGCTCCAACAGCAATCGTTTGGCCGAACCGGTGATGTGAACCACAACATGACGCGTGTCCAGCAGGGCCCGCTTGCTCAAACTGACGCGGTCCACGGGCACATTGGGCAGGGACGGGGCCGTGATGGCCAGGCAACGCGCCGTCCGGGCGTTATCCAGGGCTTCGGCCAGTTGCGGGGACCCAGGAAACAGCGAAGCGGTGTGCGCATCCGCCCCCATGCCCAGCACCAACACATCGGCCGGCCAGGGCAAGGCTTGCAGGGCGGTCTCCAGCTTGGGCACGCCTTCCACCGCCAGGGCATCGGCCGATTTGAACGGCACAAAACGCGCCTGGCTGGCCAAACCTTGAAGAAGGTGCGCTCTCACCAAGCGCTCGTTGCTGTCGGCATGATCCGGCGGCACCCAGCGTTCGTCGGCCAGGGTGATGCTCACCCGGGGCCAATCCAGAGCCGTCTGTGCCAGGGCCTGGAAGAAGGGGACCGGCGTGCTGCCGCCCGACACGACCAGCAAGGCCTGCCCGCGTTGGCTCAAGCCTTCTTGCAGGCGTGCGGCCACGAAATGGGCGAGGTCCTGTGCCAGGGTCAGGGCGTCAGGGGCTTCATGGAATTGGCAAGGGGCTTCGTCGGGCATGAACCCACTTTAGCAAAGCTGCGCAAGGCCGCCGAAAACCCCGGCTTGGCGTGAAACTTGCTCGACCCAACGGCATGAAAGCATCATTCATCCGCATCGCCGAAATCTGGTTGCCCGACCAGGACCACACCCTGCTGGAGTTTGGAGGCGGGCTGTTCGGCCCCGCCAAGGGCTTTGCCGCCGCCACGCGCTCACTGTGCTTCGGCATGGGCG
>NZ_JAUSAR010000057.1 GCF_030652515.1 Aquabacterium sp. | reverse complement strand
ACAGCGTTCATGAGGCTCAATGCTCTTTGGTGTCGTTGTAGCGGCCGTAGCTTTGCAGCCGGTCATAGCGCTGCTGCAGCAATTCCTTCACCTTCAGGTCGCTGAGCTGGCGCATGGCATCGTTCAAGCCGCGCTTGAGGTTGGCCGCCGCCTGCTTGTGGTCGCGGTGCGCGCCGCCCACCGGCTCGCTGACAATCTTGTCCACCAAGCCCAGGGCCTTCAAGCGGTGCGCCGTGATGCCCAAAGCTTCGGCCGCCTCCTCAGCACGGTCCGCCGTCTTCCACAAGATGGAGGCGCAGCCTTCGGGCGAGATCACGGAGTACACCGAGTACTGCAGCATCAGCACCTGGTCGGCCACGCTGATGGCCAGCGCACCGCCGGAGCCACCTTCACCAATGATGGTGGTGATGATCGGCACTTCCAGCCGGGCCATCTCGAAGATGTTGCGGCCGATGGCTTCAGATTGATTGCGCTCTTCGGCGCCAATGCCGGGATAGGCCCCGGGCGTGTCAACGAAAGTGAACACCGGCAGGCTGAATTTCTCGGCCACCTGCATCAGGCGCAAAGCCTTGCGGTAGCCCTCGGGGCGTGACATGCCAAAGTTGCGCATGGCGCGCTCTTTCGTGTCACGGCCTTTTTGATGGCCCAGCACCATGCAGGCCTGGCCATTGAAACGCGCCAGCCCGCCCACAATCGACAGGTCATCCGCGTAGTGGCGGTCGCCATGCAACTCCTGGAAATCGGTGAACAGTTCGTTCACATAGTCCAGCGTGTAAGGCCGTTGCGGGTGGCGAGCAATCTGCGTCACCTGCCAGGGCGTCAGGCTGGAATACACGTCCTTGGTCAGTTGCAGGCTTTTCTTGCTCAGCCGGTCGATCTCTTCCGAGATGTCCACGGCCGATTCGCTTTGCACGTAGCGCAGCTCTTCGATCTTGCTTTCAAGCTCCGCGATCGGTTGCTCGAATTCCAGAAAATGTCGTTTGCTCATGGCAGGTTGTCCTCAGTCACGCGCAGCAGGTTTTTATGATGCCGCAGGCAGCGGGTCAAGGCTGCGCCACAGATACCACGTTCCCACTGTGCGATAGGGTGCCCAGGCTTCCGCGATGTCACGCGCCTCGGCACGCGACACGGGTTCGCCACTGAAATAACTTTGGCTGATCGCCTTGATCAGGACGGTGTCATCCAGCGGCAGCACATTGGGCCGCATCAGGTGAAAAATCAGGAACATCTCGGCGGTCCAGCGGCCAATGCCGCGGATGTCCACCAGTTCTTCGATGATGGTCTCGTCCTCCATGCGCTCCCAGTGGTTCACATGGACACGGCCTTCGGCGAAATGCTTGGCCAGGTCTTGCAGGTATTCGGCCTTGCGCACGGACAAACCCGCCGTGCGGAGCTGGTCAACGCCCATGGCCAACACCGCCTGAACGGGCAACGGCGCGCGGGATTCCGGCGGCTGCTGCCCCATCAGGGTCAACAGGCGCTCCCAGACCGACTGCGCCGATTTGGGCGAAATCTGCTGACCGACGATCGAGCGCGCCAGGGTGGTGAAGGCATCGCGGCGGCTGTACAGGCGGCCCTGCCCGTAGTCGGCCACCAGTTTGCGCATGACCCGGTCACGCTTGGACAGGTGCTTGCAAGCTTCGTCCCAGTAGTGGGGCGTCACCAAAGCGGTTGGCAGCGGCGCGGCGGCGGCATCGGCCGCAGAAAAAGAGGCTGAAGACGGCATCAGGCTTTCACCCATGTCGTGCCTTGCGGGCTGTCTTTCAACACGATGCCTTGCTGGGCAAGTTCGTCTCGGATGCGGTCGGATTCCGCAAAATTTCGGGCCTTCTTGGCGGCCGTGCGGGCTTCGATCAAGGCCTCGATGGCGGGAGCCTGCAGACCACCGGCATCAGCGCCGCCCTGCATGTAAGCCTGGGGAGACTGCTGAAGCAAACCCAGCACGCCCGCCAAAGCCTTGAGCAAAGACGCCGTCTCTGCCGAACCCGAACGATTCACTTCAGCCGCCAGGTCGAACAACACCGCCACCGCGATCGGCGTGGTGAAGTCTTCGTCCATGGCCGCCTTGAAGCGCGCGGCCTGAGGATGGGCCCAGTCGATGTCCATCGAAGGCACATCGGCCACGGTGCCCAAGGCGGTGTACAAGCGGCGCAGGCCATTGCGGGCGTCGTCCAGACCGGCATCGCTGTAATTGAAGGGGCTGCGGTAGTGCGTGCGCAGCATGAAAAAGCGCACCGTCTCACCGTCGTAGCTCTTGAGCACGTCGCGGATGGTGAAGAAGTTGCCCAGCGACTTGGACATCTTCTCGTTGTCCACGTTCAGGAAGCCGTTGTGCATCCAGTAGTTGACAAAGCGCTTGCCACTGGCCCCTTCGCTCTGGGCGATTTCGTTCTCGTGGTGAGGGAACTGCAAATCCAGACCGCCACCATGGATGTCGAACTGCTCACCCAGCAGCGAGCAAGCCATGGCCGAGCACTCGATGTGCCAACCGGGGCGGCCAGCGCCATAGGCCGAGTCGTACTTGGCATCCTCAGGCTCTTCGGGCTTCGCGGCTTTCCAGAGCACAAAGTCCAGCGGATCCAGCTTGCCATCGGCGGCGCGGCTGCCAGCCCCGTTCAATTCGCGCTCACCGGCACGCAACTGGTCCAGCGACTTGCCCGACAGCTTGCCGTAACCCTCGAACTTGCGCACGGCGTAGTTCACATCGCCATTGCTGGCCTGATAAGCCAGGCCATTGGCCTGCAACTTGCCGATCATGGCGAGCATTTGCGGCACATACTGGGTGGCACGCGGCTCATGCGTCGGCGGCTGGATGCCCAAAGCGCCGATGTCCTGGTGCATGGCCACGGTCATCTCTTCAGTCAACTGGCGGATCGTGATGCCCCGCTCCACGGCACGGCGGATGATCTTGTCGTCGATGTCGGTGATATTGCGCACATACGTGACCGACAGCCCCGAGGCCTTGAGCCAGCGCTGCGCCACGTCGAACGACATCATCATCCGGGCGTGACCCACGTGACATAAGTCATAAATGGTCATGCCGCACACGTACAAACCGACCTGGCCAGGAACCAGGGGGACAAACGACTCGACCTGCCGCGACAGGCTGTTGAAAATACGCAAGCTCATTGGAGACAAATTCTGGTCAAGCGCCCAAGGCCACATCCGGTGTCGGGCGACACGGGTCATGCGGCACTTGCGGCAAAGCAACAAGTGCGCGGGGCATGCACGGGCCCCGTCAAACTTGCAACGCTCAGATACAATCCAATGAGTATAGCGGCCCGACCACGGCCGGGGATGACAGGCGCTTTTCCAGCAGGTGGTCCGCTGGTATCCTCGAAAAATGGCAGGCTTTTTTTCTGGCCGCTTTGTGTGCCCGACACCATCAACACAAACCCATCGGATAAACACCCCCCATGCAAGTTGTTGCGCCTAAGTTTGGAATCCGCTTCACGGCCATGGCCGCCAAGTGCCTGGCCATTGCCGCCCTGTCCATGACCGCTGTGGCGGTGCGTGCAGACGAAGTCGGCGATGTTCAAAAACTGCTGTCGGCTGGCAAGAACACCGAAGCCTTGCAGCGCGCCGACCAGTTCCTCGCCGCCCGCCCGCGCGACCCGATGATGCGTTTCCTGCGGGCCATCAGCCTGTCGCAAGCTGGCCGCATCCCCGAGTCCATCACCGCCTTCACCAAGCTGACCGAAGACTATCCAGAGTTGCCCGAGCCGTTCAACAACCTCGCGGTGCTTTACGCTCAGCAAGGTCAATACGACAAATCGCGCAATGCGCTGGAAATGGCCATCCGGACCAATCCCAGCTACGCTACCGCGTATGAAAACCTGGGCGATGTCTACGCCAAGCTGGCCAGCCAGGCCTATTCCAAAGCGCTTCAGATCGACACCCGCTCCGCCGTGGCGCCCAAGCTGGCGATGATCCGCGACCTGTTCCCCAAAGAACGTGGCGGCACGGCTGTGGCGGGCTTGACCAACAGCAACACGCCAAGCACCACGCCAGCACCGGCCCCAGCCCCGCTGCCAGCCCCAGCCCCGGCCCCCGCCACCAAGCCTGCGCCCGTTCCAGCGCCAGCCCCGGCACCCACGCCTGTCAGCAAACCCACGCCGCCCGCACCAGTCCCCGTGGAAGCCAAGGCTGAAGCAGCAGAGCGCGAAGTCGAGTCGGCCCTGCAAGCCTGGGCAGCGGCCTGGAGCAAGAAAGACCTCAGCGCCTATTTTGCCGCTTACAGCCGTGATTTCAATGGCGGCAAGTCGCGCAAGGCCTGGGAACAGGAACGCCGCGAGCGCATCGTGGGCAAGCGCAACATCTCGGTCAAGCTTTCCAAGATCAGCGTCTCCGTCAATGGCAACAAGGCCACGGCTCGCTTCCGCCAGGACTACAAGGCCGACAGCCTGGACATCAGCAGCGGCAAGCGCATTGATTTTGTGCGCACTGGCGGTGAATGGGTGATCGTGAAGGAAAGCACTGGTTCGTGATGAGTGGTCATTTGGGCCGACCGCCGCATCGCGCGGCAGGTCGGCGATTGTCCATGCTCGTCAAGAGCATGTTGCTGGCGAGCGCCCTGAGCCTTGGCGTTGCGGGGCCCGCGTATGCCGTCAAGCCAGTGCTGCAGCAAAGCCAGTCTGCCGAGGCGCGCCTGCTTGAAATCTACCGCCTGGTCGGGGTTGGACAAGGCAAACTGGCCTTGAAAAATGCCCAGGCGCTGGTCGAAGACGTGCCCAATTTTCAGTTGGCACAGATGGTCTACGGCGATCTGCTGCTGTCCCAGACCGCCCCACTGAAAGCCATGGGCAGCGCCCCTGCCGATTTGACCGAGAAGGCCCCCCAACGGATTGAACAATTGCGCACGGAAGCCGAGCGTCGGCTCTTCGCCCTCCGCGAGCGCCCGCCCGCTGGCGCCTTGCCCGCCCAGTTCATCGAGACCCCACCCAGCACCCGCCACGCCATCGCGGTGGACGCTGGCCGCTCGCGCCTGTACCTGTTCGAAAACGGCCCGCATGGTTTGCGCGTGGTGGCCGACCACTACGTGTCCATTGGCCGCATGGGGGCTGAAAAGGCCGCCCAGGGTGACCAGCGCACACCTCTGGGTGTCTACTACATCACCAGCCGTCTGGATGGCAAACAGCTCACCGATTTCTATGGCGTGGGCGCCCTGCCTTTGAACTACCCCAACGAGTACGACCGCCGCCAGGGCAGGACCGGCTCCGGCATCTGGCTGCATGGCGTGCCCAGCGACAGCTATGCACGCAGCCCCAACAGCACCGATGGTTGCGTCGTCCTGGCCAACCCTGAACTGAAAAACATCCTGGAAAGCGTGCAACCACGCACCACCCCGGTCGTCATTGCCAAAAGCCTGACCTGGGTGCCCACCAAAACGGCCGAACATGAACGGCGTAACATGCGCAACCTCATTGAAGGCTGGCGCGTGGCACGGGCTGGCGGCGACCTGACCCGGTTGATGTCTTTTTATTCCAACCAGTTTTCCAACGGCACCCGCGATTTCAATCAGTGGCGACAATGGCTGGAAAAAGAAGTGGTCAGCCAGCGCGGCAAGTCCTTGCAACTCAAAGACCTGGCCATCCTGGGCTGGCGCGACAAGAGCGACATCCTCGTGGTGACCTTCGGCGAAGTCTCCGACGGTCAACGCACCGGGGCCATCAAGCGTCAATACTGGGGTAAAGAAGGCGGCCTTTGGAAAATATTCTATGAAGGAGTGATCGGATGACCTACCTGCACAAACTCGTGAACGTGGGCTTTGTGGCCACGGCACTCAGCTTCGCCACGCTGGGCTCTGCTTTTGCACAGACTGTGAAACTCTCCACCAGCGAAGGCGACATCGTCGTTCAACTGGACGCCGCCAAGGCGCCCAAAACGGTGGAGAACTTCGTTCAGTACGTCAAATCGGGCCATTACAACGGCACCGTTTTCCACCGCGTGATCAAGACTTTCATGATCCAGGGCGGCGGCATGACCCCTGACATGAAAGAAAAACCCACGCGCGCGCCGATCCCCCTGGAAAGCCGCAACGGCCTGAGCAACGTGCGGGGCACCCTCGCCATGGCCCGTACCAGCATTCCCGACTCGGCCACTGCGCAATTTTTCATCAACGTCAAGGACAATAACTTCCTTGACTCGGCCCAATCCCCCGATGGCAACGGCTATGCCGTGTTTGGCAAAGTCGTGCAAGGCATGGACGTGGTCGACAAGATCCGGATGGTGGAAACCGGCCAGAAGGGCCCCCACGGCGACGTGCCCCTCAAACCCATCGTGATCAAACAAGCTACCCTGGAGAAATGACATGACCAAAACCGTTGAACTGCAAACCACGGCAGGCGTGATCCGCCTTGAACTGGACGACGCCAAGGCGCCCGCCACCGTCGAAAACTTCCTGAACTACGTTCGCGCCGGCCACTACAACGGCACGATCTTCCACCGCGTGATCAAGGGCTTCATGGTGCAAGGCGGCGGCTTCGAGCCTGGCCTCAAGCAAAAGCCCACCACCGACACCATCCAGAACGAAGCCAACAACGGCCTCAAGAACGACCACTACACCGTGGCCATGGCCCGCACCAGCGCGCCGCATTCGGCCAGCGCCCAGTTCTTCATCAACACCACCAACAACGATTTCCTGAACTTCAAGTCGGAAACCGCCAGTGGTTGGGGCTACGCGGTCTTCGGCAAGGTCGTCGCCGGTACCGAGATCGTTGACCAGATCGAGAAGGTCAAGACGGGCCGCAGCGGTGGCCACGATGATGTGCCCGTCGAAAACGTGCTCATCACCCAAGCCACGGAAGTGTGATGCGGTGACTGGGGACACCCTCCCCTTTCCTGCAGCCGACACGCTCAATGCACCGCCCTCGTGGCGGTGCATTGATTTTGTATCGGACCTGCACTTGCATGCCGGCCTGCCGCGCACTGCCTCGGCGCTCGCGCGCTACCTGCAAGACACGCCCGCCGACGCCGTCCTGATCATGGGCGATTTGTTCGAGGCTTGGGTGGGCGACGACATGCGCCATGCAGGCTTTGAAGCCGATTGCACCGCCTTCCTGGCCGAGGCCGGCCAACGCCTGCACCTGGGATTGATGGTGGGCAACCGCGACTTCCTGCTAGGGCACGACATGGTGGCCGCTTGCCATGCACACGCCCTGGCCGACCCGACCATCCTGACGGCCTTTGGCCAGCAAGTACTGCTCACCCACGGTGATGCCCTGTGCTTGGCCGATCAGGCCTACCTTCGTTTCAGGGCTCAGGTTCGCCAACCCGCTTGGCGCGACGCCTTCCTGGCCAAACCTTTGACGGACCGACTCATGGTGGCCCGCCAGATGCGCGAAGCCAGTGCCGCACACCAGCATCAACAAACCCCCGACAACTGGGCCGATGTCGATGAAGCTGCTGCAGGCGCCTGGATGCAGGCCGCCCACACCCCCGTGCTGGTCCATGGCCACACCCACCGCCCCAAAACAGCGGCCTTTGGCATCCCTGGTGGCACCCGCCACGTCTTGAGCGACTGGGATCTGGACGGCGCCCATCCGCGCTGTGAAGTGCTGCGCCTCAGTGCCCAAGGCTTCGAGCGCGTGGCTTTGCTGCCCACCAGCACCGGCTGAAACAGGCACACAAACAACAAGGGCCCAGCCAAAGCTGAGCCCTTGTCCGATCTGGCCAAGCCAGCAAGAAGATCACTCGGCCGTGGCGGCCTCCGCCTTGGGCTTATCGCTCTTCTTGTTCGGCTGGATGTCCAGCTTGACCTCCATCTCGCCGTCGGCACCCTCCACCACGTCCACCGTCAGGCGACCGCCATCCACCAGGCGACCAAACAGCAACTCGTCGGCCAGCGCACGACGGATCGTGTCCTGGATCAGGCGCTGCATCGGACGTGCGCCCATCAGCGGATCGAAGCCCTTCTTGCCCAGGTGAGCACGCAAGGCGTCGGTGAAGGTGACTTCCACCTTCTTCTCGGCCAACTGGCTTTCAAGCTGCAGCAAGAACTTGTCGACCACCCGCAGGATGATCTCTTCGTCCAACGCCTTGAAGCCCACGATGGCATCCAGACGGTTGCGGAACTCCGGCGTGAAGACACGCTTGATGTCCGCCATCTCGTCGCCAGCCTGACGCTGAGTGGTGAAGCCGATGGTCGACTTCTGCAAGGTTTCAGCCCCGGCATTGGTCGTCATGATGATCATCACGTTGCGGAAGTCGGCCTTGCGCCCGTTGTTGTCCGTCAGCGTGCCATGGTCCATCACCTGCAGCAGGATGTTGAAAACGTCCGGGTGGGCCTTTTCGATTTCATCGAGCAGCAAGACGCAATGCGGCTTCTTGGTCACGGCTTCGGTCAACAGCCCACCTTGGTCGAAACCAACGTAGCCCGGAGGCGCACCGATCAAACGGCTGACCGCATGGCGCTCCATGTATTCCGACATGTCGAAACGGATCAGCTCAATGCCCAAGATGTAGGCCAATTGCTTGGCCACCTCGGTCTTGCCCACGCCGGTGGGGCCGCTGAACAGGAAGGAGCCGATCGGCTTGTCTGGCTTGCCCAAGCCCGAGCGCGACATCTTGATCGCGGCCGACAGGGCATCGATGGCGTTGTCTTGGCCGAACACCACGCTCTTCAAGTCACGGTCCAGGCTCTTGAGCTTGGAACGGTCGTCGTTGGACACGCTGGTTGAAGGCACCCGCGCGATCTTCGCGACAATGTCTTCCACCTCGGCGCGCGTGATGGTCTTCTTCTGCTTGCTCTTGGGCAGGATGCGTTGCGCCGCGCCAGCCTCGTCGATCACGTCAATCGCCTTGTCGGGCAAATGGCGGTCGTTGATGAACTTGGCGGACAACTCGGCCGCGGCTTGCAAAGCACCCAAGGCGTACTTGACGCTGTGGTGCTCTTCGAAGCGCGACTTCAGGCCCTTGAGGATCTCGATGGTTTGCTCAACCGAGGGCTCGACCACTTCCACCTTCTGGAAGCGACGCGACAAGGCCGCATCCTTCTCGAAGATGCCACGGTATTCCGTGAAGGTGGTGGCGCCAATGCACTTGAGCTGGCCCGAGCTGAGCGCGGGCTTGAGCAGGTTGCTGGCGTCCAGGGTGCCGCCAGAGGCCGCACCCGCACCGATCAGGGTGTGGATTTCGTCGATGAACAGGATTGCGCTGGGCTGCTCTTTCAGCTGCTTGATCACAGCCTTCAGGCGTTGCTCGAAGTCACCACGGTATTTGGTGCCGGCCAGCAGCGCGCCCATGTCCAAGGCATACACCTCGGCATCGGCCAGCACATCGGGGACGTCCTTTTGCGTGATGCGCCAGGCCAGGCCCTCGGCGATCGCGGTCTTGCCCACGCCAGCTTCGCCCACCAGCAGCGGGTTGTTTTTGCGGCGACGGCACAGGATCTGGATGACGCGCTCGACCTCGTGATCACGACCGATCAGGGGATCGATCTTGCCTTCGCGGGCCAACGCATTGATGTTCTGGGTGTACTGCTCCAGCGGAGACGCCTTGGGCTCGCCGCCTTCTTCCTTCTCGGTCTCAGCGGGGCTGGACTCGGAAGAAGACTTGATGGGCTCAGGAGGATCGGCCTTGCGGATGCCGTGGGCGATGTAGTTCACCACGTCCAGGCGTGTCACGCCCTGCTGGTGCAGGTAGTACACGGCGTGCGAATCCTTCTCGCCGAAGATCGCCACCAACACGTTCGCGCCAGTCACTTCCTTCTTGCCACTGCCAGAAGACTGGACATGCATGATGGCGCGTTGAATGACACGCTGGAAGCCCAGGGTCGGCTGGGTATCGACTTCGTCGGTACCGCCCACGGTGGGGGTGTTGTC
>NZ_JAUSAR010000046.1 GCF_030652515.1 Aquabacterium sp. | reverse complement strand
ATGAAAAAAGCCCCGCCCGCATGCTTCTGTTCACGGCTTAGGAAACGAGCCCACTCGCCGAAGATCAAGGCCTTGATCAACCCTTCGCCCTTCCTTTGACCAGAACACCATGAACGTCGCCATCGGATACATCGTCGCGCTGGGTTGCATCTTTGGGGCATACATCCTCCACGGCGGCAACACTGAAGTGATCATTCATGCCTTGCCCCTGGAAATGATGGCCATCCTGGGGGGCGCCCTGGGAGCATTCGTGGTCAACAACCAGACCAAGACCATCAAGGCGGTGCTGTCCAACTTTGCACCATTGTTCAAAGGCTCAAAGTACACCAAGGCGCGTTACATGGAGCTGATGGCCATGATGTACGAGATCTTGCAGAAGGTGCGCAAGGAAGGCCTGATGTCCATTGAAAAGGACGTCGAAGACCCTCACAACTCTGCCCTGTTCAAGAAGTACCCCACCATGGGCAGCGACCACCACGTGGTCGAATTCATCACCGACTACCTGCGCATGATGGTCTCGGGCAACCTCAATGCCCACGAGATCGAAAGCCTGATGGACAACGAGATCGAAACCCACCACCACGAAGGCCATGGCGCGGTGGCCGCCGTCGCTCGGCTGGCCGGTGCATTGCCCGCTTTCGGGATCGTGGCCGCCGTGCTGGGCGTGGTGAACACCATGGGCTCGGTGGGCCAACCGCCAGCCGTTCTGGGCGGCATGATCGGCTCGGCGCTGGTCGGCACCTTCCTGGGCATCTTGCTGGCCTATGGCGTGGTCGAACCGCTGGGTGGCCTGATGGAGCAAAAGCTCGACGAAGGCACCAAGGAATTCAACGTGGTCAAGACCGTGCTGCTGGCCAGCATGCAGGGCTACGCGCCGCAAGTGGCCATCGAGTTCGGCCGCAAGGTGCTGTACTCCACCGAGCGCCCCACCTTCGCCGAGCTTGAAAACCACGTCAAGGGCAAGAAGTGATGCACGCCATGAGCCTCTCGGAGACCCTTCATGGCCGGTGATTCCAAAAAAGTCCAGCCGATCATCATCAAGCGCGTCAAGAAGGGCGGCCACGCCGTTCACGGTGGCGCCTGGAAGATCGCCTACGCCGACTTCGTGACGGCCATGATGGCCTTCTTCCTGCTGATGTGGCTGCTGGGCTCCACCACCGA
>NZ_JAUSAR010000045.1 GCF_030652515.1 Aquabacterium sp. | reverse complement strand
TCGGTGGTTTCGATGGCGGCCACCTGGGTGGTCGTCAAAGCGCCCACTTGCGTGGTGCTCAAGGCGGCAGCTTGGGCGGTGTTCAAGTTGGCGACCTGGTAGGTCGTCAGGGCAGCGACTCCAGCGGTGGTCAGGGCGCGGATGCTGGCCGTGTTCAGGGCGCTGATGTCGGAGTTTTCAATGGCGGCCACTTGCGCGGTCGTCAAGGCGGTGATCTGGCTGGTGCTCAGGGCGGCGACTTGGGCTGAGTCCAAGGCGGCGACCTGATCGGTTGTCAGGGCGGCGGCGCCCGAGGTGGTCAGGGCGCGCACTTCGGCCGTGGTCAGAACGGCGACTTGATCGGTGCCCAGCGCGGCGACCTGGGCGGTGTCCAGCTTGGCGATCTGGGCCGTGGTCATGGCCCTGATGTCGGTGGTTTCGATGGCGGCCACCTGGGTGGTCGTCAAAGCGCCCACTTGCGTGGTGCTCAAGGCGGCAGCTTGGGCGGTGTTCAAGTTGGCGACCTGGTCGGTCGTCAGGGCAGCGACACCAGCGGTGGTCAGGGCGCGGACACTGGCCGTGCTCAGGGCGCCGATGTCGGTGGTTTCAACGGCGGCCACTTGCGCGGTCGTCAAGGCGGCGATCTGGCTGGTGCTCAGGGCGGCCATTTGAGCCGAGTCCAGGGCAGCGACCTGCACGGTGGTCAGGGCAGCGGCTCCTGCTGTCGTCAACGCGCGGACTTCGGCCGTGGTCAGCACGGCGATCTGGTCGGTGCCCAGCACGGCCACCTGAGCCGTGTTAAGGCTGGCGATCTGAGCGGTGGTGAGGGCCTTGAGGTCGGTCGTTTCAATCGCGGCGACCTGAGTCGTTGTCAAAGCCGCCACTTGCGTGGTGGCCAGTGCAGACAATTGCGCGGAGTTCAGCGTGGCGATCTGGTCGGTGCTCAGCGCAGCGACACTGGCGGTGGTCAAGGCACGGATGCTGGCCGTGTTCAGGGCGCTGATGTCGGAGGTTTCAATGGCGGCCACTTGCGCGGTCGTCAAGGCGGCGATCTGGCTGGTGCCCAGGGCGGCCAGTTGAGCCGAGTTGAGCGCGGCGACCTGATCGGTGGTCAAGGAAGCGGTGCCCAAGGTGGTGATCGCTCGGACTTCCGCCGTGGTCATGGCAGCGATCTGATCGGTACCCAGGACCGCGACTTGGGCAGTGTTCAGGCTGGCGATCTGAGCTGTGGTCAGGGCCTTGATGTCGGTGGTTTCAACGGCGGCCAGTTGTGTGGTCGTCAAGGCGGCCACTTGCGTGGTGCTCAGGGCCGAGGCCTGGGCAGTGTTCAGGTTGGCGATTTGGTCGGTGGTCAGTGCGGCGACGCCAGCGGTCGTCAGGGCGCGGACATTGGCTGTGCTCAGAGCACCGATGTCGGTCGTCTCAATGGCGGCCACTTGGGCGGTTGTCAGGGCCGAGACTTGTTGGCTGCTCAGGGCGGCGATCTGCGAGGAGTCCAGGGCCGCCACTTGGGCGGTGGTCAAAGCGGCCGTGCCTGAAGTGATCAGGGCGCGGACTTCCGCCGTGGTCAGCACGGCGATCTGGTCGGTGGTGAGTGCGGCCACCTGGGCGGTGTTCAGCCCTGCGATCTGGGCGGTGGTGAGGTTCTTGAGGTCGGCTGTTTCAATCGCGGCCACCTGGTCGGTGGTCAGGGCGGCGATCTGGGCAGTGCTGAGTGCCGAAATCTGAGCGGTGGTGAAGGCCGCGATCTGGTCCGTGGTCAGCGCCGCGGTGTTGGCGGTGGTCAGTGCGCGTGCGCTCGCCGTGGTCAGGATGGCCACCTGGTCGGTGGTCAGTGCCGAGGCCTGCGCGGTGTTCAAACTGGCGATTTGCGCCGTGGTCATGGTGCGAAGATCAGCGGTCTCGATGGCCGCGATCTGGCTCGTGGTCATGCCCGACACCTGGGTGGTGCTGAGCGAGTTGACTTGGGCGGAGGTCAGAACCGCGACCTGGTCCGTGGTCATGGCGGCCACGGCGGCAGTGCTCATGGCGCGCAGTCCGGTGGTGCTCAGACCGACCAAGTCGGTGGTTTCGATGGCGGCGACCTGGCTGGTGGTCAACACAGCCAGCTGGTTCGTCGACAAGGCGCCCAATTGCGCCGACGACAGCGCGGCAATGTGATCCGTGTTGAGCGTGGTCACCGCAGCGGTGGTCAAGGCCCGCAGGTCGGCGGTCTGGATGACGGCCACTTGCGCCGTGGTCAAGGCCGCGATCTGTGCGGTGTTGAAGGCCGCCCAGTCCTCGGTCGAGAGGTTGATGATCGATTGGGTTGACAACGCCGCGATTTGCGTGGTCGAGTACATCGGAATCAGCGTGGACATGGTCAAACCCTTTTGGATAGCTTTGCTTCTTATGTGGAAGCTGAAAATCAGTGGATGGTGGTCGCCAAGCGTTCAGGGCTGGACCACTTTCGTGGACCAGCCCATCTCGTCAGGTCTTAAATCAGCAGGTTGTTCTGCTTGTCATCCACCAGTTGTGTGTGGTCGATGGGCACGAGTGGCAGGTCATGGTGAGTGACCGATGCCACATCGAGCTTGGTGTGGCTGGCATTGGGATCCGCCTGGCCTGCCAGCAAGTCCTCCCCTCGGTCGGACAGCAGGTCATTGGCCGTCACTCCCAGCGGGTTACCCGGCTTGGCGGTGGTTTCACCTTCAGCGCTGGTGCCTCCCGCTGCCGCCGCGACCTGCAGTGTGGTGTGCTGGTTGGCGTCGTCACCGGTGATGGAGGCGGCAGAGGTGGTCGTGCTGCCAGCTTCCTTGGTGAACCAGACGTCGGCCATGTCATGCGTGGCACCGTCGGAGGTCTTGTAGTTGGAGACCAGGCCAAGCAAGTTGCCGTTGTCGATCTCTGTGCCCGTCTTGGCGCCCAGGTCCAGCTCGATGATGCCCAGGCTGGCCAAGGTTTTGAGCTCGCCAGCGTTGGTGGTGCCGTCACCGTTGCCATCCACCCAGACCTGCAGGTCTTTGAAGTTGGCGTCGGCGGCGGTGATCTTGCCGTCGTGGTCGGTGTCCAGCTCTCTCAGGGCCGTGTAGCCGTCGCCTGCACGCTGGCCATTGGCCAGGACGGTGGAGGTGCCGAACAGTTCGGTGCCATTGTTGATGCTGCCGTCGTGGTTGCGGTCCATCACCAGCAGGCCGTCGCTGGCCGATGTCCAGCCGTGTTTGGCGGTGCTGCCGGTGGCGTTCAGGTCGAAGCTGTTGCCATGCGCAGCCGAGGTGGTGCGCACCCCGTCACCGTTCAGGTCCAGCACGATGGGTGAGGTGGAGATCAGCGCATCCAGTTGAGCTCCTTCCATCACTCCGATCTGCGTCGAGGTGAAGGCCACGCTCTGAGTCATGCTCAGGGCGGCCAGGTCGGTGGTTTCCAGGGCCACGATCTGGTCGGTCGTGAAGGCCTGCAACTGTGTGGTGCTCAGACCACCGATCTGGGCCGTCGTGAAGGCCGCCACCACGTCGGTGGTCAGGGCGCCGATTTGTGCCGTGGTCATGGCGCGAATGTCGGCGGTGCTGAAGGTCACGATGTCGGCCGTGTCCAGGACCGCGATCGCGTGGGTGTTCAACGCGGCGACCTGAGCGCTGGTCAGTGCTTGCATGGCCGCGGTTTCAAAGGCGGCGACTTCCGTCGAGGTCAGGGCCGCGACGTTGGTCGTGGTCAGCGCCACGACCTGCGCTGTGGTCAGCGCCGCGATCTGATCGGTGCCGAAGGACGAAACCTGGGCCGTGTTGAAGGCGGCCACCTGGGCCGTGGTCATCAAGCGCAAGTCTGTCGTTTCGATGGCGGCAATCTGATCCGTGGTCAGCGATCCAATCTGGCTGGTGGCGATGGCAGCGATCTGCGTCGAGGTCATGGCCACGATCTGATCGGTGGTCAGGGCTGCAAGGTTGGTCGTGGTGAGGGCGCGGATGTCGGCGGTGTTGAGTGCGCCGATGTCGGCGGTTTCAATCGCTGCGACCTGCGCTGTGGTCAAGGCTGAGATCTGAGTGGTGGACAAAGCACCAATCTGAGCAGTGTTCAGCGCCACGATCTGGTCGGTAGTCAGGGCCGCGATGCCGACTGTGTTGAGGGCTCTGGCTTCTGCAGTGGTCAGCACACCGATCTGGTCGGTGGTCAAGGAGGCCACTTGGGCGGTGTTCAGGCTGGCGATCTGAGCCGTGGTCATGGCCCGCAGGTCGGTGGTCTCGATGGACGAGATCTGGTTGGTGTTCAGAGCGCCGATCTGCGTGGTGCTCAATGCAGCGACCTGCGTGGTGCTCAGGGCTGCCACCTGGTCAGTGGTCAGGGCACCGACGGAGGCGGTGTTCAAGGCCCGGATGGCGGCGGTGTTCAAGGCACCGATGTCGGTGGTCTCGATGGCGGCCACCTGGGCGGTGTTCAGGTTGGTGATCTGGCTGGTGCCCAGGGCGGCGATCTGAACGGTGTTGAAGGCAACGATCTGGTCGGTGGTCAGGGCCGCGATGCCGGCGGTGGTGATGGCGCGGGTCTCGGCGGTGGTCAACACACCGATCTGGTCGGTGGTCAAGGAGGCCACTTGGGCGGTGTTCAGGTTGGCGATCTGGGCCGTGGTCATGGCCCGCAGGTCGGCCGTCTCGATGGCGGCGATCTGATCGGTGTTCATCGCGCCAATCTGAGTGGTGGCCAGCGCGGCCACTTGCGTCGAGCTCAGGTTGGCGACCTGGTCCGTCGTGAGCGCGCCAGCAGCGGCGGTGCTCAGAGCCCGAATGGCCGCGGTGTTCAAGGCGCCGATGTCGGTGGTCTCGATGGCGGCCGCCTGGGCGGTGTTCAGGTTGCTGATCTGGCTGGTGCCCAGTGCGGCGATCTGAACGGTGTTGAAGGCGACGATCTGGTCGGTGTTCAGGGCCGCGATGCCGGCGGTGGTGATGGCCCGGGTCTCGGCCGTGGTCAACACACCAACCTGGTCGGTGGTCAAGGAGGCCACTTGAGCGGTGTTCAGGTTGGCGATCTGAGCCGTGGTCATGGACTTCAGGTCGACGGTCTCGATGGCTGAAATCTGATTGGTGTTCATGGCACCAACCTGCGCGGTGGCCAATGCGGCCACTTGCGTCGATGTCAGGGCAACGACCTGATCGGTGGTCAAAGCAGAGACGCCAGCCGTTGTCAGGGCGCGGATTGAGGCGGTGTTCAATGCGCCGATGTCGGCGGTCTCGATGGCGGCCGCCTGCGCGGTGTTCAGCGCGGCGACTTGGTTGGTACCCAGTGCGGCGATCTGAACGGTGTTGAAGGCGACGATCTGGTCAGTGGTCAGTGCCGCGATGCCGGCGGTGGTGATGGCCCGGGTCTCGGCCGTGGTCAATACACCAACCTGGTCGGTGGTCAGGGAGGCCACTTGAGCGGTGTTCAGGCTGGCGATCTGAGCCGTGGTCATGGCCCGCAGGTCGGCCGTCTCGATGGCGGCGATCTGATCAGTGTTCATCGCGCCAATCTGTGTGGTGGCCAGCGCGGCCACTTGCGTCGAGCTCAGGTTGGCGACCTGGTCCGTCGTGAGCGCGCCAGCAGCGGCGGTGCTCAGCGCCCGAATGGCCGCGGTGTTCAAGGCGCCGATGTCGGTCGTCTCGATGGCGGCCACTTGCGCGGTGTTCAGCACGGCGATTTGGTTGGTGCCCAAGGCGCCGATCTGGTCAGTGGCCAATGCCACGATCTGGTCGGTGGTCAGCGCGGCGATGCCCGCCGTGGTCAGGGCCCGGACACTGGCCGTGTTGAGCACGGCCACTTGGTCGGTGGTCAGCGAGGCGACCTGGGCGGTGTTCAAGGCAGCGATCTGCGCGGTGGTCAGGGCCTTCAGGTCGGCCGTTTCGATGGCGGCGATTTGGTCGGTGGTCATCGCGCCGATCTGGGTCGTGGCGAACGCGGCGATCTGAGCCGAGTTCAGGTTCACGACTTGGTCGGTGGTCAAGGCACCGACTGCGGCGGTGTTCAAGGCGCGGATGTCGGCGGTGTTCAGACCAACGATGTCCGTGGTCTCAATGGCGGACACCTGGGCCGTGTTCAACACGGCAACCTGGTTGGTGCCCAGCGCGGCGATCTGAGCTGAGCTCAAAGCCACCACTTGATCGGTGGTCAGGGCAGCGATGCCTGCGGTGTTGATGGCACGCGCCTCGGCCGTGGTCAACACGCCGATCTGGTCGGTGGTCAGCGAGGCCACTTGGGCGGTGTTCAACACGGCGATCTGGGCGGTGGTCATGGCCCTCAGGTCGGCCGTTTCGATGGCGCTGATCTGGTTGGTGTTCAGCGCGGCAACTTGCGTGGTGGCCAGGGCAGCGACCTGGGTGGAACTCAGCGCGGCGACCTGGTCGGTGGTCAATGCCCCGACATTGGCCGTGTTCAGGGCCCGCAGGGCTGCGGTGCTCAGGGCGCCGATGTCGGTGGTCTCGATGGCGGCCACTTGAGCGGTGTTGAACGCGGCGATCTGGCTGGTGCCCAGTCCGCCGATCTGCGTGGTACTCAGTGCGACCACCTGGTCGGTGGTCAGGGCTGTGACCTGGTTGGTGCTCAAGGCGGCGGCTTGTGCCGAGGTCAGCACAGAAATCTGGTCGGTGGTCAGTGCACTGATGGCGGCGGTCGTCAAGGCGCGCACACTGGCTGTGTTCAGTGCGCCAATGTCGGAGGTTTCAATGGCCGACACTTGGTCGGTGTTCAGCGACGCGACCTGGGTGGTGGCCAGCGCGGCGATCTGTGCCGAGTTCAGTGCCACGATCTGATCGGTGGTCAGCGCGGCCGTGGCTGCGGTGTTCAGGGCTCGGACTTGGGCCGTGCTCAGCGAACCCACCTGATCGGTGGTCAACGTCACGATCTGGGCGCTGTTCAGCGTGGCGACTTGCGCCGTGGTCAGGGCGCGCACGTCCAGCGTCTCGATCGGCGAGACCTGGTTGGTGGTCAAGGCGGCGATCTGGGTGGTGGACAGGGACGCGATCTGCGTCGAGGTCAGGGCCGCGATCTGGTCAGTGGTCAGCGCGGCGATGGCGGCGGTGTTCAGGACCCGCACGTCGGCGGTGGTCAAGGCGCCGATGTCGGCAGTCTCGATCGCGGCGATCTGGTCCGTGTTCAGTGCGGTGACCTGGCTGGTGGACAGAACCGCCACTTGGGCCGAGTTCAGCGCCACGATCTGGTCGGTGGTCAGCGCGCCAATGGCAGCTGTGCTCAGAGCGCGAACTTCGGTGGTGGTCAGCACGCCCACCTGGTCGGTGGTCAGTGCGGCGGCCTGGGCCGTGTTCAACACCGAGACCTGGGCGGTGGTCATCACGCGCAGGTCTGCGGTTTCAATGGCGGCGACCTGATCGGTCGTCAGCGCGGTCACCTGATTGGTGCCGAGCGAGGCGACTTGGGTCGTGGTCAGGTTGACGACCTGATCGGTCGTCAGAGCGGCCACGGCAGACGTGGTCAGGGCCCGCAGGCTGGCGGTGTTCAGGCTGCCGATGTCGGTGGTTTCAATCGCCGAAACCTGTGCGGTGTTCAGTGCCGCGGCTTGGCTGCTGTTCAGCACGTTGACCTGCGCCGAGTTCAGGGCCACCATCTGGTCGGTGGTCAGGACTGCAACCTGGCTGGTACCCAAGGCGCCCACTTGCGTGGTGCTCAAAGCGCCGATCTGGTCGGTTGTCAGGCCTGTGACCGCGACCGAGTTCAGCACGCGGATGCTGGCGGTGCTCAAGGCACTGATGTCGGTCGTCTCGATGGACGACACCTGGGTGGAGTTCAGCGCGGCCACTTGCGAGGTGGACAGGGCGGCCACCTGGGCCGAGTTCAGGGCCACGATCTGGTCGGTCGTCAGGGCCCCCGCGGCTGCGGTCGTCAAGGCGCGCACGTCGGCCGTGTTCAGCACCGAGATCTGGTCGGTGGTCAGGGCGGCCACTTGCGCCGTGTTCAGCGCGGCGGCCTGAGCGGTGGTCAGCACGCGCACGTCGGTGGTTTCAATCGCGGCCACCTGGTCGGTGGTCAATGCCGCCACCTGGCTGGTGCTCAGCGAAGCGACCTGGGTCGAGGACAGGGCCGCGATCTGGTCGGTGCTCAACGCGCCGACCGAGATGGTGTTGAACGCGCGGATGTTGGCGGTGTTCAGGGCACTGATGTCGGTGGTCTCGATGGCGGAGACCTGGTTCGATGTCAGGGCGGCCACCTGGGTGGTGGCCAAGGCCGCCACTTGCGCGGAATTCAGGGCCACGATCTGGTCGGTGGTCAGGGCAGCGATGCCGGCGGTGGTCAGCGCACGCACGTCGGCAGTGTTCAGCGCACCGATCTGGTCAGTGGTCAACGCAGCCACCTGGGCCGTGTTGAATGCGGCGACCTGGGCGGTGGTCATCACGCGCAGATCACTCGTCTCAATGGCGGCAATCTGGTCGGTGTTCAGGGCAACCACCTGGGTGGTCGCCAAGGCGGCCACCTGTGAGGAACTCAGGGCGGCGACCTGGTCGGTTGTCAAGGCTGCGATGGCGGCGGTGCTCAGTGCCCGAATGCTGGCAGTGCTCAGGGCGCCGATGTCGCTGGTGTCAATCGCCGACACTTGGGCGGTGTTCAGCGCGCCGACCTGAGTCGTGCCCAGGGCGGCCATTTGCGCGGTGTTCAGCGCCACGATCTGATCGGTGGTCAGAGCCGCGACGCCTGCAGTGCTCAGCACGCGCACGGCGGCGGTGGACAGGGTGCCAATCTGGTCGGTGGTCAGCGAGGCCAGTTGCGCCGTGTTGAACGAGGCCACTTGCGCGGTGTTCATGGCGCGCAAGTCCGAGGTCTCGATGGAAGAGATCTGGTCCGTGTTCAGGACCACGACCTGGTTGGTGGCCAAAGCGGCCATTTGTGTCGAGCTGAGAGCGGCGATCTGGTCGGTGGTCAAGTTGGCCACGGCGGCCGTCGTCAAGGCCCGCATGCTGGCGGTGTTCAGGGCGCTGATGTCGCTGGTGTCGATCGACGACACCTGGGCGGTGTTCAAGGCCGCCACTTGCGTGGTCACCAGGGCGGCGATCTGCGCGCTGCTCAGCGCCACGATCTGGTCGGTGCTCAATGCCCTCACGGAAGCGGTGTTCAGGGCGCGCACATCCGCCGTGGTCAAGGCGCCTATCTGGTCGGTGGTCAAGGCGGCCACATGACCTGTGTTGAGCGCGGCCACCTGGGCCGTGGTCATCACGGCCACATCGGCGGTTTCAATGGCGGCGATCTGGTCGGTGCGCAGTGCGGCGATCTGGGTGGTGGCCAAAGCGGCCACTTGCGACGAGGTCAGGGCAGCGATCTGATCGGTCGTCAGCGCGGCCACGGCGGCCGTGTTCAGCGCGCGGATGGCGGCGGTGTTCAGGGCGCCAATGTCCGAGGTGTCAATGGCCGAAACCTGAAGGGTGTTCAGGGCGGAAACCTGGGTGGTGCTCAAGGCAGCGATCTGCACCGTGGTCAAAGCCACAATCTGATCGGTGGTCAAGGCCGCAACGCCAGCGGTCGTGATGGCGCGGGTTTCCGCCGTGGTCAGCGCGCCAACCTGTTCGGTGTTGAACGACGAGATCTGCGCCGTCGTCATGGCGGCAATCTGCGCGGTGGTCAGGGTGCGCAGGTCCACTGTGTCGATCGCGGCGATCTGGTTGGTGTTCAGCGCGGTGATCTGGCTGGTGGCCAGCGAGGCCAGTTGCGCCGAGTTCAGCGCCACGATCTGGTCGGTGGTCAGCGCGCCCACCGCCGAGGTGGTCAGCACGCGGATGGCGGCCGTGTTCAGGGCGCCAATGTCGCTCGTTTCGATGGACGAGACCTGCGCGGTATTCAGCACCGCCACCTGGCTGGTGCTCAGTGCAGACAGGTGTGCGGTGTTCAGCGCCACGACCTGGTCGCTCGTCAGGGCCGTCACCGATGCCGAGGTCAGCGCCCGGATGTCGGCGGTCTCAATGGCTTCAATCTGTGCTGTCGTCAGCGCAACGATCTGGGCTGTGTTGAACAGCGCCCAGTCGACGGTGGAGAGGTTGGCGATCGATTGGGTCGAAAGTGCCGCGATCTGCGTGGTGGACAGCAGTGGAATCAACGAAGCCATGAATCAAACCCCTTGGGTAAATCGGAGTGAAAAGCGGCTTGGGGTGTCACAAACAAACGCCAACCAGCCGCTTAACAAAAAAAATTGTTAGATCTGTCTGGAGGCTAAATCCGGGACCTGGCCTCCAAAGCTCGAATAAGCCGGGGCATTCAGAACCGATTTCAGCCCGCGAGATTCTTCAAGTCATCCTCGGACTTATCGGCTCGGGCTAAATAGACTGAAGGCGGGGAAAGGTCGGCAGGCCAGGCGAAATGCTCGAGCCCACGGCTGCGCGTGAACTGCGTCACGCAGTCCGCTTATCCAAAATGTGGTGACTTGATGTTTCCGCCGGGTAAACGGCGCCAATCCGTCTACTTTTTAACGGCTGGTCGGGGAATTACGGGAATACGCTGACTTGGGTCTTCAAATTCAGCCAACGCTCGGCCACCTGGGCCAAATGGGCGGCCGATCCGCTTGTCCACAATTGAGTGGAGGGTTCGGCATTTGTGTTTTGATCGCGAACCAAATCCCGGCTGACACGTTGCGTTTGACGTGCCACCGCCTCTGCCGTGTCGATGATGCGAACGTGTGGCCCCAGCGCCTGTTGAAACAGCGGTGCAATGAAGGGGTAGTGCGTGCAGCCCAGCACCACGGTATCGACTCGGGCCTCGCGCAGCGGTTGGGAAAAGGTCTCGACCAGCGCCCGCAAGGCGGGGCTGTCCAGGTGTCCGGATTCGATCTCCTTGGCCAGCCCAGGGCAGGGCTGCGGCACGATCAGGGCATCGTGGCCATGCATTTCAATCAACCGTTTGAATTTGTCGCTGGCCAAGGTGCCTGGCGTGGCGAGTACACCGATGCGTTTGTTGGCCGACAGGGCCACCGCCGGTTTGACACCGGGCTCCACCCCCACGATGGGCAGCTCGGGCCAACGCTGGCGCAAGGTGTGCACCGCCATGGCCGTGGCGGTGTTGCAGGCCACCACGATGACCTGCGCGCCCTGGCTCAGCAAAAATTCGCTGATCGCCAGTGCCCGGCCAGCGATGAAGGCATCGTCCCGCTCGCCATAAGGTGCGTTGCCCGAGTCCGCTATATATAAGAGCTGCGCCCGTGGCATGTGCTGGCGCAGATCTCGCAGCACGGACAGCCCGCCCAGCCCCGAATCGAACAGCCCGATGCGCAATCCTTCACCAAGGGAGGTGTCCGAGAGCAGGGCGGCAGGAGGCACAATGTCGGGTTGGGTCATGGGAGCGCTATTTTCCTCTGAATAGAGGGGGCAAAAGCTGTCCGAACCCAAGAAGTCGCGCTAGAATCGAACGATCGTGCTTTTTTAGGCATGTTTTTCTTATCAACTATTCCTCATGACGCAGGAGAACAAGGCATGAAGGTTCTGGTTCCGGTCAAACGTGTTGTTGACTACAACGTGAAAGTCCGTGTGAAGTCTGATGGTTCTGGCGTGGACATCGCCAACGTCAAGATGAGCATGAACCCCTTTGACGAAATCGCCGTCGAAGAGGCCACGCGCCTCAAAGAAAAAGGCATCGTCACTGAAATCATCGCTGTCTCGGTGGGCGTGACCCAATGCCAGGAAACCCTGCGCACGGCCATGGCCATTGGTGCCGACCGTGGCATCCTGGTCGAGACGACCGATGACGTGCAACCCCTGGCCGTGGCCAAGATCCTGGCCGCCTTGGTCGCCAAGGAAAAGCCCGACCTGATCATCCTGGGCAAGCAAGCCATCGATGACGACAGCAACCAGACCGGCCAGATGCTGGCTGCGCTGACGGGCCTGCCCCAAGCCACCTTCGCCTCCAAGGTGGAAGTGGCCGACGGCGCCGTCTCCGTGACCCGCGAAGTCGATGGTGGCCTGGAAACGCTCAAGCTCAAGCTGCCTGCGGTGATCACCACCGACCTGCGCCTGAACGAGCCCCGCTACGTCACGCTGCCCAACATCATGAAGGCCAAGAAGAAGCCCCTGGAAGTGGTCAAGCCGGCCGATCTGGGTGTGGACGTGGCCTCGCGCATCAAGACCCTGAAGGTTTCTGAGCCACCCAAGCGCTCCGCCGGCATCAAGGTGCCCGACGTGGCCACGCTGGTGAGCAAGCTCAAGAACGACGCCAAAGTGATCTGAGGAGACAACAACCATGACCGCTCTCGTCATTGCTGAACACGACAACACCAGCCTGAAAGGCGCCACGTTCAACACCATCACCGCTGCCAAGCAAGCAGGTGGTGACGTGCACGTGCTGATCGCTGGCTCCAACGCCGGTGCCGCCGCTGCCGCCGCCGCGCAAATCGCTGGCGTGACCAAGGTGCTGCACGCCGACGGCGCGCAATTCGCCGACGGCCTGGCTGAAAACGTGGCCGCCCAAGTGCTGGCCGTGGCCTCTGGCTACAGCCACCTGTTCTTCCCCGCCACCGCCTACGGCAAGAACGTGTCACCCCGCGTGGCCGCCAAGCTGGACGTGGCCCAGGTGTCGGAAATCTCCAAGGTCGTCAGTGCTGACACCTTCGAACGCCCGATCTACGCTGGCAACGCCATCGCCACCGTGCAATCGACTGACGCCGTCAAGGTCGTCACCGTGCGCGCCACTGGTTTTGACGCTGCTGCCCACACCGGTGGTTCCGCCGCCGTGGAATCCGTGGCGGCCGTGGCCGACAGCGGCACCTCCAGCTTCGTGGGCCGTGAAGTCACCAAGAACGACCGCCCTGAGCTGACCGCCGCCAAGATCATCGTGTCCGGTGGCCGTGCCCTGGGTTCGAGCGACAAGTTCAATGACGTGCTGTCGCCCCTGGCCGACAAGCTGGGCGCCGCCCTGGGTGCTTCGCGCGCTGCGGTGGACGCGGGCTACGCCCCCAACGACCTGCAAGTGGGTCAGACCGGCAAGATCGTCGCGCCTCAGCTGTACGTGGCCATCGGTATTTCCGGCGCCATCCAGCATTTGGCCGGCATGAAGGACTCCAAGGTGATCGTTGCGATCAACAAGGACCCTGAAGCTCCTATCTTCCAGGTGGCTGACTTCGGTCTGGAAGCCGATCTGTTCACGGCTGTGCCTGAGCTGATCAAGGCCCTGTGATCATTTAGTTTGATTTGACTGAACCACCGCTGAATTGGCGGATGCAAATGCCAGACAAACCGTCTGCCTGATGCTTGCGGGGGCACCTTACAAGGTGCCCCCTTTGTCGTTATCCGGAGAAGAACATGACCTACCGCGCCCCCGTCAAAGACCAGCTGTTCTGCATGAAGGAACTCGCTGGCCTGGACCAGATTGCCCAGATCCCCGGCTTTGAAGATGCCGGTTTTGAGACCGCCCAGGCCGTTCTGGAAGAGTCGGCCAAGTTCAACGAGGGCGTCGTGGCCCCGCTGAACTGGAGTGGTGACCAGGACCACGGCTCCTGGGACAATGGCGTGGTCCGCGCCTCCAAGGGCTTCAAGGAAGCCTACCGTTTGCTGGCCGAAGGCGGCTGGCAAGGCCTGCAGCAACCCGCCGAATTTGGCGGCCAGGGCTTGCCCAAGACCATCGGCGCGGCGTGCATCGAGCACACCACCGCAGCCAACCTGAGCTTCTCGCTGTGCTCGATCCTGACCGGCGGCGCCATCGAGGCCCTGCTGACCGGCGGCAGCGATGAACTCAAGACACGCTACATCCCGAAGATGATCGAAGGTGCCTGGACTGGCACCATGAACCTGACCGAGCCGCAAGCTGGCTCCGACCTGGCGCTGGTGCGCTCCAAGGCCGTCAAGCAGGACGATGGCAGCTACCGCATTTCGGGCCAGAAGATCTTCATCACCTATGGTGAGCACGACATGTCCGAGAACATCGTGCACCTGGTGCTGGCCCGCACGCCCGACGCGCCCGAAGGCGTCAAGGGCATCAGCCTGTTCGTGGTGCCCAAGTTCCTGGTGAACGACGATGGCTCCAACGGCAAGCGCAATGACGTCTACTGCGCCTCCATCGAAGAAAAGCTGGGCATCAAGGCCTCGCCCACCGCCGTGCTGGTGTTCGGTGACGACAAGGGCGAAGTAGGCGCGGGCGCCATCGGCCACCTCGTGGGCGAAGAAAACCGCGGCCTGGAATACATGTTCATCATGATGAACGCCGCCCGATTCGACGTGGGTGTGCAGGGCATCGGCGTGTCCGAGCGCGCTTACCAGCATGCGGTGGCCTACGCCAAGGACCGCGTGCAGTCGCGCCCGGTCGATGGCTCGCAGCCTGGCTCGGCCGCGATCATCCACCACCCCGATGTCAAGCGCATGTTGATGACCATGCGTTCGTTGATCGAAGGCGCGCGCGCGATGGCCATCGTTGGGGCTTCGGCCTATGACACGGCCCACCACCACCCCGACAAGGCCGTGGCCAAGCAGGCCCAGGCCGTCTACGAATTCCTGGTGCCGCTGATCAAGGGCTACAGCACCGAGAACTCGATCGAGATCACCTCGTTGGGCGTGCAGGTGCACGGGGGCATGGGCTTCATCGAAGAAACCGGTGCGGCGCAGTATTACCGAGACGCGCGCATCCTGCCCATCTACGAGGGCACGACCGCCATCCAGGCCAATGACCTGGTCGGCCGCAAGACTTCGCGCGATGGTGGTGCTTTGGCCAAGGCCATTGCCGCGCAGATCGCCGACACCGAAGGCCAGCTGGCCCAGCGTGACAGCGTGGCCGCCAAGAACCTGGCCAAGCGCCTGAAGGCTGGCCGCGAGGCTTTCCTGCAGGTGGTCGATTTTGTGGTGAGCAACGTCAAGACCAAGCCCAACGCCGTGTTCGCTGGTTCGGTGCCTTACCTGATGTTGACGGCCAACCTGGTCAGCGGCTGGCAACTGGGCCGCGCCCTGTTGGTGGCCGAAGATCGGCTGAAGGCTGGCGAAGATGCCGACTTCATGAAGGCCAAGATTGCCACCGCCAGCTTCTACGGCGATCACATCCTGCCCCGGATCGGCGCCCTGCGCGACAGCATCCTCGATGGTGGCGATAGCGTGACCGCGATGGCACTCGACTCGTTCTGATCTTCTTGATTGATTGACCCAGGCAAGGATGCCCTTCACTCGGTTCGACCGGTGAGGGCATCCTTTTTCTTTGGCCCTTAGGAGTTCCCATGGCATTGCCCGCGATTCTGAAAAGCGTTCCCTTTCCCGTCATCGCTTCGCCGATGTTCATCTTGAGCACGCCCGCGCTGGTGATTGAGCAGTGCAAGGCTGGTGTGGTCGGCTCCATGCCCGCGCTCAACGCCCGCCCCGCTGCTCAACTTGAAGAGTGGTTGATTGAAATCACCGAGGCTCTGGCGGCCTACAACGCCGCCAACCCGGACAAGCCCGCCGCGCCGTTCGCCATCAACCAGATCGTCCACAAAAGCAACGACCGCCTGGAGCACGACCTGGCCATGTGCGTGAAGTACAAGGTGCCGATCGTGATCACCTCGTTGGGCGCGCGCACTGACGTGAACGACGCCGTGCACAGCTATGGCGGCATCGTGTTGCACGACATCATCAACAACAAATTTGCCAAGAAAGCGATCGAGAAGGGCGCTGATGGCCTGATCGCTGTGGCGGCGGGTGCAGGTGGCCACGCGGGCACCCTCAGCCCGTTTGCGCTGATCGCTGAAATCCGCGAGTGGTTCGACGGCCCGATCGCGCTGTCAGGCGCCATCGCCACCGGCGGCGCCGTGCTCGCAGCGCAGGCCATGGGTGCTGACTTCGCTTATGTGGGCTCGGCTTTCATCGCCACCGACGAGGCGCGTGCGGTCGATGCTTACAAGCAGATGGTGGTCGACAGCAACAGCGACGACATCCTCTATTCCAGCAAGTTCACGGGTGTCCATGGCAACTACCTCAAGCCATCCATCGTGAACGCGGGCATGGACCCGGATGCCCTGGGCAATGGCGACCCGAGCCAGATGAACTTCGACAGCAATGCCAGCAGTGGCAAGGTCTGGAAGGACATCTGGGGCTGCGGGCAGGGCATTGGCGCGATCAAGAAGGTGGTGCCGGTGCGTGAGCTGGTGGCGCGTTTGAAGGCTGAGTACGAAGAGGCTCGGCAGAAGTTGGTGTGAGCTTGTAAGGGCTCGAGGCTGGGATGAGGCGGAGGCTGGCGGGGCTCCTATGGTGGCGGTCCACCGCTTTGCGGCGGACTGCTCTGCGGTGCTCGCCCGGGGCGGGGATCGTCCGAAACTCGCCTTCGGCTCAAACAACGGACGATCCTTTTTCCGCCCCGGGTTGCGCTCCTCAACGCCCCCGAAGTCGCCCCGCCAGCCTCCGCCTCATCCTTGAGCGCCTCGCTGGTGGCGTGGCACGAAAAGAACCGCGGCGGGCCACCAGCGGGGCGGAAAAAGGGCTGGGTCGGCATCCGGCGGGGCGCCTGGCTTGGTGCTGAGAAGCACAGCGCCGAGGTGGGCACGCGATAGCGTGCTTCGTCATCTGACTGGCCGTGGTTGTTTGAGCGAAACGGCCGCAGGCCGTGCAGCGAGTTCCACGGCCCCACCTTGGCGCGAGCATCGCAAGGCAGTCCCGCGCAGCGGGACCACCAAGCTGAAGCCCTGACGGATGCCGACACAGCCCCCGCCCCGCGCTTCCGCTTAAATGACCACTTCAACTGGTCCGCAAGCCCAACTTGAACGCAATCATCGCCCGGAGCTTGGTCGGCACCACCGGCTTGACCAACAAGTGGAAGTTGTACTGGGCCGCATCCGCCTCATGCCCCGTCATCGTGCTGCCCGTCACCATGATGGCCGGCAGCTCAGGCCCAAAGCGCGCCCGCATGGCCTTGATCGCCTCGATGCCTGTCAACTGTTCAGGCAGTCGGTAGTCCACGATCAGCAAATCAGGCTTGGCCTCGGTGGTCTGTGCCCAGGCCTCCACAGCGGCCACGGTGTCAAAGGCGCTCACCGTGGCGCCCCAACCCTTGAGCAACACCTGCAGGCCTTCCAGCACGGCCAGCTCGTCTTCCACCACCACGATGTGGCGCCGGTCCAGCGTCACGCCCAAGGCGGGCTTGCTGGGGATGCTGCTGCGCTGCATGCGGGGCGCGCGGCCAATGGGCAGCATCAGAGTGAACACGGTGCCATGGCCCACGCGTGAGCGCAGGGTCAGCGGCGCGCCCATGAGGTCGGCCAGGCGCTTGACGATGGACAGGCCCAGGCCCAAGCCCTTGCGGTGATGCGGCTCCAGCGGACGGCCACTGTGGGTTTGGTAAAACTCGTCGAAGATGCGGACTTGCTCTTTCTCGGCGATGCCGATGCCCGAGTCCCAAACCTGCAGGCAGAGCTGCTCACCACGCACGCGACAGGTCACCAGCACGCCACCGTCTTCGGTGTAGCGGATGGCGTTGGAGACCAGGTTGCGCAAAATGCGTTCGACCAGCACCGGGTCGGCCAGCGCATGGTGCTGTTCGCCCCGAAAGCTCAGCATCAGGCCTTTTTCAAAGGCGGTGGGTTCGAAGTGCAGGCGGATGCGGTTGAACAGCTCCTGCATCGAGAAGTGCTCGGGCTCGATGTCGACGGCACCGGTGTCGATCTTGGTGATGTCCAGCAGCTCGCTGAACAGACCTTCCAAAGCATCGACCGAGCTGTTGATGCTGTTGACCAGGTGGACGACTTCTTCGTCCTTGTTACGCTGGCGCAGGGCCTCGGCGAACAGGCCCATGGCGTGCAGGGGTTGGCGCAGGTCGTGGCTGGCGGCAGCAAAGAACTGGGTTTTGGCACGGTTGGCGGTTTCGGCCAGGCGTTGGGCGCTTTCGGCGGCGGCGGTTTCGCCGCGAAGCTTGATGGCCAGATCCTGCGTCTGAAGCTTGTGCTTGACCATCTCGGAGAACACATTGCGGAAGGCCCAGGCCACCGACATGGTGCACACCCCCAGCAGGAACCAGATGCCAGCCATGTGCAGGTCGTGCGGCTGGCCGTGGAAGGCGGTGCGCAGGATCATGGTCCCGAAGTACATGGTCATGCACGTCAGGAACAGCTTGGTCTGCATGGCCATGAAGGGCACGGAGCCAATGGCGAATGAATAGATGATCAGCATGAGCGCCGTGCGCTCAAACGACCCACCGTAGTCATAGAAGAGCACGGCCGCCACACACCAGGTGGCAGCGTTGAAGCCAGCGCCCAAGGCCCACAGCAGCAGCCAGCGTTCATGGTTCAACTGACCATTGTCGTGCTTGATGGCGCGCTCGAAGCTGTACATGCCGACGATGCGGGCCAGCCAGATCAGCAGGAAGGCGGTGGCCCAGCCCAGCAGAACCTGGTGCGGTGCGTGGGGCCAGTAAATGGCCGTGGTGACCGCCATGCCCAGGATGTGCCCGAACAGCCCCGACCCGGTCTGGCTGTAGACCGACCGGACGGTGTCCGGGACCAGGGCGGCCCTGGGCGGCGCGGGGAGGTCCGGTGCGGCCAGGGCGTTGGTCACCAGGGCAGGGGGCGCAGTGCTCATGATTTACCGGGCATTGGGGCGCCAGGCCGAGAATCCGCTGTGTTTTTGCAGCATCTGGCTGACGGCGATCACGGCCTGGGTGCGCGAGCTGACGCCCAGCGCGCGCAGCACGGCGGCGACGTGGTCCTTGACGGTTTCGACCGACAAGCCCAGTTCGCGGGCGATCAGCTTGTTGGGCTGCCCCTTGAGCAGCAGCGCCAGCACGTCGGACTGGCGGGGTGTCAGGCCCAGCTGTATCAGCGAGGGCACGCTCTGGAAGCCGGCTTGCACCGCTTCTTGCTGGATGTTGGGCATCGGGGCGGGTGCTTTGCCCGGGTTGAAGTCGGAACCCATGCTCATGGGCGGCACATAGACGCCGCCCTTCATGACTTGCTGCAGCGCATCAATCAGGGTTTCGTTGGTCGCTCGCTTGGGCACGAAGCCCATGGCACCCATGTCGATGGCCCGGATGACGTCGCTGGTGCGGTCGGAGGCCGAGATCACGACCACGGGCAGGGCGGGGTAGACCGTGCGCAATTCGGCCAGCAAGTCAAAGCCATCGTCCTCGCCCAGGTGCAGATCAAGCAGCACCAGGTCGAAATTGTCGTCCGCGCGCAGGGCGTCACGGGCGGTTTGGCCGTTGGAGGCGG
>NZ_JAUSAR010000038.1 GCF_030652515.1 Aquabacterium sp. | reverse complement strand
AGAGGCTAAACCGGGGCAGCGCCGACCAGCTGTGTTTGAAATTGAATGTGTAGCTTAAACTCAGTGCATAATTGTCTTGACTCAGGGGTCCACTTTAATGTGCATTCTATAGATCGCCTGGCCCGGAACCTTGTTGATTTGCAAACCATTGTCAGCCATCTGAACGGAAAAGGAGTCTTGGTTGTTTTCCATAAAGAAAATTTAACATTCACAGGCAGCAATGAGAATCCGAGGAACAAGCTCATGTTGCAAATGATGGGTGCTTTTGCTGAGTTTGAACGCAACCTGATTAAAGAGCGCTAACGGGAAGGAATTGCTCAGGCTCAAAAGAAAGGAACCAGAATAGGAAGAGGGCGGGTACTAAAAGATGAACAAATCCAGGAGATACTATGCAGGGTGGCAGGTGGTGCCGTTAAATCTTCATTAGCAAAAGAATACAAGATTTCAAGGCAAACTTTATATGCTGCCTAAAATGTAACCATCCAATAATACCGGCAAATATGAGTTGCCTTGACATACAGATGGAGTGCGTGATACCTGATAAGAATCGGAAGGCATTCTACGTTTGACCGCTGCAAGCCCTATTGAATGACACACTGGTTCGTCGCCTGGGGAGAATTGGCACCAAGGGGAAGGCTGAGAAATTAGAACGATATGCTGATCAAGAAGGAATGGCAAAGGGGCTGCGGCGGATTGTACGAACTCGGTTAGCGCATGGATTATTATCTCCTCAGTTGATGTGTATATTTATCAAGTGAGAGTCGGATTGATAAGGATGGACATGTGGTAACGCGATGCTCCCTCTCACTCGTGGCGCAACGCGTCGATGGGATTGAGGCTGGCCGCACGGCGCGCCGGGAAGTAGCCGAAGATCACGCCGATGGCGGCGGAAAAAAAGAAGGACAGCAGGTTGATGCCGGGGTCGAACAGGTAGGGAACGCCCATCATTCCGGCTAGGAAGATGGATGCTACGGTGGCGATAGCGATGCCGATCAGACCGCCAAGGCTCGACAGCACCACCGCCTCGATCAGGAACTGCAGCAGTACCTCCCTTTCCAGCGCGCCGATAGCGAGGCGGATACCGATCTCGCGGGTGCGCTCGGTGACCGACACCAGCATGATGTTCATGATTCCGATGCCGCCCACCAGCAGGCTCACCGCGGCCACGGCGGCGAGCAGCATGGTGAGGATCTTGGTGGTGCTAGTGAGGGTCTCGGCGATCTGCCGGGTGTCCATCACGCGGAAATCGTCGTTCTCGTTCTCAGCGATGTTGCGCCGCTCGCGCAGCAGCAAGGTTAGCTGATTCTTGACCGCATCGATGGAGGCACTCTCCTTCACCGAGATGGTCATCCGGCTGATGTCCTGGCTGCCGGTGAGGCGGCGCTGTACTGTGCGCAGCGGCATTACCACGGTGTCGTCCTGATCGGATCCCATGGACGACTGACCCTTGGCCTTGAGCAGGCCGATCACTTCGCAGGCGAACTGTTTGATGCGGATTTCGCTGCCCACCGGGTTTTGCCGGCCGAACAGCTTGTCGCGCACGGTTTCACCGATTACACATACCGCCTTTCCCGCCCGTTCCTCGGCCTCGCTGAAGCTGCGGCCGACAGCAATTTCCCAGTTGCCCGCCTGGAAATAGTCACCGCTGCTGCCGGTAACCACGGTAGACCAGTTATTGGCCTGATACACGGCTGTCGCCGACTTGTTCACCATCGGTGCGACCAGCCTGGCGGCGGTGATCTGGTTGCGGACGGCGTCGACGTCGGCGCTCTTGAAGGGGGCACCCGCCTCGGCACCGGGACCGAAACGCTGGCCTGGCATCAACATCAGCAGGTTGCTGCCCATGCTGGATATCTGGTCGGACACGGACTGGGTCGCGCCGTTTCCCAGGGTCACCATGGTGATGACGGCGGCGACGCCGATGACGATGCCAAGGATGGTCAGGAAGGAGCGCATCAGGTTGCGCCGGATGGAACGCAGGGCGAGCAGTAAAGTATTCCACAGCATCAGGCTGCCTCCCCGTTGCGGTGGTCACTATCGACACGGCCGTCAACGAAATGAATGATCCGCTTCGCATAGGCCGCCATGTCGGGTTCGTGGGTGACCATCAGCACGGTGATGCCGTGCTCGCGGTTGAACGCACTGATCAGATTCATGATTTCCTGGCTGGTGTGGGTGTCGAGGTTGCCGGTGGGCTCGTCGGCCAGCAGCACCGCGGGTCGGGTAACGATGGCGCGGGCAATGGCTACACGTTGCTGCTGGCCACCAGACAGTTCGGCCGAGGTGTGGTGCTCCCAGCCCTGTAGTCCGACCTGCTCCAGAGCGGCGCCCGCAGCGGCGTGGCGCGCGACGGCGGGTTCGCCACGGTAGATCAGCGGCAGTTCGACATTCTCCAGCGCGGTGGTGCGCGACAACAGGTTGAAGCCCTGGAACACGAAGCCGAGATAATGACGCCGCAGCAGCGCTCGCTGGTTACGCGACAACTGCTCGACCTGCACGCCCTCGAATTCATAGCTCCCGCTGGTGGGTGTGTCGAGGCAGCCAAGGATGTTCATCGCGGTGGACTTACCAGAGCCGCTGGGACCCATGATGGCGACAAAGTCGCCG
>NZ_JAUSAR010000023.1 GCF_030652515.1 Aquabacterium sp. | reverse complement strand
CAGGCCCTCGGCGATTGCGGTCTTGCCCACGCCAGCTTCACCCACCAGCAGTGGGTTGTTCTTGCGGCGACGGCACAGGATCTGAATGACCCGCTCCACCTCGTGGTCACGACCGATCAGGGGATCGATCTTGCCTTCACGGGCCAGCACATTGATGTTCTGGGTGTATTGCTCCAGCGGAGACGCCTTGGGCTCGCCGCCCTCCTCCTTCTCGGTCTCAGCGGGGCTGGACTCTGAAGAAGACTTGATGGGCTCAGGAGGATCGGCCTTGCGGATGCCATGGGCGATGTAGTTCACCACGTCCAGGCGTGTCACGCCCTGCTGGTGCAAGTAGTACACCGCGTGCGAATCCTTCTCGCCGAAGATGGCCACCAGCACATTGGCACCGGTGACTTCCTTCTTGCCACTGCCCGAGGATTGGACATGCATGATGGCGCGCTGAATGACACGCTGGAAGCCCAGGGTCGGCTGGGTATCGACTTCGTCGGTACCGCCCACGGTGGGGGTGTTGTCACGCACGAACTGATCAAGGTTCTTGCGCAACTCTTCCAGGTTGGCCGCACAAGCTTTCAACACCTCGGAAGCGGAGGGGTTGTCAATCAAGGCGAGCAACAGGTGCTCGACGGTGATGAACTCGTGGCGTTGCTGACGGGCCTCGACAAAGGCCATGTGCAGACTCACTTCCAACTCTTGCGCAATCATGCGGTCTCCAGAATGCACTGCAGGGGGTGCCCGGCTCTGCGGGCGGCGGCAAGAACGAGTTCGACCTTCGTGGCCGCGACGTCTTTGGTATAGACCCCGCACACACCACGACCTTCGTGGTGGATTTTGAGCATGATTTGCGTCGCTGTCTCGATGTCGTGACGGAAATATTCCTGCAAGACGATGATCACGAATTCCATGGGGGTGAAGTCATCGTTGAGCATCACCACCCTGTAGAGCTTTGGCGGCTCCAGGCTGACAGTTTCTTTTTCGGCAATGGCCAGCCCCTCTCCACCTTCACCAGGCCCAACGGGCGGTTCGGATGAGTGGGGTTGTAACGGTTCAGTCATGAATTCATTCTACGAGACGCGATTGCTTTGTGTCTTCACATGTTGCGGTAACCCACCTGACTTCAAGGGGGGAAATTCACCCAGCTTTCACGACTTTTCAAAGCACCGTGGATTGTTCAGGCATGCCGGTGCTGAACGCAGCTTGGAGCAAAGCGCTGGATTTCATCTGAATTTCACATTACAAAATCAAAGCCATGTCAAGGCCGGAAACCCAGCCGGATCCTTGGTGCTTGACACCCGTGGATTCGGACTAGAAAATGACAACAAACTAACAGGAGGGACAGTATGGCAATAGGCACTGTCAAGTGGTTCAACGATGCCAAAGGGTTTGGCTTCATTGAGCCCGATCAGGGTGGCGGAGATGTTTTCGCCCACTTTTCAGCCATCCAGATGGATGGTTTCCGCACGCTCAAGCAGGGCTCGAAAGTTCAGTACGAACTGATAGCCGGCCCCAAAGGCATGCTTGCGCAGAACATTCAGCCCGTTGACGCCATCACGGCGGAACAGGCTCAACCCGATGCCCTGAGTGACATGCACTTCAGGGAATTGTCTGGAGGGCCTGGGCACAGCTTGCCGCATTGACGCCCCGCACCAACAAGAACCCCGCCTTCAAGGCGGGGTTCTTGTATCAAGCGGTGACTCTTGTTATTCGCATGTCAGCTTGCCAGGGGCTGGTGTGCAGGCGTCCTTACGCTTGACGGTGCCACTGCCCTCGGTCGCGGCGCGCCCAGCGCCAACCTCTCCGATCACGCTATTGCGAACCCTGGATGAAACATTGGCGCCAGTCGGCGCCTGCCCGGCCTCGGCCACGCAATCCAGGCTGTTGGTTTTGGGCGTGCACTTGCCAGGCAAACGCAAGACGCGGCTGCCTTCCGACACGGGTTGCCCCGAGCCAACCTGGGTGATCAAACCACCACGGATGTTGAGTGCATCGCCCTGCTTCAATGCCCGAGTCGCTGGCGTGCCTTGGGTTTGCTCAATGGTCTTGACTGCGGAATTCTTGGCAGCCACGCCAGGGGGCATCATGCCGAATGAAGATTGCCCTGACGCAGGGGCAGAAGCTGTCTCCTGAGCCCAAGCCATTGAAGACAAACCGGCACAGCACACCGCCAAAGAGATCTGCACCAGGCGATGGTGGGCGCAAGAAAAAGGTGATTGATCGGTCATGTGGATAGCCTCGACATTCATGCTCAGAAGTTCTTGGTCAGCACGGCATTGGCACGCGGCTGGTGGGTGTTGTTGTCGGCCAGCGGCTCGCCCGTGGCACGCCAAGCCAGGTTCAGGCGCAACGCAAAATCACTGGGGCGGGCCCAGATCATGCCCAAGCCATAACCACTGAGGCTGCGGCTGGTCGATGCCGATTGCGAGTTGGGCGCCAGCCTGGCATGGCCCCAATCATAAAAAGTGCTGAATGCCAATTCGTGCGCAAAGCGCCCAAACCAGGCCTCCGGTGGCAAGAATCGCAATTCCGTGTTCACCACATGGGCCGTGTCACCAGCGGCCTCGCCCGGGGCAAAGGCACGAACGCCCGTGGGCCCACCCACCGCGAAGCGCTCGGTGGCGTCCAGGGTGGTCCCGGCAATCTGCCCTTTGTAACGTGCGTACAGCTGCAGTCGGCCGCTCACCAGGTTTTGCAGGCGGGAGTAGCCCAGATTGGCCTTGCCAAAATTGGTTTTCAGGCCCACGGTCGTGGCATCAGCCGCATCGAACTTCATCCGGCCTTGCAGCCAGCTGAGTTCGTAGGTGTTGACACCGCCATTCAGCCAGTTGTCTCGGAAATCACCCACCACGCCCAACTGCACGTCATCACTGGTCTTGCGAGACGCCATGCCAGCATCCTGATCGTCGAATCGCTTGTTCTCATAGCTCAGCAAGCCGAAGACATTGAGGTTGCGCGAACGCACCACCGGGTACAGCGCAAAGCCGCTGGCCGCGACAACGGTGCCAGTCAGGTCAGAAGAAACATACTCTTTGTCCAGCTCGTAGCGCACTTTGGAAAGGGCTGCACCAAGCCTCCAGCCATTCGAACCGACGGGCGACACGTAGCTCACACCCGCGAATGCCAAACCGCCGCTGAAGGAGCTCAGGGCGTTGACGGACAAGGCGTCACCACGCCCGGTGGGGCTGGCCACGGTCAGGCCGCCACTGATGCGGCCCATGCCGGTGTAGCGTGAGCCCAAAGAGTCCAGCTCGACCCGGCCGCTGACCCGGGCTTCTGCGGTGGGCGTGACGATCAGCGACGCCGTGCCAGGCTCGCGGCCTTCGCCGATTTCGAAGCGAGTGCGAACGCCTTGCAGGTCATTGACCAGGAAAACAACACGCTCGACGTCTTTCACGCGAATGACCTCTCCCGGCTTCAAGGCGGCGAGGTAGCTTTCAAGCACGTCGCGGTGCACAGGCACGGCGGTATCAGTCCAATTCAACTGCACTTGATCCAGGCGCCCCTCGAGTACCGCGATGTGCACGACGCCTTCTTTGACCTGCTGTTCGGGCAGGTACGCAAAGCCAACGTAGTAGCCTAGCTCGCGCTGCATGTACAAGGTCACGGCAGCCGTGGCATTCACGAGGTCTTCGTAGTTGCGGCCCTTGCCGGTGAAGGGTGCGGTGATGGCCGCCAATCTTGCGGCAGAAGCCTCAGGCAATCCATTGACCTGGTATGCGATCACGTCCACGGCGATGTCTTCTTCGGGCTTGCCCAATTCGCGCAGGGGCGCGGTGGAAGAAGCCGCGGATGGCGTGACGGGCTGAGCCCAGGCCCCACCGGTGGCCAGCAAGATGGCCGCAGCAGCCAGGACTTTCAAATTCAAAGACGCAAAACGCACGGCAACGATCCCTTTTGAAATGGTGATTTCGCAAGGCTGCAGGAGCTCCAGGCACCGCAGTCCTCCGAGCACCCGTGAGGCCGGGCCGATGGTATATCAACGTCCATTCAATTGACAGCCGCCACGGGAAAACACAACGGCCGAAGGATTCGTGGTCTTGACAGGGGGATCGCGTCCGAATTGCCCCCTGTTTGTGGGGTGCAGGCACGTCATTCAGCAGGTTTGGCCCCTTCATATATTGCTATTGCGAATCATTTGCATTTACATTCAATGTTTTGTCGTTGCCAGACCGGCAGCGCTCCACCTCTTGAATTGAGTTGCACATGAACACCACGCCTGCTTTGAAGCTGAAACGCATTTCCTCGGCCATCGTCCTGGCTGCCCTGACCAGTTGGGGTGGGCAGGCATGTGCCCACATGGTGTGGGTTGAGCGCGATGGCACGGCACCCATTGCGCGCGCGTATTTCGGCGAGTGGGCCGAGGACGTCAGGGAGAAGGCTGGCGGCTACCTGGACATGATCAAGGGTCTGCAGGCATTTGGCACCGACCTGGGCAAGGCCTATGTTCTGACGCGCAAGAACGATCACCTGGAGATTGCCACCTCCGGTTCCGGCGACGTGCGCCTGGTGGAAGCCTTGCTGCCCAAAGAGGACAAAGCCAAAGGCGGGAAAAGCCGCACGGTTTTCCATGCCAAGGCGGGACGCACCGAAACAGTCGGCAAGCTGGACTTCGAGATCGTGCCCACGGCCCCCAACGCCAACACCTTTGTGCTGACCCTCAGGGGTCAGCCGGTGCCTAAGACGGAAGTGACCGTGTTCGGACCGCCCAAGTGGAGCAAGGTTCTTCACACGGATGCCGAAGGCCGCTTCTCGATCACGACGCCTTGGAAAGGCCGCTACGTGATTGAAACCGCTCATCAGGACACCACCGCCGGTGAAGCCGCTGGCGCGGCTTATGACCGCTCACGCCACGTTGGCACCTTGAGCTTCGAAGTCACCGAAGGTCTGCCATGGGCACCGGCGAACTGATCAGCCTGCCAGTTCAAACGTCACAAACGTCCAACCTTTGCGCTTTCTCTGTTGTAAGTCATGACCAAATCACCGATTGCCTGGGCCGCCCTGGCCTGTTTCACCCTGCCAGTCACGGCTCAGGAGCCCCCCGCCACCGAGCCTGAGGCGCTCCCCGAAGTCACCGTGCGGGCCACCCGCCGCGAAAGCCCGGTCGGGCCCGTGCAGGGCTATGTGGCCAAACGCAGTGCCGCGGCCACCAAGACCGACACGCCCCTGACCGAAACACCGCAGGCGATCACCGTCATCACCAGTGATGCCTTCGAAGAGCAAGGGGCGCTGACCGCAGCCGACATCGTGCGCTACACCGCTGGCATCAACTCGGCCTACTTTGACAGCCGAGGCGACTCGTTCCAGTCTCGTGGTGGCAACCCCACGCAGTACCTCGATGGCCTGCTGCGCAACTCGGGCAGCTACAACACCACGCGACCAGACCCTTACACGCTGGAACGTGCCGAGGTTCTGCGCGGCCCGTCGTCGGTGCTGTATGGCCAGGGTGGCATCGGCGGGGTGCTCAACATGGTGTCGAAGCGCCCGCAAAAGACAGCCCAGCGTGAACTGCAGCTGCAGGTGGGCACGAACGACCGGCACCAGCTCGCCACCGACCTCACAGGTCCGTTGAACGACACCGGCACCTTGCTGTACCGGCTGGTGGCCGTGGGCCGCGAAAGCGGCACGCAAGTTGACTACGTGCCGGATGACCGATTGGTGATCGCCCCTTCGCTGACCTGGGCCCCCAACAGCGACACCGAGATCAATTTGCAGGCGCTGTACCAAGAGGACAAAAGCGGGTCGCTGATCGGGTTCTTTCCGTGGAAAGGCACGCTCTACCCCAACCCCAACGGTCAGATCCCGTTCAACACCTTCAGCAGCGAACCGGGCTTCGACAAGTACAACACGCAGCAGTCCGCCGTGGCCTACCAGGCCAGCCACCGCATCAACCCGACGTGGACCGTGCGGCAGAACATGCGCATTGCCGACAGCAAGGTGGACTACTACACGATGTACACCAGCTTCACTGCTGTGCCCAGCGCGAGCCGCCCTGCTCGGCCGGTGTTCGACACCAGCAACAACCGCACGGTGCTTCGCGATGTGGGGATCCAGCTCAACAGCGCCAAGTTGTCCATGCTGGACACCCAAGGCGAAGCGCGATTCAGCACAGGCCAGGTCACCCACACCCTGCTGCTTGGCCTGGATACGCAACACATCAAGACGGAGCAACGCACGGGCCGCGGGACCACGCCCGCGTTCGACCTGTATGCGCCCGTGTACGGCTCCGCCTTCACGGTCCCCGCCGTGACTGAACAACCGCCCAACACGCTGCGCCAAACCGGGGTCTATGTGCAGGATCAGCTGAAGTTTGGTCAGCATTGGGCTGCCACCTTCGGCCTGCGCCATGACCAGGCCCAAAACGTGACCGATGCGCTGGGCAACAGGGCCGCCGCCAAGATCAAGAGCCACGCCAACACCAAGCGGGCCGGGCTGCTCTACATCGCGGACAACGGATGGACGCCCTACCTGAGCTATTCGGAATCGTTCCAGCCACTGACCGGCACCGACATCGCCGGAGCACCCTTCAAGCCACAGCGTGGCAGCCAATGGGAAGCCGGCGTGAAGTTCCAGCCGCTGGATTCGCGCATGCTCTACACGCTGGCGGTGTACGACCTGTACGACGAGAACCGCAAGACCGCCCACCCGACCGATCCGACCTACAGCGTGCAGATGGGCAAGGTCCACGTGAAGGGCCTGGAGCTGGAGGCGCGTGGCCCCTTGAATCGCCAATGGGATTGGATCGGCAGCTATGCCTACACCGATGCCGTGGTCGCCGAAAGCAATACCAAGATCGCGATCTTCGACCTCAACGGCACGTCCATCGGTTCCGTGGCTGAAAAAGGCACGCACTTGTCGGGCACCCCCAAGCACATGGCCTCGAGCTGGCTGACGTATGGCATCCCCTTTGGGCCCGGGCGCTTCAAGGTCGGTGCGGGTGCACGTTACATCGGCACCTCCACCGACGGCACCGATCGCAACAAGGTGCCCGCGGTGACCTTGATCGACGCGATGGTGTCTTACGACACGGGTGACTGGCGCCTGGCCCTGAACGTGAACAACCTGGCCGACAAGCTTTACCTCACCACTTGCCTGGCGCGTGGCGACTGCTTCCTCGGACAGCGTCGCACTGCGGTTGCCACCGCTTCCTACCGTTTCTGATTGACCCCAGCAGTACCCACATGAAACACAAGCCAACCCAGGCCCTGCGCCCATTGCCTTTGGCCGCCATGCTGGCGGCCGCCAGCACCTCGCCCTTGTTCGCGCAAGACATCGTCACGGACCAAGCGTTGCCCGAGATCACCGTGAAAGGGGCGGCCCGAGAAGGCAGCGTCGCCAAGGGCTATCGGAACAGTTCTGCATCCCAGGTCGGCGCGCTTGGCGGCAAGGATTTGCTGGACACCCCCTTCTCGATCAACGTTGTCTCTCAGGAGCTGATCCAGAACCTGCAAGCGTCGAAGCCGGACGATGTGCTCAAAATCAACCCCGTGCTGCAGTTGAACAACCCGCAGTCGCGCTTCTTCACGGGCGTGTCTCTGCGTGGCTTCGGCGTGGGCTCCAACAAGCGCGTCGATGGCCTGCCCAACAGCAACATGATCGGCGTGGACATGGAAGACAAGGAGCGCATAGAAGTGCTCACCGGCCTGTCGGGCTTCCTTTACGGGCCGGGCGCGGTAGGCGGCACCTTGAACTACGTGCTCAAGCGGCCCACCTATGTGCGCTTGAACAGCGTCACCATGGGCATCACGAGTGGCAGCAACGCCATCGTGCAGGGCGATTTCGGCGGACCGATCGACGAGGCCGGCAAGTTGGCCTACCGGTTGAATGTCGCGGCCCAGGATGGCGACACTTCCGTTGACTTCCAGTCGCTCAGCCGCCAGTTCGTGAGCGGTGCGCTGGATTGGAACATCAGCGACCGGTTGCACGTGCAGTTCGACGCCTCATCCGGCCGGTACCACATGCGCGGCACCGAGGCATATTGGGCCACGTCCAACAATGCAAAGTACCCCAATGCGCCGGACGCCAGCCAATACTGGGGGCAACCCTTCACGGCCACGGACACGACCCAGGAGCACGCCGCCCTGCGACTGAACTGGAAAGCCACTGAGGAGATCGGCGTGCGCACCGGATATGCCCACCGCACCAGCACCTCCGAGTTGACCGCGGCCAACAACACGTTCACAGCTGCCAACGGCATTTACAAGGCCGAGACCAGCACCTGGGAATACCCAGACATCACCAATGATGCGGCATACGCTTACCTGGACGCCAGTTTTTCCACAGGTGTGGTCAAGCACAAACTGACGGCGGGCGTGTTCGGCGATGTCGATGAACGCACCAACTACCGAAGTTCTGCAGGCAGTTGGGCCGCCAACAGCACGCCCAACCTGAACTTGTCCCAGCCTTACTATCAGACCACGCAGCCTCTGGCGCCAGTGACCGCGAAGTACCTGGCTGGCAGAACGCGCAATCAGAACATCGTGCTAGGTGATGACATCCAGTTCAGTGAGAGGTGGTCAGCCCTGCTGGGATTCAACCAAGCCCGCATTGCCACCAAAACCTACGCGGTCAACGGTGCCATCACCGCCTACGACAAAATCAGAATCACGCCCAGCGCGTCGGTGCTGTTCAAGCCAATGCCCAACCTGACGCTGTACACCAGCTACATCGAAGGCCTCGAAAAGGGCGGCACTGCCGGACCCACCTATAACAGCGCAGCGGTGGTCAACGCGGGCATGGTCATGCCCCCCATCGTCAGCAAGCAGGTGGAAGGTGGCTTGAAAGCCATCATCGGCGATACCCTGCTCACGGCCGCCTTGTTCGAGATCGACAAGGGCCTGGAGTACTACGACGCCACAGACCCTGCTCGCCCCATCTATGTTCAGAATGGACGCCAGGTGCATCGGGGATTGGAGCTGACCGCCACAGGGCGCTTGACACGACAGATCACGGTGGTGGGTGGCCTGACCCTGCTCGATGCCGAAGTGCAAAAGACCCAAAATCCAGCGCACATCGGCAAGGCCCCGATCAACGTGGCAGAGCAACTGGCCAAGGTCTATGTGGAATATGCCCTGCCCTCAGTCCCGGGCCTGACCTTGAGCAGCGGCGTGTACTACACCGGCAAACAGGCGGTTGATCCGGCGAACCTCGATTTCGTCCCGGACTTTGCCACCGTCGATGTCGGTGCACGCTACCAGACAAAAATAGCCCAACTGCCGCTGACGCTGCGCTTGAATGTCAGCAACATCGGCAACAAGAGCTACTGGCTGACACCCAATGCGCTGGGCGCTGCGCGCACCGTGGCGCTGTCAGCCCAGGTTCAGTTTTGAATGCAAAGGCCAGGGCGGCACAGGCGCTGATTTGCCTGTGCCGTCGTCTTGATCAATAACGCGCTTGCAATGCCAGCACGACGCGGCGGGGTTCGCCGTAGTAGTTCTGGCGGCTGAGGGAAACGCTGGGAGCTGAGACCTTGTCGTAGTAGGTTTTGTCAAACAGGTTGTCAACGTTCAAATTCAATGAGAGCTGGTCATTGAACTTGTAGCCCACCTGGGCATTGAAGATCGAATAATCGCCAGACACCACGCGCACTGTGCCACTTTGCGAAAAGAACTCGCTGCGGTAAGACACCCCGCCACCAATGGTCCAGGCGGGCAAGCCCAAGTTGGCCAAGGCGTACTTGGTGGACAGGTTGACGCTGTGCCTCGGTGTGATGGCGCTGAACACTTGCCCCAGTTGCGTGACCGGCGCTTTGACGTACTCGGTGTCGGTGTAGGCATAGCCCGCCAAGACATCCCAGCCACGCGCCACCTTGCCGCTGACTTCGGCCTCGAAGCCCTGGCTGCGGACCTCACCACCCGGGATCGAAGCGTTCGTGGCAGCGGGATCGGTGATCGCCCGGTCCTTGTCTTCAATTCGAAAAATGGCAGCGTGCGTCTGCAGGCGCTTGTTGAAAAACTCGCCTTTCAAGCCAAACTCGATTTGCGATCCGGTGCGGGGCGGCAGGATTCTGCTGGCGGCATTCAGCGCGCTTTGAACCACAAAGGTCTCCGAGTAAGCAGCGTAGGCCGACAGGGCCTGGTTGAGGTCGTAGATGCTTGAGACCGATGGCGTGAAATGTCGGCCGGGATCCGCACGGAGAGCCGTCGTGGTCACCTCTGCCCAACTCATGCGCCCACCCAGCAAGAACTTCAAGCGGTCAGTGGCGCTGATCTGAGCCTGCCCATAGATCGCCTTCTCGCGCCGCGTGGTCAGCGCGTTGTAGCCCGGCAGCGTCAACACGGGGTAAGGCAGGTCGTAGTTGGGCTGGTACACATTGAACGCCAGCAAAGGCCCGTAGACAAAGTTGCCGCCATAGGCCTTGCTCTCGTTGTAGCTGGCGCCCACCAGGATGCGGTGTGTCAGGCCGCCCAGCTTGATGGGCCGGGTGAAGAACACGTCGTAGTTCCGGTCCTGGTTTTCTTGCAGGAAATCCACCGTTTGAAGCTGGATGTCCCCGTTGGCTGCCACGGGCGAATTGGCCCGGGCAGCCCTGTAGAAGGAAGAACGCCAAACATCGCGCGCCGAAAATTTGAGCAGACCACCATCGTCCAGCCGGTGTTCAAGCTCCAGGAAAATGTCTTTGGTGTCCAGATCCTGCCGGTTGGCACGCAGGCCCGCCAAGGTGGAACGCGGCACTTCCAGCAAACGCCCATCCGCGAAGGTGGGCAGGCCCTGGTCAATGGCCGCGCGGACCTCTTGCTGCGTGTAGCCCACCGACAGCGTGGTCGCTGGCGTGATGTCGAACTCCAGCGTGCCGTAGCCCAGCTGCTTGTGGTTGAAAACCGTGTCCACGTGGCTGTTGCGGCGATCAATCACACCGACCACTCGCCCGCGCAATGTGCCAGCTTCATTGAGGGGCCCCGTGACATCCACATCCGCCCTTTTGAAGTCAAACGAGCCCACCGCGTTGGCTCCAACGGCCAGGCGGCCCAAGGCCCGCTTGCGCACCAGATTGATCGCACCACCAGGCTCGCCCGCACCCTGCAACAAGCCCGCAGGACCGCGCAGCACTTCGATGTGGTCGTAGATCGCCGTGTCCATCGCCGTCGCATAGTTGGCGCCTTGAGGAATGGGGATGCCGTCCAGCTGGATGGCCCCAATGTCGAAGCCACGCGATTGAATGGTGTTGTAGTTCCCGGCACCATCCAACCGTGTGATGTTGATGCCCGTGGTTTGCTTGACGGCATCCTCCAGCTTGGTGAAGTTGCGGTCGTCCAGTTGCTGCCTCGTGATCACGCTGACAGACTGCGGCGTTTCACGCGGGGACTGCACCGCTTTGCCGATGCTGAGCGCGCGAGTGGTGTACTGGCCCGTGCCTTCGGTGGAGGAACCGGACGCCACACCCGTGACGGTCACCGTGGGCAGGGCCGCCGCAGCATCGCCAGGCGCCTCATTCTGGCCCACAGAAGACTGCGCATGCGCCATGGTTGAAAAGCCCATCAACAGCCATGAGGCCAAAGTGATGGGCGCAAGTTTGAACTGCGGTTGCCGCATGGGTACTGCTCCAGGATGAGGATGGAAACGAAGAGAATCTTTGGGCGCGGTGGCTCAGAGCCCCGGCATGCGCATCGCAACGGCCAGACCGCCAAGCAGCATCAGCGGGCCAGTAACGGTGATGGCCTTCGGCCAATAGGTCAGCGTCAACACCAAGGCGATGCCGCTGGCCGTGAGGCAACCCAACCAGGCCACCAGGCCGATGCCAAAGCCTTCTTGCCCCAGGCATGCCCACAAGGAGGCCGCCAGCAAGCCAGCGCCTGCCAGTTGCAAAGGCACACGCCAAGGGCCAGGCTGCGCATCGCGACCAAAGCGATCAGACCAATGGCGATCCATGGCCAGGCTCAATGAAGCAAAGCCCGCGTAGGCAAGGCACAAGGCGGGCCAATTCATGGGCTGGCCTTTGCTTTGTGCTTGCCATGCCGCTGCAGCACCCAGACCGCCGAGGCCAGGGCCAGGCCCAAGGCCAGCACGGTCAAGTCAAAACCTGCCAAGGCCCAGTACCCAGCCGGGAGCGTGATGCCCAGGTGCGCGTCGGTGGTCAGGGCATTGAGCAGGGGCAGCAGCATGAAGAGGCCAGCCCCCAACACCAACTGCAGCCGCCACATGGTGCGCTTTGGCCAGATCAACCCAAACACGGTGGCTGCGCCCCAGGCCGTGAAGAAGCAGGTGATCTCCTGCTGGGGGCGCTCAAGCAAGTCCAAAGGCAGCAAACGGTTGGCCCAGAAGTAGGTGGCGATGGCGATGGGCAAGCCAGCGATCGCACCGATGTTGAGGCCATCAACCAGCCTCAATCCGAAGCTGATGGGCATGCCATGCCGGATCTGCTTGGCGTGCTTTTGACGTTCCTTCACCGCCCACAGCAGCAGCCCCGTGGCCACCATGGCGCAACCCGCCAGGCCAGACACAAAGAACAGGGCCCGCAGCCAAGGCTCGGCGAAGCGGGCCACGTGCAAGCCATACAGCACCCCACGTGTAGCGGCGGCGGGCGCATCGTCGCCCCGCACCGACAACAAGGCACCGCTGCTGCCCTGGAACGTCATCGTCGGCCCGTTGAGCGAGATGCGGCGCTCGTCAATCGGCTGAACCTCGATCACCGCGCTGGCATCCAACGGGTTGAGCACCGTGACGCGGCCCGTCGGCTGGCCCCAGCGCGCCTGGGCTTGGGCCAGCAAAGGCTCGACTGCGGTCAGTGTGCCCGGCTGGCCGATGGGCTTGGGCACGACCGTCTGTGGGAACACTTCGGCGGTGAAAGCCTTCTGATCACCCTGGTAGGCCGTCATCACGCCCCAGGGCATGTACAGCGTCATCAGCGTGATCAAGCCGCTGTAGGTGATCATCAGATGGAAGGGCAAAGCCAGCACGCCCGTGGCGTTGTGGGCATCCAGCCAGGAGCGTTGATTCTTGCGCGGCCGGAAGGTGAAGAAATCCTTGAAGATGCGCTTGTGCGTGATCACGCCGCTGACGATGGCCACCAGCATGAACATCGCGCAAAAACCCACAATCCAGCGCGCCCAGATCGCCGGCATGTAGTGCAGGTCGAAATGCAGACGGTAGAAGAATTCCCCGCCCCGGGTTTCACGGGTTTTCAAGACCGCGCCGGTGGCCGGGTCCAGGAACTCGGTCTTGAAACGGCCTCGGGCATTCTTGGCTTGAGGTGGTGGCGGCTCGACCCAGCCAATGCGCACAGCAGGCTCGCGTGGTGTGGGCAGCTCAATGCTCCAACGGCTGGCCTGAGGTGCTTTCTGACGCAAAGCGTTCAGGGCATGGGTGATTGCCTGCGGACCCGCGTGGGCCTGCAAGACCTCGGGCTGCATCCACTGCGTGATCTCCTGGCGGAAGTAGGTGGCCGTGCCGGCGGCAAAGATCATGAACAGCACCCAACCGACCAGCAAGCCGGACCAGGTGTGCAACCAGGCCATGGATTGACGGAAACCTTCTTTCATCGGGACCACCCGATCAGGGCGCCCAGGACCGCCGCAGGCACGGCCAACCCCCACCACGCTCGCCATGCCGAACGGGCAGAGAAAACCCAGATCACCGCGCAGGCGTATACCGCGAACGACAACATCATGGCCGTCAAGGTCGCCTCCAAGCGGCTGCCAGGCAAGTACATGGCCAAGGCGCCAGTGAACAGCGCGGCAATCACATAACCGCCCAGGATCGCCGCTAACGCACGGGATGCCACGGCCCAACGTTCGCGGGCACTGAGAACCACAGCCTTCTTCACGATGGTCGGTGCAAGCTCAGGTTCGGGGTGTGGTTAGCCATCTGATACTCCAGGCTTGGTGAATGGAAAATTCATCACACGCAAATGCGTATGAGAATGATTCCCATTCTAACAACAAGAACCTGGAGCGGCGTGCTGGCACCTGAAAGCATTGACGCAGCCTGAAAACTAGACTTGCGCATGTCCGACACCTCCCGCACCACCACCTGCCCTGCCCCCGTCACTTTTTGGGAGGCCTTTCGCTTCTGGCTCAAACTGGGCTTCATCAGCTTTGGCGGCCCGGCCGGTCAGATCGCCATCATGCACACCGAGTTGGTCGAGCGCCGCCGCTGGATCAGCGAAAAACGCTTCCTGCACGCGCTGAACTACTGCATGTTGTTGCCCGGCCCCGAGGCCCAGCAACTGGCCACCTACATCGGCTGGTTGATGCACCGCACCTGGGGCGGCATCGTGGCCGGGGCCTTGTTCGTGCTGCCCTCGCTGTTCATTCTGGGGGCCTTGTCATGGGTCTATGTGGCCTTCGGTCAGGTGCCGGTGGTGGCGGGCATCTTCTACGGCATCAAGCCCGCGGTGACGGCCCTCGTCATTCACGCGGCCCACCGCATCGGCACACGCGCCTTGAAGAACGGCTGGCTGTGGGGCATCGCAGCGGCCTCTTTCGTGGCCATCTTTGCGCTGGAGGCGCCCTTCCCTGTGATCGTGCTGATCGCCGCCCTCATCGGGCATGTCGGAGGGCGGATGGCACCGCAGATTTTTGTCGTGGGTGGTGGCCATGGCAGCACGCAGCACGGCTACGGGCCTGCGTTGATTGATGACGACACACCCACGCCTGCGCATGTGCGCTTCAGCCGCGGCCACCTGGTCAAGGTGCTGGTCATGGGGCTGGGTTTGTGGGCTGGCGCCATGGCCCTGCTGTTGTTCACCCATGGCGTGGACGGCACGCTCACGCAGATGGGCTGGTTCTTCACCAAGGCCGCCCTGCTGACCTTTGGCGGTGCCTATGCGGTGCTGCCCTATGTGTACCAAGGCGCGGTGGAGCACTACCACTGGCTGACGGGGCCTCAGATGATCGACGGCCTGGCCTTGGGCGAGACCACGCCCGGACCACTGATCATGGTCGTGGCCTTTGTCGGCTTTGTGGGAGCCTGGACGCAGCAAGTGCTGGGGCCAGATGCGCTGATGCTGGCTGGCGCCGTGGCGGCCTCAGTCGTGACCTTCTTCACCTTCCTGCCATCGTTCATCTTCATCCTGGCAGGCGGCCCCTTGATCGAATCGACACATGGGCAGTTGAAGTTCACCGCACCGTTGACGGCCATCACGGCAGCGGTAGTCGGGGTAATCCTGAACCTGGCGATGTTCTTTGCGTACCACGTGCTGTGGCCCCAAGGCCTGAGTGGCCGTTTCGATGGGGTGTCTGCCTTGATGACGCTGGGCGCTGCGGTGGCCCTGTTCCGCTTCAAACTGGGTGTGATGCCCTTGCTGGGCCTGTGCGCCCTGGTGGGCCTGGCCATCACCTGGCTGCGTTAGTCGGCCAATTCTTCCAGGATGGGGCAGTCAGGCCGACTGTCGCCATGGCAACACTGGGCTAGGCGCTCCAGGGTGTGCTTCATCTCGGCCATCTCGCGCATGCGCCGATCCAGGTCGGCCACATGGGCCAGGGCAATGCGTTTGACGTCGGCGCTGGAGCGCTTGCGGTTCTGCCAGAGCTTCAGCAACTCGGCCACCTCGGCCATGCCAAACCCCAATTGCCGCGAGTGTTTGATGAAGCGCAAGGTGTGCACCTCGCGCTCGCCGTATTGCCGATACCCGGCTTGCGTTCGCGCCACCTTGGGCAGCAGACCCAGGGATTCGTAGTACCGCACCATCTTGGCCGAGACGCCAGACAGCGCGGCCGCCTGGCCAATGTTCAGGGGTCCAGCAATCATGTCGAGCTTCCTTTCCAGCGGCGCAGCATCAAGGCATTGGTGACCACACTCACGCTGCTGAACGCCATGGCCGCACCGGCGATCACGGGGTTGAGCAGGCCCATGGCGGCCAGCGGGATGCCGACCACGTTGTAGGCAAATGCCCAGAACAGGTTCTGGCGGATCTTGGCGTAGGTGCGCCGAGAGATGTCAATCGCGTCGAACACCAAGGCCGGGTCGCCCCGCATCAGCGTGATGCCCGCCGCGTGCATGGCCACATCGGTGCCGGTGGACATGGCGATGCCCACGTCGGCGGCGGCCAGGGCCGGGGCATCGTTGATCCCATCGCCCACCATGGCCACACGCAGGCCTGACGCTTTGAGCTCATTCACGATGGATGCCTTGTCTTCGGGCAAGACCTCGGCGCGGACCTCGTCAATGCCCAGTTGTTGGCCCACGGCCTGGGCACTGCCCCGGTTGTCGCCGCTCAACATCACCGTGCGCACGCCGTGCTCGTGCAGGCGCGAAATCGCTCGGCTGGCCGAGGCCTTGACCGTGTCGCCAAAGGCCAGCAATCCTCGCAAAAGCGGCTGGCCCGGCTTGCTCACATCGGCCACCCAGGACACCGTGCGCCCTTCTTGCTGCAACTGGCCGGCCCGCGCTTGCAGCACGTTCAGCTCAACCCCCAGCTCTTGCATCAGGCGGGTGCTGCCCAGCCTCAGGTCTCGCCCGCCCACCACGGCCGCCATGCCTCGGCCTGCCAGTGCCCGGACCTCATGCGCGGCGACCACCGACAGGCCTTCGTCTTTCGCTGCCTGCAAAACGGCGTGGGCCAATGGGTGCTCGCTGCCCGCCTGGATGGCTGCGCTGTCGGCCAGGAGTTCGGCCTGGCTGCCGCTGGCCGCTTCCCAAGCCACCAAGCGGGGCTTGCCCTCCGTGAGGGTGCCGGTCTTGTCAAAGGCGACCAGTTTGACCGCGTGCGCCAGCTCCAGAGCCTCTGCGTCTTTGATGAGAATGCCATGGCGTGCTGCCACGCCGGTGCCCGCCATGATGGCGGTGGGCGTGGCCAGGCCCAAGGCGCAGGGGCACGCGATGACCAGAACGGCCACGGCATTGAGGATGGCGCTCTCCCATTGGCCGGTGCCCAAGCCCCAGGCCAGCAAAGTGACGACGGCGATGCCAATCACCACCGGCACGAAGACCGCGCTGACCTGGTCCACCAGGCGCTGAATGGGCGCCTTCTTGGCTTGCGCAGACTCGACCATGCGAACAATGCGCGACAAAGTGGACTCCGCGCCCACCGCTGCTGTGCGCACCAGCAGCAGGCCCTGGCCGTTGACTGATCCGCCGGTGACCAGATCACCCTCGTGTTTGGCCACCGGCAGGCTTTCACCCGTGATCAGCGACTCATCGACCTCGCTGCTGCCTTCGGTCACTTCGCCATCCACCGGCACGCGCTCGCCGGGGCGGATGACCACGACATCGTTGATCCGAACCTGCGCCGCGGGCACCTCGAAATCTTGCCCTGCCCGGCGCACACGGGCCGTCTCAGGGCGCAGCGCGTTGAGCGCCCGGATGGCTTCGGTGGTCTGATGCTTGGCGCGCGCCTCCAGCCACTTGCCCAACATGACCAAAGTGATCACCACCGCCGAAGCCTCGAAGTACAGGTGCGGCATGTCGTGCCCGCCATGGCGCAACAGCATGTACAGGCTCAAACCGTAGCCCGCCGAGGTGCCCAGTGCCACCAGCAGGTCCATGTTGCCCGAACCCGCCCGCAAGGCTTTCCAGCCCGCGATGTAAAAGCGTGCGCCCAACCAGAACTGAACTGGCGTGGCCAAGGCCAGTTGCAACCAACCGTTCAGCATCCAGTGCTGGCCCACCAGCATCCCGATCATCGGCAAAACCAACGGTGCCGACAAAGCTGCTGCCACCGCGATGGGCCACCAATCGGGCGCCCAGGGGCGTGGCTGAGCCACTTCTGGCTCACCGGCCAATTCAATGGGGCGCGCTGCGTAGCCCGCTTTTTCAACCGCAGCCACCAACTCCGGCATCAACACGTCGTGGCTGGCAGACTGGACCGTGGCCACCTCCGTGGCCAGATTGACCTGGGCCGATGTCACCCCCGGCACCTTGCTCAAGGCCCGCTCGACTCGACCTGCACACGAGGCACAGGTCATGCCTTCAATCGACATCGTCCACTCTTGCAAGGGCGTCTCAGGTACAAAGGCAACAGGCAGTGCGTTCATGGCATGGTCTTTCTTCAGAACAATCAACGCACCAACTTTGCAGCTTCCCATCATGGGAAGGTCAAGAGGCCGGTGATTTAATCCCCTACCGTTGACCTTACCATCGTGGGAAGCTTGAAAGTTTGTGCCTCATCAACCCATTTCGAGGTTTCCTCATGTTTGAGTTCCAAGTTCCCTCCATCTCGTGTGGCCATTGTGTCAAGGCAGTGACCCAGGCTGTCCAATCCGTGGACGCCCAAGCCAAGGTTCAGGTTGACCTGGCCCAACACCAGGTCACCGTCGAGACCTTGCAGGAACGCCAAGCCATCGTCGATGTCCTGGCGGAAGCAGGCTACCCGGTCGTTTGACCCAACATTTATCCCGCACTGGCTTCAAGGTGCTGGGTGGATCAGCCCGTGTCATCAGCACGTGTTGCAGACCCAAAATCACGCCCCCTGATGATCAAATCGCACCCATGCTCAAGGATTCGACTTCAACCACTTGTCCAACTGCCCGATCTCCTTGGTCTGGTCTTTGATCATCTTCTTGGCCATGGCCTTGAGTTGCGCGGATTTGCCATGCTCGATCTCCACCTTGGCCATCTCAAGGGCCTGTTGATGGTGCATCTTCATCATCGTGGCGAAGTCCTTATCGACATCGCCCGACATCTTCATCTCCTGCATCGACTGCATCCCCTTGTGCATGGACTCACCCATCTCGGTTGAGCCGTGGTCGTGTCCTGGCTTCATGTCGGCGCCCTTGTGCATCGCCCCCTGCGAGTGCTCCACGGGATGCATTGGCGCGCCTGGCGTCGTCTGGGCCTGCGCTGCGCCGAGGGTCATGCCCATGGCGACCAAAGCGGCTGCGGCGAATTGGGACAGAGAGCTGTGTTTGTCAGCGTTCATGTGGGCTTCCTTGTCGGTGGGGTTGTGGGTAGATGTCGATGTATCAATGGGCATGCGCCGTGGCACCTTGCCTGACTGACGAGCCAGCGGCCTGGCCCAGGCTGCGGCACTCCTGTGCACATCGACGGCACGCTGTGGCGCAGTCCTGGCAGTGGTCCATCTGGTGACGGCCGCATTCCTCGGCACAGGCTTCACAGATCTCAGCGCACAGGGCGCAGATGGCCGACACCTGTTCGCTGCCGCGCGCCATGGCGGCAGCGGCAAGACGGCAGATGGCGCTGCAATCGAGATCCAAACGGATGCAGCGGGCCATGGCCTTGGGATCTTTCTCGTCGAGGCAAGCGGTGGCACAGTGCTCGCAGGCCGTGGCACATGCGTTGCAGGCCTCGATGCAACTTGCGAATTGTTGGTGGCTCATGTGGAATCCTTTCGATGTCTTGGATGGGGTTGGGGCTGGCCAACGACTGGCCCCTGCTTCCCTGCAAGGCGGGGGCCCACGCTGGCCACCCTCTAATCCCGGTTTTGACACGAGCCAACCTCTGCCTTCGTGTTCACCACGTGGCATGCGTCCGGTTCAAGAAAATGTTGCGGCTCGCTTGAAAAAGTTACCGCCCCCCATTGCGCCTGCGCCACCCCCGCTGTGGGCTGATTTACGGGGCTGTCTGCACGTCGGTGACGACAATGGCGCCCTCCTGTTTTTCCGCGTGGAACTTGACCTTGTCGCCGACCTGAATCTTGTCCAGCAACGCGGCGTTTCTGACTTGGAAGACCATGGTCATGCCCGGCATCTGAAGGTTGGCGATTTCGCCATGCTTGATCGTGACTTTTTTGTTGTCCTTGTCGATCTTGCGGATGACACCATCGGCCATCACGGCCGCCGATGCGCCGCCGGCGGCGCTGGCGGCCGTCGGAGTCGCTTGGCTGCTGGTCGGGGCCATCGCCGCGCCCTTGCCTGGCGCCATGTGGTCGGCCGCGGTGGCCGTCAAGGCGGCCACAGAAAGCGCGCTGGCGAAAATGCTTTGAATGATGAGGTGGCGTGTGTTCATGGTGATCCCTTCAAGTTGAAGAGGTTGTAAAGAGGCTTAGCCGAGTTGACGAATGCAAGCCGACTCATGGTTGGGGCGATGACGTTGGCATCAGTGCGGAGCGTGGTACCCGGTGTCAGATTGCTTGGGCGCAGTCTTGCCAGACTTGTGGACGGCGGCGGCCACCTTCACTGAACCCTTCATGCCCGCGTCGTAGTGCCCTGGTTGGAGACATCCGATGGCGACGGCCCCGTTTTTTGTGAAGCGCCAAATCACCTCGCCCTTCTTTCCAGGATCAAGCGTGACCATGTTCGGGTCGGCATGTTCCATCTCCGGGTTCTGCTTCATCTGCTCATAGTGTTCCAGCAGCGCCTTCTGCGTGCCCAGCACGAACTCGTGCTTGAGTTGCCCCACGTTGCGGACCAGGAAGCGCACGGTTTCTCCCTGCTTGACGTTGAAATTCGCAGGGGTGAAGCGCATGTTGTCGCTCATATCGACCTTGACGGTGCGTGTGACTTGGCTGGGCTCGCCGGGCACGCCGATCGCGCTGCTTTCCTCGTGATGATGGCCTGCCGCGCCATCGGCCAAGGCAGAGGGTGACGACGCAGCCAGGAAAGCGAGCGCAGTGGCCGACAGCGCAGAGCGGAGGATGGGATGAGTCATGGTGTGTCCTTTCGGTGAACGTTGGCCATGCGAATGGCTGAATGGGTGAGTCAACTCAGTGACCGCCATGCCCGCCAACGGGCTTGCGAATCTGTACTTCGACATCGGTGGGCGCGCCGGGCGCTCGGGCGGGGTGCGTCAATGCCCCCCCCGCGCTGCTGGCGCGTGGCGCCTCAGGCAGCGCGCCTGTGAACTCATAGGCCACGGTGCCTTTGGGCGCCTGGTACCAGCCTGGATCCTTGTAGTTCCCGGCTGGCTGGTGCTTGCGGACCTTGAGAATGGAGAACATGCCACCCATCTCGACGGAGCCGTAGGGGCCTTGACCGCTCATCATGGGTACCGTGTTGTCGGGCAGGGGCATCTCCATCTCCGACATGTCACTCATGCCCCGCTCGCCCATCACCATGTAGTCGGGAATCAGCTTGTTGATCTTCTTGGCCACCCCCGTGTGGTCCACGCCGATCATGGTGGGCACGTTGTGGCCCATGGCGTTCATCGTGTGGTGAGACTTGTGGCAATGAAACGCCCAGTCGCCCTCCTCGTCCGCGAGGAACTCGATCTGCCGCATCTGGCCAACCGCCACATCGGTCGTGACCTCGGGCCAACGGCTGGATCTGGAGGTGGGGCCGCCATCCGTGCCGGTGACCTCGAACTCGTGTCCGTGGATGTGGATCGGGTGGTTGGTCATCGTCAAGTTGCCAATGCGGATGCGCACCTTGTCGTTCTTGCGTACCACCAGCGGATCGATACCAGGAAACACCCGGCTGTTCCATGACCACAGGTTGTGGTCCAGCATCGTCATGATCTTGGGCGTGTAGCTGCCCGGATCGATGTCGTAGGCGTTGAGCAGAAAGCAGAAGTCACGCTGCACGTCGTCGATCAGGGGGTGCTTGGTCTTGGGGTGCGTCACCCAAAAGCCCATCATCCCCATCGCCATCTGCGTCATCTCGTCCGAGTGCGGGTGGTACATGAAGGTGCCTGGCCTGCGGGCGATGAACTCGTACACGAAGGTCTTGCCCGGCTCGATCGCCGGCTGGTTCAGGCCCGCCACGCCGTCCATGCCATTGGGCAGGCGCTGGCCATGCCAGTGCACGGAGGTTCGCTCAGGCAGGCGGTTGGTCACGAAGATCCGCACGCGATCGCCCTCGACCACCTCGATGGTCGGCCCCGGCGACTGACCGTTGTAGCCCCACAGGTGCGCCTTCATGCCGGGCGCCATCTCGCGCACCACGGGTTCGGCCACCAGGTGAAACTCCTTGACGCCGCTGTTCATGCGCCAGGGCAAGGTCCAGCCGTTGAGGGTGACCACGGCGTTGTAGGGCCGCCCGGTGGAGGGCACCAGCGGCGGCATGGTGTTGGGCGAGGTCTGGAGTACCGGTTCGGGCAAGGCGGCCATGGCGGCCTTGCTGACCGAGGCAGCGGCGACTGCGGCGCTGATCGCCCCGGCGCCGCTGACAAAATTTCTTCTGGAAAGCATGGAGGTGTCCTTTGAGTTCAATGACCGCCGCCGGCGTCCGAGCCGGTTGACATCGCAGCGGCGTCAGGTGTGTTCAAACTTGGTTTGCCCGTCAAGGCCATGTCCAGGTCGGAGCGCGCGATCCAGAAATCGCGCAAAGCCAGGATGTAGCCATTGACGCTGTCGATCTGGGAGCGGGCGTCGGCCAGCAGTTCGAAGACGCCGATCAGCATCCCGTTGTAGCGAAGCTGGTTCTCCTCGGAGATACGCTGCTTGAGCGGAACGATCTCGTCTCGGTAGTGGCGCGCCACCTCGAACTGGCTTCGATAACCCTTGTAGGCCTGCCTGACCTCGGACCGGGCATCGACAGCCATCTGCGCCGTGCGGTTGACGGCCTTCATGTACAGCGCTTCGGCCTTCGCCGTCCGTGCCGTGCCCCAGTCGAACAAGGGCAACTCCAGCGAGATCTCGAAGCCCCTTTGCGTTGGCGCCTCGTTCGACGAATTGTGGACAGCCCCGAGTTCCAGCACGTTGATGAACCGGGTCGCTCGCGACAGGCCCAGGTTGCGTGCCAGCTGTTCGGTGCCCTGCTTGGCCGCCTGGATGTCCAGACGCTGGGCGATGGCCGTTTGCTCGACGTCCGGCAACTCGTCCGCGTTCTTGGGCAGGTCCGGCAGCCGTTCGGGCAGTTGGAAGGCGGTCTGATCGCCCCACAGGCCCATGAGTCGCGTCAGGCGTTCGCGTGACGCCACTTGGGCCTGCTCCGCACGAGCAAGGTTGAGGGCCGCATCGGCGTAGAAGCCCTGTTCTCTCGCCTGTTGCAGCTTGGTCCAGTTGCCAGCCCGTGCCAAGCGGCCCGCGAGGTCCGCCGCCGCCTCCGCAGCCGAACGAACCTGGCCCATGTAGTGCACGCTTTGATCAGCGGCCACGGCCATGAAGTAGGCCTTTCTGACCTCGGAGGCCAAGCTGAGTACTTCCTGTGCGGCGAGTTGGCGTGCCTGCGCGAAACGCCGCGTCTCGATCTGGCGTGCCAGGGGCATCGTGATCAGATGCGCCAAGTCGAAGCCGAAGCTGCGCTCTAGCTCGACCTCATCGCCACGCCTCAGCCGCGCGAAGCTGAAGCCGGGATTCGGCAGGCGGCCAGCCGCCACGAGATCGGATTCGGCAATCCCCAGTTCGGAGAATGACGCCTGCAGGCCTCGGTTGTTGAGCAGGGCGATCTGGACGGCGTCGTCCACGCTCAGCGGCTTGGCCAGCAGTTCGCCGACGCGGGTGTCGAGGGTCGTGCGCTGATCGCTTGTCCGGGCCCACTGCACGTCCTTGCCCAGGCGTTGCTGGGTGACTTGCTGAACGGACTCGAAGCCACCGTCCGGGCTGAAACTGGCACAGCCGCCCAGCAACACGGCCGCTGCCGACACGAGCAGCGCGGTACATCGGCGGCCCAACGGTCCGCGGTCGCCCCCCGTTCGCAAGCGCGTCGGAACGCCGATCTCGGTTGCACCCGGCAGAGTCTTCACCATGATGTTGTCCATGGCTGACTCCTAGTGACCATGTCCGGCGTGGCCGCCGGGCACTGGTTTTTGCACGGGAGCTTGGGGCGTGCCCGGCTGCGCGGGACTGCTGGCCGGGGCGCTCTGCGGGGGCTTCGCGCCCTCGGGCACATCGGGTTCCTGGCTGAGCCTGGCATAAGCCTTCCAGCCACCCACGTCGCGAACCCTGTCGTTGACGTGCCGCCAAGGGCCGACCTCTGCATCCTTGTACGGGCGGTAGTCGCTCAAGGACGAGCGCGCGTTCAGCGCGGGCACGGGCACCTGGGCATTGAGCGGATCAGACGCAGGGCCGAAACGAGCAGTCTCGGCGGGGCGGGGAGCCCCAGGCCAAGCCGCCGAGGCCACCGGGGGCGGGGGTGTTTGCGCCCAACTGAGGGGCGTGAAGACGGCTGCGACTAGCAGCGCGCCGCACAAAATGGATCGGTTCATGTTTTCCTCGCAGGGATGGACTGCAACGCTCTGCGCCTGACAACAGGCGAACGTGCGACATCGATGCGGTCACCAGCCGAGCGCACTCGCGTGCACCCGTGCGGGGCCGCTCAGGCGAGGAAAGTTCGTGGGGGCCGGTCTTGACCGTCGGTGAGGAAACCCACCGCAGCGCTGGTGACGATGGCCACCAGAGGCGAGTCAGCCTTGACGGGTTGGAACACCATCAAGGCAGAAGGAAGCGCCACGGAGGCGCAACAGGCCGAACAAGCAGAGCACTTGCCATCCACCTTGACCACCGATTTGTCGTTCGACTTGGAACCCACGGTGGACGCAAGCTGGAGAGTTTGCCCGGATTCGGAGGATGCCGATATCTGTGCGCTGTCGCCATGTGGACTTGCGGCATCACTGGAGTGATTTCCCACGTGTGCGTGAGCGGGCGTGCCAGCCGGATGCTCATGGGAGGTGCCAACATCGTGGTCACCGCCCATGAGCAAGGGGTTGCCGACCTGAGCCGTTCCTCTGTGGTGGGAACCGCCTACGCAAAACAACATGGTCGCGGCCGCGAACCCCTGCACCGGAAGGGCAAGGGCCAACAGACACACCAAGACTAAGCGCAGGCGATTAAGCATGATGAAAGTGTAGAGCAATCGGTGGGCAAGAAGTTCCACCGCGATATGACCCTATGGGACCACTGGGTAGCCCTCTCGGTGCCGCGAGCGGGTCGAAACGCCATTCGGCAATCGCTTGCACAAATCCCAGGGCCCCACCGGGCTCCCCCCCCCCGGGGCCATTGCCACCTCCTTGGTCGTGCCGACCACCAGCCTGTCCTTCGATCAGATGAACGCGCCGCTGGGCTACCTCACCGCTGAGGGGCACAGCCATGCGCACCCTGCTGACTCACCATCTCTACCTGCTCTGCGTTGGCGGCGGCCTGGGCGCCTTTCTGATCGGCCGGGCGCTTGGCTGGCCGCTTGAACTGATCGTCGTGGCCTGCAGCCTGATGGTGCTTGCCTCGGGGGCACTTCTGGAGCGCGTGATGCCTTTTAAGGCGCGCTGGCGGATTCCTCATGGCGATGGCCGCACCGATGCGGTCAGCGCAGTGACGCTGATCGGGCTGGTCGACCCGGCCATCAAAGCGGCGCTGCCGGTCCTGGCCGTGGCCCTGCTGCCTGACAGCGGTACCCTGCCCTTGTTTCCAACCGGCGCGCCTTTCCTGTTGCAGGTGCTGCTGGCCCTCGTCTGGATCGAATTCGCCAAATACTGGGCGCACCGGGCGCGCCACACCGTGACAGCGCTGTGGTGGCTGCACGCCTTGCACCACAGCAGCCAACGGCTGTACTGGCTGAACAACTTCCGCTTTCACCCCCTCAACCATCTGCTCAACGCCTTGGCGAGCATGCTGCCCCTGTGGCTCATCGGTGTGCCCACCGAGGTGTTGCTGGGTGCGGCCGCACCTTGATCTGCGCAGCGGCTACCTCAACAGGATCTTCAGCACCAACGAAGTCCACCGCTGGCACCACTCGACCGTCTGCCGTGAGACGATCTGAAACAGAAAAGCCCCTGACTTTCGCTCAGAAAATCAAGGGCTTGCGAGTCGTCATGAAACGCGGTGAAACAAAGTCACACGTGATCGATCAATTCATGTAAATCTGGCTGCAGCCCGCGCCCGCGCGCAACAGTGGCCAGTCGCAGCACGCCCTGTTCGAACTGAATGTCTAGGCGATTCGTTGCGCCAAATCGCCGCGGACTTCAGCATCTTCAATCAGCCTGCTTCTGAAAAACTCGACAATCCCAACTCCACCATCTTGATGACGTGTTCGATGGCTTGCTCGATCACCTTCGGCTTCAAGTTCAGCTTGTCAATGCAGTTGCCATTCATCACGCCCGCCATGCCATGCACAGTGGACCAAATATAGAGTGCATCCAGATCCACTCGGTCGTGCAGGCTGGCGGAGTCTCCATGCAAGCGGCGCAATACCTTGCGCAGGATGTCGTAAGTGTGGACGGCGTCTCTGATGAGGTCAGGGTGTTCCGCTGCTTCGGGCCACTGGGTATCGAACATCAGGCGGTATTCCAGCGGGTGATCCCGTGCATAGCTGAGGTATTGGCGCCCTAGCGCAGCCAAGTCGCCCTTGGGGTCGTCGAACTGGCCACGGGCGTCCAGGTGCTCGGCAAACCTCTGGAAGCAGCGTCGCATCACTTCGGCCAAGAGGTGGTCACGGCTGGGATAGTGCTTGTAAGGCGCTTGATGCGAAACCCCCAGTTTTCGGGCCACATCCCGCAGGCTCAAGTTCTCCACACCCTTTTCGGCGATGACTTCTTGAGCGGCGATGACACACGCCTCTCGCAGATCGAGGGGGGCCGCGGGTGATGGGCTTTTCTTGGGCATGCGGTGGAGTCTAGTGGTGGGATTCGAGGTGCGAGTTTACTGGGTGAAGACAGCTGGTTGACACTGTCTACATTTGTAAGCAAAATGGTAGACACTGTCAACCATTGAAGCGAAATCATGTCTTTTTCGCCATTGAGGCTTCGGCCATTGCCGCCTTTGCTCGCCGTGTGCCTGGCCGCTTTGCTGTCGGCTTGCGCCTCGCCCAAACCCGAGCCGCCCGATGTATCGGCCGCCGAAGACGCCAGCTTTCGGCAGGCGCCAGACCAGGCGCTTGTTGTCGAGTCAAGCTGGTGGCGAAGCTTTGACGACGCCGCCCTCATGGCCCTGGTTCAGCGCGCCCAATCGGCCAACCACGATGTCCGCATCGCCGTGCAGCGTGCGCGGCAAGCCCGCGCTGGGCAGACGGCGGTAGCGTCCAGGCTTTGGCCCACCGTGTCACTCACAGGGTCGGCGTCCGACGAGCGCAGCGGCTTGCCCGATCAGGTCAAGCAAGGCAAGCCCGACACACGGGCCTACCGGGGCGCGCTTGACCTGGGGTGGGAGCTCGACGTGTTTGGCGCTGCACGCGCTGGCGCCGATGCCGCGGAGCTGGATGCGCTGACCGCTGAAGAAGGCGTGGACGTGGCGCGCTGGCTGGTGAGCAGCGAAGTCGCGCGGCAGTACATCGTTTGGCAAAGCGCACGTCTGCGGCTGGCCAAGCTGGATGCCTTGCTGAAAGCCCAGGCCGACACCGAGCGGCTGACCCGCAGCAGGGAGGCCGCGGGCCTGGCCAGTCGCTTCGACGTGGCGCGGGCCGCAGGCGAGGTGCAAGCGCTGGCCGCGCAACTGCCGCCTTTGAGGACCCTCGTCTCCGTCACCGAGACTCAACTGGCCGTGCTGGTGGGCGCCAATCCCAACCGGCCATTGGCTGAGCTCGATCCGTCCACCGCGCCATGGCTGCCCACTCCGCCACGCTTGTCCGCCAGGCAGCCTGTCGATCTGTTGATGCGGCGCCCCGATCTGCGCGTGGCGCAAAAGCAGTTCATGGCCGAAGCCGCACGCTTGCGTGAGGCCCAGGCCGACCGGTGGCCCAAGTTCTTCCTGGCCGCGGCGTTCGGGCGGCAGGACCTGCGCCTCAATGCGCTGGACTTGTCACCGGTGCGGTACAGCACTGCGGCGCTGGCATTCACCATGCCGCTGTTCGATGCAGGCCGCTTGCGTGCCGCCGTTGAGCGGCAATCGGCCAAAGAGCGCATGGCCACCTTGCAGTACGAGAAGGCCGTGCTTGGCGCCGTCAAGGACGTTGACGACAGCCTGGTGGCCCTGGCCCAGGAGCGTGATCGCTCGGCCGCGCTGGACGCCACGACCCAGCAGCGGCGCATGGGTCTGCGCCATGCCGATTCGCTCTACCGCGAAGGCCAGATCGACCTGCTGCAACTGCTTGATGCACGGCGTGCCGTGATCGCCGCCGAACTGTCGGCCATCGATGGCCAAGCCCAGTTGGCGCTGAACACGGTTCAGCTCGCCTCGGCCCTGGGCGGCGGATGGCAGGACACGCCTGCCGCCATGACCACCAACACCAGCACCATGCCCTCCAGCCTTGCTCCTGAAAGCTTGCCATGATTGACGCCTCTGACTTCCGTTTGATGAAGCTCGCCCACGCCCTGGTCTGGACTGGCCTGGTCCTCAGTGGGCTGGCGGTTCTCACCGCCTGCTCGCCCGCCGCTGAAAAAGCGCCGCCAATCCCCGCCGTCTACGTCACACCGGTGCACAACGACCACGGCGAAGACGTGCGGATCCTGAGCGGCGCCATTCGCCCGCGCATTGAGAGCGATCTGGCGTTCCGCGCCGGGGGCAAGGTCACGGCCCGCCTGGTTGATATCGGCCAGACCGTGCGGTCCGGTCAGCCGCTGGCACGTATCGACGCGGCCGACTACCAACTCGCCGCAGACGCCGCCGCAGAGCAACTGCGCGCAGCGCAGGTCGACGCCACGCAGGCGGCCAGCGATGCGGCACGCTTCAAACGACTGCTGGCCGACGGCTCGGTGGGCGCGGCCGACCAAGAGCGTCAACAGGCCCGCTCGGATGCGGCTGCGGCGCGCCTGGTACAGGCCGAACGGCAGCTGGAGGTGCTGCGCAACCGGGCGGGCTATGCGGTGCTGGCTGCGCCCTTCGATGGCGTGGTGACCGGCCTGCAGGTCGAGGTGGGGCAAATGGTGGCAGAAGGGCAGGCCGTGATGGTGCTGGCCAAGCCCGGCGAGCTGGAGGTGGTGGTGGATGTGCCTGAAGCCCTCGCCGCGGACTTGCGCAACCAAATCAGCCAAGCGCGCATTGCTGGCATGCCCGATCTGGTCAAGCTCAAGCTGCGCGAGTTGGCGCCCAGCGCTTCGGCGCAGACCCGCACCTTTCGGGCGCGCTACGCCATCGCCTCGCCACCACCGGGATTGCGCATGGGCGTGACGGCCGATGTGCAACTGACACGAAAGGGCACCACTGCTTCGGCCGAACTGCCATCGGGCGCGCTGCTCACGACCAACAAGACCCCGTCGGTCTGGCTGGTCAATGACAAGGTCGGCACCTTGACGCGCCAGACAGTGACGCTGTTGTCGCAATCCACCGACCAGGTGCGTGTGACCGGCTTGCCCGATGGCGTGCTGGTGGTGTCGGCGGGCGCGCAGAAGCTCGATTCGGGCATGAAGGTGCAGGCCGTCATGCGCCCCGGGAGCCTGTGATGAAGTCCTTCAATCTCTCTGAGTGGGCTGTCACGCACCGGGCCATGGTGCTGTTCATGATCATTGGCAGCCTCCTGGTGGGCGCCTTTGCCTTCACGCGACTGGGCCGCCTGGAAGACCCGCAGTTCATGGTGCCGACGATGACCGCCGTGGTGGCCTGGCCCGGCGCCTCGGCCCAGCAGGTGCAGGACCAGGTGCTCAACCGCATGGAGCGCGAGTTGCAAAAGATGGAGGGCGTCGACTTTATCCGCAGTTTCTCGCGCCAGGGCTACGGAGCCGTCAACCTCTGGATGAAGGGCGGCACGTCCAAGGCCGATCTGGAACGCGCCTGGTACCAGGCCCGCAAGAAGATCGGCGACGTGCGCCACCAGTTCCCCGAAGGCGTCCTGGGGCCCATCTTCAATGACGAGTTCAGCGATGTCTACAGCGTGATGTACGCCATCAGCGCCACTGACTTGAGCTGGCCTGAACTGCAAGTCCTGACCGAAGACATCAAGCGGCAGGTGCAGACCCAACCAGGCGTGACCAAGGTCGATGTGTTCGGACGGCAGGCCGAGAAGGTCCACGTCGAGTTTTCAAGCCAGCGCCTGGCCTCGCTGGGCATCAGTGCGCAGACCGTGATCGAGGCCTTGGCGCGCCAGAACACCGTCAGCCCGTCGGGCTCGACCGAAGGCCGCGGCGACCAGGTGTTCGTGCGGGTCGATGGCACCCTGCGCGATGCGCGCGACGTGGCCCATGTGTCCATCACCGCTGGCGGCAAGCTGCTGCGCCTGGGCGATGTGGCCAAGGTCAGCGCGGGGCTGGAAGATCCGCCCTCGTTCACCGTGCGGCATGACGGCAAGCCGGTGCTGATGCTCGCCATCACCTTCGACCGGCACGGCAACATCCTGACGCTCGGCCGCGAGCTCGAGTCGCGCATGGCCGCGCTGAAGGCCAGCCTGCCCGTGGGCGTGGTGGTGGACAAGGTGGCCGACCAGCCCAACATCGTCGAAGAGTCCGTGTGGGAGTTCGAGCGCTCCTTCCTCGAGGCGCTGGCCATCGTGCTGGCGGTGTGTTTCCTCTTCCTGGGCTGGCGCACGGGCATCGTGGTGGCGGCCTCCGTGCCCCTGGTGCTGGCGATTGTCGCCATCGTGATGCTGGCGGCGGGCTGGAGCCTGGACCGCATCTCGCTGGGCGCGCTGATCATTGCCCTGGGCCTGCTGGTGGATGACGCCATCATCGCCGTCGAGATGATGGTCGTGAAGATCGAGCAGGGCTGGGACCGCGTCAGCGCGGCGACCTTCGCCTACACGTCCACGGCCTTCCCCATGCTGACCGGCACGCTGGTCACCGTGGCCGGCTTCATGCCGGTGGGCTTTGCCAAGTCAATCAGTGGCGAGTACGCGGGCGGCATATTCTGGGTGGTGGGCGTGGCCCTGATCGCATCCTGGTTCGTGGCCGTGGTGTTCACGCCCTACCTGGGCATCGTGCTGCTGCCCAAGACCATGAAGGTGCATGGCGACGCGGCCCATGATCCCTACGCGGCGCCGCTCTACCAGCGCCTGCGCCGTCTGCTGCAGTGGTGCATGGCCCACCGCGTGACGGTGCTGGCCGCCACGGGCGTGCTCTTCGTCGGCGCGATCGCTGGCATGGGCTTGGTGCAGCAGCAGTTCTTCCCGACCGCGTCGCGCCTGGAACTCATCGTCGATCTGCGCCTGCGCGAGGGCGCCTCGTTCACGGCCACCGAGGCCCAGGTCAAGCGTTTCGAGCAGGTGCTGAAACGCGATGCCCAGGTTCAGCACTTCAGCGCCTACACGGGCGCCGGGGCGCCGCGCTTTTTCCTCTCTCTGCCCATTGAGCTGCCCAACCCGAGCTACGCGCAGATCGTCATCAAGACGGCCAATGTGGCCGACCGTGAAGCCGTGCGGCGTCGCCTGATTGACATGTTCGCCGCTGAGCGGGCCTTCCCTGATTTGCGGGGCCGCGTCACGCGCTTCGAGTTCGGCCCGCCAGTTGGTTTCCCAGTGCAGTTCCGCGTGGTGGGCCCTGACACCGGCAAGGTCCGCGAGATCGCCTACCAGGTGCGCGATGCCGTGCGGCAAAGCCCCCTCGTTCGTGGCACTCAGCTTGATTGGAACGAACAGGTGAGGACCTTGCGCGTTCAGCTCGACCAGGACAAGGCCCGGCTGCTGGGCATCACCAGCGCGGATGTCTCGGCCATGATGCAGACCGTGTTGAGCGGGGCCCCCGCGACGCAGATCCGCCGCGGCGAGGACCTGATTGACGTGACCGTGCGCGCCAACCCAAACGAGCGGCTGGCGCTGGAGCAACTGGGCGACGTGAGCCTGTTCACCCGCAGCGGCGCTGTGGTGCCCTTGTCGCAGGTGGCCATCCTCGTGCCCACATTCGAAGAGCCTGTGCTGTGGCGCCGCAACCGCGACATGGTGCTCACCGTGCGCAGCGACGTGCACGACGGTGTGCAGGGCCCATCGGCCACGATGAAGATCTGGCCCTCGCTCCAGCCGATCATCGACAAGTTGCCGCCCGGCTACCGCATCGAACAAGGCGGCGCCATCGAAGAAAGCGACAAATCCAACCAGGCGCTGTTCGCTGTCTTCCCGCTGATGCTGGTGGTGATGCTGCTGATCCTGATGGTACAGCTGCAGAGCTTCTCGCGCATGTGGATGGTGTTCCTCACCGCGCCATTGGGGCTCATCGGCGTGGTGCCGGCCTTGTTGATCTTCAACGCGCCCTTTGGCTTCGTGGCCTTGCTGGGGGTGATCGCGCTGGGCGGCATGATCATGCGCAATGCCGTGATCCTGGTGGACCAGATCGACAGCGACATCGCATCGGGCATGCCGCAAGCGCAAGCCGTGGTGGACGCGACGGTGCGCCGCTCGCGACCGGTGGTCCTGACGGCCGCCGCCGCCGTGCTCGCCATGGTGCCCTTGACCAGCAGCATCTTCTGGGGGCCGATGGCGATGGCCATCATGGGCGGGCTCATCGCGGCTACCGTGCTGACATTGGTGTTCGTGCCAGCGTTGTACATGGTTTGGATCAGGCCGCATGGGCCGGGCGAGCATGAGGGCCCACAACAGGAATTAAATTGATATGATGTCTATCATGCGAAAGTCCAAAGTCAATGCCAGAACTGCTGCCAAGGAAGCCACGCACGAGCGCATCGTGTCTGTGGCTGCCAAGGCAATCCGTCGCAGCGGCTATGCGGGCACCGGCGTCGCTGACCTCATGAAGGAGGCGGGCCTGACCCACGGCGCTTTCTACGTTCACTTCGATTCGCGCGAAGCCATGCTGGCTGAAGCCGCCGCCCAGGCTTGTGCGGAATCGGCAGCGGCCGCCGCCAAGGCGGTGACCAGCCTGTCTGCCGATAATGCCTTGGCCACCATGCTTCGAGCCTACCTCTCCAAGGAACATGCCGAAGGCATTGAAATGGGTTGCCCGCTGGCCGCGCTGGGATCTGAGACCTCTCGTCAAGCCCCCCAAGTGCGCCGCGTGACCACCCGGCACATCAAGGAAATGGTCGATGTTCTGGCGCGGCAATCTTCAGACTGGGGGCAGCCAGGTGCCCATGAGCGCGCGCTCGTCACGATCTCCACCATGGTGGGCGCCCTGGTGCTGGCCCGCGCTGTCGATGAGCCTGCGTTGTCCGACAGCCTGCGCGAGGCCGCGCTCAAGCACCTGCTTCCCACCCGCAATTGAAGCCTTGATGAAGGCCTTTCCATTTTGGTCGTATTTACACATGATGATCATCATGTTAAATGCATTTCACACCGGAGAAACACCATGAGCATGAAACGCAAGATCGCCCTCGTCACAGGCGCCTCATCGGGCATCGGCGAAGCCACGGCCAAGCGGCTCGCCAAGGCGGGCTACACCGTTTATGGCACCAGCCGGCGTGGTGGGCAGAACGGCGAAGGCCTGTTCGAGATGCTGCCGCTCGACGTCACGCGTGATGATTCCGTCGAAGCCGCCGTGCAAAAACTGATGCAGTTGGAGGGCAGGTTGGACCTGCTGGTCAACAACGCCGGGTTCGGTGTGGCCCCTGCCGGCGCGGAAGAGAGTTCGCTCGAACAGGCTCAGGCCATCTTCGACACCAATTTCTTCGGCATCGTCCGCATGACGCGTGCAGTCGTGCCTCACATGCGCCGCCAGGCCAGCGGGCGGATCATCAACATCGGCTCCGTGCTGGGCTTCCTGCCCATGCCCTACATGGCCTTGTACTCCGCGACCAAGCATGCGGTGGCGGGCTACTCTGAGGCGCTTGACCACGAGCTGCGCACCCTGGGCATCCGGGTTTCGGCGGTCGAGCCCGCCTACATCAACACCCCGTTTGATGCGAACCTGATGAAGCCCGATGCGCCGATCGATGTGTACCGCGATGTCCGCGCCCGGGTGGACAAACGGGTGAAAGAAGTGCTCGTCGGCGCCGATGGCCCCGAGGTGGTGGCCGACATCGTGTTGAAGGCCGCCCTGGCGGATCGCCCCGATGCGCGTTACGCCCCTGGACTTGCGAGCCGCCTGCGCCTGCTGCGCCGATTCGCACCAGCCAGCGTGCTGGACTCCGGCGTTCGCAAAGACCTGCGCCTTTGAGGCCAGCAAGGAAACGCCATGAAAGCATTCATCCTGAAACGCTACGGCAAGAAAAGCACTTTAGCCAAGGAAGAGATTCCCACGCCGGTGCTGCGCGATGACGAGGTCCTGGTCGAGGTTCACGCCGCCGCCGTGAACTTGCTGGATTCCAAGCTCAAAGCTGGCGAGTTCAAACTCATTCTTCCCTATGAGATGCCTCTCGTGCTGGGCCACGACGTCGCGGGCGTGGTGGTCAAGCTTGGCTTGCTCGCCAAGCAGTTCAAGCTGGGCGACCAGGTCTATGCGCGGACCGATGACTTCCGGATCGGTACCTTCGCCGAGTTCGTCGCCGTCAAGCAATCATCGCTCGCGCTCAAGCCCAAGAACCTGTCCATGGAGGAAGCCGCGTCCATCCCGCTGGTGGGCTTGACCGCATGGCAAGCGCTGGTTGAAACAGCCAAGCTGAAAAGAGGTCAGAAGGTCTTCATCCAGGCCGGATCTGGCGGCGTTGGCACCTTTGCCATCCAATTGGCCAAACACCTCGGCGCCACCGTGGCCACGACCACCAGCACAGCCAACATTGATTTGGTGAAGCGCCTGGGCGCGGATGTTGTCGTCGACTACAAAACGCAAGACCTTGAAGCTGTTCTGCGCGACCAGGACGTTGTGCTCAACAGCCAGGACGGCAAGACGCTCGACAAGTCCCTGCGCGTTTTGAAGGGTGGAGGCAAGCTCATCTCCATTTCAGGGCCACCGGATCCGGCGTTCGGGCAGGCCATCGGCGCACCCGGCTTCGTGCGGCTGGTGATGCGCTTGCTCAGCTCGTCCGTCCGGCGAAAGGCGAGAAAGCTCGGCGTTGGCTTCTCATTCCTGTTCATGAAAGCCAGCGGCAGCCAATTGCGTGAGATCACCCAACTCATCGAGGCTTGCGCCATTCACCCGGTAATCGACAAAGTCTTTCCCTTCGAATCGACGAATGAGGCCATGGCATACGTCGAGTCTGGTCGCGCCAAGGGCAAGGTCGTCATCAAAGTTCGCTGAATCGCCTGAATCAATCCATGAGAAAGGCCCACGACTTTTGAAGAAGTCGTGGGCCTGCTTGGAACGTGGGGCGATCAAGCCAGCACATGGTCCACCCAGGCTTCGCATTGCTCAGAGAAGAACGGACATCGATTGTCCCGGTCATTGCTTTCGCAGCTACTGTCGTTCCATGGCCCCAACAATGCAGGGCAAACTCATCAAGCCACAGACAGCCGTATCCAAGTCGCGAAACGCCGCTGAGCGAGACGTGTTTGCTGGCAGCTAAACGCAGTTGTAAAGTGCGCCAAGAACTGCGAGATTTCGTCGACCTACCTGAGGCTGAAGGGAGACAGGGAGAACCGTATGAGCGTCATGAACCAACCATCCGTACAACCTGATGCCGCAGAAGAAGCGCGCAACGCACGCGCCCGACGCTTAGAACTGGGCATTCAACGACCTGCTACAACGCTGCGCGAACAACAGACACATGATGCGTCTACAGGCCAATGGGCTTTGGCGATATCTGGAGGAGGCGTGCGCAGCGCCACCCTTGGACTTGGCGTCCTACAGATGATGGCCAAGTTGCCCGATCCAGCGGGCTCTCCAGGCCCTCTAAACAGTTCCGCGCTCGGGGCACCGCCACAGTTGCCTTGGCCGCTCCTCGCGCAATTCGACTTCATCAGCACGGTTGGTGGCGGCGGATTCATAGGTGGCTTTTTATGCAGCCTGTTTGTTCGTGGACGCCTATCCGGTCGATCCCATGAGACACCATTCGAAACAACTGCGCAAGCCTACCGCGTCCTTCAGGAGGATCCGCCCGGCGCACCTCATCGCTACACGTCATTTGATCCCAAGTATCCTGGCAGCGCTGCACTTGCATGGCTACGCGGGAACAGTCGGTTCGTGGTGGCCAATCGATCGGGATCCAGAATCAGAGACGTCGGAGAAACCATTCTCAACTGGGCGGCTATGCAGATAGTAATGGCCACCCTGATCCTGCTGGTTCTTGCTTCCGTGCAGGCTGCGCGATGGACACTCGCCTACTGTTGGTCGAGCTATGCGGACTTAGAAGCTGACCTGCTGTCCCATGCGACGCGAGATGCCTATGGCATCTGGTGGAGTTCTCTATGGATCTTGAGCGCCGGGATAGTGTGGTTGACCTTTCTCCCGCTTGGCATGGCGCACTGGCTGTGTCGCCCTGTGCTGCTGTCACCACATCTGGAGGCGACGAAGTGGCCCTCAACGACCTTGCCGCGATACGTCAATGCACCTGTCGGGATCAGCCTGCTGCTGGGCCTCTTGATGATCGCTCTAAGCTTGCTTTTTACTTATCAACGAAATCGATATTATCTCGGCACCTTCATGGGCGCAATTGGCATCGTCATCTTGCTCGCGGCCTGCTGGCATACATTGTCTGCCTGGCAAACGCAACGTTCAATTAACTGCTCGATCGCAAGGCAGCGCCATCAGCTGTCTTCGTGGCTGAGTAACACAGTGTGGATACTGTTGCTGACACTCGGCCTGGGTCTCATTGACACATTGGGGCAGACCGCCTGGCTTTGGTTGTCCATGTGGAAACTCCTCGCCCTCTGGGGTGGCATCGTCGCTGCTGTGCTTCTGCTCAACAGAGGTCGGACTTGGCAAGATGAAGGCAGCGATAATGGTTTGCTGAAAACGGCAGTCATTTGGCTGTCTGATCGCTTCGGTAAACTGCCGCTAAATTGGCTGAGCCTGCTGCTGGGCTGCGGGTTGTGGATGTCGTTGGCTGTATCTCTTGATTTAATCCTTCTCAGCTTTGTCTGGCCTTCCGGATGGGCCGACCCACTGGTGCTGGCGAATGTGGAACGCACACTCCAAGCTGAACACTTCGCCTTGATGGCTTTGGCCGGCTCGATGCTGCTGGCATTGCTGGTCGCGCGCTACCCGTCGTTCCTAAATTTGTCGGGCAGTCTGAGCGCCTATACCGAACGAATCACACGGACGTATCTGGGTGCCAGCAACCACACGCGGTTTGAGCCCTCGGCATCAACTGATGCTAGCGAAGCGAGCGAGCCGATCCAAGGCGATCATCTGTCACTTGAGGATATCTATCGCAACCACCTGGCCCCCATCCACCTCATCCATGTCTGCGCCAACCAGACCGTCAGTCTGGGTGAGCAACAGGCGCAATCCAACAGAAAAGGGAAGCCACTGGCGGTCGCACCAGGCGGAATCTATGCTTACGGCAAATCCATCTGTTGGCCGCACGAGGCTACCTCCGAGGTATCACGTCCTCTAACCTATGGCGATTGGTTGGGTATATCGGCCTCTGACACCGCGACAGACCAGAGAATGACTCGTGATCTCGGGATGCGACTGTCTCTGGGCTTTGCCAATGTGCGCTCAGGGCATTGGTGGCAGGGCCCGCTGAAGACCCCTTGGATGCGCAATGACATGCTGAGGCGAGCGTTGCCGACACAGTTGTATCTGCTCGATAAGCTCAAGGGATGTTTTTTCGGTGAGCAACGCCCCTATCAGTATTTGACAGGCGGCGGAGACTTCGACGAATTGGGGCTCTACGAACTGTTGCGCCCCGAAGCCCAAAAGCAGCGGCAGATCCGTCTAATCTTATCCTGCGACTTCACCTGCGACCCCGACTATCGATTCGATGCGCTGGCCAACTTGACCCGCATGGTGCGCATCGACCACGGCCTGGAACTTAAGGTCCATCCTCATGCGCACAATGAGGCGTTGCTCAATCAGGTGTTTTGTCGCCCCGAAGATTTCAAGGCCAACGCGGCCGAAGCTACTGGCCGTTGCGCCGTAATGCTTGACGTACTGGGCACTGAACGGAGCGTCGGCTCCGGCGTGGCTTCACATGAACTGATTGCGCGCATCATCCTCATCAAGCCTGTGCAGCTCCCGAACATGTCGGTCGACGTGACTCAGCACTACAGGCGGCAACCCCACTTCCCCCAGGAAGCCGAGTTAAACCAGTCGGAAGATGAGGCCCAGTGGGAAAGTTATCGGCAGCTCGGCATGCACTTGGCAGGTCGCGTGTTTAGCAATGACGGCATGCCAGGCTATTCCCACAAGTTTTGGCAGGTGCTGCTCAGCGGACTCAAATCCTGATCTGAGGAAGCGCTCCCGCATCGCGATAAACGATGCTTTGAAGCCCCCACCAAAGAGCTCCCGGCTGCAAGCCCTCCAAATGGAAGAACTTGGAGGATTCTCCCCCAAATACCCTCCAAAGTGGCGGGATCTCGTGGTCTACCTTGAGACGAGTTGAAACAAAAAACCCCTGACTTTCACCAGGAAAATCAAGGGCTTACGGGGCGTCATGAGACGCGGTGAAGCTGGATCACATGTGATCGATCATGACCTGACCGAACCCTGAGCACGACACCTGCGTCGCGCCTTCCAGCAAGCGCGCAAAGTCATACGTCACCTTCTTGCTCAGGATGGATTTCTCCATCGACGAGATGATCAGATCAGCCGCTTCGAACCAGCCCATGTGGCGCAACATCATTTCGGCCGACAGGATTTCGGAACCGGGGTTCACGTAGTCCTTGCCAGCGTACTTGGGTGCCGTGCCGTGGGTGGCTTCGAACATGGCCACCGAATCCGACAGATTCGCGCCCGGGGCAATGCCGATGCCACCGACTTGCGCGGCCAGCGCGTCAGAGATGTAGTCGCCGTTCAGGTTCAACGTGGCGATTACGCTGTACTCGGAAGGACGCAACAGGATCTGCTGCAGGAAGGCGTCGGCAATCGCGTCTTTGACGATGATGTCCTTGCCCGTCTTCGGGTTCTTGAACTTCATCCAGGGGCCGCCGTCGATCAGTTCGGCGCCGAACTCGCGCTGCGCCAAGGCGTAGCTCCAATCGCGGAAGCCACCTTCGGTGTACTTCATGATGTTGCCCTTGTGCACGATGGTCACGCTGGGCTTGTCATTGTCGATGGCGTACTGCAGGGCCTTGCGCATCAGGCGCTCGGTGCCTTCGGTGGACACGGGCTTGATGCCAATGCCGGAGGTTTCCGGGAAGCGGATCTTCTTGACGCCGAACTCGGTCTGCAAAAAGGCGATCAGCTTCTTGGCCTTGTCGCTCTTGGCTTCGAATTCGATGCCGGCGTAGATGTCTTCCGAGTTCTCGCGGAAGATGACCATGTGCGTCTTCTCGGGTTCCTTGACCGGGCTCGGCACGCCCTTGAAGTACTGGATGGGGCGCAGGCAGACGTAGAGATCGAGCTGCTGGCGCAGCGCCACGTTCAGGCTGCGGATGCCGCCGCCGACGGGCGTCGTCAGCGGGCCCTTGATCGAGACCACGTAGTCGCGCACCGCGTGCAGCGTCTCTTCGGGCAGCCAGACATCGGGCCCGTAGATCTTGGTGCTCTTCTCGCCGGCGTAGACCTCCATCCAGTGGATCTTGCGCTTGCCACCGTAGGCCTTCGCCACCGCGGCGTCGACCACCTTCAGCATCACCGGCGTGATGTCCAGCCCCGTGCCGTCGCCCTCGATATAGGGAATGATCGGCTGGTCGGGCACGTTGAGCGAGTAGTCCGCATTGACGGTGATCTTCTGCCCGCCGGCGGGCACCTTGATGTGCTGGTACATGTGTGGTCTCCACAGGGCCGCCGCGGGTGCGAAGGCATCGGTTTTGTGAACCTCGAATTCTATGCGACGACCCCTGTCAAACGACTGACATCAGCGCTGCCCAAACCAGGCGATTCGCGTCTCAGGCCAGGCCGCAGAAGGCCGCCACGTCGTGCCAGACACCGTGCAGCAGCGCCCAGCCCGAGAAGGCCACCAGCATCACGCCGGCGGCACGTGCGGCCAGGCGCTCGCGTGCGGCGCTGCTGCTGCCGCCGAGCAGGTGGCGCGCGACCCAGGGCCCGACAATCAGCCCGGGCGCCGAGGCCAGCGCAAAGCCGCCCATGGCCAGCGCGCCGGTGGCGGCGCTGCTGCCCATGGCCGCCACGAGCAGGGCCGATTGCAGCAGGCCGCAGGGCCAGGCCACCCACAGCCCGCCAGCAGCAGCGGCGCGCGCGGGCCCCTTCACCGTCTGCCAGCCCGCGGCCACGGACGGGCTCGATGGCGTGCGCCCCATCGCGTACAGCCAGGCCGGCTGGCGCGCCTTCACCAGGAGCCATACGCCGAACACCAGCGCCGCGGCGTGCAGCATCACCCACAGCGGCCGCAGCGCCGGCGCGACCTGCGACCAGCCCGCCAGCGCACCCACACTGGCCGCCGCGACGCCACCCGCCGCCGAATACCCGAGCACACGCGCCAGATGAAAGCCGAGGTTGGCCGGCCAGCCGCCCTTGCCGACGGCAGCCGCGCAGGGCGCTGCGCACATGGCGGTGCAATGCGGCACGCCAGCCAGCCCCAGGAAGGCAGCGCTGGCGATGAGGGGAATCTCCACGCTCAGATGATGCGGGAAAAACGCTCCCTGACGCGGTCGGCCTGCAGGTTGCGGTCGAAGACCATGGCCACGGCGCGAACGAAGAACCAACCCATCGCGGTGACCTGGATGTCCTGGTCGGACACCTCCACCAGCCCCATCTTCTCGAGCTGCTTGAGCTCCTCGAACTCGTGCGCGAAGACCTCGTGCATCTTCACCAGGTGGGCCAGTTCGATGGACTCGAACTCGACCCGGCCCTGGCACATCAGTGCCATGATGACGGCGCGGCGCAGCAGGTCGTCGCGTGTCAACGCCAGGCCACGCACGATGGGGAAGTTGCCCTGGTCGAGCGCGTCGTGGTACTCATCCAGCGTCTTGGCATTCTGGCTGTAGGTGGCGCCGACGCGGCCGATGCCCGACACGCCCAGGCTGATGAGGTCGCAGTCGGGCTGCGTGGTGTAGCCCTGGAAGTTGCGATGCAGCCGCCCCTGGCGCTTGGCGATGGCCAGCGCGTCGCCCGGCAATGCGAAGTGGTCCATGCCGATGTAGACATAGCCGTTGGCGATGAAGCCGGCGATGCCCGCGCGCAGCATGCGGATGCGCTGCTCGGCCGTGGGCAGCGCATGGTCGTCGATGCGGCGCTGCGGCTTGAAGCGCTGCGGCAGGTGCGCGTAGGCGTAGAGCGCGATGCGCGTGGGCCGCAGTTCGGCGATCTGCGCGATGGTGCGCTTGAACGATTCGGGCGTCTGCTTGGGCAGGCCGTAGATGAGGTCGGCGTTGATCGACTCGAAGCGCAGCGCTCGCGCCTCGGCCACCAGCTCGCGCACGCTCTCGAAAGGCTGGATGCGGTGCACGGCCACCTGCACGTCGGGGTCGAAATCCTGCACGCCGAAGCTGACGCGGTTGAAGCCCATCTCGCGCAGGTTGCGCAAGCGCTGCGGTGTGGCGGTGCGCGGGTCGACCTCGATCGAGACCTCGGCGTCGGGCAGCAGCTTGAAGGCGCCGCGCAGCATCGCCATCAGCGCCGCCAGCTCGTTGTCGTCCAGGAAGGTGGGCGAGCCGCCGCCCAGGTGCAGCTGCGACACCGGCTGCGTGCGGCCGAGCTCGACGACGTGCAGGTCGATCTCGCGCTGCAGGTCGACCAGGTACTCGGCGCCGCGGCTCTTGTGCTTGGTGATGATCTTGTTGCACGCGCAGTAGTAGCAGAGCTGCTCGCAGAACGGGATGTGGATGTAGATCGACAGCGGCCCGCTGCCGCCCACCGTGGCGCCCTGGGCACGCTGGCGCAGTGCCTGGCGGTACTCGTTGTGCCCGAAGGCCTCGACGAAGCGGTCGGCCGTGGGGTAGGACGTGTAGCGGGGGCCGGGCACGTCAAGACGGCGCAGCAGGGCATCCGAGAGCAAGGTTTCGACGTCGGGGCTAACGGATGTGTTCATGGGTGTACCGCAAAGTTCGTGGTCGGACTGTGCCAAAGCGAGGCCGGCCCGTCTTGATCCTGCTCAAGGCCACGGGCCTCGGCAGGACGGTGGCGCGGGGATGCGGGCATGCGCGATACTGCGGGCTTCGCAGGTAACCACGTCGTCATGCACCCTTCTCCCCCGCCCGTCCGCATGGAACCGTTCAAGGTCGCGTGTTCCAGCTGCAACCTGCGCGAGCTCTGCCTGCCCGTGGGCATGTCCGAAGACCAGATGGAACGCCTGGAAGCCATCGTCGCCACGCGCCGCGCGGTGGCCCGGGGCGAGCCTCTGTTCCGCAGCGGCGACGCCTTCACCTCGCTGTACGCCGTGCGCACCGGTTTTTTCAAGACCTGCCTGTCGTCGGAAGACGGTCGCGACCAGGTCACCGGCTTCCAGATGGCCGGCGAACTGCTGGGCCTGGACGGCATCGGCACCGACCGCCACACCTGCGACGCCCTGGCGCTGGAAGACTCTTCGGTCTGCGTCATCCCCTACCACCAGCTCGAGGACCTGTCGCGCGAACTGTCCGACCTGCAGCGCCACTTCCACAAGATCATGAGCCGCGAGATCGTGCGCGACCACGGCGTGATGCTGCTGCTGGGCAGCATGCGCGCCGAGGAACGCCTGGCCGCCTTCATGCTGAACCTGACGCAGCGGCTGCGCACCCGCGGCTTCTCGGCCAGCTCACTCGTGCTGCGCATGACACGCGAGGAGATCGGCAGTTACCTGGGCCTGAAGCTCGAGACCGTGAGCCGCGCCTTCAGCAAGTTCCAGGAAGACGGCGTGCTGGAGGTCAAGCAGCGCCAGATTCGCGTCCTCGACGCCGACGCCCTGCAGAAGCTGGTCAACGGCACGGCCTGCTGAACCCGCCGCCGCGCGGCATCAGCCGTCGCGCCAGACGCGGCTGTTGACGTCGTCGGCGGCGCGCTGCAGCAGCAGCGTCAGCGCGCAGGCTGCGGCCGTGGCCGCCCAGAACACGAAGAAGGCGATCGAGTAGACGGCGGTGGCCGACATCTCCAGCGCCGAGCCGCCGGGCGTCTGCAGCGACGCGGGGTCGACGAAGGCGAAGACCGCGATCTCCAGCACGCCGGCCCCCAGGAAAGCGGGCCAGGCGATGGCCGCAAGACGGCGGGTCAGGCTCTTCATCGCCAACAGGCTTCAGGGCTTCGGGCTGGCCGCATGGTTGCGGGCCTGCACGGCCGGCTGGTCGGCGACGTTGCCGGTGCTGGGGGCGACGATCACCGGGTCGGGGTAGGCGATGGCGATGGCCAACGTCGCGAAGCCTGCCACCACCACGGTCAGCGGGCCGCCGACGACCATCCACATGAAGGGCTCACGCCACCATGGCGTGGCAGCGACGGGGCTGGTGGCGGAACCGGCGTCAGTGGGTCGCGAGGACATGGCAACTTCTCCTGATCGGGCGCCGCTCAACGCGGCACCATGAATGTGGACTTCTCGACCACGGTGCGCAACGCTTCGTCGGGCTGGCCCGGGATGCGCGCGACCGTGAACTGGATGCTGTGGCTGCCGGCGCCGGCCTGCGCCGCGGTTTCGGGCGGCACGCGCACCGCCACCGCCACCCAGCGCGCCTGGGCCGGGTCGACACTGATGTCGCCCGTCTGGTCGGTGGCCAGCTGCGGCAGCCCGGTGATGGCGATGCGGTAGCGCTGTACCTGCTCGGTGGCGTTCATGATCTGCAGGCCGTAGACGTTCTCGACCCAACCGTCGTCGACCACACGCGCCAGCACGCCGCGGTCGCGAACGACATCGACCTTGAAGGGCGAGCGCAGCCACAGGCTGGTGGCCAGTGCGGCAATGATGAGCACCAGCACAGTGGTGTAGACGAGGACGCGCGGTCGCAGCACGCGGCGCAGCAGGCCGTTGCGCCCCAGGTGCTGCTGCATGCCCGCCTGGGTGTCGTAGCGGATGAGCCCACGCGGGTACTTCATCTTGTCCATGACGCCGTTGCAGACGTCGATGCACGCAGCGCAGCCGATGCACTCGTACTGCAGGCCATTGCGGATGTCGATGCCCGTGGGGCAGACCTGGACACACAGGTTGCAGTCGATGCAACTGCCCAGGCCGGACGACCCGAGTGCCGCCTTGCGGCTGCGTGTGCCGCGCGGTTCGCCGCGCTCGGCGTCGTAGCTGATGATCAGCGTGTCCTTGTCGAACATCACGCTCTGGAAGCGCGCGTAGGGGCACATGTACTTGCACACCTGCTCGCGCATCCAGCCCGCATTGCCGTAGGTAGCAAAGCCGTAGAAGAGCACCCAGAAGGTCTCCCAGGGGCCCAGGCCCGTGTTGAAGGCCGCCGGCACCAGCGTCTTGATGGGGGTGAAGTAGCCGACGAAGGTCAGGCCGGTCCACAGCCCGATCGCCATCCATGCCAGCTGCTTGCCACCCTTGCGCAGCACCTTGTTCGCGTTCCACGGCCCTTCGTCCAGCTTGATGCGCTTGTTGCGATCGCCTTCGAAGTGGCGTTCCACCCACATGAAGATCTCGGTGTACACCGTTTGCGGGCAGGCATAGCCGCACCACAGCCGTCCGGCCACTGCCGTGAACAGGAACAGCGAGTAGGCCGAGACGATGAGCAGGCCCGTCAGGTAGATGAAGTCCTGCGGGTAGAGCACCAGGCCGAAGATGTAGAAGCGCCGCGTGCCCAGGTCGAAGAGCACCGCCTGGCGGCTGCCCCAGTCAAGCCAGGGCAGGCCGTAGAAGACCAGCTGCGTGAGCCACACCAGCGCCCAGCGCCAGCCGGCGAACCAGCCGGACACGGCGCGGGCGTAGATCTTGTCCTGCTTCTGGTAGAGCGAGACGATCGACGTGCGGGCGTCTTCGTCGCCCGGCTTCGGGGCTTCGACCTTGATGGCGGTATCGCTCAAGCCGGTGTGTGCTCTCTCACTTGGCGGCGACGCGTGTCGCCTTGGACAGGTTCAGCACGTAGGCACCGAGCACGTGGATCTGTTCCGGCGTCAGCAGCCGGCCCTGCGCCGGCATCACGTTCTGCTTGCCCTGCGTGACGATGTTGACGATGGCCTGCTCGCCCCAGCCGTGCAGCCAGATCTTGTCGGTGAGGTTGGGTGCGCCCAGGGCCTGTAGGCCCTTGCCCTCGGGCCCGTGACAGGCGGCGCAGGCGGCGAACTTGGCCTTGCCGAGCTGGGCCGCCACGCTGTTGTGCGCGCTGCCCGACAGGCTCAGCACGTAGTGGGCGACGTTCCTCACGTCGTCGGCCGAGCCCACCGCGGCGGCCATCGGCGGCATGTTTCCGGTGCGGCCGTTGCCGATGACGCCCTTGACGTAGTCGTGCGTGTCACCGCCCAGCCAGTCGTCGTCGGCCAGGTTCGGGAAACCCTTGCTGCCACGGCCGTCGCTGCCATGGCATTGCGCGCAGTTGTTCAGGAAGAGGCGCTGGCCTATGCCCATTGCCGCGGGGTCTGCGCCCAGTTGCTCGGCCGACATCGCCACGTACTTGGCGTACACCGGTTCCATCGCCGACCGCGCCTTGGCCTGCTCGGCCTCGTACTGACCGACGCTGGTCCACTTCAGCGTGCCTTCGTGGGTGCCCAGGCCGGGGTAGAAGGCCAGGTAGATGGCCGAGAAGACCACTGTCAGCACGAAGAGGTACATCCACCAGCGCGGCAGCGGGTTGTTCAGTTCACGCAGGTCGACGTCCCAGACGTGGCCGGTGGTGTTGTCGTTGGCCATCACCCTGCGGCGGCTGGCGATGATGAGCAGGCCCAGGCAGGCCAGCAGGCTGAGCACCGTGACCACGGCCACGAACCAGGCCCAGCCGCTGTTGACAAAATCACTCACGGCTTTTCTCCTCGGGGTGCAACGGTGTCTTGCTCGTCGGCGAAGGGCAGCATCGCCGCCTCGTCGTATTCGGGCTTGCGCTTGCGGCTCCAGGTGTAGACCACGAGTGCCAGGAACAGCAGGAAGAGCGTGACCGTGACAGCAGAGCGCAGGTCATTGACGTCCATGGGCGGGGCTCCTCACTTGCGCGCGGTGCCGAGCACCTGCAGGTAGGCCACAAGCGCATCCATCTCGGTGCGGCCCTTGACTTCCTCGGCGGCCTTGGCGATCTCTTCGTCGGTGTAGGGCACGCCGACCCTGCGCAGCGCCTTCATGCGCGGCCCGATGCCCTCGGGGCTGACGGTGGCCTGCAGCAACCAGGGGTAGGCCGGCATGTTGGATTCGGGCACGAGGTCGCGCGGGTTGTTCAGGTGCACGACGTGCCACTCGTCGCTGTACTTGCCGCCGACGCGGTGCAGGTCGGGGCCGGTGCGCTTGCTGCCCCACTGGAAGGGGTGGTCGTAGACGAACTCACCTGCCGTCGACAGCGCGCCGTATCGCAGGGCCTCGGCTCGGAAGGGCCGCACCATCTGCGAGTGGCAGTTGTAGCAACCCTCCCGCGTGTAGATGTCGCGGCCGGCCAGTTGCAGCGGCGTGTAGGGCTTGACGCCCTCGGCCGGCTGCGTCGTCGAGCGCTGGAAGAACAGCGGCACGATCTCGACGATGCCACCGACGGCCACCGCCAGCAGGATCAGCACGATCATCAGGAAGTTGTTGGTCTCGATCTTCTCGTGACCTCTGGGCGCGTGTGTGTTGGCCATTTCGATGGTCTCCTTGGAGGGCGCTCAGGCGTGGGCCGGGGTGGCGTTGACGGGCGGGATCGGCGCCAGGGCCGGCTTGCCGCTCTTCACGGTCATCACCACGTTCCAGACCATGAGCAGCATGCCGCTCAGGTAGAGCAGGCCGCCGCAAAGGCGCACCACGTAGTAGGGGAAGGTGGCCTTGACGCTCTCGACGAAGCTGTAGACCAGCGTGCCGTCGGGGTTCACCGCGCGCCACATCAGGCCCTGCATGACACCGGCGATCCACATCGCCGCGATGTAGAGCACGATGCCGATGGTGGCGATCCAGAAGTGGGTCTCGATGGCCTTGACGCTGTACATCTGCTTCTGGCCGAACAGGCGCGGGATCAGGTAGTACAGCGAGCCGATGGTGATCATGCCCACCCAGCCCAGCGCACCGCTGTGCACGTGGCCCACCGTCCAGTCGGTGTAGTGGCTGAGCGCGTTGACGGTCTTGATCGACATCATCGGGCCCTCGAAGGTGCTCATGCCGTAGAACGACAGGCTGACGATGAGGAACTTCAGGATCGGGTCGTCACGCAGCTTGTGCCAGGCACCGCTCAAGGTCATGATGCCGTTGATCATGCCGCCCCAGCTCGGGGCCAGCAGCACCAGCGAAAAGACCATGCCCACGCTCTGCGTCCAGTCGGGCAGCGCGGTGTAGTGCAGGTGGTGGGGGCCGGCCCACATGTAGGTGAAGATCAGCGCCCAGAAGTGCACGATGCTCAGGCGGTAGCTGTACACCGGCCGCTCGGCCTGCTTGGGGATGTAGTAGTACATCATCCCCAGGAAACCGGCCGTGAGGAAGAAGCCCACGGCGTTGTGGCCGTACCACCACTGGATCATCGCGTCCTGCACACCGGCGTAGGCCGAGTAGCTCTTCGTCATGTCGACCGGAATGGCTGCACTGTTGACGATGTGCAGCAGCGCCACGGCGAGGATGAAGGCGCCGAAGAACCAGTTCGCGACATAGATGTGGCGCACCTTGCGGATGCCCACGGTGCCGAAGAAGACGATGGCGTAGGAGACCCAGACGACGGCGATCAGCAGGTCTATGGGCCACTCGAGCTCGGCGTACTCCTTGCCTTGGGTCAGGCCCAGCGGCAGCGAGACCGCCGCCGCCACGATCACGAGTTGCCAGCCCCAGAAGGTGAACATCGCCAGCCCGGGTGCGAACAGCCGCGTCTGGCAGGTGCGCTGCACGACGTGGTAGCTGGTGGCGAAGAGCGCGCAGCCGCCGAAGGCGAAGATCACCGCATTGGTGTGCAGCGGCCGCAGCCGGCCATAGCTGAGCCAGGAGATGCCCAGGTTCAGTTCCGGCCAGGTCAGCTGCGCGGCGATGATCACGCCCACGAGCATGCCCACCACGCCCCAGAGTACGGCGGCCAGCGAAAACAGTCTGACGACCGCGTCCGTGTAGACCCCTTCCTTGGGTGCTGCCGTTGCGGCGCTTGTTGCCATCTGTTTTCTCCTCGTTACAGGCGTGGTTTTTCCAGGACGCGCGATTGTTCGCGGGACGGTTCGGACATGAATTGATCAGCATCAACTGATGCAATATCTTCCTGCAGGATGCGCGCACCCTCGGCCTCGAGGTCCTCGAACTGGCCTTTGTGCAGGGCCCAGCCGAAGACCGCGATGATCGCCAGCACCAGGGCGGCAGACAGCGGGATGAGCAGGTAGAGGCTTTCCATCGCGAATCGGCGTCTTCAGCGGGCTGCGCGCAGCGCGTTGGTGATGACCACCAGCGAACTCAGGGCCATGCCCAGGCCTGCGGCCCAGGGAGGAAGATAACCCGCCAAGGCCAACGGAATGCTGACAGCGTTGTAGCTGCCGGCCCACACGAAGTTCTGGCGCACGATGCGCACCGCGTGCAGGGCCGTCGCACGCGCACGCACCAGGTCACCGAGGCGGTTGGAGGTGATGACGGCGTCGGCCTGGCTGCGCGAGACCAGCGCGCCCTGCCCCATCGCCAGCGAGACATCGGCGCGCGCCAGCACGGGTGCGTCGTTGATGCCGTCACCGACCATCGCCACGCAGCGGCCTTCGTGCTGCGCCTGCGCCACGGCGGCCAGCTTGTCCTCGGGCGTGGCGCGGGCGCGCACGTCCTGCACACCCAGGCGCCGCGCCAGCGCCGCGGCGCGCGCGGGGGCGTCACCGGTAAGCAGCGTCACCTGCACGCCGGCCTGCTGCAGGTCGCGCAGCGCCGCTTCGGTGCCGGGGCGCAGCGTCTCCTCGAAGTCCAGCGCCGCCAGCACCTCGCCGTCGCAGGACAGCTGCACCTGCGCGTCGTCGCCACCGGCGCCACCGGCCCAGGCGGGCCCGCCCAGCCGCCACGTGCGGCCCTGGGCGTCGCTGGCCTGCACGCCCTGACCGGCCACCTCCTGCACATTGGTCCAGCCCGCCGGTGCTTCGGGGTCGGCGGGTGCCGCGGCCTGTGCTTCGACCACCGCGCGCGACAGCGGGTGCGACGACCAGGCTGCCAGCGTTGCGGCAACAGCCCGTGCCGCGGCGGCATCGCCCAGCTGGGTGCGGCCCGCATCGGTGAGACGCACGCCGGCCAGCTGCAGGCGGTCTTCGGTGAGCGTGCCGGTCTTGTCGAAGAAGACCTGCTGCACCCGGGCCAGGCGTTCCAGCGCGTCCAGGTGCTGCAGCAGCACACCACGCCGCGCCAGGCCACGCGCCGCCGCGACCAGCGTGGCGGGCGCGGCCAGCGACAAGGCGCAGGGGCAGGTGACGATGAGCACCGACACCGCCACCCACACGGCCCGCGACGGGTCGATCACGCTCCATGCGGCCGCAGCACCCGCGGCGAGCATGAGCACGGTCCACAGGAAGGGGGCGGCCCAGCGGTCGGCCAGCGCAGCAGCGGCCGGCCTTTGTGCCATCGCACTGCGCATCATCGAGACAATGGCTTCCAGCCGCGTGTCGCCGCCGACACGCTGCACACGCATGGCCACCGGCGCGCCCAGGTTGACGCTGCCGGCCACCACCGCGGCACCGGGCGGTTTGTCCACGGGCGCCGACTCGCCGGTGAGCAAGGCTTCGTCGGCACGGGTGTGGCCGGCCTCGAGCACACCGTCGGCAGGGAAGGCCTGGCCGAGGGGCACACGCAGCAAGTCACCCGGGCGCAGGCGGTGCAGGCTCACGGCTTCGGTACTGCCGTCGGGCAGCACACGCCACGCCGTTTCGGGCAGGCGGGCGAGCGAGGCTTCCAGCGCATCGGCCGCGCGGTGGCGCGCCGTCAGTTCGAGGTAGCGTGAACCGAGCAGGAAGCTGACGAACATCGTCAGCGAGTCGAAGTAGACCTCGTGGCCGAAGATGCCGTCGGGCGAGAAGGTGGCGCCGGTGCTGGCGATGAAGGTGATGGCCACGCCCAGCGCCACCGGCACGTCCATGCCGATGCGCCTCGCGCGCAGTGCCTGCCAGGCACCGCTGAAGAAGGGCCCGGCCGAGAAGGCCAGCACGGGCAGCGACAGTATCCAGCTGCCCCAGTTCAACAACTGCCGCATCTCGGGTTCGAGTTCACCCGGGCCGGCGACGTAGCTGGGCGTGGCCAGCATCATCACCTGCATGGCGCAGAAGGTGGCGACGAACAGCCGCCACAGCGCCTGCCGGTGCGCCTGGCGGCGCAGTGCACGCGCCGGTGCCGCGGCGTCGGGGACGGCGCCATAACCTGCGGCCTGCACGGCATGGATGATGGCCGACGGCCGCGTGCGCGCCGGGTCCCAGCACACTGTGGCGCGTTCGCTGGCCGCGCTGACGCCCGCCGAGCGCACACCGTCGACACGCCGCAGCGCCTGTTCGATGAGCCCGCTGCAGGCCGCGCAGTGCATGCCCGAAAGCTGAAGCACCGTCTCGGCCACCCGCTGGCCCGCGCCGTCAACGACCCAGCGCGTGCAGCCGTTGAACTCGGCAGGGTCGTCGAGAACGGCAAGGGCGGCTTCTATGGGTACGGCTGTGGCTGGATACATCGGCTTCGCCGTCGAGGTGCCGATAATCTAGGCCACAGCCACCATCCGCGTCCATGACTTCCATCAAGCCCTCACGGTTGCTCGCCGCGGCCCGCCGCACCGCCCTGCTCTTCGTGCTGTTGCCGCTGGCCGCCTGGGCGCAGGACGGCCCGCAGCCGCGCCTGCGCACGGTGCCGCTCACCGCCGGCATGCACGTCATCCAGGCCGAGCTCGCCATCACGCCGCTGCAGCAGCAGACCGGCATGATGTTTCGCCGCAGCATGGGGACCAACGAGGGCATGCTCTTCGTCAACGACGACAGCGACGTGCGCTGCTTCTGGATGCGCAACACGTTGATCCCGCTGGCCATCGCCTTCGTCGCCGACGACGGCACCATCGTCAACATCGCCGAGATGCAGCCGCAGTCCGACCAGTCGCATTGCTCGACCAGGCCGGTGCGTTTTGCGCTGGAGATGAACGCCGGCTGGTTCACCAAGCGCGGCCTCAAGGCCGGCAGCAAGTTGCGCGGCGCGCCGTTCGGAAACTGACGCGCCACGAAAGACAACGGCCAGCACACAGGCTGGCCGTCATTCAGGAAGCGGCGCGATGCCGCGGCCTGGCTGTGAATCGGGTCAGGCGAAGTTCGCCTCGGCAAAACCCCAGTTCACCAGCTTGTCGAGGAAGGTCTCGACGTACTTCGGGCGCAGGTTGCGGTAATCGATGTAGTAGGCGTGTTCCCACACGTCCACCGTCAGCAGCGCCTTGTCGGCGGTCGTCAGCGGCGTGCCGGCGGCGCCGGTGTTGAGGATGTCCACCGTGCCGTCGGGC
>NZ_JAUSAR010000018.1 GCF_030652515.1 Aquabacterium sp. | reverse complement strand
TCTCCACGCCAAGTGCAAACGTACTGCAATGTATGTTGCGGTTTGTGAGTTCTGCTTGGCTCCAACCAGGCGCCCAGCTCTCTGCTTTGGTTGGCTACAGCGGCGTCACTCCTGCCTCCAGGATTCCAAGCAACATACTGCAAGTGACACTGGCGCCATCATTCCCCGTTTCTGCTTTCATGTTGGCTTACCTCTCACCAGCTGTGCTCGTTGTGGAGCTGAGCCAATCCCAGTGGAGTGTGTCTGAAATAGTGGAAGCTGGTCTTGGAGGTGGGTTTGATGGTCTGTCCCTGTCAGATATTCGCGGTGTTCGTGCTTGGCTCGGCAACGAGACATGTGCTGGCTGCGGGTACATCACTGCAACCCGTATCCGATGTTTGTGTGGAAGTCCCATGCTCCCGTCGCCGACACTCACCCTAGAGATTGGCAAACTAGTCAACCTCACATCTGTTCCCACAGTGTTACCTGCATCATCAGTGACTGTGGCTCGTGCAACGGGTTACACCTGGGGTGATTCGCTGGTTGTGACCGCTAGTCACATTGGTTCTGCAACTCCGCTGTCGTTTAACATCAGCAGTGCCAACGGCTTGACCATGCCCTGTGCAAACCTAACCGTGGTATCAATACACCAAGTGGCATGCGATGTGCGCTTCTTGTTAGGCACGTGGAATGCATTCTCGTCTCTTGGATTGACTCTTGTGTTTACGAATCAGGGCGTAGGTACTGACGGCGTTGTTCACATCAACAGTGGCAGCTTAATGCGTGCATCTTTGGACACCTCAATCATCCAGTTGCGTATCAACCCAGCGAACATGACCTCTCAACTGGTGAGAACCTGGGGTAGGCCAGCATCAGTATCATTTACTTTGCCACAGCCAATGTGGACACCTGGAGAGGTAGCAGGTGTAAACTTAGCGAACTCTTCTGCTCTGTACATCGCTCGGGCTTGGATATCGTCAGTACCATGCACTGGCTGCACCTTTACATCGTCGTACGAGGTGACGTGCACATCTCCACCTGGCGCCACTCCGCTGCAGCTTGCGACGGTTGAGCTCGGTGGCTTATTCAACGTGACTGCACCTCAAGCTCAGACGGTAGCACTCACTGCAGCGCCGATTCCCCTCCGCTGGAATGACGTGCTAACAATCACAGCCCCAAGTATTGGCGTTGTCACACCAGTTTCCATCAATATCACCACTGGCACTGCCCTGCTAGCTACACTGCCATGTGTGAACCTCTCCACGCCAAGTGCAAACGTACTGCAATGTATGTTGCGGTTTGTGAGTTCTGCTTGGCTCCAACCAGGCGCCCAGCTCTCTGCTTTGGTTGGCTACAGCGGCGTCACTCCTGCCTCCAGGATTCCAAGCAACATACTGC
>NZ_JAUSAR010000229.1 GCF_030652515.1 Aquabacterium sp. | reverse complement strand
AAATCACACACAGCGCATGTGGGCGACTCCTCGATCGATGTGGAGACCGCCCAGCGTGCTGGCGTTGCTGCCTGGGCCGTTCCCTACGGCTACAACGGCGGACAACCCATTGAAGATTCCCAACCCGACGGCGTGTTTACCGACATCGCCCGAATCGCTGACCATGTGCTCAACCTGCGCATGGCCGCTTAATTGTCAACCGACGAGTTAAGGAGATATTCATGGCTGTGACGACCCCCATCGCTGACCTTGGCTGGCACGCTGCCCCATTCCGCCTCAAGGGCGTGGACGGCAAGATGCACACACTCAAGGAGCTGTCAGGCCGACATGGCACGCTGGTCATCTTCATCTGCAACCACTGCCCTTATGTGAAGGCCGTGTTGCCGCGCATCATCCGCGATGCCCGTGAGTTGCTGCCTTTGGGCGTGAACACCATCGCCATCAACTCGAACGACGATTCCACCTACCCGGAGGACAGTTTCGAGAACATGCAGCGCCTCGCTGCCGAGATGGATTTCCCGTTCCAATACCTGCACGACGACACGCAGGAAGTGGCGCGCGCATATGGGGCCGTTTGCACCCCTGATTTCTACGCCTTCGACGGTGGTGGCTGCCTGCACTACCGTGGCCGCCTGGACGCTTCCGGTCGCGAACCCGCCCCTGAAGACGCCCCGCGTGAATTGTTCGACGCCATGCGCCTGATCGCCTATTACGGCTATGGCCCGGGCGACCAATACCCTAGCATCGGGTGCTCGATCAAATGGCGCGAGACCGAACTGGATGACGCGCCTTCGGGCCAGAAGGCCCTGGCCGCCTGACGTTGGTCAATCTTCGATCGAGACGCCGCGCATGAAGGCCACGCGGCCCTTGATCTCTTCGGCCGCTTCCTTGGGGTTGGGGTAGTACCAGACCGCGTCCTGGTTGGCATCGCCATCCACGAACAAAGTGTAGTAGCTGGCCTCGCCCTTCCACGAGCACATGGTACGTCGATTGCTGGACAGCACGTACCCGCGCTTGAGCGCGCTCTCGGGGAAATAATGGTTGCCTTCAACCACCACGATGTCGTCACTTTCGGCGACGATCACGCCGTTCCAGATGGCTTTCATGTTGTCCTCCTGATGACCCCTGTCATCGACGGTGCAACTGTACTTCGGTTATGGTGGGCGCCACCCGCCCTTGCTCACGTGCCATGAACCGCGAAGAACTGATTGCCCTTGATCGTCCCGACGTTCGGCCGCAGCTTCTGGCGCGCTGGCAAGAGGCCCGTTCGATCACCGATGCCTTGTTCAGCAGCCTGTCACCCCAAGTGCTGTACCAGCGCCCGATTGCCGAGCGGCACCGCATCGTCTTTTACCTGGGGCACCTGGAAGCCTTTGACTGGAACCTGCTGACCACCCGGCGGGCGGTCAGTGCGTCGGTCAACGCCGGCTTCAACCAGTTGTTCGCGTTTGGCATTGACCCGGTGGGCACCGGTTTACCGCAAGATGTGCCGAGCGACTGGCCAGATCTGCAGGACATCCACGCCTACCGCGATGCGGTTCGCGAAGCGCTGGACGAACTCGTGTGCACTTTGCCGGTGAGCTGGCCAGGGCCCTGGGCCGGTGGCGGTGGACGCCACTTCGATGCCGCCTGCTTGCTCAATGTGGCCATCGAGCACCGTTTGATGCACGCTGAAACCCTGGCCTACATGCTGCACCGTTTGCCGGTGGGTTCGCTGCGCGAGGAAGAGGCGTCTTTGGGCGCCCAGGCGGCGCCCGCCCGGTCAGCACTGCCAACCAGCATGGTCAGCATTCCCTCCGGAACGGTGATCTTGGGGGAATCTCGAAGCAAGGCGCAGGCGTTTGGGTGGGACAACGAGTTCCCGGCGCACGAGGTCGCGGTGCCGGCCTTTGCCATCGATCAACACATGGTCACCAATGGCCAATACCTGGCCTTCATGGCCGATGGCGGCTACGAACGCGCTGAATGCTGGAAACCTCAAGACTGGGCCTGGCGTGAGAGCCAGGGCATCAGGCAACCTGCGTTCTGGCGCTGCGAACGCGATGGCTGGTGGCTGCGGACCATGCACCAGGAGTTGCCTTTGCCCTTGGATTGGCCGGTGTACGTCAGCCATGCCGAGGCCAGTGCCTATGCGCGTTGGGCCGGCAAGGCTTTGCCCACCGAGGCACAGTGGATGCGGGCGGCATTGGGTGCCCAGCCACTGCAGGTCGGGCAGTGCAACGCCGACTTCCGCCGTTGGGATCCCGAGCCCGTGCAGGCCTGCCAGCAGGTCAGTGGCTTTGGCGTGGTGGGCATGTACGGCAATGGTTGGGAGTGGACCCGCAGTGCCTTCGAGCCCGCCGAAGGTTTTGAGGCCTTTCCGTTTTACCCAGGGTATTCCAAAGATTTCTTTGATGGGCAACACTTCGTGTTGAAGGGCGGCTCACCTCGGACAGCCGCCTGCATGCTCAGGCCCTCGTTTCGCAACTGGTTTCAAGCGCACTACCAGCACGTCTACGCAGGCTTGCGTTGCGTCAGTGCAGATTGATCTCAAAACAGAAAGACCACCGGCATGACCCACCCCACCGCACCCACCCCCGCCCAGGCCGATGCGTTTGCCACCGATGTCTATGGTGGTTTGACGCAATCGCCCCAGAAAACACTGCCGTCCAAGTACCTGTACGACGCGGTCGGGTCGGCCTTGTTCGAGGTCATCACGCATCTGCCGGAATATGGCCTGACCCGCGCGGACGAGCGCTTGATCAAGACGCATGCCCAGGACGTGCTGATGAGCCTGGGCCCCGTGGGCACCGTGGTGGAGCTGGGCAGCGGCAGCGGCCGCAAGACCCGCTGGATCCTGGAGGCGTGTGCCCGTCGTCAACCGTGCACTTACTACCCCATCGAGATCTCGGCCACGGCCTTGGCGCATTGCAGCCGCGAACTGAGCGACATCCCAGGGGTGAAGGTGCTGGGCATCGAGCGTGAATACCTGCCCGGCCTGCAACAGATCACCGCCATGCGCCAGGGTGAATCGCCCATGCTGGTGCTGTTTCTGGGCAGCACCATTGGCAATTTTGCGCGGCCCGATGCCCAGCGATTTCTGGGTGAGGTGCGCAAGATGATGCGCCCGGGCGATGCCTTGCTGCTGGGCACCGACCTGGTCAAGCCGACGCCAGCGTTGATCAATGCTTACGACGATGCCTTGGGCATCACCGCAGCATTCAACCTGAACCTGCTGGTGCGCATCAACCGGGAGTTGGGCGCCCATTTTGATCTGCAGCAGTTCCAGCACGAGGCGCGCTTCAACCTTGAGACTAGTGCCATCGAGATGCACATCCGGTCGCGCATCAGGCAGTCGGTGGACATCCCTGGTGCAGGCCTGAGGGTTGAGTTCGAGGTGGGCGAAACCATCTGGACCGAGATCAGCCGCAAGTACCTGGCGGCTGACGTGCTGGCCATGGGGGGCCAGGCTGGCTTCACCGCGGCCGGCCAATGGATTGACCAGGGCTGGCCCTTTGCCGAGACCTTGCTGGTGGCGGCTTGATCGCGGTTCAGCAAGTCAGTCGGCCCAGCCCGCTGGAGGCGTGGGCCAGCACCTCGATGGCCGACCAGTCACCCGCTTCCACCACCGCGGCAGGCGCCAGCCATGAGCCACCCACGCAGGCCACGTTGGGCAAGGCCAGGAAGCTGGGGGCGGTTTCGACCGTGATGCCGCCCGTGGGGCAAAACAGCGCATCGGCGAATGGTCCGGCCAGGGCCTTGAGCATGGCCACGCCGCCAGCTTGCTGGGCCGGGAAGAACTTGAAGCACTCGAAGCCCGCGTCCATCGCGGTCATCAACTCGCTGGCCGTGGCCACACCCGGCAGCAGCGGAATGGCTGCCTTCTGGGCGAACTGGGCCAACGCCGGGGTCAGCCCGGGTGACACCGCGAACTGAGCCCCCGCGCGCGCAACGTCATCCCATTGCTTGGCGGTGGTCACGGTGCCCGCGGCGATCACGGCTTCGGGCACTTCGCGGGCCAGGGTTTCGATCACTTCCAGCGCGTTGGGGGTGCGCAGGGTGATCTCCAGCACCTTCAAGCCGCCTGCCAGCAAAGCGCGGGCCATGGGCACGGCGTCGGCGGTGCGGTGGATCACCAGCACGGGGATCACGGGACTCAGGCGCATCACGGCCGCCAGCATGTGGTTCTTGTTGCTCATGGATTGACGTGGGGTAGGCCAAAAGACATGGCGCCTTGCTCGGCGCCGGTGACGGCATGGCGGAAGGTACCGAACAGCTCACGGCCGCTGCCATGCGTGTTGGCGGACAGATCATGCACCGGGGTTTCACGCAGTGCCCATTCCTCTTCATCGACCAGGGCAGTCAAGATGCCGGTGTCGGCATCCAGGCGGATGATGTCGCCATCGCGCACCTTGCCCAGCGGGCCGCCAGCCAGGACTTCGGGCGTGATGTGGATGGCGGAGGGCACCTTGCCCGAGGCGCCCGACATGCGGCCATCGGTGACCAGGGCCACATGAAAGCCCTTGTCCTGCAGGTTGGCCAGGGTGGGGGTGAGCGAATGAAGCTCGGGCATGCCATTGGCGCGTGGCCCCTGAAAGCGCACCACGGCCACGAAGCTGCGCTCCAGCTCGCCGCGCTTGTAGGCCTCAATCAAGTCTTCCTGCTGGTCAAAGACCACGGCGGGCGCTTCGATCAGGCGATGCTCTGGCTTGACGGCAGACACCTTGATCACCGATCGGCCCAGGTTGCCATTCAGCACCTTGAGCCCGCCATCTTGAGAGAAGGGCGTGGCGAAGGGTGCCAGCACCGTCGCATCACCGCTGTCAGGTGGCACGGCTTGCCAATGCACTTGCTCGTTGTGCAGCATGGGCGTTTGCGTGTAGTGATGCAGGCCCCGGCCCATGGCGGTCAACACCTGGGGGTGCAGCAGGCCGGCGTCCAGCAACTCGCGGATCAGGAAGGCCATGCCGCCAGCCATGTGGAACTCGTTGACGTCGGCATAACCATTCGGGTACACACGGGCCAGCAGCGGCACGATGTTGGACAGGGCATCAAAGTCATCCCAGTCGATGATGACGCCTGCCGCCCGGGCGATGGCCACCAGGTGCAAGGTATGGTTGGTGGAGCCGCCGGTGGACAGCAGGCCGACGATGCCGTTGACGATGGCCTCTTCATCAATGACCTTGCCCAGCGGGATGTGGTGGCTGCCCAGGTGCGTGATGCTGGCGACGCGGCGCGCGGCCTCGCGCGTCAAGGCCTCGCGCAGCGGCGTGTTGGGCGAAACAAAGGCCGATCCAGGCAGGTGCAGGCCCATCACTTCCATCAGCATCTGGTTGCTGTTGGCGGTGCCGTAAAAAGTGCAGGTGCCCGCCGAGTGGTAGGACTTCTCTTCGGCTTCCAGCAAGGCTTCCTTGCCGATCTCGCCCGCCGCGAACTTCTGGCGAACCTTGGCTTTCTCGGCATTGGGCAAGCCCGAGCCCATGGGGCCGGCGGGCACGAAGATGGTGGGCAGGTGGCCAAAGCTCAGGGCACCGATCAACAGGCCGGGCACGATCTTGTCGCACACGCCCAGGCATAGCACGGCGTCGAACATGTTGTGTGACAAGGCCACCGCCGTGGACATGGCGATCACGTCGCGCGAGAACAGTGACAGCTCCATGCCGGGCTGGCCTTGCGTGACGCCATCGCACATGGCGGGCACGCCGCCAGCGAATTGCGCGGTCGCCCCAGCTTCACGCGCGGCCTGCTTGATCCATTCAGGAAAGGCCTGCAGCGGCTGGTGCGCAGACAGCATGTCGTTGTAAGACGAGACGATGGCGATGTTGGGCTTGCGCTGTTCGCGCAGCCAGATCTTGTCGCCAGGCTCGGCGGCGGCGTAGCCATGGGCCAGGTTGGTACAGCCCAGCTGCGCGCGGCCCGATTGGTTGGATCGGCCAGCGTCTTCGATGCCTTGCAGGTAGCGCTGCCGCGTGACGGCGCTGCGTTGGCGGATGCGCTCGGTGATGGCCAGAAGCTGAGGATGGGTGTTCACGGCTGGATCAGAGGGTTATGAGGGCGAATGGCATGACTTAAGATGCCTTGTGCTGAATTCTGGCACCACATCGTCCATCGGGAGAATTTGAATCATGAATCCAGTCAAGGTCATTGGCATTGTGTTGATCGTGGCAGGCACGCTGGGTTTGGTGTACGGTGGCGTGAGCTACACCAAAGAGCATCAGGCGGCCAAGATCGGCCCGATCGAACTGTCCATGAGCCAGAAGGAAACCGTGGCCATTCCCACCTGGCTGAGTGTGGGCGCCATCCTTTTGGGCGCTGCTGCCCTGGTCTTGCCCAGCAAGCGCTGAGCCTGCTTCCGGATCGATGGACGTCATGACAAGGTCGTCTTCAAAAGCGTTCAATGCGGCCCGCATCCTGGCTGCTCGCCGTGCTTCAGGTGAGCAAGGGGCGCGCCTGCCAGAGGATTGTCGCCCCCGGTCTCTGGATGACGCCTTCGACATCCAGGCAGAGGTCACCCGGCACCTCTCGGCGCGCATCGGCGCCTGGAAATGTGCCTTGCCCCTGGAAGGCCGCTTGACGGCCGCCCCCATCTACGCCCGCACGGTCCACACGGACAGTCCCTGCGCGGTCTTTGCCCACGATGGCCAGGTGCGGGTCGAGCCGGAACTGGCGTTCATCCTGGGCCGAGACCTGCCGGCACGTGCCGCGCCCTACAGCCTGGCAGAAGTGGACGACGCGATCGTGCGCACGCACATCGCCCTTGAATTGATCGACAGCCGCTACACCTCTGCCGAGGCGGCCCAAGCCAGCTTTGCCGAGAAGCTGGCCGATGGCCTGGTCAACCAGGGCCTGTTCCTGGGCCCCGAGGTCAATGCCGCGCTGTCCAGCGCTGCCACTGACCTGCCCATCCGCGTGCGCCCGGCCAGCGGCGCTGAGAGCCTGCACGAGGGGCACCATCCCAATGGCTTGCCCCGATCGCCGCTGTATTGGCTGGTCGAGTTTTTGCGCAGCCGGGGGCAGGGCTTGCACGCTGGCCAGGCCGTGATCACTGGCTCTTACGCAGGCAGTTTCACCCTGCCTTTGAACGAAGACATCGCCATCCAGTACGGTGAGTTGGGCACATTGAGCGTGCATTTCACGCGCCTGATCCTGGGCCAGTTCAGTGAGCCGTCCCCGCAGCAGTGAGGCCGTGCGCGCCTGGGTAGACGCGCTGCGCCGCCAGGCCGACAAGGCCACCTTGATGCAACTGCCGCCCTTGCTGGGCGAAGATGCCGCCCGCGTGATGGCTTTGCTGCGGGCCAGTGCCGACGAGCCGATTCCGGGTGAGTTGCTTGAATCGGTCCAGGCGGCCGCCGGCGAAGTTCAAGGGCACTTTCGCCCCAGGCTGACCTTGCAGACCTTGAGCCGTGGTGATGGCCTGCTGGGCATGAAGCCTTCAGGCTTGTTTGGCCCACGCGGTGGCACGGTGACCGTGGCGCACATCGACTGGACCTATGCCACCGACGATGGCCTGCGCTGGGAAGCGCCCGCGCCCACCGCCCTGCTGAACAGCCGACCCAAGCCCATGCAGCCCTTGGAGGACGCGGGTGGCCAGCGTGTGACGATGCGGCGTGATCTGGGTGCCGAGGCCGATGCGTTGGACGCCATCCGCGCTTTGGGCTTTCACCCCTTGCCGCCCGATGCCTTGCAATGGCGCATGGCCAACGCGGAGGGCGATCACGACCACCTGTGGTCCTTGCTGCAGGAAGAATTCTTTGGTGACTTCTGGGCTGACCAGGCACCCGGCCTGCAGGCCCAGGGTTGGACGGTCGTGGTGCGCCCCGGTTTCGCGCATGAAAGCGTGCCCGTCGAGGCCTGGCGCCTGATCGTCGATGCCGAAACCGGCGAGGTGCTGGGCAAGGAAGTGGCCTCTCGTCTGCGTGGCCGCGCGGCCTTGCCCGATGGCTTGGGCCTGGCCCGGCGCGAAGGCTCCTGGCTCTTGTCCCTGGGCGTCGAGATTGATGGCCAGACCCTGGACCTGTCACCTTTGCTGGCCGACCTGTTGCGCCGTGATGCGCGCTGGCTGGATGCCGACAAGGTGGCGGCCATCGACGATCTGGCCTTGATCTCTCTGCGGGCGCCCGGTGGCAAGCGCATCCACGCTTTGGCTGCACCGCTCAAGGTCATCGTGGGCGCCATGCTGGATCTGCTGACCGATCCACGGCGCGTCGATGGGCCACTGCGCCTGTCGCCCTGGGACGCTCACCGCATCGACGATCTGCGATTGAGCCTGCTCGACACCCAGGCTGATCGCGCGGGTGTGCATGGTGTCTGGCAATTGCAAGGCGCCGCTGGATTGCAAACCTTGGCAAGGCGCCTGGAAGGTGCGGGCGAGCCTCGGCGGGTGGAGGCGCCATCGGGCTTGACCATCACCTTGCGGCCCTACCAATTGCATGGCGTGGCCTGGCTGCAGTACCTGCGTGAGCACCACCTGGCGGGCATCCTGGCCGACGACATGGGCCTGGGCAAAACCGCGCAGGCACTGGCCCACATCCTCATCGAGCAGCAAGCCGGGCGGCTTGATCGGCCGGTGCTGGTGGTGCTGCCAACCTCCCTGGTGTTCAACTGGCAGGCCGAGGCCCAGCGCATGGCCCCAGGCCTCAAAGTGCTGACCTTGCAAGGCCCCCGCCGTGCCGATGACTTTGCCCGCATGGCCGAGCACGACATCGTCTTGACCACCTACCCCTTGCTGTGGCGGGACATCCGCGTGCTGGAAGCGCAACCCTTCCACCTGGTGATCTTGGACGAAGCGCAAACGGTGAAGAACGCCTCCAGCCACAGCGCGCGGGCCGTGCGGCGCCTGCACACGCGCCACCGCTTGTGCATGACCGGCACGCCGCTTGAAAACCACCTGGGCGAGTTGTGGGCGCAGTTCGATTTCCTGATGCCGGGCTTTCTGGGGGATTCGCGCAGCTTCCACCGTTTGTGGCGCAAGCCGATCGAGGTCGGCGGAGAGACCTTGCGCGCCGAGTTGCTGGCCAGGCGTGTGCGGCCTTTCATCTTGCGCCGCCGCAAGCAGGACGTGGCCACCGAGCTGCCGCCCAAGACCGAGGTGATCAAGCGCCTGCAGCTGCAAGGCCGCCAGCGCGATCTGTACGAAAGCGTGCGCCTGGCGGCCGACGAACAGGTGCGCCGCGTCATGCAGCGCAAAGGTTTCGCGGGCGCACAGATCACCATCCTGGATGCTTTGCTCAAGCTGCGGCAGGTGTGTTGCGACCCCTACCTGCTCAAGGGCGAGCAAACGCCCAAGACCATGGAGCGCGCCAAGCTGGAAATGTTGCTGGACATGCTGCCGGAGCTGGTCGATGAAGGCCGGCGCGTATTGGTGTTCTCGCAGTTCACCGAGATGCTGGGCCTGATCGAGCAGCAACTGGATGCCTTGCACTTGCCGTGGCTGGCCTTGACCGGCCAAACGCCGCCCTCCAAGCGTGGCGAGGTGGTGGCACGGTTCCAGAACAAGGAGGTGCCCATCTTGCTGGTCAGCCTGAAGGCCGGCGGTGTGGGCCTGAACCTCACTGCCGCCGACACCGTCATCCACGTCGACCCCTGGTGGAACCCGGCGGTGGAAGAGCAGGCCACGGCCCGTGCACACCGCATCGGGCAGGACCAGCCGGTGTTCGTCTACAAGCTGGTGGTGGAGGGCAGCATCGAGGAGCGCATCCTCGAGCTGCAGTCGCGCAAGGCCGCGCTGGCCGAGGGCGTGTTGGGCAGCGATGGCGCCGCCACGCCCAAGTTCAGCGCTGCGGACCTGGACGCGCTCTTGGCCCCCTTGGCCCCGCCGCAGTGAACCGGGCGTGCAACACCAGGGCGGCCGCCACGGTGGCCAACAGGTGCTTGAGCGTGTGCCCGCTCACCAGCAGCAAGCTGTCAAGGATGGTGTGGTCGGCCAGCTCGCAGGCCTTGGCCATCATGTAGCAGACCATGGCCAGCAAAAAGGCCCGGCGCTGCACCCAAGGCGCCCCGGCTTGCCATTGCACGATGGGGATCAGCACCAAGGGCATCAACTGCAGCAGCAGGTAGGGGCGCAAATCGTCCGCGCCCAGCAGGTCGGTGAAACGCCACCAACCCACGCTGGCCACGGCCAGCAAAGCCAGCACCGGGGTGACCCAGCGGCCCGCCCCAAGGTGCTCTCGCCAGATGGCCCACAGCAGCCCGGCACACGCTAGAGCGATGGGCAAGCGGTCCCACACCAGGCGGGCGTTGTCTGGTGCCAGGTGATACCAGCCCGATCCCAGCGCCGTGAGCAGCAAGGCGGCGAAGAACAGGCGGTAGCCGGCATGGCCTGGGGTGCGCACCAGCCCGCCCTGGTTCAGTTGGAACAAGCCCCAAAGGCCCACGAGAGCGAAGCCGATGTTGGACAGCACATCGGCGGCATGGGGGATGCTGAGCCATCCGCGCTGGTTGGCAAAATGGTGGTAATCGGCGAGTTGATGGATCGGGCCGTGCAAGCCCATGGCAGTGAGGGCGATGAGTAGCACCAGCCCTGGCAAAACGTGGCGTGATCGAAGTGAAGACGATGGCATGAGAGCTCCCTGTTGGCATGGTTCTGAAGCAGAACGTGGCCGCACTGTGCCCAGCGTTGAAGGGCGTGCAAAGCGATCTCTGTCAGGTGGAGCCGGGCAAGCCCGCTGGTATCGGCCAGCGATACTGAGGCGCTCAATTTGGAAAATCGCACCGATTTCTGGCAGAGTCCGCAGCAGATCAACACAGGGGTGGGTATGCGCTTCATTTCCAGGTCGGCGGTTGCGGCCATCGCGGGCTTCTTGAGCAGCGTGGCGATCGCGGCGCCTTTGGGCAAAAACGAAGTACCCGCCAGTCTGAAAGACTGGTTACCTTGGGCCATGCATGGCCATGAGGCCTTGCTGTGCCCGCCGCCCTACAACGGTGACCAGGCCAAGGCCTGTGTCTGGCCCTCATCGTTGGAGTTGCGTGCCGGCACGCAGGCCGCCAGCTTCCGTTTCGAGGTGCAGGTGTTTGGCTCGGCCTCGCAGGTCGTGCTGCCAGGCGAGGCCACACGTTGGCCCCAGGACGTCAAGGCGAACGGGCGCGCCATGCCGGTCTCCGAAGAGGACGGGCACCCGGTGACTTTGCTGGCGCCCGGCCGCCACGTGGTCGAAGGCAGCATCCCCTGGAAGGACATGCCGCAAGACCTGCAGTTGCCCAAAGGCGTGGGCAGCGTGGTCTTGTGGGTGGATGGGGCGCAGGTCGCGCGCGCGCCAGACGCCGAGGGCAGGGTCTGGCTGAAGCAAGCCCCGCAAGTGGCCAAAAGCACCGACGCCCACACCGTGCACACCACGCGGCTGGTGGACGACCAGGTGCCCTTGCGCATCACCACGCACTACGACATCGCCATCTCGGGCAAGGCGCGTGAGATCGAGCTGCCCCTGGCCTTGCTGCCGGGTCTGGTCGCCGAGTCCATCGACAGCCCTTTGCCTGTGCGCCTGCAAGACAAGGGCAAGCTGGTGGTGCAAGGGCGACCAGGCAACTGGTCGATCGAGTTGCGGGCGCGGCTCATGTCGCCGGTGCAGGCCTTGAGCTTGCCCAAAGGCGGGGCGTCAGAGGATGAGGTCTGGTCGTTTGCCGCGCACAACGATGTTCGGCTGGTGAGCGTGGAAGGCGCCGCGTCGGTGGACCCCAAGCAGGTGGCCATGCCCGAGCCCTGGCGCGCCTACCCCGCGTACCGACTTCGGCCGGGCGACACCTTGAAGCTGGTGCAGACGCGCCGCGGCAATCCCGTGCCCAACCCCGACAGCCTGAGCATCGCTCGCGAGCTGTGGCTGGATTTCGACGGGCAGGGCTACACCGTCCACGATGAGATCAGCGGCACCTTGTCGCGTTCTTCCCGCCTTGAGTTGGCCGCGCCTGGCGTGCTGGGCCGCGCCGCTCTGAACGACGACGATCAATCGATCACCCGTCTGAAAAACCCCGGGCCTGATGGCCTGGAAGTGCGCACGGGCGCGGCCCGTTTGAGCGCCGACAGCCGGGTGGTGGGCGGTGTGCGCACCTTGCCCGCATCGGGCTGGGCTGTTGATTTCAACAAGGCCTCGGCGGTGTTGAACCTGCCCCCCGGTTGGCGTTTGTTGCACGCTGGCGGTGTGGACAGCGCCGATGGCTCCTGGGTGTCACGTTGGACCTTGTGGGATTTCTTCTTCGTGCTTTTGAGTGCTTTGGCCGCAGGCAAATTGTTTGGCTGGAAGCGCGGTGCTTTGCTGGGAGCGGCACTGGTATTGTCCTGGCACATGCTTGGCGCGCCGCAATCGTTGTGGCTGATCATGCTGGCCTGCCATGCGCTGAGCAAGGTCTTGCCTTCAGGCAGGCTCCTGGTGCTGTCAACCTGGGCTGAGAAAGCCTGTGCCGGCTTGATCGCCTTGGTACTGCTGCCGTATGCCGTGCAGCAGGTTCGCTTGTCGATGTACCCGGCGCTGGAACGCCCTTGGCAGACCATGGGCGAGGCACAGCCAGAGCGCGATCAGGCGGCTTCCGAAGCGGTGGACGCGGTCATGGCGGAGGCGCCTGCCCCCGACGCCGATGGCGCACCACCAGCGTCTGTGAGCAGCCGGGCGTACAGCGTGAGCAAGTCGCTGGTCGTGCCCGCGCCAGCGTCCGAACGCAAGTCGGCGCCAAGGATGGACGAGCAGGATCCCGGTGCCAAGGTGCAGACGGGGCCGGGCTTGCCCAGTTGGCAATGGAACGCGCATCGGCTGGCTTGGCAAGGGCCGGTGCAGCAGGCCCAATCGTTGCAGCTGGTGCTTTTGCCTCCGGCTGGCACGGTGGTCTTGCGCCTGGCCAGTCTGGCCTTGCTGGTCACGGCCCTGTTGAGCATCGTGGGCAAGACACCCTGGTGGCCCACGGGGCGCAGCAAGCCTGTTCCGGCACCAGGTGCGGCCCTGGCGACCATGTTGGCCTGGGTTGGCGCCGCCTTGCTGATGGGGACACAGGGCGATGCCCGGGCGGCCGAGCCCACACCCGCCGAGCCCGTGACCGCACCCGCCAGCGCCTTGCTGGACGAGTTGCGCCACAAGCTGACCGCGCCCCCCGACTGCATGCCTCGTTGTGCCGATGTGCCGCGCCTGTGGTTGGCGGCGACCGGCTCGCGCATCCAGTTGCGCATCGAGGCCCATGCCTTGGCCGATGTCACCATGCCTTTGCCAGGGCAGGGCGTGAACTGGCGGCCAGCCACCGTCACCGTGGATGGCCGGCCTGCGGTCATCCGCCGAGATGATGCGGGTGCCTTGTGGATCGCCTTGAGCCAAGGCGTGAGCCAGGTCGTGCTGGAAGCCGATGTGGGCAATGCCTCGGCGGTGGACATCTCGCTGCCCCTGCCGGTGCGCGAAGTCAAGTCACAAACCCAGGGCTGGACCTTGGCCGGCCTGGACGCCCGCGGTCTGGCCTCAGGCGCACTGAGCTTGTCACGTGAGCAATCATCCGTCCCATCTGAAGACCGGGGCACGCAGCGGGATGCGCTGTCACCCTTTGTCCGTGTGGAACGCACCTTCCACCTGGGCCTGCGCTGGACGGCCGAGACGCGCATCCAACGCATCACCCCCAGCCTGGCGCCGCTTCGGGTCAAGGTTCAACTGGTGAATGGTGAATCGGTCAACGACGATGCCGTGCAAGTGCAGGATGGCGTGGCCACGGTGCAGTTGGGCGCGAATGAGTCGGTGGCTTTTGCCAGCACCTTGAAAGAGTCGCCCAAGCTGTCCTTGAACAGCGCCAAGGAAGCGAATCAGATCGAAGTCTGGAAGCTGGACACCTCCACGCAATGGCACGTGGCCTTGTCGGGCATTGCGCCCGTGGTGCACCAGGAGGACGGACGCTGGATGCCCACCTGGCAGCCTTGGCCGGGCGAGCAGGTGGCCATTGACGTGTCCAAACCCAGCGGCGTGGCGGGCCAGACCTTCACGGTCGACCGGGTGGACACCAGCTTGAACCCAGGCGCACGTGCCACCGATGTTTCCGCGCAAACGGCCTTGCGCTCCAGCCAGGGCGGCAACCACCGCTTTCAGTTGCCTGCTGGTGCCGAGCTCCTGGCGGTGTCCGTGGATGGGCAAGTGCTGCCGGTGCAGCAGCAAGCCGGTGCCGTCATGGTGCCCATCACGCCCGGCGCCCACGTGGTCAAGCTGGATTGGCGCGAGCCGCGTGGCATGTCCTGGTGGTTCCAATCCCAGGCCGTGAATGTGGGTGCGGCGGGCGTCAACGACCGCACCTCGATCAACGTGCCGACGGACCGCGTGGTGCTGGCCGTGGGTGGCCCCACCGTTGGCCCCGCGGTTCTTTTCTGGGGCGTGTTGATCGTCATCATCGCGGTGGCCTGGGGCTTGGGGCGCTCACGCTTCACCCCGCTTGGCGCCGTGTCCTGGGTGCTGCTGGGCCTGGGCATTGCCCAGATGTCGCTGATCGGCATCGCGGTGGTGGTGGGCTGGTTCCTGGTGATGGAATCACGCCGTCGATTCGGGCCTGCCTTGAGCAGCAGGCGCTGGTTCATCACCGCGCAGATCACGGTGGCGCTGTGGGGCCTGCTGGCAGCGGGTGTTCTGCTGGAGACCGTGCGGGTGGGTTTGCTGGGTTATCCGGACTTGATGGTGCTGGGCAATGGCTCTGACGCCGGGCACCTGCATTGGTACGCCGACCGCTTTGCCGCCACCACGGCCCAGGCCTGGGTTTTCTCGGCACCGGTGTATGTTTACCGGGTGGTCATGCTGCTTTGGGCGCTTTGGTTGTCCGCTTCGCTGCTGAAGTGGGTGAAATGGGCGTGGGAGTGTTTCAGCGCGGGCGGCCATTGGCGGGATAATCCGAAACCCCCGCAGGCTCCCCCTGTTTGACATCAACCACAAGGACCCCAGTGTTCAAGAATTTGACGGTGTATCGCATCGGGCCCGATTGGTCGGCCTCGGTGGCTCAGATGGAAGAAAGCCTGTACAAGGCCCGGTTCGTGGAATGTGGCGCCACCCAGCAGCAGTCGTCTGGCTGGGTGGAACCTCGCGGCATCAAGCACGCGCCCCTGCTTGAAAAAGTGGGTGGCCACTTGCTGCTCAAGCTCATGATCGAGCAACGCGTGCTGCCCGGCGCGGTGATCAAGCGCCGCGCCGAGGAGATCGCGGCCAAGATCGAGCAAGACACCGGCCGCAAGCCCGGCAAGAAGCAAACCAAGGAGATCAAGGAGCAGGCCATGCTGGAGCTGCTGCCCATGGCCTTCACCAAGCAGGCGTCCATCAACGTCTGGATTGATCCCGAGCAACGCCTGTTGCTGGTGGATTCGAGCAGCCAGGGCAAGGCCGACGAGGTGGTCAGCTTCCTGGTCAAGACGCTGGAGACCATCCCCGTCAGCCAGTTGCACACCAAGCAATCGTCGGCGGTGGCCATGTCGGAGTGGCTGGTCAGCGGCGAGCCGCCTGCCACCTTCACGGTTGACCGCGATTGCGAGCTGAAATCGGCCGACGAGATGAAGTCGTTGGTGCGCTATTCAAGGCACCTGCTGGACATCGATGAGGTGCGCCAACACATCACCAGCGGCAAGGTGCCGACCAAGCTGGGCATGAGCTGGGAAGGTCGCGTCTCGTTCATGTTGACCGACACCATGCAGATCAAGAAATTGACTTTCCTGGACGTGGTGTTCGAAGGCCAGAAGGCGGCCAGCAAAGATGAGGCCTTTGACGCCGATGCCGCCATTGCCACGGGGGAGTTGAGCCAATTGATTCCCGACCTGGTGGATGCCCTGGGCGGCGAGCAGGCCATCGGCGGGGTTTGAGGGCGCATGCTTGTCAGCGCCGTCTTACAAAACGGCGCGACATGCGCTGATGGGCGCTTTCACGGGCGGGGCTCACAATCGTTTCAAAACGGAGACCATCTCATGAACATCAAGACCCAATCCCCCGCTCGTGGCCGCATTGCTCAGCGCGCCATCGCCATCGTTTCCTTGACCGCCTTGCTGGGTGGTTGCGCCGAGATGACCGACACCCAACGCCGCACTGGCACGGGCGCCGCCATTGGCGCTGCCACAGGCGCGGTGATCGGCTCCACCACGGGTGGCAAGGCCGGCACTGGTGCCTTGATCGGCGGCGCTTTGGGCGCGATTGCCGGCAACGTGTGGTCACGCCACATGGATTCGCAACAGCGCGCCATGGAGCAAGCCACCCAAGGCACGGGCGTTGAAGTGACCCGCACCAATGACAACCAGCTCAAGCTGAACGTGCCGGCCGATGTGTCCTTCGACGTGGGCCGCGCCGACATCAAGCCCGAGTTGCGCAGCGTGCTGGAGCAATTCGCCAGCGGCCTGAAGACCCAGCCCAACACGCTGGTGAACATCGTGGGCCACACGGACAGCACTGGCTCTGATTCGGTGAACGAGCCCTTGTCGCGTGAACGCGCTCAAAGCGTCAAAGCTTTCCTGGTGGACCGTGGTGTGGGCAGTTCCCGGGTTGACACGCAAGGCCGTGGCGCCCGCGAGCCCATTGCCGACAACGGCAGTGCAGATGGCCGCTCACGCAATCGCCGCGTGGAGATCTTCCTGCGCGAACCAGCCAGCGGCAACGGCTGATCTTTGATCAGTTGGTGATGCGCATCAACCAGGCCTGGGCCTCGTTGATGTCCACAAACGCTTTCATCTGAACGCCCCGGTCCACCGAGAGTTTCTCGAACTCCCGGGGCGATTCAAAGACGGCAGGGCGCACCACCACAGCCACCGCGACGTGCATTGGCATGTACAGCGGTTGCGTTGAAGCAAAGCGGTGGTGTTCTGTCACCGTGGGTTCGCGAGTCACGGCACGGGTATCGACCAGCATCCGGCTGAAACCATGCTCGGTCAAAGCCGCCACGGCCTGGGCGCGACTCGACTCCATGTCGGACAGGTCCACGGTCCCTTCATGGATCACGCACACAGTGCGGGTCTGCGTCCAGATCTCTATTTGATAGCTCATGACCGAAGGTGCTTTCGCAAGGCCTCCAGCATGAGGCTTGTGCAACATCTTCAATTCATTTGAAGAAACCAAAAAACGCTGTCTTTTTCACGCCAGACCGGCTTTGAACAAGGCATCGCCTGCCAGCATGGGGTCATTGGTTTCTTCATAAGTCTTGATCCAGACCGGGTAGCTGTGGATCACCGCGTGCTGCCAGGGGTGGAAGCCGGGCTTGAAGTACGCCAGCAGCTTGAGCAGGTTCTTGGAGAACAGGCCGTTGATGCCGTACAAGAAGTTCAGGCCTTTCAGCGCCATGAAAAAGCGCTGGGTGCGCGTGAAGCCATCGTCGCGCAAGAAGCGGTTGGTCAGGCGCAGGCTGTCCTTGATGACCTTGTACATGGCATGAACCAGCGCCGTGCACCGCAAGACGTAACCCACCTTGGCCACCTTGGTCATCACGTCATAGGCCACGGCCTTGTGTTCCATTTCTTCAATCGCATGCCAGGCCCACATGGCGCGCACTTTCTCGTGCGCGGGCGCCATCACGTCCCGTTCCGAGAACAGTGATTCGGCCATCATCGCGGTGAAGTGCTCGAAGGCTGCTGTCAGGGCCAGGTTGTAGGCGGGCGAGTATTTCTTCGTGTAGTCGTCGAAAAGGTTCTTGACCTCGACCACCAGGCCGTCCACCGACAAGCCTTGCTGGCGCAACACGGCGTTGTACTGCGTGTGGGCAATGCCATGCTGGCCTTCCTGGCGGGTGAAGTCCCGCACGTCCTGCGCCAGCTTGGGGTCGGTGATGAGGTGGCGGAAGGCGCGCACGCTGGTGATGAAGTAGCGTTCACCATCCGGAAAAGCGGCCTGCATGCCGTCGAACACGCGGGTCTTGAACGGATCACCCCCGAACCAGAATCGAGGCAGCTTGTCGTCCAGCTGGAAGTCCAGCTTTTCGCGGGGCACGATGTGTTCGGGTTTGCTGGGGTGTGGCGTCGTCATGCTGTCGTCCTCTTGGGTAGCTACTGCTGGCTTCAGTCTAAAAATGACGCAATGAGGCGGCCATGACAATCAGCGACAGCGAGGAACCGACGGCGACATGCCATGATGCTCAGCTTCCAGGACCTTCGGGTGATGCAAGGGTTAGTGCTGAAATGGGCATGCAGTCATGAGTGGCGGCGACTTTCTCAACTTCTACGTGATGTCCACCTTGTCCAAGGCGGGCGCGCGCTGTGGTTTCAACATGCAAGAGGCGGTTGGCCGCGCGCAGATCAATGTCGAGGTGTTCGACAGCCATTTGTCCAAGCTCAGCCTGGCGGCCTTGCGGCGCTTGTTCGAGGTGTGCGAGGCCGCCACCGAAACCGCCTACTTCCCCCTGGTGCTGGGCGACACCTACGGCTTTGACGCCATCCCCGAGGTCGACACCTTCATCGCCACCTGCGCCACCTTGCGGGCCGGCATGATGGCGCTGGACTGGATGCCGCACATCGTGCACCCGGCCCTGCGCATCGCCACGTCGGAAGATGCGGCCACCTTCAATGTGACCTTGCGGGTGGAAGGCGACGAGCCCGTGCACCCGGGCGTGGTGGAAGCGGCGCTCACCTGCATCGTCAAGTTCGCCCGCATGATCTCGCCGCGCGAAGACCCCTTGCGCGAGGTCTGGTTCCAGCACGGTCCGCAAGTGGATCCGCGCGTGTACGGCTCTTACTTTGGCGTGCCGGTGCGCTTCAACCAGAGCGAGAACCGCCTGATCAACGCGTCCAGCAGCCTGGACAAACCGCTCAAGGGCGGTTTTCCTTCGCTCAATGCGCAGGCGCAGTTGATGGTCGAGCAACGCCTGAAGAAGCTGAGTGAGCAGGGCACCCTGACCACGCGCATCGAGCAACTGCTGTCCTTGCGGACCGACCTGTTGGGCGCCAAGGTGGATGAAGTGGCCTTGTTGCTGGACCTGCACCCGCGCACCCTGCAGCGGCGCCTGAAGGAAGAAGGCGAAGGCTTTGCCGAGGTGCAGACCCGCGTGCGCCATGAACGGGCGCGCAAGCTCCTGCATGAGACCGACCTGGACATCGAAGCCATCAGCGTGAAGCTGGGTTTTCAGGATCGGCACAGCTTCACGCGGGCTTTCACGCGCTGGGAGGGTGTGACGCCCGTCGTGTTTCGTCGGCCGCAGGGTTGATCGCCTGGCGGGTATGCTGAGCGCCCGCTCAGTCAACGTCAGCGCCTCTGCCCATGACCACCCCGTCCACATCAGAACTTTCGCGGCCTTTGATGGCCAGGCTGTCCACCTGGTTGGCCGCATTCTGGCCAGCGCCGGTCGCGGTGAATGCCCAAGAGCGTCTGCGCGCGGTGGTGGGGGCTGTGATCGGGGTTCTGTTTGCGGCCGTGCTCAGCCGGCTGATCGTGGGCACCTCGTCAAGCCTGCCCTGGCTGGTGGCGCCCATTGGTGCCAGTGCGGTGCTGGTGTTCGGGGTGCCGGCCAGCCCCTTGGCGCAGCCCTGGGCGGTGGTGGGCGGCAACACGGTGTCGGCCCTGGTGGGCATTGCTTGCGCCAATTGGATTGGCGATCCTGCCGTGGCAGGTGCTGTGGCGGTCAGCCTGGCCATTGCGCTGATGTTCAGCCTGCGCTGCCTGCATCCACCGGGTGGTGCCATGGCCTTGATCGCGGTGCTCACGCATGCCACGGCCTTCCACTGGGCGGTGTTCCCGGCCCTGGCCAATTCGATGCTGTTGGTCGTGGCGGGCATTGTCTACAACTCGGCCACGGGGCGGCGTTATCCGCATGTGCAAGTGGCGTCCCGAACACCCGGCGACGCGGCCACGAAATCGCGCTTCAGCTCGGCCGACATCGACGTGGTGCTGAGCCGCTACAACCAAGTGCTGGACATCAGCCGCCATGACCTGGAAAACCTCTTGCAGGAAACCGAGATGGAGGCCTACCGCCGCCAACTGGGCGAGATCCGTTGTGCCGACATCATGTCGCGTGAACTGATTGCGGTGGAGTTCGGCACCTCGCTGCAAGAGGCCTGGGCCCTGTTGCGCAAGCATGGCGTCAAAGCCTTGCCGGTGGTGGACAAGCTCAATCGCATCGTCGGCATCATCACCCTGGCTGACTTCATGCGCCATGCCAACGTTGATGTGCATGAAAGCTTTGGCGAGAGGTTGCGCGAATTCGTCAAACGCAGCACCACCATGCACTCTGACAAGCCCGAGGTGGTCGGCCAGATCATGACGCGGCAGGTGCGCGTGGCCAGTGCAGACCGGCACGTGGTCGAACTGATGCCCCTGTTCTCAGAAGGCGGGCATCACCACATCCCCATCATCGGCGAGAAGAACAAGCTGGTGGGCATCATCACCCAGTCCGACTTTGTCAAGGCCTTGCACCGCAGGGTTGAGCCATGACAACTGGCGCCAGTGTCAAAGGTACAAGGCCAGCACTTCATTGACCTCGCCGTCAGACACGACCGGGATGGCGATCATGGCGTCACCCAGCGCAGGCACACCCGTCATGAAGGCGCTGGCCAGGGGGTTCTGAGTAGAGTCCAGGGCAATCGGCTCCGCCGGTGAGGACAGGCTGCCCTGCGTTTCGCAAAACCCGAAGCTGCGCTCCAACTGCTGACGTGTCGCATCAGGCGCCCAGCTTTCCAGCTTCTGCGCGATGGGCGTGCCCAGGGCCGACAGCAAGGTCAAAACGTAGACCTCGTCGGTCTTGGTGGGGCAGGGCAGGCCCAACCCACGCGTGATGCCGGCTTCGGCGGCGGTGGCGCCCCGCAAAAAGCGGGGCGAAGCGCCCAGGTTTTCCATGAACACGGCAGCGCCACGTTGCCAAGCCAGGCCAGGCAGGCCGGTGCCGCGTGGCAAGAAGGTGTCCTTGGACAGGATCTCGAACGAATCGGAGGCCGTGCCGTAGTAGCCATCCACCAGGGTCATGTCGGTGGTCACGCGTGGGCTGTTGTGCCACAACTCGATCGCGCCGGCGCGCGCGTCGGCGCTGCCGCCAAACAGCACCACCACGGCCTTCAAGGTGCTGCCCAGGAACAGGGGCAGGGCGATGGCGCAACTCAGCCCGGCGTCCTGGGCGGCGGCCGTGCGGCGAAAGTGCAGGCTGTCAAATTCTTTCAGCAGGATGGGGCGGCCTTCTTCCCAGGCCTGGCCGGGCAGGCCTTCGCCCATGCCGAAGCACAGTGAGCGCGTGGCGGCGGCAAAGCCCTTGGCGGGGCCGAACAGCCCGCCTCCAAACTCCAGCAGGGTGTGGTCCTGGTCGGGCAACCAGATTTCGGCGATGCGGATGAATGATGCTTTCATG
>NZ_JAUSAR010000228.1 GCF_030652515.1 Aquabacterium sp. | reverse complement strand
CATGAACGTGAACTTCAAGTTCGGCATCCTGAACTACGTCATCGGCACGAACGAAGTGCACCGCTGGCACCACTCCAACAACATCGACGAGGCCAAGAACTTCAGCGTCTTCATGCTGTGGGACCACCTCTTCGGCACCTTTGTGCTGCCCAAGGGCAGGTCACGGCCGGCGCACATGGGCCTGTTCAACGAGAACTTCTACCCGCTGCACAACTTCTGGGGCCAGTTGCTGGTGCCCTGGAACTGGAAGCGCATGAAGGCCCGCCAGCTGGCGGCTGAATCACCTGTGGCGGCGCAGACCATGGCTCGTGCGGCCCCCGCGTCGGCGGCCACCCCCGACACCCCCACCGGCGACAGCGTCATCGCCTGATCATCCTCCCGCCCGTGGCGCCACGGGTTGCTTGGCCATGGTCCGATCTCGGCACAGGTGCGTCATGCGCATGTCACGCGCCAACATGACCATGCTGGTTCACGCCAATGGGCGACAAACCAGGAGCTTGGTCATGATCCACACCCTCAACGACTGGCTGATGTTCAGCAGCCAGTCGCTGTCCGACCCCCCGCTGTGGCCACTGGCCCTGGCCGCCCTTTGCGCCTCGGCCATGATCCTCAGCCGCCGCACGGGCGACTGAAGGCGCCCAACAAAAAGCCGCCATGGTCTTGCGACCAGGCGGCTTTTTTTATCCAGGCAGAGGGGCGCTTCAGCCCCTCACCGACTCACTTGGCAGCCGTGGCCGCCTCGATCTTTCGGTTGATCATCCACTGCTGGGCGATCGACAGGATGTTGTTGGTCAGCCAATACAGCACCAAGCCCGACGGGAAGAAGAAGAACATCACCGAGAACAGCATCGGCATGATCCACATCATCTTGGCCTGGATCGGATCCGGGGGCGTGGGATTCAGCCAGGTCTGCAGCAGGGTCGAGGCCGTCATCAGCGCGGGCAGCACGAAGTACGGGTCTTTCACCGACAGGTCATGGATCCAGCCAATCCACGGCGCGTTGCGCATCTCCACGCTGGACAGCAGCACCGAGTACAGCGAGATGAACACCGGGATCTGGACCAGGATGGGCAGGCAGCCGCCGATCGGGTTGACCTTCTCTTCGCGGTAGATCTTCAGCATCTCCTGCTGCATCTGCTGCGGGTTGTCCTTCAGGTTCTCGCGCATGGCCTGGATGCGCGGGTTCAGCGCCTTCATCTTGGCCATCGATTGGTAAGCCTTGGCGTTCAGCCAGTAGAAGGCGGCCTTGAGCAGCACCACCAGCGCCACGATCGCCCAGCCCCAGTTGCCGATCAGCTTGTGCAACTGATCGAGCAGCCAGAACAAGGGCTCGGCCAGCACGCGTTGCCAGCCGTAGTCCTTCACCAGTTCCAGGCCAGGCGCCAGCGCCGACAGCTTGTTCTCTTCTTGCGGGCCGACGAACAAGATCGCGTCAAACGACTTGCTTTGCCCAGCGGCCAGGTCGCCCAGCGGGAACAGCATGCCGGTGCGGTACAGGTTGGGGCCCGTCTTGTCGACGAAGAAGGTGCGGGGCGCGGCTTCGTTGTGCAGCCAGGCCGAGGCAAAGTAATGCTGCACCATGGCCACCCAGCCGTGGGTGTCGGACTTCTCGAACTCGGCGGTGTTCTCGTTGAGGGATTCGAAGTCCACCTTCTGGTACTTGGTCTTGGCCGAATAGATGGCCGGGCCGGTGTAGGCCATCGGGCCCATCAGGAAGCTGGGGCCCGCCTGCACAGGCTGTGTGCCATCGCGCGTCAGCTGCAGGTACAGCTGCGGGTGCACCGTGGCGGCCGAGCCGTTGACCACTTCCTGCTTCACGCCAATGGCGTAATCGCCGCGCTTGAAGGTGTAGGTCTTGATCAGCTTCACGCCATCGACCGGGGCCGATTCGAGCTTGACCACCAGCGTGTCAGCACCATTGGCCAGCGCGCGCTCGGGCGTCACGATGGTCATGGGCGTCAGGTGATTGGGCAGGCGCTCGGCGCTGCCCGCACCGATCAGACCGGTTTGCGCCACGTAGGTGTGGTTCGCGGTCTGGTTGAGCACGACCATGTTCTTGCTGGCGTCGTCCTGGTCCAGGTGCTTGAGCAGCTCGGCCTTGACCACATCACCGCCTTGCGTGTCGATGGTGATCTTGGTCACGTCGGTGGTGAAAGTCACCAGCTCATGCGTGGCGGGGGCCGAAGCGGCGGCGGCAGGAGCACCTGGGGCTGCTGCTGCGGTGCCGCCCGTGGCGGCCGCCGTGGGCAGGCTGGCGGCCCCACTGCCAGCACCTTGGGGCTCGGCAGCGGCCGTCGCTTGGGGCGCCGGTGGCGCGAACAGGGAGGGTTGGCCGGTGTGGCGCAACCAGCCATCCCACATCATCAACAGTGAGACGGCAAACACCGACCACAACAGGGTGCGACGCAAATCATTCATGGGTGAGCTTGGTCTGACGGAATGTTGGAAGAAGAGGAAAAAGAAAACAGCCCCACGCGCTTTTCAGGCACGGGATCGTGCCCGCCGGGACACCCCGGGTGGCAGCGCACAAGGCGCCGCGCCGCCAGGTAAGTGCCCGCCGCCGGGCCATGGCGCTCAAGCGCCTGCAAGGCGTACAGGGAACAAGTGGGGGTGAATCGGCAGGCCGAGCCCAACCAGGGGCTCAGGAAAAACCGGTAGCCCTTGACCAGGGCCAGGAGCACCGCGAGTATCCCAGACCTGAGCCACCGAAGCGGGGTCATGGCCGGGATTTGGCGCACAGCGCCGTCCACAGGGTGTCCAGCTCCAGGCGCACCACGCGGTTGAGCGCCTCAGAGGCGGCGCTGGGAAATTGCTGGCGGTCAAATGGCGCACGCAGGCGCAGCACCCAGGCATCGGCGGGGTGCTGTTGGGCCCAACTGGTGGCCGCCACACCTGGGGCATGGCGAACCACGGCGGCGCGGGCCTGGTGGCGCAGCAAAGAGCGCGTCACCGACCGGCGTGCCAGTTTTTTGGGCAGCACCAAGCCGAGTCGCCACGCTGGCGACTCGCTCGGCGCGGACGACTCATCCACACACACGGCATCCTCCAAGGCCAGGGCTGTTGACAACTCTGGCTCAAAGGACGTGGAAGGTGCAACGGTGGCCGCCAACTTTGCCTCGGTGTGTGGCAAGTGGTGCAGCACAAAATGGGTTGTGCGCGCCACCGGGCGGGTGCCCAGAGCCTTTTGAAACTCGGCCGCTTTCAGGCTGGCGCTGCGCACGGCGGTCTAACAGACAAGCCATCGGGCCTGCATGCAAGCATGCCGCCCAGGTGTCGGATCAGTTGCCTGGATCAGACCAGCGAACTCAGACGGCCAGACGAGCGCGGCCCTTGGCGCGGCGTGAGTTGATGACCTTGCGGCCACCCTTGGTCTTCATGCGGACCAGGAAACCGTGGGTGCGAGCGCGGCGGGTCTTGGAGGGCTGGTAAGTACGCTTCATGATCAATCCTTTTTCTGCAATTGCTTGGGGTTTGCTTCCCCAAGCTTATTTGCAAGTTATTTGCCCTTGGCGATGCAATTGCCGCGCAAGGATTTCCAGCCAGTGGCCGGTCGAACCCGCGATTACACCAAAACTTCGGGGATTGGTCAACGCCTCAAGCCAAGGGGGTTGGCCACCCCCTTGGACAACCCTGGGTAAAAATCTGTGGATAACCTGTGTTGCCAGGCCCTGCCCGCCCTTAGAATTGCCGGCCCACTTCAGGACTTGTCCACACCCATGAGTGCGTTTGAATCCAGCGCCGCCAGCCAACCTTCCGCCGACCTGGCCAGCCTGTGGCAACGCAGTTGCGAGCGCCTGGCCACCGAGCTGCCCGAACAGCAGTTCAACACCTGGATCCGCCCCCTGCCGCCCGCCGACGTCAGCCTGCAAGACGGCCACACCGTGGTCAGCGTGCGCGTGGCCAACCGTTTCATGCTGGACTGGATCCGCACGCAGTACAGCGCCCGCCTGGAAAGCATCGTGGGTGAGCTGACCGGCGGCCCGGTCAAGATCGACCTGGCCCTGGCCGTGCGCGCCGCAGCACCGCGCCCCACCATGACCATGCCCAGCATGGGCAACCCCAACGGCTTGAGCCTGCCGGCCAACGCCCACCCGGGCGGCTACCAGGCCTACAACGGCCCGTCGGCCAACATCCCGCAGGGCCCGGCCAGCTACAGCCCCGGCCAAGGTTATCAACAGCCTCAGCGCGCTCAGGAACACCACCAGGGCAACGGCCACCGCGCCCACCCGCAGGTCATGGGCCTGAACCCCGCCCTCACCTTCGACACCCTGGTGCCCGGCCGCGCCAACCAGATGGCCCGCACCGCCGCCCTGCACGTGGCCGGCGCCCCCGGCCACATGTACAACCCGCTGTTCATCTATGGCGGTGTCGGCCTGGGCAAAACGCACTTGATGAACGCCGTGGGCAATGCCTTGCTGGCGGACAAACCCGACGCGCGCATCCTCTACCTGCACGCCGAACAGTTCATCTCCGACGTGGTCAAGAACTACCAGCGCAAAACGTTCGACGAGCTCAAGGCCAAGTACCACAGCCTGGATCTGCTGCTGATCGACGATGTGCAGTTCTTCGCAGGCAAGGACCGCACGCAGGAGGAGTTCTTCAACGCGTTCGAGGCCCTGCTGGCCAAGAAGGCGCACATCATCATGACCAGCGACACCTACCCCAAGGGCCTGGTCAACATCGACGAGCGTTTGACATCCCGCTTCGACGCCGGCCTCACCGTGGCCATCGAGCCGCCCGAGCTGGAAATGCGCGTGGCCATCCTGATCAAGAAGGCCGAGGTCGAAGCCATCACGATGCCGGAAGACGTGGCCTTCTTCATCGCCAAGAACGTGCGCGCCAATGTGCGCGAGCTGGAAGGCGCGCTGCGCAAGGTACTGGCCTTCGCCAAGTTCAACCACAAAGAGATCACGATCGCCCTGGCACGCGAAGCCCTGAAAGACCTGCTGTCCATCCAGAACCGCCAGATCAGCGTCGAGAACATCCAGAAAACGGTGGCCGATTTCTACAAGATCAAGGTGGCCGACATGTACAGCAAGAAGCGCCCGGCCAGCATCGCCCGCCCGCGCCAGATCGCCATGTACCTGGCCAAGGAACTGACGCAGAAAAGCCTGCCCGAGATTGGCGAGCTCTTCGGTGGCCGCGACCACACCACGGTGCTGCACGCGGTGCGCAAGATCGGTGGCGAGCGGGGCAAGGACTCCGAGTTGAACCAGCAATTGCACGTGCTTGAACAGACTCTGAAGGGCTGACGTTCGAGCAGATGCCGAAGCAGTGGAGAATGTCAAGCCAACAAGGTTGTGGATAAATAAAGGACAAGCACCCGCTTATCCACAGGCCTGGGGCTTTTTCCAAAGTTGTTGTCGGTTGTCCCCAAAACGTTGCCGATGCCATCCACAGGCTTGTCATTGATCTAAACCATTGATGGAACAAGACAAAATAGCGTTGTGCACAAAAAATGCGGCCCTCTACTACGACGACCAATTTGAAAGACTGAAATGATTGTGTTGAAAGCAGCTCAAGAAAAAGTTCTCTCAGCCCTGCAGGTGGTTGCCGGTATCGTCGAACGTCGCCATACTCTGCCCATCTTGGCCAATGTGCTGATTCGCAAAACAGGCGCATCGGTCGAATTCACCACCAGCGACCTCGAAATCCAAGTCCGCACCGCGAGCCAGCTTGACGGCGACGATGGCAACTACGCCGTCACCGTTGGGGCCAAAAAACTGATCGACATTCTCAAGAGCCTGCCCAGCGACCAACTCGTTTCACTCACCGCCAACCAGGCCAAGCTCACGCTGCAAGCCGGCAAGAGCCGCTTCACGCTGCAGACCCTGCCCTTTGAGGACTTCCCCCTCGTGCAAGAGGCGGTTGATTTCGGACCTGCCTTCAGCGTGCCGCAAAAGACGCTCAAGAGCCTGATCGGCCAGGTGCACTTCTCGATGGCGGTGCACGACAACCGCTACTACCTCAACGGCATCCAGTTTGTCGCCGAAGGCAAGACCCTGACCCTGGTCGCCACCGATGGCCACCGCCTGGCCCTGGCGCAAGCCACGCTGGAAGTCGAGATGCCCAAGCAGGAAGTCATCCTGCCGCGCAAGACGGTGCTCGAGCTGCAACGCCTGCTGAAAGACGACCCCAAGGGTGCCGAAGAAGAGCAGCAGATCGAGATGCGCTTTGCCGGCAACCAGGCCAAGTTCAACTTCGGCGGTCTGGAGTTCGTGACCAAGCTGGTCGAGGGCAAGTTCCCCGACTACAACCGCGTCATCCCCAAGAACCACAAGAACCACATCACCCTGGGCCGCGCCACCCTGCTGTCCAGCCTGCAGCGCGCCGCCATCCTGACCAGCGAGAAGTTCAAGGGCGTGCGCCTGAATGTGTCCCCAGGCACCCTGGGCATCGCTTCCAGCAATGCCGAGCAGGAAGAGGCCAAAGAAGAGCTTGAGATCGACTACGGTGGTGATGCTTTCGAGATCGGCTTCAACGTGGGCTACCTGATGGACGTGCTGGCCAACATGAGCCAGGACATGGTGACCGTCTCGCTGCACGACAGCAACAGCTCGGCCTTGATCACCAACCCAGAGATCGAAGGCTTCAAGTACGTCGTGATGCCGATGCGCATTTAAGACATTCAACGAAGACCATTCAAACAGGTGATGGCAGCCCAAGGCGTTTGAAGTACGCTTCACCCCAATTAATTGGGGAGTACCTTGTCATGAAACGCTCATTCGCCTTGTGCGCTGTATTTTTGGCCTGCTGTGGTGCTGCCTCTGCAGACGTCACCGATGTGGCGAATGCATCAACCTCGTTCTCGGGTTTGAACTACACCCTGGTGGACCTCGACCTGAGCGATGGCATCACGCCGTGGATCCAGTTCAACCACAACCACGTGTTGCAGGGCTTCAACCAGAATTATTCGAACATCCAGTTCAACAGCCAGGCCGGGAGCATCTTCACCGCGCCCGCCGGCTCGATCACCGCAGATGGCTTGCAGGCGTCCAGCACGTCTGGTGCCAACACCACCAGCAGCCAGCTCAAAGCCGAAAACATCCAGGATTTGCAATACGGTGGCTCGCCCGATACGCAGATCGGCTACCAAGGCGCCGTGGTCATGACCACGTACGGCACGGGCGTGGATGGCGACATGAACATTCCCGTTCCCTTGCCCGGCGAATTCTCATGGACCTTGTCGCCCCATACCCGCTTGATCATTCAAGGCACCGCCCAAGCCGCTGCCAGTGTTGATCTGAGCAAGTTGACCCAGGGCCCCTTGTTCCAGGACGTCAGCAATAACCTCTATGGGGTGAGGCTTCTGTCATCTTCCGTGTTGACAGCGCAATTGATGGCCAACGCCTTCGTATCGCCAGACACGGGAGACATCGTTCCTGACCAATTTGACGAACTGCAATTGCTGGTCGAGGTTGAACAAAGCCTGAGCAGCAATGGCCTGTCCGTTCCTGAAGGTGGTCTTTTGTCGGACAGTGCAGCGCAGAATTTCAGCATTCAACTGGCCAACGACGGCAGCCAATCTTTGAGCGGTAACTTTTTCCTGGGTGCCCGCAGCGAGGCATCGCTCTTTGCCACGCCTGCCTTGATTCCCGAAGTGCCCCAGGTGCCCGGCATCCCCGAGCCTGGCACTTACGCCCTGATGGGCCTGGGACTGGGTTTGATGGCTTGGCGCGTGCGGGGTCACCGCGCCTGATTTGTCCTTGTCTGCCAGCTCACTGGCTCCAGTATCGACCAGCCCCCAGGCCATCCCTGAATTAATAGCTGTGACAGGTGGCAAAAGGCAGACAGTGCAAGCAGCCTGGAGGGGTCTGATGAGTGGACTTGACCGTCCCTTGGCAAGGGGCTTAGATTTTGCTTTCATCAATCAAAGGGGAATGTGATGTCGGCATCAATACGTTTTGGTGGTTTGCTCCTAGTCCTGAGCATGGCCAGCGGCACTCGGGCTGCAGTGCAGAATTTCGAAGATCAAAGCGGTGTCAGTGTCATCGGGACACCCTTCACCGTGTCGGCTACCTTGTCAGACACCTACCTGGACGCCAAGCCCATCCAGCACGAGGCTCTCAACGGCTTCTTCCCCTATTGGTACGTGCCTGGTCCCAATTTTGAAAATGCGGCGACCATCAGCGCTGACTTTGGGGCTAGCCTGGAATTCGTCATCGATTCTCCGGATACCTCAATCGTCGCGTTGGAGGTGGGGTCAGGCTTCAGCGTGGATCGGGGCATGAACCACCCGATCAGCCTCGCGACGGTGGGTCAGATCGAAATCACCATGCACGTTCTCAACGCCCAATCGCAAGTGGTGACCACGCACACGCAAAGCTTTTCACTGCATGACAGTGCGAATGTAGGTCTGGGCATGGGGTTTGCGCTTCCAAACGAGGTTGGGCAACATTTCACCGTGCAAACCAGCTTCCGTATCCTTCAACAAGGCAGCTACTTTTCAGGGGGTTCTCTGCTCGATGATCGTTATTTATTCACTGGCTTTGAGGTGCGCACCACGCCTGTGCCGGAACCCGCCACCGTGATGCTGGCCGTGGGTGGCCTAGCGTGCTTGGGTGTATGCCGTCGGCATGCTCGCAAGGCCTTGAAATGCACCTGATTGCTCTGAGCATGACCCCCTGATGGCACACCGGTTTCCGGGGGTGAAAGACGTTAAAATAGGGAGCTCGGACAACCTTGTCCGGGCTCTTTCCTTTTCTGGGCCTCCCATGAGCGACACCCCTCTGAATCCCGAGCAGCAACCCGACGTCACGCCCGACCCCATCGTCGTGCCGCAAACCGAGGCACAAATCTCGGCCGGTTATGGCGAAGGCAGCATCCAGATCCTGGAAGGCCTGGAAGCGGTGCGCAAGCGGCCCGGCATGTACATCGGCGACACGTCCGACGGCACCGGCCTGCACCACCTGGTGTTCGAGGTGGTCGACAACTCCATCGACGAGGCCCTGGCTGGCCATTGCGACGACATCGTCGTGACCATCCACACCGACAACTCCATCAGCGTGACCGACAACGGCCGTGGCATCCCCACCGGGGTGAAGATGGACGACAAGCACGAGCCCAAGCGCTCGGCCGCTGAAATCGCCCTGACCGAGCTGCACGCCGGTGGCAAGTTCAACCAGAACAGCTACAAGGTGTCGGGCGGCCTGCACGGCGTGGGCGTGAGCTGCGTGAACGCGCTCAGCAAGTGGTTGCGCCTGACCATCCGCCGCGATGGCAAGGCCCACCTGATCGAGTTCA
>NZ_JAUSAR010000224.1 GCF_030652515.1 Aquabacterium sp. | reverse complement strand
CATGAAGGTTCGGTTAACGCCTGTGCCTTCGCCCCCGATGGCCGCCGCCTGCTCTCGGCGTGCGATGACGGCACGCTGCGCCTCTGGGACGCGGACAGCGGCGAGTGCCTACGCGCCCTCGCCGGGCATGAAGGTTGGGTTAGGGCCTGTGCCTTCGCCCCCGATGGCCGCCGCCTGCTCTCGGCGGGCGATGACCGCACGCTGCGTCTCTGGGACGCGGACAGCGGCGAGTGCCTGCGCGTCCTCGCCGGGCATGAAGGTTCGGTTAACGCCTGTGCGGTCGCCCCCGATGGCCGCCGCCTGCTCTCGGCGGGCACTGACGGCACGCTGCGTCTCTGGGACGCGGACAGCGGCGAGTGTTTGCGCGTCTTCCTAGGTCATCAAGCTTCGGTTAGGGCCTGTGCCTTCGCCCCCGATGGCCGCCGCCTGCTCTCGGCGGGCGATGACGGCACGCTACGCCTCTGGGACGCGGACAGCGGCGAATGTTTGCGCATCCATACCGCAATACGGTTCCGTAATGACAGCGGCCATGCCGTGTGGTCGCCACCAGACAACCGTGTCATCGAAGCCAGCGGCAGCGCGTGGCGGTGGCTTGCGTGGCAAGATCAGCACGGCAACCGTTTCCCATTGGAAAGCCACTGCGCAGTACCACCCGCCCGCCATTCATCAGCATTAACCTAACCTCAGTTCGATATAAAGAAATGTCCACGAAAAACACGAAAAATTTAAATTATAAATTTCAATAGCTTAGGATTTCATATTTTATCGCTTTCGTGTCTTTTCGTGTGTTTCGTGGACAACTGCTTCTTATGTCGAACTCAGGTTAACCTAACAATACCCACAACTTGCTGTGCCGTAGCATGTTGTGAACCGCCACCTATGTGGGTAGGCATCTGTTTCAACTGCTCAATTGCCCGGTTTTTGCCGTTGCATGTCCTGCAACACCGCATAACAAACCGGGGTCAGCAACAGGCTGGCAAACATCCCGAACAACAGGCCCGCCGCCAGCGACAGGGTCATCGGCACCAGAAACTGTGCTTGGACGCTGGTTTCCAGCAAGGTCGGCAGGAAACCGGCGAAATTGGTCAAAAAGGCCAAAAAAATCGGCCGGAACCTGGCGGCGCAAGCCTCGGCTATCAAGGCGAATTTGTCTTTAGCCTGTGCTTCATGCTCGTGAATATAATCCAGCAACACCATGCTGTCGTTCACCACCACCCCGCTGGCCGCCACCATACCGACTAGCGATTCCATCGACAGCGGCATACCCAATATCGCATGCGCCAGCACCGCCCCGCACCAAGCCATCGGCACCGCCAACAAAAACACCAGCGGCAACGCATAGGAACGGAAGCTGACGGCGATGATCGCGTAAATCACGGTCAGGGCAATGGCGGTATTACGCCCCAGCGCATGCAATGTGTCGCTCTGTTCCAGCCGCTCGCGGCCCAGGTCGGCCTTCAAGCCGGTGAAACGGCTTTGCAACCCCGGCAACACCTGTTGCTCCAAATCAGCATAAATCGCATTGAGATCGGCCTGGCCCGGATCGATCCGGGCGGCGACTTCCAGCACCCGCTGCCGGTCGCGACGAGTCAGTTGTGCATAGCCTGGTTGAAAATCAACCTCGGCCACCTGCGACAGCAGGGTCTGTTTGCCATCCGGCAGACTAATCGGTAGCGTGTAAAGATCGTCGAGAGAACGCCGCTGTTCCGCCGGCAGGCGAACCATCACCCGCACGTCGTTGCCGCCGCGTTGAAAGCGTTGCGCTTCGACACCGTAATAGGCATGCCGCACCTGCTCCGCCAGATCGGTCAGTTGCAGCCCTAGTTTTTCGCCGGCTGGTTTCAAGCTCAATTGCAATTCCGGCTTGCCGGCCACGTTGGAATCCAGCACGTCGTAAACACCTGGATAGGCCGCCAAGCGCTTTTTCAAGGCCGCCCCGGCCTGTTGCAACACGGCGGCATCGGCCGAACCCATATTCAGCACAATGTCGTAAGGCACATCGCCTTCGCGAACGATGAAATCCAGACGCGCCAAACCCAGATCGCCGATGCGTCGCCGCCACTCGCGGACGAAATCGTCAACCTTGACGCGCTGCCGCGCCTGTTCGGACAATTCCAGCCACAGACCGGCTTCCTGCTCCCAAATCAGAGTCTCCTGACCCACTAAGAGTGGGTAACCCGGCTCGGCCGCTTCCAGAGCGTCGCGATAATTCAGCAGTTCGCGTTCCACCCGTTCCGCTAGCCGCCGGGTTTCGGCCGGGGCAGTGCCCGGCGGCACGGTCAACCTAGCCCAGAAAGCATCCTTGCTGATGTCCGGATTCATGGCCTGACGGACATGGCCGCTGGCATACAGACCGCCAGTCAACAACAGCAAGGCAAGGAATAGTGCCAGTATCAAGTACCGCCAGGACAGCGCCCACTCCAGTAGTGGCCGGTAGTAAACAGAGACAAACGCTTCCAACCCGCGATTCAGCCGTTCGCGCCAATGCGCCAGACCTTGGAAGCGCGATTCTACTGCGTCCGGCACGGCCAAATGCGCCGGCAAGATCAGCAACGCTTCTGCCAATGAGAATATCAGCGTCAGTATCATCACCCAGACGATGGGCCGCATCATCTCCCCGCTCCAACCCGGCAGAAACAGGCCGGGCAGAAACGCCGCCAGCGCGATCAAGATCGACAACAACACTGGCAAGGCCACTTTGCCCACACCGATGATGGCCGCGCCCAGCGGATCGGCACCTGGCTTTTGCTGTTCGCTGTGTACGCTCTCGCCGATGATGATGGCGTCGTCCACCAATATTCCCATCGCCAGCAGAAAACCGAACAACGACAACATGTTCAAAGACAAGCCCAGCATCGGCATCCACCACAAGGTACCCAGCACCGAGGTCAAAATCCCCATCCCGGCCCACCAAGCCACCCTGGCACGCAAAAACAGCGTCAACACCAGCCAGACCAGGACAAAACCACTCAGGCCATCTTCCAGCAACGTGCCGATGCGTTGGTCAAATGCAATCGAATCATCCCACCAGGTTTTCAATTGCACACCTTCCGGCAACGTGGCGGCGGTTTGCTGCACGTACGCCCTCACCTGCTCTGCCACTTCGATGGCATCGGTTTCGGCATGAATTTCCCAACCCTGCGCAGGCAAGCCGTCATGCCGCCATTGCAGCACCTTTTCCCCAAGACCGTCGTGTACCGTCGCCACGTCGCGAATACGCAACACGCCACCGTCAGGCAGACGCAGCAACACCAGCTCACCGACACCATCGCCACGGCGCGCACTGCCCTGCACCTGCAATAACAAATCACCGGACGGGGTTTTCACCGTGCCGCCAGCTAAATCCAGAGAAGCCCGGCGAATCGCTGTTGCCACCTGGGCCATCGTCAAACCGTATTGGCGCAAACTGGCGGCCCGCACTTCGACGCTGATTTCATAATTCATCCGACCATAATCGACCGCCTGGGTCACGCCGGGCAACGCCGACAGTTCGGCGCGAATCCGGTCGCCCAGGGCTTTTAGCTGTAATGGCTCGACTTCTCCGTACAAAGCCACCCAGATCACGCCGTCGTCGCCGTCGCGTTGCGCCTCGCGGATGTCAATTTTTTCCACCGCTGCCGGTAAATGCGTCAAGGCATCGATACGGCCACGCGCGGCGCTCATGACCGTGTCGCGCGGGTGACCCGGCAATACGCTGACCTTGAGCTGGCATTCCCCTTCGAACACGCTGGTGTCCAAATGCTTGATGCCGGGCAAGTCATGAATGGCTTCTTCCAGCGGGATACACACCGCTGTTTCCACATCTGGCGGCCCGGCGCCGGGGTAAATGGCAACAATCTCGAATTGTTGTGGGCTAAAGCGCGGAAATACATCCTTCTCGACCGCCAACAACCCTGCCAAGCCGCCTAACCAGATCAACACCATCAATAAGTTGGCAGCCACCGGATTAGCAACAAACCAAGCCAACAGCGAATGCGGCAAACTCACGGCAGTTTTCATTCCGCTCTCCGTATTACAGGCTGCCGTCAGCCGATTCGGCGATCACCGCCATCCCGGCCACCGGCACTTCGACACCGGATACGATCACCCGCTCGCCGGCACTCAGCCCAGCGCCGACCCAAACCCGTTCGGCATCGCTATGTAACACCTGCAAGCGTTTAATTTGCAGTTTGCTATCGGCATCGACCCATAAAATTTCTTGAGCGGCATTCACTGCGCCACGGGGCAGTTCAAACACCCCATCCAGCTCGCGGCCTTCAATTTCGGCGCTAACAAAGGTGCCCGGCAATAAAGCCGGTGCTTGCTCGGGATGCTCAAGACGGGCGACCCAATATTCCAGCCCCGTGTTCTGATCGACGATCCCCTCGCGACGCACGATCATGGCCTGCCGCTGTACCTGGCCCACACCACGTTCGGCTGTGAGGGTAACTTTGGCGCCAATGGTCTTGCCGTTATGGACTTCGGGTGTGGGCAAATAGCCGATTTGCGCCTGGCTCAACGGCAAACGAATTTCAGCCATACCGTCTGCATAAATCCGGCCTAGCGACTTGCCAATCTCAGCCATCTGCCCAACCCCGGCTAACTTTTCCTTAACATGCCCGTTAAACGGGGCGCGTATCTCGCAATGGCTGCGTTGCAATTTGGCATCGCCCCATTCGGCTTCGGCTTGTTTGAGTTTGGCTTTGGCTTCCTGCAACTGCGGTTCGCGCAGCGATAACGGTGTCGGCGCACCCTCACCGAGCACTTTCCATTCCCGTTGCGCCTGGGTCGACGCTGCCTGCTCTTCAGCCAATATGCGTTTGGCTTCCGCCAGCCGGGTTTCGCTCCTGACAATAGCCAGATCATATTCGGCGGACTCCACCGCAACCAGCACGTCACCAACCTTGAAGCCGCCGCCCACCACAAAACTATCGTGCAAGGCCGCGATTCTGCCTTGAACCTGTGAAATCAGCCCGATTTCGCGCACGGGCTGCAATATGCCGTGGGTCTGCACGGGTAACTTTACACGTTGCGGTTGGACAAGCAATGTCTTGACTATCGGCGGCGAAGCGTTTGATGCTTGCATTTGCGGTTTGGCACTAGTCGCAAGCACCACCGCCCCGGCTGTTGCCGCCAATATAACCATCAGCGGCAATAGAAACTTCAGGCGATTGCGATGCGTTAACGTCATATCCCACCCCCCAATGCCAGATATAGATCCACCCGATTGTTTAACAATTGCAGACGCGCATTCAGCAAATCGGTGCGGGCAATCAGGGTACTGCGGTAACTATCTAGTAAAGTCAAAATATCCACGGAGCCATTTCGGTAAGCATAAATCGCCAGAGCACGGCTGGTCTCGGTTTGTTTGGCAGTTGCCGCCAATGCCTGTTTACGGCCTATCAACCAGTCTTCAGCCGCTAGGCTTTGCTCGACTTCGCGCAAGCCGTTAAGTACTGTTTCCCGGTAACTATGCAAGGCTTCCTCGCTGTGCGCGGCTTGTAAATCGATGTCAGCTTGCAGGCGGTCGCCCGCGTATAAAGGTTGGGTCAAACCCAAAGCCAAATTCCAGGCTGCGGAACGCGGATCAGTCAGATCGGACAAGGCATTAGCCAAACTACCGCCACTCGCGGCCAGCGTCACCCTCGGCAATAAAGCCTTTCTTACGCTACTGAGGCGTTGGTCTTTGGCACGCAAGCGAAAAAATGCCGCCGACACATCGGGACGGCGAGCCAATAAATCAGTCGGCAAACCAACAGGCAGCGCAGACGGCAGTTCCGGCAAGCGCGTACAACGCCCCAAGCCTCCCGCCGGATAACGGCCCAATAAGACTTCCAGATGCCGTTGAGTCTGCTGTACGCGATTGCCGGCATCTTTCAGCTCGGCGCGCGCATCGCTGAGATCGGTCAGCGCCAAACTCAAATCCAGCCCTTGAGCCAAACCCAGATTGAAACGGCCCTGCAACAAATCAACCAGTGCCTTGCGTTCGTCTATGGAGGCTTGCACCACCGACACCCGCTGCCGGGCTTCGGCCAGTTCAAAGCAGGTTTGCGCAGTGCGCGCAGCCAGCGACAAGGTAGCACCCTGTAAATCAGCCTCAACGGCATCGGCTTCCAATACCGCCGCCTGTTGCGCGTCGCCGATCCGTCCCCAGACATCCAGTTCCCAACTCAGATTGAATGGCACCGACCAACGGCTGCCTGTCACCGTCACGCTTTTCGCATCACGTCCAGCGTCAGCGTGCTCGAAGCCCGGCATCACATTCAGTTGCGGTTTGGCGGGCGCGCCTTCGATGCGTGCTTGTGCGCGGGCTTGGGTAACCCGCGCCGCAGTCGCTTTCAGATCGTTGTTGCCATCCAACGCCGTTAACACCAAATTTTTGACATCGGCATCGTTAAAGCTGGCAAGCCAGACACTGACTTCGCCTTTGGCAACGCCAACCGACAACGCCGTCCATGCCTTCGGCAAAGGAACGGCTTCCTGAACGGCATCGCGTTCGGGCATCGTCATGCAGGCCGGCAAAAAAACCAGTGGCAACCATAGCCAATACCGCTTAAGCTTTGGCATCTGCACCCAATAAATCAAGCACATCGGCAATGAAATCCTTATGCCTGACTATCTTGGCATGGTCAGTAGGCACCCGTGCCGAGGACAATACCCGACTACCACAGGCTTGTTCCAAGGTATCCTGGGCAAAATCGGCAACCTCGCCGACTTCATCCGACCACCAGCAATGCAAGCCCGCCCGAACGGCTTCGATCCGATAATCTTCACTCAAGGCGCTTAATCGCTGCATAATCGCCAAGCCATTTTTCACGTCCAGCCATTTTAATTCTTCCGTAGTCGGATGCTGGGTACTAGATTTTTGATGGATACTCGCCAACATCCTGGAATCGAATCCAGCCAATTCCGGCGAAATGTCAGGCAGCAAATGACCTAGGCTGTCCTGATTGTCGGTGTCATCGTTATCAAAACCGGGCACGAAACTATCAGCCAAGCCCAAAAAAGCCACTTCGCGGCCAGCCTGTTCCAACACACGAGTCATACTCAACGCCAGCGCGCCGCCCAGAGACCAGCCCAGCAAATGAATCGGGCCGTGCGGCTGTTGTTTCATCACCGCATCGGCATAGTCGGCAGCCATTTGCGTGATCGAACTATCCTGCCAATGGCTATCCAAGAAACTTCGGCACAACAGCCCGTAAACAGGCCGATGACCGGCAAGGGCACGCGCCAAAGGGTAATAACCGAACACCGTACCACCTGCCGGATGCAGGCAAAACAGCGGTGGATTATCACCTTCCGTCTGATTCAGAGCCACCAGTGGCGACAATTGAGCGGGTTTGGGCTGTGTGGCTAGCGCGGCAATGGTAGGTTGTTGCAGCAATTGGCTGAGCGGCAAATTCCAATCCAGCCGCCGATTGATCAGCGACAGCAACCGCAACGCGGTCAGCGAATGACCGCCTAACTCGAAAAAATTATCCTCCACGCCGATGTTGTCAAGACCCAACACCTCCTGCCAAATCGCCGCCAGTTGGCTTTCGATGGCATTGCGTGGCGCGGTGCAGGTGCGTGCGGTTTGCACCGGGGACGGCAAGGCTTTG
>NZ_JAUSAR010000223.1 GCF_030652515.1 Aquabacterium sp. | reverse complement strand
TTCAAGCACCCGGTATGCCGATAATCGAGCATTACAAACAATTACGGGTTAAGCAGGTTGTTGCATAGCTGCACAATTTGCTCGGTCTTGAGAGGCGCACCAAATGTTCCGGGTCTTCCAGCATCACATCTCCATCGCGACGCTGTCCGAGCTATTGGCGGACAGCCTGACCAGTTTTTTGGCGATCGTGCTGGGGGTCATGACCTTCATGCACATGTCCGGGACATCCCCCGATCTGGTTAGCATGTCCACCGCCTTGTGGGCCGGTTTGGGCTTTGCTTTCGTGATGCCCCTGCACTGTGGTCTGCTGGGCGTTTACCGCGAAGGCTCTGAGCGCAAGACCCCGCGCGCCAAATTGGGCCGCGCTTTGCTGGGTTGCCTGCTGGGCGCCCCCATTGCCTATCAATTGGCCATCAAAACCATGCTGGATGGCACCCAGGCTTACCAACTCATGGGGTTTGCCACGGCCTATCTGGTTTTTGGCCTGGTGGTGGTGCGCGGTTACCTGATGACCTCGTGGCGCAGCGCCTTTGTGCAGCAGCGCATCCTGATTGTTGGCACGGGCAAGGAAGCCCACTCTGTGGCGTCCGACTTGAAAGCTCGCCGCGTGCAAGGCCATTCGGTGATCGGTTTTTACCCTGCTGGCGAAGCCGACCATGGCGTCACCGACAAGCGTTTCAACATCTTCTCCACCGCCTTGTCGATCAAAGACATCATTCAACGCCATGAGATCAACCAGATCATCGTGGCCGTGAAAGAGCAACGTGGCGGCAGCGTGCCCATGGATCAACTGCTGTCTGCCCGCATTCAGGGCATTCCAGTTCTGGACCTGGCTGCTTTTTACGAGCAAACGACTGGCGAAGTGCCCGTGGACAGCTTGAAGGCCAGCTGGCTGGTGTACGGCCAGGGCTTTGCCCAGGATCGCACCCGCATCGTCATCAAACGCTTGTTCGACATCGTGAGTTCGTCTGCTCTGCTGCTATTGGCCTCGCCGATCATGCTGATCACGATGCTGGCCATCAAGCTGGAAAGCGAAGGCCCGATCATTTACCGCCAGGAGCGCGTGGGCCTGGGCGGCAAGATCTTCATGTGCCTGAAGTTCCGAAGCATGAGCACGGACGCTGAAAAAGACGGTGTGGCCGTGTGGGCCAAGAAAAACGATTCGCGCGTGACCCGCGTGGGCGCTTTCATCCGCAAGACGCGCATTGATGAACTCCCCCAGATCCTGAGCGTGCTCAAGGGCGAGATGAGCATGGTGGGCCCCCGCCCCGAACGCCCCACCTTCGTCGAACAGCTCAAGCAACAGATCCCCTATTACGACATTCGCCACAGCGTCAAGCCAGGCGTGACCGGCTGGGCCCAGGTCAAGTACAGCTACGGCGCCTCGCTGGAAGATGCGCTGCACAAGCACCAGTACGACCTCTACTACGTGAAAAACAACTCCTTGTTCCTGGACTTGCTGATCTTGTTCGAAACCGTCAGCGTGGTGATCTTCCGCGAGGGTTCGCAGTGAACATTCACTGAACTGACACCGACCCGCTTGAACAATGGCGCACCTTAGGGTGCGCCATTGTCGTTTTGCAGGACAATAGAGGGTTGCCCCGCGCGTACCAGAACCGGACAAGTCACTTTTCCGATCTCTTGTGACCGATTTTCAAGACGCCTCCATCACCACTGCTGCCATGCCCCGCTCGCGGATGAAGCTGGCATTGGCCTGGGCGCTTGGACTGGCTTTGCTGGGCTGGCTGTTGTCGCGCACGCCCATCGAGCCGGTCATTGAGGCCATCCAAAGACCCTCGATCACCATCTGGCTGATCACCTTGGGCGGGCTGCTGCTCAGCTATGGCTTGCGAGGTGCCCGGCTGCAGGTGGTGCTGAGCCTGGATGCCCTCCATGCGCCCCCCCGGCGCTGGCTGGGGTTGCGAACCGACGCCCTGCGAGTGATCCTACTTCACAACGCGGCAGTGAACTTGCTGCCCATGCGCGCGGGCGAACTGAGCTTTCCCTGGTTGGCGGCCCGGGAGTTGAGACTGCCCATGTCGCGCGCCTTGGTCACCCTGATGTGGATGCGGCTTCAGGATCTGGCGGTGCTGGCAGGCCTGGGCTTGGCCCTGTGGCCCGGACTGCCCTTGGCAGCCAGGCTTTGTGGCCTGCTGGGCCTGGTCTTGTGCTGGCACGGCGGGTGGTGGCTGTTGAGGCGGTGCTTGGCCCGTTCAACCCAAGCTGCCACGGGATGGCGAGGCCTGGCCCTCAAGCTCAAAGCTGCCATGCTGGAGCCCTCACACCACCGGCCTGCGGCCTGGGGCCTGACCCTGGCCAACTGGACACTCAAACTGGCAGCAGGAGCCACTTTGCTCAGCGCCATCAGCCAGATCAGTTGGTCGGTGGCCTGGGCGGGGGCCTTGGGGGGCGAACTGGCGGCCATTTTCCCGCTGCAGGGGCCGGCCGGCTTTGGCACCTATGAAGCGGGAGTGTGGGCTGGCGCGGCGGCCTTGCTGGAACGGCAGTCGCCCCTGTTGGCTCATGTGGTGGGGGCCGCCCTGGCACTCCATGTCTGCTTTTTGATTTGCGCGGTCTGTGCCGCATGCGTGGCAGCTTTGTTGCCACAAACCGCAGGCCAACCCAAGGCGCAAGGGGATTTGCCCCCGAGTCATCCCGGCTGAGCAAAATGGTTGTAGTTTGTTAGAAAGCGTGTTCATGAGTTCAGTGTCGACACCCTTCGTCGCTCCCTTGCCTGCTGTGCCAGACCACCATTTGTCCATCGTCGTGCCGATGTACAACGAGGTGGACAATGTCGTGCCGTTTGTGACGGCCGTCCATGAGGCCTTGGCCAACTACGCCTGGCCCTGGGAGCTCATCATCGTCAACGATGGCAGCCGTGATGGCACCCAGCAGGCCCTGGACGCCCAAGCCAAGCTCCGTGGTCCGCACGTTCGCCCCGTTCACTTGTGGCGCAACTTTCGCCAAACCGCCGCGATGCAAGCTGGCATTGATGCCGCCCGGGGCGATGTGATCGTGACCCTGGACGGCGATTTGCAGAACGACCCCAAGGACATCCCCGCCATCGTCGCCAAGCTGGTGAATGAAGACCTGGACCTGGTCGCGGGCTGGCGCCAGAACCGCCAGGACGGCTTGTTCCTGCGCAAGGTGCCCTCGCGGATCGCCAACCGCCTGATCCGCAAGATCACCGGTCTGGAGTTCCAAGACCTGGGCTGCAGCCTGAAGGCCTACCGTGCCAGCGTGCTCAAGCGCGTGCGGCTGTACGGTGAAATGCACCGCTTCATTCCCGCCTGGATGGCCACGGTCACCTCGCCCGCCCGCATGTCCGAGCTGGCGGTCAGCCACCACCCCAGAACACAGGGTGAATCCAAGTACGGTATTTCGCGCACACTGCGCGTCGTGCTGGATTTGATGGCGGTGAATTTCTTCCTGCGCTTCGCCGGTCGCCCCGGGCATTTTTTTGGCGGCGTGGGGCTGGGCGTGGGCTTGATCGGCAGCTTGATCCTGGGCTACCTGGGCGTGCTCAAGATGTTGGGTAACAACATCGGTGGGCGACCGTTACTCTGGCTGGGATTTTTCTGCGTGCTGGGTGGACTACAGTTTCTGACCACGGGCGTGCTGGCCGAATTGCTGATCCGCATTTATTACGATCGGGGCGAAGTGGCCCCCTATCACACGACTGAAGCGCCAGCCCAGGCCCCCGATCAGGGCTGGCATCGCCAGGCACAGGGCCTGTCCAAATCAAATTTGCCTCATCAACCATGAACACAGAGACGTCTGATCAAGCGACCGTCGCCCAGGACAAGCCCGCCGCCGTGGCCACGGCCGCACGGCCATCAGGTCAGCGCTGGCCCCGCCTGTGGGGGCCGCGCATGTGGAAATTGCTGGCGCTGGCCGTGGCCTTGACGCTCTACCGTTTCTGGGTGGTCAAGCACAGTGGCATTTCACTGTTCTTTGACGAGTCTCAATACTGGGACTGGTCGCGGCATTTGAGCTGGGGCTATTTTTCCAAGCCGCCATTGATCGCCGGCCTGGTGGGTTTGAGCACCAGCTTGTTCGGCTCCAGCGTGCTGGGGGTCAAGGCGCTTTCCATCTTGGTCTACCCGCTGACCGCGGTGGCCATGGTGGGCCTGGCTCGCGCGCTTTGGCCCACCAGCAGCGGTGTGCGCACCGGCATGGTGGCTGGCGCCTTGTTCCTGACCACCCCAATGGTGGGCTTGTTGGGCCTGGTGGCCAGCACGGATGGCCCCTTGATGCTGTGCTGGACGCTGGCAGCCTGGGCACTTTGGCGAGCCCAGGTGACCAACCGGCTGGGCCTTTGGGTGCTGTGTGGCGCCGTCGTCGGCGTGGGCATCATGGACAAATACACCATGGCCGCCTTCGGCTTGACCGCCGTGTGGGCGCTTTGGGGCGTGCACGGCCCCAAGCGCGGCCTGCTGCGCGTCGGCCCCTGGGCCGCCTTGGTGGTCGCGGCCGTCGTCGTGTCGCCCAACGTCTGGTGGAATGCCCAGCATGGCTTCCCCACCCTGCACCACACCGCCGAGTTGACCGCGCAGTCTGGCCGCCATGGTGGCTTGCTGCCGATGATCACGTTCGCGTTGGGACAGATCCTGATGCTGGGGCCGGTCACGGTGGTGGCCGCTTTGTGGCTGCTCAAGCAAGCCGCCAATCTGAGCAACGCCTCGATTCCGCCCAGCCAATGGGCCGCCTCCAGCCAGATGATGCCGCCAAGCCAATGGCGTCCTTCCAGCCCGGTGTTGCCACCCAGCCAGTTGAACATGCCAGGTGCACGCGATGCCGCCAGCGGTGATGGCCGCCCTCAGGCCATTCGCACCTCAGCCTACTACCTGGCGTCGATGTCGTCCTACCGCTTCTTGTGGGCGCTGAGCATTCCTTTGCTGCTGGTGGCACTGGCGCAAGCTTTCTACGCAGACGCCCATGTCAACTGGGCAGCCCCGGCCATGATCGGGTTGATCATGCTGGTGGCCTCACGTTTGAGCCAACCGCTGGTCCCTTTGGCGGCGCCGCGTCCCAACAAGTGGCTTGCTGTGGTTTTGATCAGCAACCTGGTCTTGACCAGCCTGGTGCTGCACGCCAAGGACTTCGGGGGCGACAACCTGCCTTCAAAGTACGACATCCTGGTGCGCATGCGCGGCTGGCAAGAAGCGTTTGACCAACTGGCCCCCGTCATGGAAGAGCCCACCATCGCCGGCCTGCCGGTGCTGGCCGACAAACGCCTGCTGCTGAGCCAGACGGCTTACCACTGGCGTCGTTTCAACCCGAAGGTGCTGGCATGGAACCCCAAAAACCTGCAAACGAACCACTACGAGCTCACGCAAAGCCTGAGCAACAAGGTGGGCCAGGACATGGTGCTGGTGACCGACGAGGCCGACCCCAAGGCCATCCTGCAACGTTTTGCCATTGTTCGCGAAATGAAAAGCGTCGTGGTGCCCACCGGAACCGACCGAAACCTGGCGCTGCATGTGTTTTTCCTGCGCGGTTTCCTGGGCTATGACGAAAAGTCTTACCTGGAGCAAAGTGGCGCGGCCACCCCCAGCAGTGACGAGTAACGTGGCGATTGAACGCGACGACGCGGGCGGAGAAGCCCGCTGGATCTGGGCTGTGCTGTTTTTCTGCGTGGCCGCCTTCGCCAAGGTTCCCAGCCTGGACATGATGGTGACGGGCCACTTGTACACGCCGGGCCTGGGCTTCATCCATGCCCACAATGCGCTGGTGTTGGCCTCGTACGACTGGACACCGTTGATTGGCCGAAGCATCCTGGCAGGGCTGGTGGCATTGGCTTTGCTGGGCCCTGTTCTGGCACGCCTGATGCACAGGCTGGGCTGGGAGGCATTGGCGGCGCAATGCCTGGGGCCATGGAGGCGCATGGCGGCGGTGGCGGTGCTTTGTGGCGTGTTGGGGCCCGGCTTGGTGGTCGAGGTCTGGCTCAAGAACACCGTGGGGCGACCTAGGCCAGTGCAGGTGACCGCTTTTGGGGGTGATCAACCTTTCCATGGCGTTTTGCAGCAAGGATCTGATCCCGCCACACACCGCAGTTTCGTCAGTAGTCATGCCGCTGCAGGATTCTGGCTGCTGAGCCTGGGGCTGACAGCTGGCCCCGTGTGGCGTCGGCGCTGGCTGCTCATCGGGCTGCTCGCTGGCAGCCTGATCGGTCTGGGTCGCATGATGCAGGGCGGGCACTTTCTGAGCGACATCATTTTTTCGTTTTACGCGGTCTGGATACCCTGTGTGATCATCGCGGCGCTGGATCGCCGCAGACACCAGGATCAATGACCTCATCGCCCCCACCTGGCACCATCTGGGCTAGCATGCCGGATCATTCCCTGATCCTTTTCTTCCGCGCACGATTGATTGCCGACCATGAGTTCTCCTGAGACCGTCGTCTACGACTACACCCGCCAGGACGCCACTGGCGCCAGTTGCACGGCCCACGCGTGGGCCAAGGTCCCAGCTCCCCTGAGCCCGCCACAGCGCGAAGCCGCCAAGGCACGCATCAAGCAATTGCTGGTGGAGCGCCAAGCCGTGCTGGTGGCCCACTATTACGTGGATGGTGATTTGCAGGATCTGGCCCTGGAAACCGGCGGCTGCGTCTCCGATTCGCTGGAGATGGCACGCTTCGGGCGCGACCATGAAGCCAAAACCCTGATCGTGGCCGGCGTGAAGTTCATGGGCGAATCAGCCAAGATCCTGAGCCCTGAAAAGCGCGTGCTGATGCCCGACCTGGACGCCACCTGCTCGCTGGACCTGGGCTGCCCCGCCGACGACTTCGCCAAGTTCTGCGATGCTCACCCGGACCGCAAGGTGGTGGTCTACGCCAACACCAGCGCCGCCGTGAAGGCACGGGCCGACTGGATGGTGACGAGTTCGTGCGCGCTGGCCATCGTCGGCCACCTGAAAGCGCAAGGCGAGAAAGTGCTGTGGGCACCCGACCGCCACCTGGGCCGCTACATCCAGGACCAGACTGGCGCCGACATGCTGATGTGGAACGGTGAGTGCATCGTGCACGACGAGTTCAAGGGCGTCGAATTGGCACTGATGCGCCAGCAATACCCCGATGCCCTGATCCTGGTGCACCCGGAGTCGCCCGAAAGCGTCGTGGCCCTGGCCGATGTGGTGGGCTCGACCTCGCAACTGCTCAAGGCCGTGGTCGAATCGAAGGCGCAGACCTTCATCGTGGCCACCGACAATGGCATCCTGCACCGCATGCGCCAACTGGCACCGACCAAGACGCTGATCGAGGCGCCCACCGCTGGCAATAGCGCCACCTGCAAGAGCTGCGCACACTGCCCGTGGATGGCGATGAACGCCCTGCAAGGCGTGCTCGACTGCCTGGAAAAGGGCACGGGCGAGATCACGGTCGATGAGGCCATCCGCATCGACGCCAAAGGCTGCATCGACCGCATGCTTGACTTCGTGGCGCGCAACCCTGCGGCCATTCAAAAGCCCGCCCAAGGCTTTGTCCCCAACATCGGTGCGGCCTGACATGTTTGACCACAACGAGACCCTGCTTGAAGCGCGCGAGCGCAACATCCGCGACGCCCTGTTCGAAGACGTCGGCGTGTGCGACTGGACCGCGCAATTGGTGCCCGCTGGCCAGCGAGTCAAAGCCCGCCTGCTGGTGCGTGAGCAAGCCGTGCTGTGCGGCCGAGAGTGGTTCGAAGGCTGCCTGTTCAAGCTTGACCCCGAGGCTAAGATCACCTGGGCTTATGACGAAGGCGCGCTGATGGCCGAGGGCACCGAGGTCTGCCTGATCGAGGCCGATGCACGCGCGCTGCTGACCGCCGAGCGCCCCGGCATCAACTTTGTGCAGACCTTGTCGGCGGTGGCCACACTGACGCATGTGCACATGCAGGCGATCGAAGGCGCATCGCCCAACCCGCGCGGCTGCGTGGTGCTGGACACGCGCAAAACCCTGCCCGGCCTGCGCCTGGCGCAAAAGTACGCAGTGCGCGTGGGCGGTGGCGCCAACCAGCGCCTGGCCTTGTACGACGGCATCCTGATCAAGGAAAACCACATCGCCGCGGCTGGCAGCGTCACCAACGCACTGCGCAATGCCCAGGCGCTGGTGGCCGCGCAGGCCCAGCCTTTGCGTGATCAGATCAGCATCCAGGTCGAGGTGGAAAACCTGGCCCAGTTGCGCGAAGCCTTGAGCGCTGGCGCCGTCAGCATCCTGCTCGACAACTTCGACCTGGACCTGATGCGTCAGGCCGTGGCGATCAACGAGGAATTGACGCAGGGCCAGGCTTTGCTGGAAGCCTCTGGCGGGGTGACGATGGACCAGTTGCGCGGCATCGCCAGCACGGGCGTGGACCGCATCTCGATCGGCAAGCTGACCAAGGACGTCAAGGCGGTGGACTTCTCACTGCGGGTGCTGGAGCGGCTGGGCACCTGAGCTGAGGGGATCGGCGGCGGACATAGTGCACAAAGCCTTGATTTGAAAAGCCGCCAAGGCCGTCTTCAAACAGGCCGGATGAGCCAAACTGGGCGGATCTTCAAGGACGAGGCCGCCCATGCCCGCTGATTTCTCATCGCTTCGCAACTATTTTGAACGCCAGGTCTTCGAGGCCGTGGTGGACATTGCCCACCAATACCCGCTGCTGACCGAAGAGCAACTGCCCGACGTGGCCTGCGTGGCGCTCAATCACCTGCCCACGCGCTACATCCGCCACGAGGTGGACCTGGCTTTCTACCTGACCGAGAAAGAGCGGTCCGACAACGAGATCGCCATTGCCGACGCCGTGCGCTATGCCTGCGAGTTCGTGCAGGCGCGCTTCGCGATGCGGGCACGCCGCTGAAGGCTCAAGCCCGTCAAATCAAGGCAACCAGGCGTCACGCTTCTTGGGCTTCTTGCTCAGGATGGTGGGGAAGCTGACCGGCAGCGTGCGCGGGTAGTCGCGGCTGTAGTGCAGGCCACGGCTTTCCTGGCGCGACAGGGCCGAGCGCACGATCAGCTCGGCGCAATCGACCAGGTTGCGCAGCTCCAACAGGTCGCGGCTCACGCGGAAGGCCGCGTAGTAGTCGTCGATCTCGCTGCGCAGCAATTTGATGCGGTGCAGCGCACGCTCCAGGCGGCGCGTGGTGCGCACGATGCCCACGTAGTTCCACATCACCAGTCGCAACTCGTCCCAGTTGTGCGAGATCACGACCTCTTCATCGGCATCCGACACCTGGCTTTCATCCCAGCCTGGCAGGGCTGGACCGGCGGGCGGTGTTTGCGATTCGATGTCGTCGGCGCAGGTGCGGCCCAGCACCACACATTCCAGCAAGGAGTTGCTGGCCAGGCGGTTGGCGCCGTGCAGGCCGGTGTAGGTGGTCTCGCCCACCGCGTACAGGCCGGGTAAGTCGGTGCGGCCTTGCAGGTCGGTCACCACGCCACCACAGGTGTAGTGGGCGGCGGGCACCACGGGGATGAACTGCTTGGCGATGTCGATGCCCAGGCTCAAGCAGCGCGCGTGGATGGTCGGGAAGTGCTCTTTCAGGAAATCTTCGCCCAAGTGCGTGGCGTCCAGCCAGACGTGGTCCAGGCCGTGCTTTTTCATCTCGAAGTCGATCGCACGGGCCACGATGTCACGTGGGGCCAGCTCGCCGCGCTCGTCATGCGAAGGCATGAAGCGCGTGCCATCGGGCAGGCGCAG
>NZ_JAUSAR010000152.1 GCF_030652515.1 Aquabacterium sp. | reverse complement strand
TGTTGGCGCCGACCGAAAACTGAGCCACTTTTGATGGGTATGCCGACCCAAAACTGAGCCAGGTGTTCAACCTACCCTGCTGCTTTTTGATGCAGCGGGGTTCGAGGAGTGATCACCATGGACATGATCGGCAGAATCCGGCGGCTGCACAGCCGAGGCAAGAAGTCAGAGCGGGAGATCTCGCGGATGACGGGGCTGTCGCGCAACACGATCGCCAAGTGGCTCAAGGCGCCATTGGAAGGCGAGCCCAAGTACCGGCGAAGCGAGCAGCCGGGCAAACTGAAGGCCTTCCACGAGGTTCTAAAGCAGGCACTCAAGGCCGATGCCCATCGCCCCAAGCACGAGCGCCGCACGGCGCGTGCGCTGTACGGCGAGCTCAAAGTGGCAGGCTATGAAGGTGGCTACAGCCGCGTGACGGACTTCATCCGGCAGTGGCGCCAAGGCGAGGGCCAGGCGTCATCGACACGCGCCTTCGTGCCCTTGTCGTTCGAGCTTGGCGAGGCGTTCCAGTTTGACTGGAGCGAGGAAGGCTTGGTGGTGGGCGGCATTTACTACCGGCTGCAGGTCTCGCACATGAAGCTGTGTGCCAGCCGAGCGTTTTGGCTGGTGGCGTATCCGAGCCAAGGCCACGAGATGCTGTTCGATGCGCACACGCGCAGCTTTGCAGCGTTGGGCGGAGTGGCCCGTCGTGGCATCTACGACAACATGAAGACGGCCGTGGACCAGGTCAAGAAGGGCAAGGGCCGAGTGGTCAATGCGCGCTTTGCGGTGATGTGCGCGCACTACCTGTTCGACGCCGACTTCTGCAACGTGGCCAGCGGCTGGGAGAAGGGGGTTGTCGAGAAGAACGTGCAAGACAGCAGGCGGCGCATCTGGATCGATGCGGCCAAGCAGCGATTCGGCTCCTTTGCCGAGCTCAATGCCTGGCTGGGCGAGCGCTGCCGCAGCCTGTGGTCAGAGGTTCGCCACCCAGAGCACCAGCAGTTCAGCGTGGCCGAGATGCTTGAGCACGAGCGCGCTCACCTGATGTCGATGCCCGAGCCCTTCGACGGCTATGTGGAGCGCCCGGCGCGCGTGACCAGCACCTGCCTGGTCTCGGTGGCGCGCAACCGCTACTCGGTGCCCTGCGAGCTGGCGGGCCAGATGGTCAGCACCCGGCTATATCCAACGCGGGTGGTTGTGGTGGCCAACGACGAGGTGGTGGCGCAGCACGAGCGATTCAGTGACCGAGGCCAGACCCGCTATGACTGGCAGCACTACATCCCACTGGTGCAAAGAAAGCCAGGTGCGCTGCGCAATGGCGCGCCGTTTGCCGACCTGCCCCCAGTCTTGCAGCAGTTGCGCAGAGGGTTGCTGCGCCAGGCCGGTGGCGACCGTGTCATGGCCCAGGTGCTGGCCATTGTGAGCACGCAGGGCCTGGATGCGGTGCTGGTGGCCGTGGAGTTAGCGCTGGAGAGCGCGCCGCCGTCTGGCAAGGTCAGCGTCGAGCATGTGATCAATGTGCTGAGCCGACTCAATACCGCACCCACGCCAGAAGATGCGCAGACCTGCCTGCAGACAGTCTTGGCCCCACTGGCCAACACCGCGCGCTATGACAGCCTGCGTGGACAAGGCAGTGAGGAGATCAACCATGCGTGACATCGCCGCCGAGCTCAAACAACTGCGCCTGCACGGCATGGCGGGCGCCTGGTTGGACCTGATCGAACAAGGGGCCAGTTCAGGCTCAGACGAGGCCCGTTGGCTGATCGAACACCTGCTGCAAGCAGAGGCCACAGACCGAGGTATGCGTTCGGTCAATCATCAAATGCACGCAGCCAAGTTCCCAGTGCACCGAGACCTGGCTGGGTTCGACTTTACTGTGTCGCCCGTGGACAGCAAGCTGGTGCACACGTTGGCCGAGACAGGCTTCACTGAAGTGGCGCACAACGTCGTGTTGGTGGGTGGCCCCGGTACCGGCAAGACCCATCTGGCCACGGCCATTGGTGTGGCCGGCATCACCAAGCATGGCAGGCGTGTGCGCTTTTACTCCACGGTGGATCTGGTCAACGCGCTGGAGCAAGAGAAGGCACAAGGCAAGGCTGGGCGCATAGCAGCAAGCTTGCTGCGCCTGGACCTGGTGATCCTCGATGAGTTGGGCTATCTGCCGTTCAGCCAGGCAGGCGGTGCGCTGCTGTTCCACCTGCTCAGCCGGCTGTACGAGCACACCAGCGTGATGATCACGACGAACCTGGACTTCGCGGAATGGTCGCGCGTTTTTGGTGACGCCAAGATGACCACGGCGCTCCTGGACCGGCTCACGCACCACTGCCACATCCTGGAGACCGGCAACGAGTCACACCGGTTCCTGCACAGCTCAAGCACGGCTAAGAAGCGTATCAAGGCACGAGAGCAGTCTCGAATGCAGGCCGCTGCAGAGCGGTAAGGCCTGACGTTCAAAGCAAAGGGGGAAGCCGCTGCGCGGCTTCCCCCTTTCGTGCTCAACCAATCTGACAGGAGTACTCCAAACTCTGCAAGGCTCTACACTTATCCACAGCTGACCGCCCTTTGGTCGGCTAACAGCCCTGGCTCAATATTGGATCGGCACAGTGGCTCAGATTTGGATCGGCGCGGACA
>NZ_JAUSAR010000215.1 GCF_030652515.1 Aquabacterium sp. | reverse complement strand
CGTGCGTATCCGTCTTATGGATGGCAGAGAACTGATTGACGGCATGGCCTCCTGGTGGTCGGCAATCCATGGCTACAGCCCTCCGGTCCTGGTCCAGGCCCTGCATGAACAGGCCGCACGCATGTCCCATGTGATGTTCGGCGGGCTCACCCATGGCCCGGCCGTGGAGCTGGCAAAGTTACTGGTGGAGATGACCCCGGCTGGTCTTGAAAAGGTATTTCTCTGCGACTCCGGTTCGGTGGCAGTGGAGGTGGCCATGAAGATGGCTATCCAATATCACCATGCGACTGGTCATCCCCGGCGTTGTCGTTTCCTCACCATTCGTTCCGGTTATCACGGGGACACCTTTCACGCCATGTCGGTCTCTGATCCGCAGGGAGGCATGCACCATCTCTTTGCCGGATCTCTGCCCCAATACTACTTTGCCGATCGCCCCGAGTGTCTCTTCTCACATGTTTGGGACGGGCGCGATATTGCTTCCTTTGCCCGGCTGATCGAGCAACACCACCAGGAATTGTGTGCGGTGATCCTGGAACCCATTGTTCAGGGTGCAGGCGGCATGCGTTTTTATCATCCCGAGTATCTGCGTCAGGTGCGGCGTCTTTGCGATACCTTTGGTGTCCTGCTGATTGTTGATGAGATCGCCACAGGCTTCGGCCGTAGCGGTGCCCTTTTTGGCTGTGACCATGCAGGCATCACCCCCGATATCATGTGTCTGGGCAAGGCCATAACCGGCGGGACCATGACCCTGGCCGCAGTCCTGGCCACTGCCGAGGTGGGGCTGGGGGTATCCCAGGGCAGTCCCGGCGTCTTTATGCATGGCCCGACCTTCATGGGCAATCCCCTGGCCTGTCATGTGGCTTGCGCTTCCATCCGGCTCCTGCTGGAGTCTGACTGGCAGCAGAAGGTGGGGCGGATCGAGCAACTGCTGGAAGAGGGGTTGGCACCGTGCAGGGAGCTGGCGCAGGTGCGGGATGTCAGGGTACTGGGCGCCATCGGCGTGGTGGAGATGAAAGAGCCGGTGGCTATGCGGGAGATCCAGGCGGCCTTTGTCGAGCGCGGGGTTTGGGTGCGGCCCTTCGGACGTCTGGTCTATGTGATGCCGCCATACTGTATCAGCGCAGTTGATTTACAGACCCTGACCGCGGCCATTGTCGAGGTGGTGGCGGGTGAGGGGCAATGACGGCCAGGGATGGCCTAATGCCGCGGGAGCCAAGGATGGCGGGAGCGGCCGTGAGTCCTGAGTACAAGGAAGAGCTGGCCAGACTTGCACAGTGCGGACG
>NZ_JAUSAR010000207.1 GCF_030652515.1 Aquabacterium sp. | reverse complement strand
ACCCGTGACGCCACGGGTGCGCCTTCGTCCATGAGCTATTCGCTCAGCCAACTGGATGCCATCGGTGACGTTGATCCTGTGGCCGAGGCCGATGTGTACCTGGCTTATGGCCGCGATCTTCAAGCCGAAGAAATCCTCAAGGAAGCCTTGCGCAGCACGCCTGAGCGCCTGGCCATCCGCACCAAGTTGCTGGAGGTGTATGCCAAGCGCCGTGACACCAAGGGCTACGAGCAATTGGCGTCGCAGCTGTACAACCTGACCGGTGGCCATGGTGACGATTGGGCCAAGGCGCAGGAAATGGGCTTGGGCATCGATCCTGAAAATCCGCTGTACCAGCCGGGTGGCCAGCCATCGTCCAGCACACCGTTGAGCGTGGAGTCGCCCAACGATTCCTTGGGTGCCAGCACCATCCCTCATTCGGTGATGCCCACCCCCATGCACCTGGACAGCCCGGAAACGGCGCCCATGGAGCCTACTGGTGAGTTGGTGGACCTGGACCTGGACATCTCGGCGCCAGCACCTTTGTCCGAGCCCGAGTTCCCGGGTGAGAAGCCTTCGTTGCAGTTTGACGCTTTCGCTGACATGCCTTCGCTGGACCTGCCTTCGGTGCCCCCAGCAGCGGCCCCTGCAGTGATTGAAGAGGCGCATTCCCTGGACTTCGACTTGCCGCTGGAGCCTGTGGCACCGGCTCCTTCCCCGGCGGCCAGCGTGGCTTCGTCCACCGGCGCGTTCGACCTGGGCGACCTCAATCTGGACCTCGATGCACCAGCGCCTGCCGCTGAAAGCCTGGCCCTGGACGACGACCTGTCTGAACCTTCGGACCCGATGGAACGCAAGTTCGAATTGGCCGAAGAGTTCCGTCAGATTGGTGATGTCGATGGCGCGCGTGAACTGCTGCAAGAAGTGGTGGCCAACGCCACTGGTGCATTGCAGGTCAAGGCCAAGTCCACGTTGGACAGCTTGAGCTGACGTCTCATGAGCAGTGAGCAGCCGAGGGCGACCCGCCGGGTCGCCCTCGGCGTTTCTTACCGAGGCACGGCCTACAAGGGCTGGCAAAGCCAGGCTGGAGGCGGCACCGTGCAAGACGCGCTGGAGTCGGCCTTGTCGGCCTTCGCCACGCAGCCCACCCGGGTGATGTGCGCCGGGCGCACGGATTCGGGCGTGCACGGCATCAACCAAGTGGTTCACCTGGACACGCCCTTGCAGCGCGAACCCTTTTCGTGGGTTCGCGGCACCAACGCCTTCTTGCCACCGGACATCGCCGTGCAATGGGCTGCTGAGGTGCCGAACAGCTTTCATGCGCGGCAAAGCGCCATGGGCCGAAGGTACGCCTACATCCTGCTGGAGGCCCCGGTTCGGCCCGCCCTCGAATCCGGGCAAGTCGGTTGGGTCTTCCGGCCTTTGGACCATGCGGCCATGGTGGCCGCCAGCACCTGCCTGATCGGTGAGCACGATTTCAGCTCCTTCCGATCATCCCAATGCCAGTCGCCCACGCCTGTCAAGACCTTGCGCGAGATCTCCATCCGCCGTTGCGGTGGGGCAGGCGAGCGAACGCCTTCTTTGGGCGAGGTGGATCGCCGTGGCATCCTGGGCCCGGGTGCCGAAGGCATCTACTGGCGTTTCGATTTCGAAGGCACGGCCTTTTTGCACCACATGATCCGCAACCTCATGGGCTGCCTGGTGGCCGTGGGCACCGGCGCCCAGCCAGTCTCGTGGATGCAGACTGTCCTCGACGCCCGCGATCGCAAGATTGCGGCGCCGACATTTGCCCCTGAGGGCTTGTATTTCCTGGGGCCGCGCTACGATGAGCGGTGGGGCCTGCCTTCGGATGTGCCCGCTTTCCACTGGCTTCCTGACTGATCGGACATGACCCCTTTTCGCACCTTGCCTGCCGACCACCGCACCCGCATCAAGATTTGCGGGCTGACCCGGGAGTCTGATGTGGACGCCGCCGTTGATGCCGGGGTGGATGCCGTGGGCTTTGTTCTGTACGACAAAAGCCCCCGCCACGTGACTTTAGCCCGGGCGCAGGCCTTGGCTCTGCAGCTTCCCCCGTTCGTGACCCCGGTGTTGCTGCTGGTCAATGCGGGCGATGCTTTCGTGCGTGAAGCCATTGCCACGCTGCCCCAGGCGCTGCTGCAATTCCATGGCGACGAATCGGTTGCGCAATGTGAGAACTCTGGACACCCCTACATCAGGGCTGCCCGCATGGCAAGCGGTTTCAATTTGTTAGACTTCGCCCAGCAGTTTTCCAAAGCCCAGGCCATGTTGGTCGATGCCCATGTGGAAGGGTATGGGGGCGGCGGAGAGGTGTTTGACTGGTCCTGGTTGCCATCACGGCTGCCGTGCCCCATGATCCTGTCGGCGGGCTTGAACCCCGGCAATGTGGCCAAGGGTGTGGCGAGTGTGCGGCCTTGGGCTGTGGATGTGAGTTCTGGCGTGGAGTCAGGCAAGGGCATCAAGGATGCTGCGCTGATGCGCCAGTTCTGTCAGGCCGTGCGGGCGGCCGATCGGCAATGTGCCGAAACCCCTCAGCCCCGCGCGGATTGATTGAAGAATTTTTAGAGAGCTATGCTGAATTATCAACAGCCCGACGCCAAGGGCCATTTCGGCCCTTACGGCGGTACTTTCGTCTCTGAAACGCTGATCCACGCGCTGGACGAGCTCAAGAACGCCTACGAGCACTACCGCCACGATCCGGAATTCATCGCCGAGTTCAAGCGTGAGCTGGCCGACTTCGTGGGGCGTCCCAGCCCGATCTACCACGCCGAACGCCTCAGCCGTGAACTGGGCGGTGCGCAGATCTACCTCAAGCGGGAAGACCTCAACCACACTGGCGCGCACAAGATCAACAACACCATCGGGCAGGCCTTGCTGGCCAAGCGCATGGGCAAGCCCCGTGTGATCGCCGAAACCGGCGCCGGGCAGCATGGCGTGGCCACCGCCACCATCTGCGCGCGCTACGGCATGGAATGCGTGGTCTACATGGGCTCGGAAGACGTCAAGCGCCAGTCGCCCAATGTGTACCGCATGCATTTGCTGGGCGCCAAGGTGGTGCCTGTCGATTCGGGCAGCCGCACCCTGAAAGACGCGCTGAACGAGGCCATGCGCGACTGGGTGACCAACGTTGAAAACACCTTCTACATCATTGGCACGGTGGCCGGCCCTTCGCCATACCCGGCCATGGTGCGAGATTTCCAGAGCGTGATCGGCGAAGAATGCCTCACGCAGATGCCCACCAAGATCGGGCGCCAGCCTGACGCCGTGATCGCCTGTGTGGGCGGTGGCAGCAACGCCATGGGCATTTTCTACCCCTACATCCAGCACGAAAGTGTGCGCTTGATCGGCGTGGAAGCCGCAGGCGAGGGCGCCGACAGCGGCAAGCACTCGATGTCGCTGCAAAAGGGCGTGTCGGGCGTGCTGCACGGCAACCGCACCTACCTGCTGCAAGACGAAAACGGCCAGATCACCGAGACGCATTCGATCTCCGCCGGCCTGGATTACCCTGGTGTGGGGCCGGAGCACGCCTACCTGAAGGACATCGGCCGCGCCGAATACGTCGGCATCACCGACAAGGAAGCGCTTGAGGCTTTCCACCGCCTGTGCCGCACCGAAGGGATCATCCCCGCGCTGGAATCCAGCCACGCGGTGGCATATGCCATGAAATTGGCCCCCACCATGCGTCCTGACCAGCACATCCTGGTCAACCTGTCCGGCCGTGGCGACAAGGACATCGGCACCGTGGCCGACCTGTCGGGCACCGAGTTTTACGATCGCCCATCGCAACGTGGCGTGACCGTGAAGGGCGCCCAGGCATGAGCAAGCGCATTAATGCCACTTTTGCCGTCCTGCGTGATCAGGGTCGCAAAGCCCTGATTCCCTACATCACCTGCGGCGATCCCTTCCCTGAGCTGACCCCTGAGTTGATGTGGGCCATGGCCGACGCCGGTGCCGACGTGATCGAGTTGGGCGTGCCGTTCTCTGACCCGATGGCCGATGGCCCGGTCATTCAGAAAGCGGCCGAGCGCGCATTGGTCAAGGGCATCTCGCTCAAGCACGTGCTGGCCGATGTGAAGCGTTTCCGCGAGCGCAACACGACCACGCCAGTCGTGCTGATGGGCTATGCCAATCCGATCGAAGCCTATGACCACCGCTTGGGTGAAGGCGCTTTTGTCAAGGATGCCAAGGCCGTGGGCGTCGATGGCGTTTTGGTGGTGGACTACCCGCCTGAAGAGTGCGAAGAGTTCGCGGCCCGCTTGAACGCGGTCGGTTTGGACCCCATCTTCCTGCTGGCTCCCACCTCAACCGAAGAGCGCATGGCGCAGGTCGGCAAGGTGGCCAGTGGCTATGTGTATTACGTGTCGCTCAAGGGCGTGACCGGCGCAGGCCACCTGGACACCGATGCGGTGGCCCGGATGGTGCCGCTGATCAAGTCCCATGTGAACACGCCCGTGGGGGTTGGCTTTGGCATCCGCGATGCCGAGACCGCCAAAGCGGTGGCCGCGGTGTCCGACGCCGTGGTGATTGGTTCGCGCATCGTGCAATTGCTGGAAACGCAATCGCCCGAGACCGTGGTGAAGGCCGCCAGTGATTTCATTGCTGAAATCCGCACGGCCCTGGATTCCTTGAAAGGAGCCTGACATGAGCTGGCTTGAAAAACTGCTGCCCCCCAAGATCCAACCGACCGACCCGTCCGAGCGTCGGCAGGTGCCCGAGGGGCTGTGGGTCAAATGCCCGTCGTGCGAAACGGTGCTCTACAAAAACGACCTGGAAGCCAATGTGAACGTGTGCCCCAAGTGCGGCCACCATCACCGCATTGGCGCCCGCGCTCGCCTGGACGCCTTCCTCGACGCTGAAGGGCGCTTCGAACTGGGCCAGGAGGTGCTGCCGGTCGATGCCTTGAAGTTCAAGGACAACAAGAAATACGCCGACCGCCTCAAGCAAGGCATGGAAGCCACCGGCGAGACCGATGCCCTGGTGGTGGTCGGCGGGTCGGTGCACAGCATCCCTGTGGTGGCCGCCTGCTTCGAGTTCGACTTCATGGGCGGCTCGATGGGCTCCGTGGTGGGCGAGCGTTTCGTGCGGGGCGTTGAGGCCGCGGTCGAGCAGAAGATGCCCTTCGTGTCCTTCACGGCCACGGGTGGCGCTCGCATGCAAGAGGGCCTGCTCAGCCTGATGCAGATGGCCAAGACCAACGCGGCCTTGACCTTGCTGGCCAAAGCCAAGTTGCCCTACATCAGCGTGCTCACCGACCCCACCATGGGCGGTGTGTCGGCCAGTTTCGCCTTCGTGGGCGACATCGTGATCGCCGAGCCCAAGGCCCTGATCGGTTTTGCCGGCCCGCGCGTGATCGAGAACACTGTGCGCGAGAAGCTGCCCGAGGGCTTCCAGCGTTCGGAGTTCCTGATGCAAAAGGGTGGGGTGGACATGATCATCGACCGCCGCGAGTTGCGCCTGGTGATTGCCCGCTCGCTGGCCATGTTGCTGCGCCAGCCGGTGGATGCCCTGGTGGTCTGAGCAAGCCCCCGCTTCAGCCGATTTTCTCGATCCGTTCCACCATGCGGGCTGCGCTGTTTGCAGCCCGTTTCCGTTTTCTGGCGCCACCTGATTTTTCATGAGCACCTCTGCCGACGCCTCCCACGATCTTTCCCGCCCGACCACGCTGGCCGGCTGGCTGTCGCATTGCGAGCGCCTGCACCCGGTCACCATTGACCTGGGGCTGGAGCGTGTCTCGCAGGTGTGGCAACGCATGGCGGTCACCCTGGGCACACCTTGCGGTGTGAGCGAGGCTGAGCAAGAGGAGGTCGCTGCTCCGGTCGTGTTCACCGTGGCTGGCACCAATGGCAAGGGCTCGACATGCGCCATGATCGAGAACATCTTGCTGTCGGCGGGTTTCAAGGTCGGTGTCTACGGATCGCCCCACTTGGTGCATTTTGAAGAACGTTGCCGTGTGATGGGTCTGCCCGTCAAGGCCGATGAGCTGCTGCCGCACTTCGCCGCGGTGGAAGACGCCCGTGGCGAACTGGCGCTGACCTACTTCGAATTCACCACCCTGGCCATCATGCGTTTGCTGGCTTTGGCTGGCCTGGATGCCGTGGTGCTGGAGGTGGGTTTGGGTGGCCGCCTCGACGCGGTCAATGTGGTCGACCCCGACTGCGCCATCATCACCAGCATCGACCTGGACCACATGGAATACCTGGGGCCGGACCGCGAAGCCATTGGGCGTGAAAAGGCCGGCATCTTGCGCGCAGGGCGTCCGGCCATCGTGTCCGATCCCCAGCCGCCGCAAAGCGTGGTGGACCATGCCCAGGCCTTGGGGGCCGATCTTTGGCTGTTCGCCCGCGACTTCAACTACTCGGGCGATCGCCAGCAATGGTCCTGGGCCGGACGCCACAAGCGCTTCAACGGCATGGCCTATCCCTCCTTGCGCGGGGCCAACCAGTTGCTGAATGCCTCGGGCGTGCTGGCCGCGCTGGACGCCCTGCGCCTTCGCCTGCCCGTATCCGCTCAGTCCGTGCGCACGGGCCTGGCCACCGTCGAGTTGCCGGGGCGTTTCCAGATCATCCCGGGGCAACCCACCTTGATCCTCGACGTGGCCCACAACCCGCACGCGGCAGCCACCCTGGCGGCCAACCTGGACCAGATGGGTTTTTCACCCAAAACCCACGCGGTGTGGGGCGCCATGGCCGACAAGGACCTGGCGGGCATGGTGGGCAAATTGACCCAGGTGATCGACGCCTGGTATTGCTGCGAACTGCCCACCGAGCGGGCGGCCAGCGCCGCGCAATTGGCCGATGTCGTGCGCGCGATATCGGGGCAAAGCACCTCGCTGGTTCGCCAACAACCCACCGTCACCACCCATGCAGACCCGATGGCCGGGCTGCACGCGGCGCTGGCCGCAGCGGGCCCGACGGATAGAATCATCGTCTTTGGTTCATTCTTCACCGTTGGCGGTGTTTTGCACGAGGGCTTGCCCCGGCTGAACGCGCCGCACCTCAACTGATCGACCGACCCACCGCCCCACCGAGCATGCCGTTGCCATCGTTCCTTCAGCGCCTTCGTCAGCGATCCGCACCGTCCGTGGCTGATGTCTCGCCGCTGTCGTCGGCCGACATCGAGGTGGCACGGGTGCGTGCCCGTCGCCGCCTGGTTGGCATGGTGGTGCTGATGGGCCTGGGCGTGATCGGCCTGCCATGGTTGTTCGAAACCCAGCCCAGGCCTTTGAACCCGGATGTGCAGGTGGTGTCCAACGTGTCCTCGCGGGGCAATGGCGCCGTGGCCTCATCCCGGCCCGCGCCCGCCATCGCGAGTGTGACCGTGCCGGTGCCCGAGGCGCCGGTCGAGTCCATCGAGGAGGAGGTTGAAGCGCCTGTGGTGAGCAAATCCGGTGCTGTCCGCGCCAGTGCGCCGACAGCGCCTGCCAGCAAGCCCACGCCGGTGAGGGCGCAGGCTTCCCAAGCAGTGGCGGCCAAGCCAGCCACGCCCCCCAAAGAGGCGGCCAGGAAGGATCCCGCCAAGCCCGTGGTGGTGGCGAACAATTCGGTGGACAACGCGGCTGCCAAGGATGCCGCCCGCGCCAAGTCCCTGCTGGAGGGCAAGCCACCCGTCGTCAAACCTGCCGTGGCGCCTGCGGATGCCAAACCGGCCGCCAAGCCCGCATCTGCGGCCGCGGCCACCCGCTATGTGGTGCAAATTGGTGCTTTTTCCGATGTGCCGACCGCCCGCGAGGTGCGTTTGAAAGCAGAGCGTGCTGGTGTCAAGACCTACACCCAGGAAGTCACCGTCAATGGTAGCAAGAAGATCCGCGTTCGCGTGGGCCCCTATGCCAACAAGGCTGAAGCCGACAAGGCCGTGGACACCTTGCGCAAGGCCGGGATGACCAGTGCCTTG
>NZ_JAUSAR010000205.1 GCF_030652515.1 Aquabacterium sp. | reverse complement strand
CCCCGTGCCGCTCCGGCGCGCTGCCCCGCGGTTTGTCCAACGGCCTCCTTTCACGCCCGGCCCGAGGTTCTTGCAAGCCCCACCGATGCCGCGATAATCTCTGTCCGTGGTAGGGGCCGGGCGCGAAAGAAGGCTTCTGTTGGGCCGACACAGGTGGTCACCGAACGCCACGGTGAACTCCTTGGCGCAACCTCGTGGTGTCTCGACGGTGGCGCAACAGGGGGAAGCCATTTAGGCTGGCTCCCGTGAAGCGCCTGGAGCAACGACTCGCCGAGCTTCCCGCGCGTCTTCGCGCGCCGCTCGCTGAAGACCAGCTTGAACACCTCGATGTGGCCCTTGGCGCAGCGTTCCCACCTGCGCTTCGCGCCTGGCTGGCGACCGCCGGGCCTGGGAGCCATGTCGACCTCGATACTCACCGCCTGCGCCTCGACACTGCGCCGGCTTGGGCGGGGGGCAGAGGGGAATGGTATCGCGACGACACGTCGATCCTTGACGCGCGTTACTGGCTCAGCGAGGTCGCTCCGGATGCAGTCCCATTTGCCTTCGATGGCGTGGGCAACACGCTCTTCTTGCGACGGGAGGGCGACGATGCCACCGTCTGGTTTCACGATCACGAGAGACAGGCGGCGGTGCAAGTGGGCGAGAGCTTCATCGCTTGGACGCACGCTCAACTCGACGGTGACGTCGCGGATCCCAGCCGCGCCCACGTGGTGCTCTGCACTTGGCACCTGCCCGAAGACCCAGGCGACGTCGACGCCATTGCCTCCGTACTGCGCGAGGCCGTGGGCGCCGACGTCGCAGAGCAGCGTGAGCATCACGGCTACCCCACGATCTCATATCGCGTGGGTGAGAGCCGAGTCAGCGCAAGTCGCAGCGCGACGGGCTCCGGCCCCGCGCTGTGCTCGGTCTTCATGGCCCACCAGACGACGGAGGCAGGCAACGCGCTTTTCAAGCGGGTCGATGAGATCGTGAGGAGCCAGTGGCCAAAAGCGAAGATCGAACGCGAAGTGATCTAAGATCCG
>NZ_JAUSAR010000181.1 GCF_030652515.1 Aquabacterium sp. | reverse complement strand
TTCACCCCTGTTCGCCCCTCTGCCCAGTTGAACGGCCAGCAAAGCCGTCAATCAAACGACAGTGACGCCAACAAGCCCCCGCACAAGCGCTGGCGTGTGGCCTCGGCGCTGGCCATGCTCGCTCTGGGCTTGGGCCTGTCCATGCCCGGCTTCGCCCTTGACCTGGTGGCGTTCACGGGCATCACCGGGCCTATGACGTCCGCCCTGGCGCAGATCTCAGCACTGGGCCCCAGCGTCAAAGCCCTGGTCGGCTTCGTCGGTTTCGTGGTCGCACTGATCTCGCTGTCGGCCCTGCGCAATTTCGGGCCCGTGCTGTTCTACGTGGGCCTGGCCATCTTCGGTGCGGTAGGCCTGGTGATCGCCGGCGCGATCATGGGCGCGGTCGTCTGAGGTCAGCTCAAACCTGCAGGAGCCTGACATGCAAGCCGACACCTACATCCCCCGTCGCCTGGATGACCCCTGGAAGATCGGCTTCTGGGACATCGATGTGGCCGCCCCAGTGATCTTTTTCTTCTTTGTCGGCTACCTGGCGGGCACCAAGCTGGCCTTTGCGGCCTGCGCGGGTGCGGGGATCTTCCTGTCGCGGTGGATCGCGCGCATCAAAGCCGACAAGCACCAGGCCTTCGCAATGCATTGGCTGTACTGGCACCTGCCTCCCAGCCCCATGACCGCGATGCGCGCCACCCCGCCCTCCCACATCCGCCGCATGGTCGGCTGAGCCTGGAGCACGCCATGGACTTCGAGCGACTCAACAGCGACATCAAGGAGATGCGCCGCCGCAACCGCAGCCTGGGGCTCGCGGTGGGCGTGCTGTCGTCGGGCCATGTCGTGGCACTGCTCGTCATCCTCAACCTGATCGGCACAGTGCGCACGGTGGTCGTGCCACCCACGATCGACAAGACCTTCTGGGTCAGCCGAGACAAGGCCAGTGGCGAATACCTGGAGCAGATGGGTGGCTTCATGGCCTGGCTGGTGCTGGACGTCACACCCTCATCGATCGACTGGAAGAAAAACATCCTGCTCGGCTATGTGGAACCCGACCAATACGGCCCGCTCAAGACCCGGCAGGAGGTCGAGGCCGAGCGGCTCAAGCGCATCAACGCCAGCACGATGTTCATGCCGCAGCAGTTGGTGCCCAGCGAAGACAAGCAAAGCGTCGTGGTGCGTGGCCGACTGCGCACCCTGGTCAATGGCTTCGAAACCGCCAACGACCTCAAGGCCTACCTGATCGAGTTTAGTTTCAACGGGGCACGCATGCACCTCAAGACCTTCAAGGAGGTTCCCAATGCGAGCTGATTTCAAGCGATGCCAGCAGCCCTCCACTTCGCTGACAAGCCTGCTGCTGGCCATGGTGACAGCCGTTGGGATGGCAACGGCACCAAGCCTCGTCACCGCGCTTCAGTTGGTCGAAGCCCGCGACGGTGTCTCCGTTGAGGCCATGGTGTCGATCAAGGAGCCCACACGCATCCGCATCGATGGCGCGCCCATCACCGATGTGTTCGGCAACATCTATTCGAGCAACTGCGCCAACGGAACCCCGCCCCCCAACAACAGCCAGAACATTCCGACCATCAATCCCACGGGTGAGTTGGTCCTCGAATGCGACAAGGACAAGGGCGAGGTCTACATCCGACCCGTGGGCAAGTCCACCAAGCCCATCAACCTGTTCGTCTCCAGTGCGAAGGCGACCTACACCCTGCTGCTGCATCGCTCGGACACCCCCGCAGACACCATCGTCCTCCGGGATCCCAGTGCCAGGCTGCTGAAGCTGGACAACGCGAACCCAAATCCCTCGGGCATGTCATTGGGCACTTCGGCCAACCACATCCGAGCCATGAAGGCCTTGCTGGTGGCAATGGCCTCTGACCGGGTGCCTCCCGACGTGCGGGTCGAGGAGGTCAACCGCCTCGTCCCCCTGTGGCTCGAAGCGAGATTTTCCCTGATGCGTCGCTATGAAGGGCGAGGCCTGGTCGGCGAGAAATACCTGCTGCAAAACGTCAGCCCGACCTTGATGGTGCTGGCCGAGCAGGAATTTGACCGCGAAGGTGCCCAGGTCATGGGCGTGTCGATCGAGAACCACAACCTGCAACCCGGAGAGGCCACGAATGTGTTCGTGATCCGGCAGGAGGCCACGCGATGAACACGCCTTTCGACCAAGCAGCCAATGGCAGCATCACCGGCTTGCCCGACCGCATCAAGGGGGCCGTGGGCAGTGCCCTTCAAAGGCTGTCTCCACGGCAACGCCAGTACGTCACCCTGGCCGCCATCCTGGTATGTGGTGTCGGCCTGCTGTGGCTGATCTTCGCCCTCACCGACACGCGCTCGCCCACCGCAGACGCCAAGAACAACGGCAGCGCGCAGCCTGCCACGGTCACCAACATCGGGGTGATGCCGCCGGGACAGCAGGTCAACCCGGTCGACCAATGGGTGGGCACCGCAGGGCGCAAGCTGGCGCAGTACGAGAGCGAGCGCGATGAGCAGACCCGGCTCAACAAGGACCGACAAGCTTTCGAGGCCCGCACCATGCAGCGCTTTGCCGAACTGGAGCAAAAACTCACCTCGGCCAGCCAGGCTGCCAGCATGCCCTCGGCACCCAACGCTGGGGCGGCGTCAAGCACGCCCGCTCCCCCAACGATGCCACCGGCATCCAGCCTGCCATCGCCACCACCTCCGGCGCCCACCGCCCCGCCTCCGGCAAAGCTTCCGGGGCAGAGTGTCAACATCCCTCCACCTTTGCCGCCCGGCATATCGCTCGCAGGCGCCATGCCCCTCGGTGATCCAGGCGTGGCACCGCAGGACAGGCCTCTCGATGCCCCGGTGTTGACACGCGTTTCTCTGGTGGACCGAGAAACGGCCAAGGCCGCTGCAACAGGCGCCACGGCAAGCACCACAAACAATGCCACGCCCGGATCACTGTCAACGGCCGACACCCGCACCGTCTCGACCTTCCTGCCCGTCAGCTTCACGCGCGGCACCCTGCTTGGTGGCCTGGATGCCCCAACGGGCGGGCAGGCCCAGTCCAACCCACATCCTGTCCTGATCCGGCTCTCGGACAACTCCGTCCTGCCCAACCGCTTTCGGGGGGAATACCGCGACTGCTTCGTGATCGCGGCAGGCTACGGGGACATCAGCTCGGAGCGAGCCTACCTGCGCACCGAGAACCTGTCCTGCGTACGCCCGGACGGCGCCACGCTGGAAGTCAAGATCCAGGGCAGCGTCTATGGCGAAGATGGCAAGGTGGGCATGCGCGGGCGACTGGTCACCAAGCAAGGCCAGATGCTGGCCAATGCCCTGCTGGCAGGCGTGGTCAGTGGCATCGGCCAGGGCCTGGCGACTTCATCGACCACCTACAGCACCTCGGCCCTGGGCACGATCGCCAGCAGCGGTAGCAGCACCTCCGACGCCTACAGAGCAGGCATCGGCACTGGTGTGGGCAAGGCCCTGGACCGGCTGGCGCAGTACTACATCAAGCTCGCCGAAAACACCTTCCCGGTGATTGAAATCGATGCCAGCCGCGAGATCGATGTGGTGATCACCAAGGGCGTGCGCATCGACGTACCCATGTCAGCCAACGCATACACCAGTACCAGCGGTACCCCTTCCAGCACGCTAGCGCGCTCGGCTGAGCCCGCCCCCGAAGACCGCTACCTGAAAGCCGCCAATGATGACAACTACTGACATGCCCCGCCCCATGCGCGGCAGGTTCCTCGCCATGAAATTGAGCTTGGCATTGGGTGCGGTGTCAGCGTTGGCGCTGGCAATTGGCAACGCATGGGCAGGCGGCCCGCCTCCAGAGGAGGCGCGCTTGCTGGCCGCGCTCAAGAAGGCCAATCCCAGCACGCGCTTCACCCAGGTGCTGCGTTCGCCCATTGCCGGGCTGTACGAAGTCTGGATGAACGGGAACGTGGCCTACGTGTCGGCCCGCCAGCCGCGCTACTTCGTGTTCGGCCATGTCTTTGACACACAGACCATGACCGACATCACCGGGTCACGAATGGCCCTGGCGGCCAGGCAGGGCGCGATGGCGCCCGCTGCGCCTACCGCAGCAACATCAGCACCGGCATCCACGCCAATTGCCTTCGACCAACTGCCTTTCGCTGACGCCATCAAGACCGTGCGGGGCAACGGCCAGCGGCAGATCGCCGTGTTCAGCGACCCGGGCTGCGGCTACTGCAAGCAACTGGAGCCTGAGCTGGCCCGAATCGACAACGTCACGGTCCACACCTTCTTGCTGCCCTTTCAGGGTGAGGCCAAGCCCATCGCTCTTTGGTGCGCCCCGGACCGGGCTCAAGCCTGGCAGCGCTACATGGTGCAGGGCGATACCACCGCGATCAATGCCCCAGCGCGATGCGATCACCCCGTGGCCCGCAACCTGGCTTTGGCGCAGCGCATTGGTGTTCGAGGCACGCCCACCCTGATCTGGGCAGATGGCAGCCGCACCGAAGGCTACGTCGATCACCAGGTGATCCAGGCCCGCCTGAAACCGGCCACCTCGGAGGTTCAACCATGAACGCCCACGGTAACGTCGCTACCCGCGCCCACCCCGTGCGCCCGATCTGGCTCCTGGGTTGCTTGCTGCTGAGCTTGTCAGGCTGCATGAACCTCTCCGGCCTGGGCGGCAGCTCCGATTACGCATGCAAAGCCCCGGACGGGGTGACTTGCACCTCGGTGTCGGGCACCTATGCCAACGCCGTTCAGGACAACCTGCCCGCCCAGGTGGCCAAGCGCCGCATGGCCGCCAAATCCCATGGCGAGCCAGGTACCAATCCCGCACCCGGGTCGCCACAGCCTCGCCTTGCACCAGCGCGGGCATCGGCCCAAGCCACTGTCCCGCCCGTGGCTCAGTCCCCCAGCCTGGCGCTGCCCCTGCGCTCATCGGCCCGGATCCTGAGGCTGTGGTTCAAGCCCTGGGAAGACGCCGACCGCGACCTCTACGACCAGGGCTATGTCTATGTCCAGATCGATGCGGGTCAGTGGCTGATCGACCACGCACATCGCCAGATCCGTGACGCCTATGCGCCCATACGACCTCCGATGGGCACCACCGTCAAACCTGCCACGCCAGAACAGAGCACCTCGCCCGTGCAGCCCGTTGGCCAACAGCGCCCGTCTCCGTACACCCCGGACAACTCGGAAAGCCCTGACATCGGCCCCTTGCTGCCGCCCACCGACAGCCTTGACCCCAGCAACTGAAACGCCCTCAAAGGTTGCGCCATGCCTACCCCCTTAGCCACAGCCACTTCAACTGTCACTTCAGCAGCCAGCGCCTCCATGGACGCGGCTCGCACCGTGCGCAGGCACGCTCGCCCGGGCCTGTTCGAGTCCATGGGCCTGGGCGCGCCACCAGACACACCGGCAGAGCAATTCGCCGCGTGGCTGCCCTACTCCGCCTACCTCGCAGACGAAAAAATATTCGTCAACCGCGATAGCCTGGGCTTCATGCTGGAGGTCATGCCGCAGTCGGGCGCGGATGAACGCATGGCCGAGGTGCTGATCTCGCTGTACGCCAACTGCCCGACGGGCGCGGGCATCCAGTTCCACCTGTTCGCCTCACCCCATGTGCGTGGCCAGTTGCGCCGCTATGCCAACTTGCGAGTCGAAGACGAGGACCAGGCAGATAAGGCCAAGCATTGGGGGCGCCCTGCCCGCAACGACAACCTCTTCCACACCCTGGCACGCCAACGCGTGGGCCACCTGCTGCGGGGAGCCCAGTCCTCGCTGACCTCGGGCTTTCACTACACGATCCGGGACTTCCGCCTGATGCTCAGCGTCACCCTGCCCGGTGACGCCCAGGACATGACCAGGCGCGAAGAGGTGATGGCCCAGCGCGAGTCCATGGCCTCCACGCTGCGTTCGGCCTCCCTGCCCAACCGGGTCTGCGATGCCGCCGACCTTATCAACTGGTGCGCGCTGTTCACCAACCCTGACCGCATCTCGCAGACCGACGCGCCAGACCTGCACTACGACGACGGGCGCGAATTGCGCGACCAGATCATCGACTTCGACACCATCCAGGATCCCACCCCCAGCGGCTTGCGCCTGTGGAAGGAGACCGGATCGGACGAACTGGAGGCGCGCTTTTACTCCATCAAGTCCTTCCCTGAGCGCTTCGCCCTTTGGCAAATGGGCTCGCTGATCGGCGACCTGATGCAACCCGCCCTGCAGTACAGCGCGCCCTTCTTGCTGACCATGGGCGTGCACGTGCTCGACCCCAATGCCACCAAGGCCACGGTCACCGCCAACCATGTGCGCGCCACGCAGAACGCCAAAAGCAAGATGGCCGACGTGATGCCGGACGTGGGCAAGAAGCTGCAGGACTGGACGGCCGCCGCGCAGGCCATCGACACCGGTGGCAGCCTGGTCAGCCTGTACCACCAGTTGGCCATCTTCTCGCCACCGCGCAAGGCGGTGGCGGCCCACGAAGCGGCCAACGCCATCTGGCGTGGCCGTGGCTTTCAGCTCAATGCCGACGTGTACATGCACCGCCAGGCGCTGCTGGCCAGCCTGCCCATGACCCTGACGCCACGCTTTCATGGCGATCTGGCCAAGATGCGTCGCGTCTCGCGCAAGACCATGGCCAACGCCATCCATCTTGCGCCCCTGATCGCGGAGTTGCGCGGCACACGCACCCCCGCCCTGGTCTTCGGCGGGCGCCGTGGGCAGTTGATGACCCTGGACATCTTCGACAATGACCTGGGCAACTACAACTTCGCCATCATCGGCGCACCGGGTTC
>NZ_JAUSAR010000178.1 GCF_030652515.1 Aquabacterium sp. | reverse complement strand
TCGTCGTCGGCGCGGTTTTCACCGATTACCGTGCCTTCCGGCACTTCGCAGCCCCGCTCGATGATCGCCTTGCTGATCCGGCAATGCCGCGCGATGTTCACGTCCGGCAGCACGATGCTGTCCTGCAGCGTCGTGTAGCTGTTCACCCGCACGTTCGTGAACAGCAGCGAGTGCCGTACTTTCGCTCCCGACACTATGCAGCCGCCCGAAATCATCGAGTCCACCGCCTGACCGCGCCGGTCGTCGTCGTCAAACACGAATTTCGCCGGCGGCGTCTGCGCCTGGTAGGTCCAGATCGGCCAGGTCTTGTCGTATAGGTTCATGTCCGGGTTCACGCCGATCAGTTCCATGTTCGCCGTCCAGTACGCGTCAATCGTACCCACGTCACGCCAGTAACTTTGCTGGCCGCTTTGCAGGTCTAAAAACGGGTAGGCGTTGACGATGTATTTGTCGATCACCGCCGGGATGATGTCTTTGCCGAAGTCGTGCGTCGAGCCTTTGGTGTCCGCGTCTTTCAGCAGCTGTTCGAACAGGAAGCTGGCGTTGAAGATGTAGATTCCCATCGACGCCAGCGCCGTGTCCGTGCGTCCCGGCATCACCGGCGGCTGCGCGGGCTTTTCCACGAATGCTTTCACCCGCCGGTTCCCGTCTACGTCCATCACGCCGAACGCCGTCGCGTCTTCCAGCGACACTTCGATGCAGCCTATGGTCAGGTCGGCCTGCTTTTGCACGTGGTCCGCCAGCATCGCGCCGTAGTCCATTTTGTAGATGTGGTCCCCCGCCAGCACCAGGATGTGTTCCGGGCTGCGCGTCCGCAGGATGTCGATGTTCTGGAAGATCGCGTCCGCCGTGCCTTTGTACCACGAGTCTTCGTCATGGCGTTGTTGCGCCGGCATCAGGTCCACGTATTCGCCGAATTCGCCCCGCAAGAAGCCCCAGCCTTGCTGCACGTGCCGGATCAGCGAGTCGGCCTTGTATTGCGTCAGGATGCCGATCTTGCGGATCCCTGAGTTCACGCAGTTCGACAGCGGGAAGTCGATGATGCGGAATTTGCCGCCAAACGGCACCGCCGGCTTGGCGCGCCAGTCGGTCATGTTCATCAGCCGCGAGCCGCGCCCGCCCGCCAGGATCAAGGCGATGGTGTTGCGCGTCAGGTGTTGGATGTCCGGGTCGTGTGTTGCGGGGTCTGGCGCTGTCATGGGTTTTCTCCTGGTAGGCGTGGAATAGATGCACACGGCGTGTGTTATTTTGGTAACATTCCGTTGGATTATTATTCTACTACTGAGGCTAAGTAAAGTGAAAAAGCATTCTTCCCTTGCGCTTGACGCGGAACTGTCAAAAATCGCCGCCGCCACCCACCATGACCCGTTTGCGGTCCTGGGCCGCCACGCCACCCAGCAGCAGGCGCGCGTCACGGTGTTCATGCCCGATGCCGAGTCGGTGCGGCTGGCCGACTTGGATGCGTTGTTCACGCGTATTGACGGCAGCGATTTTTTTGAGTTCGCCGCCAAGGCGTCCGCGCTGCCGGCCCATTACCGGTTGGCCTGGACTGATAAGGCGGGCGCCGCCCATGAGGGCTATGACCCTTACGATTTCCCGGCGCAGTTGCCGGAGTTCGATCTGCATTTGTTCGGCGAGGGCCGGCATTGGCATGTCTACCAGAAGCTCGGCGCGCACTTGCATGTGGTCGACGGCATCGCCGGGGTGTTGTTTGCCGTGTGGGCCCCGAACGCCGGCCGGGTCAGCGTGGTCGGCGATTTCAACCGCTGGGACGGGCGTTGCCTGCCGATGCGTTGCCGGGGCGGCAGCGGCATCTGGGAGCTGTTTGTGCCCGGCCTTGCCGCCGGTTGTTTGTATAAGTTTGAGATCTTGAACCGGCAGTCCGGGCAGGTGCAGGTGAAGACCGACCCTTACGGCCAGCAGTTTGAGTTCCGCCCCAACACGTCGTCCATGGTGGTCGGGGAGCCCGGCTATGCCTGGCAGGACTTGCCGTGGATGGAGGCGCGGGCGGTGCAGGATTGGCTGCACGGGCCGATGTCGATTTATGAGGTGCATCTGGGTTCCTGGCAGCGCGATCCGCACGGCAATTTCCTCAATTACCGTGAGCTGGCGGTGTCGCTGGTCGATTATGTCAGGGAGCTGGGCTTCACCCATATCGAGCTGTTGCCGGTCACCGAGCATCCGCTGGATGCGTCCTGGGGCTACCAGACCACCGGTTATTTTGCGCCGACCAGCCGCCACGGTTCGCCCGATGATTTCCGCTTTTTTGTCGACGTCTGCCACCAGCAGGGCATCGGCGTGATCCTGGACTGGGTGCCCGCGCATTTCCCCAAGGACGCCTTTGCCTTGGCGCGTTTCGACGGCAGCGCCCTGTATGAGCACGAGGATCCGCGCAAGGGCGAGCACCGCGACTGGGGCACGCTGATTTACAATTACGGGCGCAACGAGGTCAAGAATTTTTTGTTGTCCAGCGCGGTGTTCTGGCTGGAGGAGTTCCACCTGGACGGCCTGCGCGTCGACGCGGTGGCGTCGATGCTGTACCTGGACTATTCCCGCAAGCACAATGACTGGGTGCCGAACCAGTATGGCGGCAACGAGAATCTGGAGGCGATCAGTTTTATCCGCGAGCTGAACACGGTCACCCATGACCGTTACCCCGGCACCGTCATGATGGCCGAAGAATCGACGTCCTGGCCGCAGGTCACCCGCCCGACCTGGACCGGCGGCCTGGGCTTTTCGATGAAGTGGAACATGGGCTGGATGCACGACATCCTGCATTACATGAGCGAGGATCCGGTGCACCGCCCCTACCACCACGACCAACTGACCTTCGGTCTGCTGTATGCGTTCTCCGAGAATTTCTGCCTGCCGTTCTCGCATGACGAGGTCGTGCACGGCAAGGGTTCGCTGGTCAACAAGATGCCCGGCGACGAGTGGCAGCGCTTCGCCAACCTGCGTCTGCTGTACTCGCTGATGTTCACTTATCCGGGCAAGAAGCTGCTGTTCATGGGCTGTGAGTTCGGGCAGGGCTCGGAATGGAACTTCAACCGCGTGCTGGACTGGTATGTGCTGGATTACCCGCACCACCGCGGCCTGCAAACTCTGGTCAAGGACCTGAACAGCCTGTACCGCGACCAAGCGGCCCTGCACCGCCATGATTTCGACCCCGAGGGCTTTGCCTGGATCGATTGCCATGACGTGCAGCAGTCCATCATCAGCTACCGTCGCAAATGCGGCGATGACGAGCTGATCGTGGTGCTCAACTTCACCCCGGTCGTGCGTGCGCAATACCGGGTCGGCGTGCCCTGCGAAGGCCTGTACAAGGAGCTAATCAATTCCGACTCCGCCTATTACGACGGCACCAACACCGGCAACGCCGCCGTTTGGGCAGAACCCAAACCCTGGATGAACCTACCCCATTCCATTTGCCTGACCTTGCCGCCTTTGGGGGCTTTGGTTTTGAAACGCT
>NZ_JAUSAR010000162.1 GCF_030652515.1 Aquabacterium sp. | reverse complement strand
ATCACGCTGGGCCGCTTCGATGTCATTGGGGTGATGGGCTTTTATGCGCTGTGCATTGTCTGCTGGGCCATGGTGGGCCATGAAGCAGGTCGTGGCATCTGGTATTTCGCGGGCCTGGCGGCGGCGGGGCTGCAGGCCTTGTGGCATGGCTGGTTGATCCGCCGGCGTGACCGCGATGGTTGCTTCAAGGCTTTCCGGCTGAACCACTGGCTGGGTTTGAGCGTGTTCGTGGGTCTGGTGCTGGACACCTTGCTGGCGGGCTGAGTTCGAGGGCTTTGGCTGGGAGCGCGAGGCGGGGATGAGGCGGTGGCTGGCAGGGCTCCTCTGGTGGCGGTCCACCGCGTAGCGGCGGACTGCTCTGCGGTGCTCGCCTGGGGCGGGGCTCGTCCGAAACTCGCCTTCGGCTCAAACAACGGACGATCCTTTTCCGCCCCAGGCTGCGCTCCTTATATGGACGCCTCCCGAGTGGCAAGGAGTTTTTGAGGTTTTGACTGGCGGTTCAACTGCAGTCTTATATCCGGCCTGTTGATGCAGTTCCGGGTTCAGCCCCGCTGCTGGCCTTGATGGTCATTCGCGAGGTCGGAGCTCATCTCGACGATGGACTTGCCCGAAGGGGAGTCCCAGGAGCGCATCAGCTTTTCCGACCCACGGTCTTACCGTTTTGCCATCACCTCATCGACTCACTCGCACACACGGTTTGGGGCGTTGTCGGCCCCGTCAACTGGAAAGAATTTCAGACCTCCATTGCTGGTCATAGTTGCGGGCGTTGGCGATCAATGCCCATGCTGTTCGGGCAAGCTTGTTGGCCACGGCGACCGCGACGACATTGGGCGGGCGCCGTGATAACAGCTTGGCGATCCACGGCGGCGGGCTCTTCTGGCTGATCAGACTGCGAGCGCCGCTGATCAGCAGCGTTCGTACATACGGATCCCCGCGCTTGCTCATGCCGCCCATGCGCACTTTGCCTCCCGTGCCTGTGTGCTTGGGCGGCAAGCCCAGGCAACTGGAGAATTCACGGGCATTGCGCCAGCCTTTGGCGTCTTTACCCAGCATGGCGGCCAGGGCCGTGGCACCGAGCAAGCCGACGCCGGGAATTTGACGCAACCGCTTGGCGGTGTCCGAGTGCTTTTGCACCAACTCGATTTCTGTTTCAACCATCTGAACCTGTCGTTCCAGATCACGCAAAGCTTGCAATTGCGCATTGACTAGGCGTTGAACCATGGAGGGCAGGCATTCGTCGATGCTGGCGCGCTGCTCGCCCAGCGCCTTCAAGGCAAGACTTTTACCTTGTGGCAGCACCACGCCGAACTCATAGAGCATCGAGCGCAAGGCATTGATGGTGGCCGTTCGGATACTGATCCAGTGCGAGCGGGTGCGGTGCAAGAACTGCACGGCTTGTTGCTCGGTGGTTTTGACGGGCACGCGCCGGATATCACAGTGCTGGGCTGCCAGCCAGATGGCGCGGGCATCGGCCGCATCGTCCTTGTTACCCCGCACGAAGGCGCGTACCTGTTTTGCTGGAAGCAACTCGATCGAATGGCCCATGGCCCCCAAAGTGCGACCCCAGTGGTGGGCGCTACCGCAGGCCTCCATAGCGATGCGGGCTGGTTGGCGCGATGCAAAGAATTCGCCGAACTTGGCCCGAGACAGCTTCTTGCGGCCCACTTCGCCCGTCACCGGGTCGACCCAGTGAACCTGAAGGACATTCTTGGCAATGTCAGCTGCATAAGTCGTAGCATTCATGGCGGGACCTCCGTCTACAGTGGTTGGTCAGAACTCCACTTTGGCACTCGATGCCGTTTGACGCGAGGTCCCACCCTTTTGTCAGCGCGGCTCAGTGACAGTTAGCGAGGTGGGAGGCGTCCATACCATCTCGACGCCCCCGAAGTCGCCCTGCCAGTCACCGCCTCATCCCTGATCGCCTCGCTGGTGGCGTGGCACGAAAACAAACGTGCTGCGCCACCAGCGGGGC
>NZ_JAUSAR010000158.1 GCF_030652515.1 Aquabacterium sp. | reverse complement strand
GTCACTAAAAATGCCAACACCGTCAACAACATGGCAAGGCTCCGGTTAAATCAGCGGCTCAAGCCAGATGAAATCACCTGGGCGATGCGCCTGGCCTTGGCGTCCAGCGCCAGCAGACCGTCGACGCTGTCGCAGCAGCCGGACTCTACCGCGCAATCGACCAGACTTTGGGCGTTGACCGCATGAATCTGGTCAAAGCGGATGCGCCCGGTCAGGAAAGCCTCCACCGCCACCTCGTTGGCTGCATTGAGCACGCAGGTGCTGCCCGCCGGGCCATTCAGGGTGTCCCAGGCCAATTGCAGGCCGGGATAACGACGCGCATCGGCCTCTTCGAAGGTCAAGGCAGACAGCCGGGTAAAGTCAAGTAAATCCGCCCCGGATTCGATCCGATTGGGCCACGACAGGCCGTAAGCGATGGGCACGCGCATGTCGGGCGTGCCCAATTGGGCCAACACGGAGCGGTCGCGGCACACCACCATCGAGTGGATGATGCTTTGCGGGTGCAAGACCACCTTGATGCGATCAGGCTTGAGGCCGAACAGCCACCGCGCCTCGATCACTTCCAGCGCCTTGTTCATCATCGTGGCCGAATCGACCGAGATCTTGCGGCCCATGACCCAATTGGGGTGGGCACAGGCCTGATCGGGCGTGACATCGCGCAAGGTGGCGGGGTCGCGCTGGCGAAACGGGCCACCAGAGGCCGTCAGCACGATGTGGTCGATGCGTTCGGCCCATGTTCCGACATCTTCCGGCAAGCATTGGAAAATGGCGGAGTGCTCGCTGTCGATGGGCAGCAAGGTGGCGCCGCCTTCGGCCACGGCGCTCATGAACAGGGCACCGCCCACGACCAGGGCCTCCTTGTTGGCCAGCAGCAGACGCTTGCCAGACCGTGCTGCCGCCAGGCAAGGCGCCAAACCCGCCGCACCCACGATGGCGGCCATCACGACCTCAACCTCTGGATGAGAAGCGATGTCGCACAAGGCCTTTTCGCCGCTGAGCACTTCAGTCGACAAACCTGCTTGCGCAATGCCTTCACGCAGACGCTGCGCCGCATCCTCGTGTGACATCACGGCAAACCGGGGACGCCATTGGATACATTGCGCCAGGAGTTCATCCACGCGGCGCCCACCACTGAGGGCAAACACGTCATAGCGATCCGGATGGCGGGCCACCACGTCCAGCGTGTTGGTCCCGATCGAACCGGTGGAACCCAGCACGCACAGACGCTGGCGGTTGGCCATGGGCATGAAGGCATCAACCATGGCACAAGGACATCAAAGCGAGTACCAAAGGCAGGACTGGCAAGAGGGCATCAATCCGGTCCAGCACCCCGCCATGACCGGGCAGTAACTGGCTGCTGTCCTTGGCACCGGCCTGGCGCTTGATGAGTGACTCGAACAAATCGCCCACGACGCTCATGCCCACCAGAAACACAATGCTCAGCACCAGCCCAATGGGCCCCAGACCCGACAGCAAGTGGCTGTACATGCTGGGTGAATCAACCGACCAGTTGCGGTCAACCGCGATCCAGGCCACGGCGAGCAGGAGCACCGCCAACATGCCGGACCAGACGCCCTCCCAGCTTTTGCCGGGGCTGATGCTGATGGCCAACTTGCGGCGACCAAAGGCACGGCCACCGAAATAGGCACCGATGTCGGCCGCCCACACCAGGCAGAACACCGACAACAGGAAGTTCAAGCCCTGGGCCTTGCTTTCGGTCAAGGCGAGCCAGGCCATCACCAGGATGCCAAGCCCGAGAAGCGCCCGCAAAACACGAGGTGACTGTTTCCAGTACACGGTGCCCCAACGCAGCGCCAAAGCCCCACCCAGCACCCACAAGGCACCGGTGACCCACCAAACGGTGGCTGGCACGACGAAACCAGCCAAAGCCTGGCCTGGCACGTGGACATGGCTGGCCGCCGCGCTTTCATGCGGTGAAGCAGCCAACCCCCAGGGATCCAGGTGAACCGCTTCGGCAACGGCATAGCCCAGCACGGCCACCGCAGCACCCATCGCCAGGGCCCGCGCTCCCGGCCACTCATTCAAGCGCGCCCACTCCCAGCCTGCGGCGCTGACAAACAGCAAGCCCAAAGCGGCGAATGGCCACAGCGCTTGCGCGGCCAGGGCCGGCAACAGGATGGCCATCAGGATCAGCGCCGTGATCACGCGTTGCTTGAGCATGTTCAGGATCTCTCTGACGTGGATTCGTCGTTGTCAACCGCGCCCCCTACGGCGCCCTCGCCTTGGCCCGAAGCCCCGACATCGCCAAAACGCCGCTCGCGAATGGCGAACGCCTTCAAAGCCTTGTCGATTTCGGCGGCATCAAAATCAGGCCACAGGCAATCGGTGAAGTACAACTCGGCGTACGCGCTTTGCCACAACAGGAAGTTGGACAGGCGAACCTCGCCGCCGGTGCGGATGAACAAATCTGGATCGGGCGCATAGCTCATGGCCATGAAACGCGACAATTCTGCTTCGCTCAAGGTTTCGGCCGACAAACCAGCGGCCATGGCCTTCTGACACGCCTGGACGATGTCCCAGCGGCCACCGTAGTTGAAAGCCACCGTCAAGGTCAAGCGGCTGTTGTCGCGGGTGCGCGCCTCGGCATCCAGCAAGGCATTGCGGATTTTTTCGGCCACCGTGCTCAGGTCGCCCGCGATGCGGATGCGAACGCCATCGGCCTTGAGCTTGGCAATGTGCTTGGACAAGGCCACCAGCAGCAGGCTCATCAGGCCGGACACCTCTTCCTCAGGGCGCTTCCAGTTCTCTGACGAAAACGCGAACACCGTGAGGTAGTCGATGTGTCGGTCGGCGCAGGCCTGCACCACCGAGATCAGGGCGTCAACGCCCGCCTTGTGGCCCACGCCACGCGGCATGAGGCGTTTGCGGGCCCAGCGACCATTGCCATCCATGACGATGGCGACATGGCGGGGGGCCGATGACGGGTTGGAAGGATTGCGCTTGGCCATGCTGGCTCCAAAACAGATTGAGGCGGTCAAGCCGCCTCAGACTGCATCGAGATCAATGAAAGGCCGATCAAACCGCCAGGATCTCGGCTTCTTTGGCTTGCACCAACTTGTCGATCTCGACAATCGTGCGGTCGGTCAGCTTTTGAACATCATCCTGGGAACGGCGGTCATCGTCTTCGGTGATTTCCTTGTCCTTGAGTAAACGCTTGGCCTGCTCGTTGGCGTCCCGGCGCAGATTGCGCACAGCCACCTTGGCATCTTCACCAGCGCCCTTGACGATCTTGGTGAGGTCTTTGCGGCGCTCCTCGGTCAAGGCGGGCATCGGCACGCGGATCAGGTCGCCTTGCGAGGCAGGATTGAGGCCCAGATCGGATTCGCGGATGGCCTTCTCGATCTTGGCGCCCATGCCTTTTTCCCAGGGCTGCACGCTGATGTTGCGGGCGTCGATCAGGGTCACGTTGGCAACCTGGCTGATGGGCACCATGGAACCGTAATAGTCCACCTGCACCTGATCCAGGATGCCGGGGTGGGCACGGCCCGTGCGGATCTTGCTCAATTCGCTCTTGAAGGAGTCGACCGTTTTGAGCATCTTCTGCTCAAGGGATTTTTTAATGTCTGCAATGCTCATGAAATGCTCCGGATCACACGTGGACCAGCGTGCCTTCATCCTCGCCCATCACCACACGCTTGAGGGCGCCGGGCTTGAAGATGGAGAACACCTTGAGGGGCAGATTCTGGTCGCGGCACAGCGCAAACGCTGTCGCGTCCAGCACTTGGAGATTCTTGATCAAGGCTTCATCGAAGGTGATGGTGCTGTAGCGCGTGGCCAGCGGATCCTTCTTGGGATCGGCCGTGTAGACGCCATCCACCTTGGTGGCCTTGAGCATGATCTCGGCACCGATCTCGGCGCCGCGCAAGGCGGCAGCGGTGTCGGTGGTGAAGAAGGGGTTGCCCGTGCCAGCGGCGAAAATCACCACCTTGCCTTCTTCGAGGTATTGCAAAGCCTTGGGGCGCACATAGGGCTCCACGACCTGCTCGATGTTGATGGCCGACATGACCCGAGCGGTCATGCCTTCCTGGCGCATGGTGTCGGCCAGGGCCAGCGAATTCATCACGGTGGCCAACATGCCCATGTAGTCGGCGGTTGCACGGTCCATACCGACCGAACCACCGGCAACACCGCGGAAGATGTTGCCACCGCCAATGACGACTGCGACCTCGCACCCCAGCTTCGTGATCTCCTGGATTTCTTGCACCATGCGCACGATGGTGGCGCGGTTGATGCCGAATGCATCGTCGCCCATGAGGGCTTCACCAGAGAGTTTCAGAAGGATGCGCTTGTAGGCGGCCATGCAGACGTCCTTTGCTAATTGTTGTCATCAGAGTCACCGTGGGCTGCTTAAGTTTCCTTGAAAACTCAAGTTAGCAGCCCACGGACGGGTCAGAAATTACTGACCCTTGGCAGCGGCCATGGTGGCAGCCACTTCAGCAGCGAAGTCGTCCTGCTTCTTTTCAATGCCTTCGCCCACGACGTACATCGAGAAGCCCTTGACCGTCGTGTTGACCGACTTCAGGTACTGCTCGACGGTTTGCTTGCCATCGGCGGCCTTCACGAAGACCTGGTTGAACAGGGACACTTCCTTCAGGTACTTCTGGACGGCGCCTTCGATCATCTTGGCGGCGATGTCGGCAGGCTTGCCCGACTCGGCAGCCTTGGCGGTGGCCACGCTGCGCTCAGTTTCGATCAGGGCGGCCGGCACGTCGGACGACGACAGCGACACGGGCTTCATGGCAGCCACGTGCATGGCGACGTCCTTGGCAGCCGTTTCGTCACCCGAGAACTCCACGACCACGCCGATGCGGGCGCCGTGCAGGTAGCTGACCAGCTTCTGGTCACCACTGAAGCGCTTGAAGCGGCGGATGGTGATGTTTTCACCGATCTTGCCGATCAGGGCAGCGCGGGTGGCTTCCACCGTTTGACCGGCGATTTCCAGGTTCGACAACGCGGCCACGTCGGCCGGGTTCTGCTTGGCGATCAACTCGGCGACGGCCTTGCTGAAGCCCAGGAAGTCGTCGTTCTTCGACACGAAGTCGGTTTCGCAGTTGATTTCAACCAGGGCGCCGTTCGTGCCGTCGATGAAGGACATGACCACGCCGTCGGCGGTCACGCGCGAGGCGGCCTTGGAGGCCTTGCTGCCCAACTTGACGCGCAGGATTTCTTCAGCCTTGACCGAATCGCCCTCGGCTTCGGTCAGGGCTTTCTTGCACTCCATCATGGGAGCGTCGGTCTTGGCGCGCAGTTCGGCAACCATGCTGGCGGTGATGGCGGGCATATGCTTTCTCCGTAAATCTGAAATCTGTTGTGAAAAAGGGGCTGAATCAGCCCCTGTGGTAATCAGTCAGAGGCGATTAAGCCGCTTCGCTGACTTCCACGAATTCGTCGCCATCGGCAGCCACGGCTTGCACGACTTCATTGACGGCGTTGGCACGGCCTTCCAGCACGGCATCGGCCACGGCCTTGGCGTACATCGCCACAGCCTTGGAAGAGTCGTCGTTGCCAGGAATGACGTAGTCGATGCCTTCAGGCGAGTGGTTGGTGTCAACCACGCCGATCACGGGGATGCCCAGCTTCTTGGCTTCCAGGATGGCGATCTTGTGGTAGCCGACGTCGATCACGAACAGGGCGTCAGGCAGAGCGTTCATGTCCTGGATGCCGCCGATGTCTTTTTCAAGCTTGGCCAGGTCGCGTTGGAACAGCAGGCCTTCCTTCTTGCTCAGTTGCTCCAGACCGCCGGTCTCGATTTGAGCCTGCATGTCCTTCAGCTTCTTCAAGGAACCCTTGACGGTCTTGAAGTTGGTGAGCATGCCGCCCAACCAGCGTTGGTCCACGAAAGGAACGCCAGCGCGTTGAGCTTCGGAAGACACGGCTTCACGGGCTTGGCGCTTGGTGCCGATCATCATGATCGTGCCGCGGCGAGCCGACAACTGACGGACGAACTTCAGTGCATCCTCGAACGCGGGCAGCGTTTTTTCGAGGTTGATGATGTGAATCTTGTTGCGATGGCCGAAGATGTACGGAGCCATCTTGGGGTTCCAGAAGCGGGTTTGGTGACCAAAGTGGACACCGGCTTCCAGCATTTCGCGCATGGACACTGCCATAAGTAACTCCAGAGGTTGGGTCTAGAAGCCATCAAAAATCACAACGATGCGGTTTTGAAACACCGGCACCGGTTGCGACACCTGAGGTTTGTTGGCTTCGGGATTTTGCGGTTTTGACTGTTTTATTCGAACCATTTCGGACAAACCCGAAGATTATAGCATGAAGTGGGTGTTTTTAACACCCCACTCCCTGCTGCAATCTCAACAGCTCAGCGCTTGCGCGAAGTCTTGCGACCCACAGGGCCCTTAGGTGCGGCTTTGCCGCCTTTTCCAGAGGCAGCACCCGCTGGCTTGCCCGCCGCCGCTGCGCGCTTGGCAGACCGCTTGGTTTCGCGGTCCACACGCTGAACTTCCGCCAACTCATCCTGGGCCGACACGGCCGGAGCGCGCCCTGCACCCTCCGCCCCCCGCTGGCGACGACGTCCACCGCCACCACTGACCGGCTGATCTTCGCCTTCACGCACCAGGCGGAAATCGATCTTGCGACTGTCCAGATCGACCCGGCTCACTTGCACCCTGACGCGCGCACCTGAGGCATAACGCAAACCGCTGCGCTCGCCACGCAATTCCTGGCGGGCCTCGTCAAAGCGGAAGTACTCGCCACCCAGCTCGGTGATGTGCACCAGGCCTTCAACGTACAGGCCATCCAGGTGGATGAACAAGCCAAAACTGGTCACGGTGCTGACGGTGCCGCCGTATTCCTCGCCCAGGCGCTCGCGCATGAACATGCACTTGAGCCAGGCTTCCACGTCGCGAGAGGCCTCGTCAGCGCGCCGCTCGTTGGAGCTGCAATGGATGCCCGCGGTTTCCCAGGCAGCCGCCTCTTCCGGTGGCAGCTTGATGCGCGCCGCCACCTTGACGGGCGGCTTGGGCAGCCCCTTGGCAGACTGGGCCGCACTGCCCTTGGCACCCGGGCGACCCTTGAAGTAACTCGGTGAAGACTGCACCGGCGGCAATTTCAGGATGTAGCGGTCACTGCCCAGCAGGGCCTTGATCACGCGGTGAACCAGCAGATCGGGGTAACGGCGGATCGGGCTGGTGAAGTGCGTGTAGGCCTCGTAAGCCAGGCCGAAGTGGCCGCTGTTGGTGGGCGTGTAAATGGCCTGCTGCATGGAGCGCAGCAGCATGGTGTGAATTTGCTGTGCATCGGGGCGCTCCTTGCTGGCTTGCGCCAGCGCCTGGAACTCACCCGGCGTGGGCTCGTCGCTGATGCTCAAGCCCAGGCCCAAAGCCTTGAGGTAGTTCTTGAGCAAGGTGCGCTTTTCAGGCGTCGGCCCTTCATGCACGCGGTACAGCGAGGGTTGCTTGGCCCGCGAAATGAAATCGGCCGAACACACATTGGCCGCCAGCATGGCCTCTTCGATCAGCTTGTGCGCCTCGGTGCGCACGCGCGGCACGATCTTGGCGATGCGGCCGTTGTCATCACACACGATCTGCGTTTCAGTCGTTTCGAAATCAACCGCACCACGAACAGCGCGCGACTTCAGCAACGCTCGGTACACGTCGTGCAGGTCCAGCAGGTGCGGCACCAGTTCGGTACGCCGCTGGGCCTCAGGACCGCGCGTGTTGCCCAGGATGGCGGCCACTTCGGTGTAGGTGAAGCGCGCATGTGAGCAAATCACCGCCGGGTAGAACTGGTAAGCGTGGACCTCGCCTTCGGCGGTGACCAGCATGTCGCACACCATGGACAGGCGCTCGACTTCGGGGTTGAGCGAGCACAAGCCGTTGGACAGCTTTTCGGGCAGCATGGGGATCACGCGGCGCGGGAAATACACGGATGTTGCGCGCTCATACGCATCTCGGTCCAACGGCTCGCCGGGCTTGACATAGTGACTCACGTCGGCAATCGCCACCAGCAAGCGCCAACCATTCGGGCCTTTGCTGCGACCGATCTTGGCGGGCTCGCAGTACACGGCATCGTCGAAGTCTCTGGCGTCTTCGCCATCGATGGTGACCAAGGGCACATCGGTCAGGTCGATGCGGTTCTTGCGATCGGCTGGGCGCAGCTTTTCAGGCAGCTTGGCCGCCTGCGCCAGCACGTCATCGTTGAAGCGGTGCGGCACTTCGTACTTGCGCACCGCGATCTCGATTTCCATGCCAGGGTCGTCAATGCCACCCAGCACCTCGATCACGCGGCCGACCGGCTGTGCATGCAGTGAAGGCACTTCGGTCAACTCAACCGACACAACCTGCCCCGGCTCTGCGTTCGCAATGCCCTTGGCGGGGATCAGGATGTCTTGACCGAAACGGCGGTCTTCAGGCGCAACCACCCAAGCGCCGCCTTCATGCAGCAGGCGGCCAATGATGGGCGTTTTGCGGCGCTCCAGGATTTCGAGCACTTGACCTTCGGGGCGGCCCTTGCGGTCGAAGCGCAACACACGGACCTTGACGCGGTCCCGGTGCATGACGCTGCGCATCTCTTGCGGCGGGATGTAGATGGTGGACTCGCCATCGTCGGTGCTCACGAAACCGTGGCCATCACGGTGGCCATGCACGGTCCCGACGATTTCGCTCATCAGGTTCACTAAATGTTGTGTTTGAGTTGTCATATGTCTTATTTTGATGCTAGAATTGCGCTCTTCGCAGTTGGCGCCGGAAACATATTTCCGGATGCTGAAAACGAAGGAAGCTGCAGATTTCTGGCCCAGGTGGCGGAATTGGTAGACGCACTAGTTTCAGGTACTAGCGGGTAACTCCGTGGAGGTTCGAGTCCTCTCCTGGGCACCAGATGCTGCGGTTGGTATTGCAAAGTCGGTTGAAAAACCGGTCGAAAAATTCGAAGAGATTGAACACCTGCCCAGGTGGCGGAATTGGTAGACGCACTAGTTTCAGGTACTAGCGGGTAACTCCGTGGAGGTTCGAGTCCTCTCCTGGGCACCAAATTCAAAAAAAGCCGCATGAATAACATCATGCGGCTTTTTTATCGTCCTTGAAGATCAGATAAACCGGGGCGCAAGAAAAAAGGCAACAGACCCTCGGCCTGTTGCCTTTCGTGAACACCGCCATCCGCCCGCAAGTCAAACCGGGAAGCGCTTGAGCAAAGCATCAGGCCGCAAGGTGTCGTAATCCTCGAAGGGCTGATGGATCCACGGGCTGGTGGGCAAGGTCTCGACGTAGAAGTCTGGCGTGTAACTGGACACCCCCTTGACCCACAACACAGCCGACTTCAATTCGGTGATGGCTGGCATGCTGCGCAAGCGATCCACCACCGCGCGCAAGGTCACGCCCGAATCGGCAAGGTCATCCACCAACAACACACGGCCAGCCAACTCGCCCTTGGGCATGGTGATGTACTGGGCCATGTCAAGACGACCTTGAAGGGTGCCGCCGTCATCGCGGTAAGAGCTGGTCGCCATGATGCCCAAGGGTCGGTCGAAAATGCGCGACAGCACATCACCAGGCCGCAGGCCGCCCCGTGCCAGACAAAGGATCTGATCGAACTCCCAGCCCGATTGATGCACCTGCAGCGCCAAGCGCTCGGTCAGGTTGTGGTATTCCTCCCAAGACACATACAAGTGCTTGCCGTCATCGGTGAGCATGGGGTCTCCTATCTCGTGATCTCGAATGCTGTGGCTGGGCGCCATGGCCGGATTGCGCTTCAAAGCACGTCATCTTTGTAAGGATGGCGAAGCAGGATGGTGTGGTCGCGGTCGGGGCCGGTGGACACCATGTCGATGGGCGCGCCGATGAAACCTTGCACACGCTCCAGGTAGGCGCGAGCATTGGCGGGCAGCTTGTCCCACTCGGTGATGCCGAAGGTCGTGCCTTCCCAGCCAGGGAAGCTTTCGTAGATGGGCTCGCAGGCGATGATCTCGTCGGCGTCCAGCGGCAGGATGTCCACGCGCTGGCCATTGAGTTGATAGCCAGTGCAGACCTTGATCTCGTCCAGGCCGTCGAGCACGTCGAGCTTGGTGATGCACAAACCGGAGATGCCATTGATCAGCACCGAACGCTTGAGCGCTGCAGCATCGAGCCAACCGCAACGTCGGGCGCGACCAGTGACGGTGCCGCGCTCCTGCCCCACGGTGGACAGGTGATAGCCGACCGTGCCGGGCGCTTCCCAATCCAGTTCTGTCGGGAAGGGGCCGCTGCCCACGCGGGTGGTGTAGGCCTTGGTGATGCCCAGGATGTAGTGGAGCTTGTCAGGGCCGACACCCGAACCTGCCGCGGCATTGCCCGCCACGCAGTTGCTGGAGGTGACGTAGGGATAGGTGCCGTGGTCGATGTCGAGCAAGGTGCCTTGCGCGCCTTCGAACAGGATGCTGCCGCCCCTGATATTGGTCTCGTGCAAACGAACACCGACGTCGGCCAGCATGGGCACGATCTGCTGGGCCGCCTTCATGGCGTTGTCGTAGATGGGCTGGAACTCAAGCGCCGTGCCGTTGAGGTAGCCGGTCAAGGCAAAGTTGTGCAACTCCAGCAACTCGTGCAGCTTCTTGGCGAAGCGCTCGGGGTGTTTCAGATCCTGCACGCGCAGTGCGCGGCGCGCCACTTTGTCTTCATAAGCAGGGCCAATGCCCTTGCCGGTGGTGCCGATCTTGCCGTTGCCGCTAGACTCGCGCAGCAACTCTCTGGCCTTGTCCACTTCAACGTGGAAAGGCAGGATCAGCGGGCAGGATTCGCTGATGAACAGGCGCGAACGCACGTTCAGGCCAGCCGCTTCCAGTCGCTCGATTTCGAGCAGCAAGTGGGCCGGATCAACCACGACGCCATTGCCGATGTAGCAGGCCACGCCGTCGCGCATGATGCCCGAGGGGATCAGTTGCAGCGCGGTTTTCTTGCCGTTGATGACCAGCGTGTGGCCGGCGTTGTGACCACCTTGAAAACGCACCACGCCCGAGGCATGGTCGGTGAGCCAGTCGACAACCTTGCCCTTGCCTTCGTCACCCCATTGGGTGCCGACGACGACGACGTTGCGGCCGGTAGATGCAGTGCGGGGACGAGCCGGCGCGGTTGAGCTTTGCATGACTGAATCCTGTAATTCCAAAAAAAACCGGAGGTATCGAGGCTTGCTGAATGATGACTAGCGCGAACGCACCGACCACTGTCCGTTGAGCAGCGCCAGTTCGCGGTCGCAGTCAAACTCTTGGACTTCGTGTTCATGACCAGGCAGCACACACACCACGGTGTGCCCCTCTAGGCGCAGTTGCCGCACGGCTTGGCGCAACGCGGGATCTTCACCCCAAGGCGCGCGAATCGCCGAACGAGGCGCAGAGCCGTCACGGCCCGACAGCAGATCGCCCACAATCTTGAGATCAAGGCTAAAACCCACGGCCGGACGGCGGCGACCAAAGATGGCGCCCACTTCATCGTAGCGACCGCCGCGCAGCAAGGCATCGGCATGGCCTTCGCCATAAACCGCAAAACGGGAGCCACTGTAGTAGGCGTAGCCGCTGAGGTCGGCCAGGTCAAAACCAATGCGCACTTCGGGGTGCGAGCGACGCAAGTGCGTGGACAACCATTGCAGGTCGTCCAGCGCGGCGCGGACCAGGGGATGGTCAGGCAGCACACGACGCGCCTCAAGCAGTATCTCTTCGTCCCCGTACAGACGGGTCAAGGCCACCAGGGACTGAACCGCTTGCGGTGACCATGGACTGGCCAAATCGCGCAAGGTGGCCGCGTCTTTGGCGGCCAAGGCGGCCAGCAAGGCATCTTGGGTGGCGGCATCCAGGCGGTCGGCCACGCCCAGGCCTTGCAGCACGCCCTGAACCAGGCGCACATCGGCCAGGTCGAGCACCAAACCTTTCAGGCCAATGGCTTGCAGGCCTTCGAGGGCCAACTCTTGCACTTCAAGGTCGGCCTCCAGGCCCGCGTGGCCGAAGATTTCAGCGCCAAACTGCAGGGGCTCGCGGCTGGCATGCGGACTGGCAGGCCGCGTATGCAACACCGGGCCGCAATAGCAAAGGCGGGTCAGGCTGTCGCGGTTGAGCAGGTGGGCATCGATGCGGGCCACTTGTGGCGTGCTGTCGGCGCGAACGCCCAGCGTGCGACCACTGAGCTGGTCCACCAACTTGAAGGTCTTGAGATCGAGCGCATGGCCGGTGCCTGACAGCAGGGATTCGATGTGCTCCAGCAAAGGAGGCATCACCAACTCGTAGCCGCAACCACGCGCTGCGTCCAACCAGGTTCGGCGCAACTCTTCCAGGCGTCGAGCCTGAGCAGGCAAGACATCGGCAATGTGCTCTGGCAGCAGCCAAGCAGACGACATAAGAAATGGGGAGGGGGTTAAAAACAGGATTTTACCGGGGTCTGGCGTCAATTTGACGGCCAAATTTTGACCCGGCGCGAATCTGCACCTGAACCAATGGAATTGGCGCCTGAAAAGGCCAGGTTCAGGTCACTGCAGCGCCCAGAAAAAGACCATGCCGGTCAGAATGCAAGTCAAGCCCATGAAACGAAGTTGACCATCACTGAGGCTGAGCGCTTGCTCGAACACCCGCCGCCAGGCAGCGGGGTTCAGGAAAGGGAGCAAGCCTTCAATCACGAGCACCAGGGCCAATGCCGCCCACAAGGAGTTGGACATGAGTCACCCCGGCGGTTGTTCAGATCCAGATCTTATTTTCTGGCCGGCGCAGGTGCGCCGCCGCTGTTGCCACGCATGGCTTTGAAAAACTCGCTGTTCGGATCAAGCACCATCACGTCTGTTTTGCTGCGGAACGTGGTTCTGTAGGCTTCCAGACTGCGGTAGAACTGGGCAAATTGGGGATCCTTGCCAAAGGCTTCGGCATAGATGGTCGATGCCTTGGCATCGCCCTCGCCCTTGACCTTCTGGGCATCGCGGTAAGCCTCGGCCACGATGATTTCACGCTGGCGATCGGCATCGGCGCGGATCTTCTCGCTTTCGGCAAAGCCGGTGGAGCGAAGTTCGTTGGCCACGCGCTTGCGCTCGGACTCCATGCGGCGATAGACCGCTTCAGTGATGTTGGCCGAGAAGTCCACTCGCTTGATGCGCACGTCGATGATGACGATGCCGAATGCCTTGGCATCATCGGCCAGACGCTGAACCACGCCTTGCATGACCTTTTCGCGCTCGGTCGACAGCACCGCACCCACCGTGCGCTTGGTCACCTCTTCATTGAGCGCGGCCTGCACGATGGGGCTCAGGCGGTTCTCGATGTTGCGGATGTCCGTGCCATTGTTGCGGATGAACTGGCGCGGATCGGTGATGCGCCACTTGACCAGCCAGTCAATGACCAGGCTTTTCTTCTCGGCCGTGAAGATGGGACGCGCTTCCACGCTGTCCAGCGTCTGAATGCGGCGATCCAGGAAGACCACATTCTGCAGCGGGGACGGAAGCTTGAACTTGAGGCCCGGCTCGCTCTTGACGTCCTTGATCTCACCCAAGGCGTAGACCACGGCGAACTGGCGTTGATCGACCACAAACAGGGTCGAGGCCAGGATGATGATGACCAGCAATGCGCCGGCCACGAAGATTCCAATGCGGTTCATGTCAGGTTCCTTGCCTTTGACATTCAGCGACTGTCACGGTCACGGCTGCGCGAGCCGTCACGTGATCGGGGGTCTGTGGCGGCGGCCGAGCCGACAGCTGCGGCACTGCCAGCCTCAGGGGCAGCGGTGCCGCCTGCAATCACTGGCGCGCCAGTGGCTGTGGCGTTCGCGCCGCCACCCGAAGACGCCCCACTCATCTGAACAAGCTTGTCCAGCGGCAAGTAGAGCAAGTTGGAGCCCGAGCGGGAGTCCACCATGACCTTGGTCACGTTGCCGTACACCTGCTGCATGGCATCGATGTAGAGGCGATCGCGCGTCACGCCAGGTGCCTTCTGGTACTCGGTCAACACCGACTTGAATCGTTGCGCGTCACCTTCAGCGTGGGCTACCACGTTGGCAGAATAAGCCGCTGCTTCTTCACGAAGCCGTGCGGCCGTACCCTGGGCCTTGGGGATCACATCATTGGCGTAGGCCTGGCCTTCGTTCTTGGCGCGCTCGCGGTCGGCACCGGCCTTGAAGGCGTCATCGAAAGCGGCTTGCACCGGCTCGGGCGCCTGCACGCTTTGCACGTTGACGTTGGCAATGATCACACCGGCATTGACCTTGTTGACCTGGGCCTGGATGGACTTGACCAGCTCGGCGGCGATGGCGTCACGTTGCTCGTAAAGCACCGAATCCATGGTGCTGCTGCCCACGATTTCGCGCACGGCCGACTCGGCGGCCTGAGCCACGGCCTCGTCGGAGCTGCGGTTCTCGAACAGGTACTGGCGGGCATCGCTCAGGCGGTATTGAACCGTGAAGCGGATGTCGACGATGTTCTCGTCGCGGGTCAGCATGGAGGACTCACGCGAGCCGGTCGCCTGCATCACCGAATTGGTGCCCACATCGATCGAGCGCAGTTGGGTCAGGTTGACGATCTCGTGGCTTTGGAAAGGGTATGGCGCGCGCCACTGAAAACCGGCTTCGGCCGTGTGGCTGAAACGCCCAAAGGACATCACGACCCCCTGCTGGCCTTCCTGGACGATGAAAAATCCACTGCCCAACCAGATCAGGGCCACCAGGCCAGCGACCAAACCAACACCGATGCCGGCATTGTTGCCATCGGGTGACAGACCACCGCCTGGACTACCGCCGCTGTTGTTATTGTCGCCGCCGCCTTTGCCCGCGAACAAACCGCTGAGCTTGCGGTTGAAGTCGCGCCACAACTCATCCAGGTCGGGTGGACCATCATTGCGGCCGTTGTTGTAGACCACGTCCGGCCCGGCGGACTGCGGTAACGCGAGCTTGAGCGCACGAAGGCCAAGCCAGCCCAGACGCCGCGTGGCGCCAGAGGCCAATTGAGCCGCGGCAGCCAGCACACTCAAGGCTGGCTGGCGGGGGTTTTCAGGCACTTGGCCTGGCTCCAGGGATTGCATGTTCATGATTGGACAGTCGTCGAAGGAGTTTCCAGAAGCCCGGCATCGGGCTCCTGGTGAGAATTGTCGGGATTGTGCATTGTGAATGGGCTTTGCAAACCGGGAAACGCGCCAGGGTCATCACCCAGGCCATTCAAAGCGGCTTCGGCAATCACTTGCCGCAACACATCCAGCCCCTGCCCGCGCAAGGCACTGACGAAAACGCGCAGACAACGACGGCCTGAGGGCAACTCGAACACGTCGAGCCCATGCCGGGGCTGCTGGTGCTCGGGCAGGCAATCGCACTTGTTGAAAACCAGCACCTGAGGGATGTCGGCCGCGCCAATGTCGCCCAGCACGCGGATCACCTCGGTGAGCTGCTCCATCAGCACGGGGCTGGCGGCATCGACCACGTGCAGCAGCACATCGGCCTCGGCCGCCTCCTGCAAAGTCGCCTCGAAAGACTCGACCAGGGTGTGCGGCAAGTCGCGGATGAAGCCCACGGTGTCGGACAAGGTGACGCTGCGCTGCGCCTGGGCCAGGTAGAACTGGCGCGTGGTGGTGTCCAGCGTGGCGAACAACTGGTCCGCCGCGTAAGTACCCGCCTTGGTGAAGGCATTGAACAAGGTCGACTTGCCCGCGTTGGTGTAGCCCACCAGCGAGACGCGGAAGGTGCCTGTGCGCTCGCGTGAGCGGCGCTGGGTGTTGCGCTGACGCTTGACCTTGACCAGTTGCTCTTTAAGCGACTTGATGCGCTGATCAATCATGCGGCGGTCCAACTCGATTTGAGTTTCGCCAGGGCCACCGCGCATGCCGGCACCGCCTCGCTGACGCTCCAGGTGAGACCAGCGGCGTACCAGTCGGGTCGACAGGTATTTCAAGCGGGCAAGTTCAACTTGCAGCTTGCCTTCGTGGCTGCGAGCGCGCGCACCGAAGATCTCGAGGATCAAGCCGGTGCGGTCGAGTACTTCAACGCCCAGGTGGCGTTCAAGGTTGCGTTGTTGAGCTGGGGAGAGCGCCTGATCAAAGATCACCGCCTGCGCCTGGTGCAGGGTGACAAGTTCTTTGATCTCATTTGCTTTGCCCGAACCGACAAAAAAAGCGGGATCGGGGGCCTTGCGCTTGGCCGTGACTTTTTCGACGGGCTGATCGCCCGCAGATTCGGCCAGCAAGGCGAGCTCGTCAAGGGTGGGATCGAAGGACGATCCCGGCCCAAAATCGACGCCCACCAGCACGACCCGAGGTGCATCGGAAGGGTTTTGCACAGACTGCGATGAGGATGTCAAGGCGTCTGTGTGTCAGTGCAACACGGGCCGGTGCTGGATGAGCGAGAAGACATGGCTGACAAGATCAGGCCGCGTCTTCAGTCGAGTCGTTGGCGTGGAAATTCACCGCACGGCCTGGCACGACGGTAGAAATCGCGTGCTTGTAAACCATTTGGGTGACCGTGTTGCGAAGCAGCACCACGTATTGGTCAAACGACTCGATGTGTCCCTGGAGTTTGATGCCGTTGACCAAATAAATGGACACCGGCACATGTTCTCTGCGCAAGAGATTCAAGAAGGGGTCTTGTAGGAGTTGCCCTTTGTTGCTCACGATATGCTCCGTGTTGAAAAGTTTCGGACTTGACACCTTAACACAGCCCCTTACGCCTGATCGGTGAAGGGATTGTGAAGCGGGGTAAAGAGGCTGCTATTTATCGACGAACGGGTTGCTGGACGATTTGGTCTGGATGCGCAGCGGCGTGCCCGTGAGCTTGAAATGCGCCCGGAAACGGGTTTCCAGGTAGCGCTTGTAGGAGTCCGTGAGGTGTTCCAGCGAATTGCCGTGGATGACGATGATGGGCGGGTTTTGGCCACCTTGATGCGCGTAACGCAGTTTTGGGCGAGAAATACCGCCCCGCTTGGGCTGCTGGAACTCCACCGCCTCCAGCAGCAGGCGCGTCAGGATCGGCGTGGGCATTTTGCGCGTGGCCGAGGACCAAGCGTCGGCAATCGACTTCCAGACCGGGCCCAGGCCTTGGCGCTTGATGGCCGAAATGTGCAGGATCGGGGCGAATTTCAGGAACGCCAGGCGGGTTTCAATGGAGCGGGCCAGCATTTCTCGCTGGTAGCTGTCCACCGCATCCCACTTGTTGATGGCCAGGACCACGGCGCGGCCTGATTCGAGGATGAAGCCGGCGATGTGGGCATCCTGGTCGGTGACGCCCTGCGTGGCGTCCAGCAGCAGCAGGACCACGTTGGCGTCGGAGATGGCCTGCAGGGTTTTGACGACGGAGAATTTCTCGATCGCTTCGAACACCTTGCCCTTGCGGCGCAGACCAGCGGTGTCGATCAACTCGAAACGCTGCCCTTCGCGCTCAAAAGGCACGCTGATGGCATCGCGGGTGGTGCCGGGCATGTCGAAGGCCACCAAGCGCTCTTCGCCCAGCCAGGTGTTGATCAGCGTGGATTTGCCCACATTGGGGCGCCCTGCCACAGCCAGCTTGATGGGGGCATTGACATCGACTTCAGCCGCCTCGTCGTCGTCTTCTTCACCCTGGAAGAAGTCGTCCAGCGCCATGTCGAGCAGGCTGCGGATGCCCTGCCCGTGCGATGCAGAAATGGCGATGGGATCGCCGATGCCCAGCTCGAAGAACTCGGCCAATTGCACACCTTCCTGCATGCCTTCGGCCTTGTTGGCGGCCAGCAGCACCTTCTTGTTGGCGGTGCGCAGGTAGCGGGCGATGTCGTGGTCCTGGGCAGACAGGCCGCCCCGGGCATCGACCACGAAAACGACAGCATCGGCCTCGGCCACGGCCTGGCGGGTCTGCTTGGCCATCTCCTTGTAGATGCCTTCAGTGCAATCGGGCTCGAAACCACCGGTGTCGATGACGAGGTACTGGCGGGACCCCAGGCGACCTTCACCGTAATGGCGGTCGCGGGTCAGCCCGGCGAAGTCGGCCACGATCGCATCGCGGCTTTTGGTCAGACGGTTGAACAACGTCGATTTACCGACGTTGGGTCGTCCGACCAACGCAATGACAGGTTTCATGAAACTCCAGGGAAACTTTTAATTGGCACGCAAAGCGTAAAGCGTGCCGGAACGGGTGGCCAGCAACAGCAGGCCGTCGGAGACCACCGGGGCGGCACTCAAAGCGTTGTCCAGGGCAATGCGCGCCACAGTACGACCATCGTCCGAGGCCAGGATGTGCAATTGCCCATCATCATCAGCCACGGCGATGAGCTTGCCCCAAACAGCAGGGGCGCTCAACTTGCGGTGCGTGAAGCGGTCAACGCGCCAGCGGATTTCACCATTTTCGGTGCGCCAGGCGCTGAGACGGTCGGCACCGTCGGCGCCCACCACGATGGTGTCGTCGGCGGCCACGGCTTGCGTGCCAGACTGAGGGCGTGACCAGCGCAAGCTGCCACGATTCATCTCGATGCAGGCCACCGACAGCTGGAAAGCGCGAACACAGATTTCGTCGTCTGCGCGGGCGCCAGGACCGACCAGGTCGGCCAGGCGCTCGACTTCATTGGTGCCACGCGGCGTGCCAACGCTGAAATCGAAACGGGGCGTGCCTTTCAAAGGGTCCAGGCCCACGAAACGGGCACCCTGCCCCACCACCAAGGTGTCGCGGAAGGCGGACAACAGGCCGGGCGTGGACAGAGACAGGGGATCGCCACCCGGACGCTGGTAGTTCCAGAGCCAGCGGCCATCGAGGGCATCATAGGCGCGTACGCTGCGGTCCACGCTTTGCACGAAAACGCGCTCACCCGCCACCAGAGGCGAGGTGATGACCCGGCCCGGCAGGCGCTCACGCCACAAGACCTTGCCTTGGTCAAAGGTGATCAGCTCGTTGTCGGTGGTGACCACGGCGGCATAACGGCCGTCGCTGCCCACTGAGGCGCTGAGCTTGGCGTTGGCCTGGGCACGCCAGCGCTCCTGACCGGTTTTCACATCGGCGGACAAAATTTGCCCATCGCTGGCAGCCCAGGTCACCGCATCCTTGGTCACCGCCAGTGAGGTGGGCCCATCCACCGAGCCCAAGCGCTTGCTCCAGACCGTGGTGATGCCTTGGCTGGGGGTGAAGGACTCAAGCGGTGCGGGCTTGGGCTTGGTCGAGCCACAAGCCGACAACAAGGCAGCAGCGACGGCCAAAGCCGTGGCGCCAAGAGCGCGTCGGGAAAGAGTCATGGTCAGAGGATGGTCCATGGACAGAGGTTCGGGTGGGAAATCAGTTCGTGGGGGCCAGGCCGGGCGGCATGCCCGAAGGCGCTGCGGCAGCCCCGACGCCTGGCACTTGCAAAGGCTGAGGCGCCTGGCCTGCGGCCGTCAGTTTGCCCTCCACGAAACGGCGGTAGTCGACGGTGGCAGGCAAGGCTTTCCAGGCTTCCTGGTAGGCCTTGACCGCTTCTTCTTTCTTGCCTTGCGCGAACAGGATGTCGCCGCGGCGATCAGCGACCAAGGCCGCGTAAGCCGTGGGCATCTCGGCGCTCAAGACCTTCAAGGCTTCGTCGTGCTGTTTGGCATCGAGCATCAAGCCAGCCAGGCGCAAGCGGCCAATGGCCACCAGATCTTTGTTTTTGCCGCTGTCCACCAACCACTGCAGGCTGGCGCGCGCCAGTTCAGGCTTTTGGCGACCCACTTCAACCTTGGCAACCAGCAAGGCGCCTTGCTCGGCAAAGGTGGTGCCGGCATAGCTGTCCTTCAGGTCGGCAAACACCTTGGACGCCTTGTCGACCTCGCCAGCACTGGCGGCACGGTCCAGTTCTTCGTACAGGCTGCCAGCGCCCACGGACAGCTTTTGCTGCCAATAGAGGTAGCCAGTCCACGCGGCGTAGCCACCCAGGGCCAGCACCAGCACCCAGGTGACCAGGTTGCCGTACTGTTTCCAGAAGTGCTTGACCTGATCAAGCTGCTCTTGTTGTTCAAGGTCGTAAGTGGCCATGACGTTTTATCGTTGTAGGTGGAAGCGGTGGATTATGACTGGCGATGGGCTTGCAGTGACGCAGCCCATTCCCCAGGCTGCGCGAGAGGTCGGGCAACTTGCTCGCCACCGTCGCGCAGGGGCTTGACGGAGACTTGGCCCTGGGCCACCTCGTCGGGGCCGAAGATCAAGGCAAAGCGGGCGCCGCTGGCGTCGGCTTTCTTGAACTGGGCCTTGGGGCTGGCCGGACCATCTTTACCTGCCGGATTGAGCAAGACGCGGACGCCCGCCTGGCGCAAGGCCTCGACCGTGCTCATCACGGTGGCCAATGGCGTGCCCGCGAACACGAGCACGACGGCGTCAGGCGCGGTGGACGGCGACTCGATGCCCAGCGCCTGCAGCAGGAGCAGCAGGCGCTCCATGCCCAGGCCCCAACCCACGGCGGGCGCGGGCTTGCCGCCCAACTGTTCGATCAGGCCGTCGTAGCGGCCACCACCACAGATGGTGCCTTGGGCGCCCAGGCGATCGGTGACCCACTCGAACACCGTGAGGTTGTAGTAATCCATGCCGCGCACCAGGCGCGGGTTGACCTTGTAGACCACACCGGCGGCGTCCAGCACTTGCTTGACGGCGTTGAAGTGGGCCAAAGAGGCCTCGCCCAGGAAGTCCATGAGCTTGGGGGCGGCCTCGACCACCGGCTGCATGGCCGGGTTTTTGGTGTCCAGGATGCGCAGCGGGTTGCTGTGCAGGCGACGGCGCGCGTCTTCGTCCAACAAGGACGCGTGTTGCTCCAGGTGCTTGATCAGGGCCTCGCGGTGGGCTCGGCGCTCTTCAGGCTGGCCCAGGCTGTTGAGCTCCAGGCGAACATCGGTGCCGATGTTCAAACCCAGGTCACGCCACAGGGCCACGGTCATCAGGATCAACTCGGCATCGACATCCGGCCCCGTGAAGCCCAGCGCTTCGGCGCCGACCTGGTGGAACTGGCGGTAGCGGCCTTTTTGCGGGCGCTCGTGGCGGAACATGGGGCCGATGTAGAACAGGCGCTTGCCGCCTTCGTACAAGAAGCTGTGTTCGTTCATGGCTCGCACCACGCCGGCCGTGCCTTCAGGGCGCAGGGTGAGCTTGTCGCCATTGAGGCTGTCGGCAAAGGAGTACATCTCCTTCTCGACGATGTCGGTGACCTCGCCCAGGCCGCGCACGAACAGCGCGGTGGGTTCGACGATGGGGGTGCGGATGTTGCTGTAACCGTAGCGGCGCATGAGGGCGCGCACGGTTTCTTCGAGCCATTCCCAGCGCGCCGATTCGGGCGGCAGGATGTCGTTCATGCCTTTGATGGCTTGGAGGATGTCGGCCATGAAAATGAAAGTCGAGACGG
>NZ_JAUSAR010000155.1 GCF_030652515.1 Aquabacterium sp. | reverse complement strand
GCTTGTTATATTGCGGAACGACCCGCATTAAAAGAAAGGCCTCCCTTGAGCGACGGCGCCCTGGTTCCATTGAACCGATCCGAGCATTTGTACTGGGCTGGCGAGGGCTACCTGGGGCCGATCAACATGCCCTTCATGCTGCGCTTCGACCGCCCCGTCGATGAGGCCCTGCTGCGCCAAGCCCTGCGCGAGTTGACCACCGCCTTTCCGCGCCTGCGTGGCGTGGTCACGCCCACCGCCTTCACCTATCAGTTGCGCATCCTGCCCGACGACCTTTGGCTGGACCAGCTCTTCAACGACGCCTACCGGGTCCAGCACGGCATCGACGGCGATTCACGCTCGGCCCTTGAAAAATTCCACAGCGACTTCATCAACGAAGCCGTCTCGCTGGAGCGCGGCCTGCCCTGGCGCGCCCGTTTCATCCCGCACCCGCAAACGCCCCTGCTGGTCTTCTCAGTGCACCACCTCATCGGCGATGGCCGCTCGGTGGTGCAGATGCTCACCGCGCTCATGGGGCGCCTCAGCGGCCAGCCCATCGCCCCCTGCCCGCTCGAATCGTCCAGCATGGTGGCCGCCGTCACGCCGGTGAGGTGGACGCAATGGCCCGCCAGCATCGCTGGCTGGTGGCGCAATGGTCGGCGCGATGCCCAAAGCAGCCGGGGCCAGAAGATCATCACCCTGGCCAGCCGACGCAGCCCGCGCTACACCACCACCAGCGTGCGTTACCAAGAGCTGCCCGCCACCTCGGACCAGCTGCGCGTGGTGGCCAAGCAAACCGGCACCACGGTCAACAACCTGGTCGTGGCCCTGCTGGCCAACGCCTTCCTGGCCCTGGAGCCCGACAACCCGAAGGCCGTGGCCGCTGTCCGCATTTCGGTGGATCTGCGGCGCTACTTCCCCAAAGGACAGCAGCCCGAGTTCGGCAATTTCGTGTCCTCGTTCACGGTGCGCTCTCAGCACCAGCCCACCTTGGCCGCGCAGGTCGAATCGGTCGAAGCGCAGGTCAAGGACCACCTGTCCCGCTACGCGCGCCGGGAATACGCCCTGCCCCTGACCGCCTACGAGTGGCTGCCCCTGATGGGCCGCACCTTGTACAGCCACCTGATCGTCAAGTCCAAGGCCAAGGGCTCGCTGCCCGTGTTGAGCTGCCACTTCACCAACCTGGGCAACGTGGACGCCATCCACCCTCCCAATGCCCAGGTGCGTCTGACCGAATGCTGGCCCGCCACGCTGAGCACCGCCTTGCTGCTGGCCCTGGTCAATCTGGGCGGCAAATTGTTTTTCACGGTCGCCTTTCAAAACGACGAAACTGACGAACAGGCCATCCGCAACCTGTTCCAGATCCTGGACCAACAGTTGCGCGTCATCACCTCCAACCCGCCGCCAAGCCCGGCTGCGTGACAGCGATCACGATTTGAAGGGGCACCGCACCGCCATGACCACGCTCAAGCCCATCAAGACCTCACCGCCAATGCCGATATTCCATGGGTCGGATAAAGATCTCTGGAGCAATGAGGCGCGGTATGAAGCAGCGGTTCGATCAAGTCGATGCCAACAGCAGGCCCCCCGCGAGCACACGCTCGCAAGGCCTGGCCTCGTCACGCGCCACCACCAGCCACCCCGGCAGGACCGTGGCCACGCCCGCGCCCACCAGCGGCGCCTGGCTGTCCGAAGCCCTCAAACTCTGGTGCACTGAACCTCACCGCCCTCGCTGACCTCATGCTGCCCGCCTTCATCAACCCACGCCGCCTGCAGGCCCGCATCGTTGCGGTCTACCTGGGCTTGCTGATCGTGGTGCAGGCCGTCAGCTATTGGTTCATCCAGGACAGCATTGACCGCAATGCGCGTGCCTCCATCCACACCGAGCTGCTGACCGGCGAGAAGGTGTTCCTGCGCCTGCTCAGCCAGAACGCCGACAACTTGGCGCAGGCCACGCGCGTGCTGTCGGCCGACTATGGCTTCCGCTCGGCGGTGGCCACGGGCGACCAGGAAACCCTGCAATCGGCCCTGAGCAACCACGGCGAGCGCATCAAGGCCAGCGCCGCCGTGTTCACCGACGCCCAGTTCAACGTGCGCGCCAGCACCATCCAATCGCCGGACCATTTCGTGGCCGCCGTGCAGCGCTACGCGCGCCAGTCTGTGGCCGCGGGCTCCGACCAACGCCAGGTCGAAATCATCGACGGCCAGCCTTACCAGATCGTCGCCGTGCCCGTGCGCGCGCCCGCCATCATCGGCTGGGTGGGCATGGGCTTCCCGATTGGCGACAAGCTCTTGTCCGACATGAAAGGCCTGTCGGGCCTGGACGTGTCCTTGCTGCTGCGCAAGCCCGATGGCGATTGGAATGTGAGCCTGGCCACGCTGGAGGCCAAGGACTGGCCCGCGCTGGCCACCGCCTGGACGCAACCCACCAGCAGTGGCAGCAGCGGCCTGACCTTGCAAGTGGCCAACGCCGAGTACAGCGGCCACCAGCTCATCCTGCCCGGCTCACCCGGCCAACCCCCTGTCACCGCCTTGTTGATGCGTTCGGTGGACCAGGCCCTGGCACCCTACATGGAGCTGAAGCTGACCCTGCTGTTGCTCAGCGCCGTCGGCATCGCCGTGTTCGGCTTTGGCAGCTACGTCACGGCGCGGCGCATCACCACGCCCTTGCGCATCCTGTCCAACTCGGCCCGCCGACTGGAGCGGGGCGACTATGGCGCCGAAGTGAAGATGTCCTCGCGCGACGAGATCGGCGAGCTGGCGCAATCCTTCGAGACCATGCGCCAGGCCATCCAGACCCGCGAGGGCGAGATCCGCCGCCTGGCTTACCAGGATGCACTGACCGACCTGCCCAACCGCGAACAGTTCCGCCACGACCTGCGCCAGGCCATCGTGCGCGCCAAGGAAGACCAGACCCCCTGCACCGTGCTGCTGCTGGACATGGACCGCTTCAAGCACGTCAACGACGTGTTGGGCCACCGCTTCGGCGACCGCCTGCTGCGCTCCGTGGCCGAACGCCTGACCAGCGAAGTGCTGGGCGAGCGCGACGTGCTCGCCCGCCTGGGCGGCGACGAGTTCGCCATCCTGCTGCAAGGCACCAGCGCGCAGCAGGCCTACCCGGTGTCGCAACGCATCCTGCGCGCCTTCGAGCGCCCCATCACCCTGGACGACCACACGGTGGACCTGAGCGCGGGCGTGGGCATCGCCAGCGCACCCGAGCATGGCGTGGAGGCCGACACCCTGCTCAGCCGCGCCGAAGTGGCCATGTACGCCGCCAAGCAGCAGCAAGCCGGCACCGTCACCTACCACCCGGGTCTTGATTCGACCAGCGAAGAGTCCCTCACCCTGCTGAGCGAGTTGCGTTACGCCGTCGACAACCACCAGCTGCGCCTGTACCTGCAACCCAAAATCAGCCTGCACACCGGCCAGTGCATTGGCGCCGAAGCCCTGATGCGCTGGGAACACCCCACGCGCGGCATCGTGCCGCCCATGCGCTTCATCCCTTTCGCCGAGCAGACCGGCTTCGTGCGCGTGCTCACCGCCTGGATCACCGAGCAGGCCGCCATCGTCAGCAAACAGCTCAGCGACGCGGGCATGCCTTTGAAGATCGCCATCAACCTGTCGACCCGCGACTTGATGGACCAGGATCTGCCCGCCAAGCTGGACAAGCTGCTCAGCCAACACGCCGTGAACCCGGCCATGCTGGTGATGGAGATCACCGAAAGCGCCATCATGGACGACCCGCAACGCGCGTTGGTCACCCTGAACAAGCTGCACGCCATGGGCCTGAAACTGTCCATCGACGATTTCGGCACGGGCTATTCATCGCTGGCCTACCTGAAGCGCCTGCCGGTGGACGAACTCAAGATCGACAAGTCCTTCGTGATGAACATGGAGAGCGATCTGCAAGACGCCAAGATCGTGCGCTCGACCGTGGACCTGGCCCACAACCTGGGCCTGACCGTGGTGGCCGAAGGCGTCGAGAACGCCAAGTCCTGGAAACTGCTGGCCGGTCTGTCGTGCGACGAGGCGCAAGGCTTCCTGATCTCGCGCCCCATGCCCGCCGAGCTGTTCGCCAACTGGGTGCGCGGTTGGACGCCGCCCGACACCACGCACGAGTGGCTGGGCACTGAATTCGCCGCGATGATCTGACGGCGGCTTGGTTGAGCTCAAGCGCGCAGCGCGCGGGCCAGTGCCTCGTAGGCCTCAAGCTGATCAGCGGGCATGCTGCGGGCCATCGGCGAAGCGTTATTCGCCCGCAACGCTTCGATCAAGCGTTGCGCATCCACCAGGCGGGGCAACACCGGCCCGGCGAACAACACCTGCCCTTGCCGCGCCACCAGCAGCGTGGGAAAGGTCTCGACGTCGATGTCGCCGACCAGGTCGGACTCATCCTCGATGTCGATCCAGCGGTAGCGGTGCTCGGGCAAGGCCGCTTGCAAGGCCTTGAACAAAGCTTCGTACTCGCCGCAGGTGCCACACCAGGCCGCGCACAGGCACACCACATCCAGGGCGGGTGCGTTGGGCAAGGACGAAGCGGCAGGTGGATGGCTCATGGCTGCCCACTATATCTAAGCGGGGCGCGGGCTGGTTGAGAACCGGTAGTTGGCGCCTGAAGCAGATGTGACCGTGTAGTCACCAGCGAAGGTCTCGCCATTCACGGTGAAACCGTCGATGCCAGACCAGTACACGGTGTTGCCAAATTGCGCGCCTGCGGTCGCGGAACCCTGGCCCGTTATGCCACTTTGAGCCTCGACAATGACCGTCAAAGGCACGCTGCTTTCAGCATGTCCCTGGGCATCAAACTGGAGCGTCGAGACAATCGGAAACAGGAAGCCATTCACATTCATGGGGACCGCTGGCACCGCGCCGCCAGCGAATTCCTGCCTGACGCCTTGGTTGACAAGCCCCACCCCAAAGGCACCACCGTAACCGGTCCAACTGGCTTGTGCGCCGCCAAAGCCCGCTGCAACAGCGGCGGACAAAGCCCCCTAGATGACGACGCTGCCCGTCAACGTGACCGACTGACCCGCCAGCGTGGGCGCCTCAAAGCTCAGGCTGTCAGGAGAAGCTGGCTTGCGCATGGTCAGGCATGAATCGCCCCGTGATTTGAGACGGCTCCAATCTTTGAGAAGATGGCGTCATAACGCCGTGCTCCACCACCCTGAAAGACCTCAACATGCGCTCCTCATGCCTTCCGATATTGGCCTTCATCGCTTGTGCGGCCTCCACCGTCGCCATGGCCGACACCCGCTCTTTTCGTTGCAAAAACAACCTGGTCAAGCTGGGCGACTCCAAGGCCTCCGCACTGTCCATCTGCGGTGAGCCCGTCATCAAGGACCAATTCTGCAAAAAGCCGGATGCTCAGGTGTCGACGCCTTCTGCGAATGGTTCGACCACCGTCATCAACTCCGCATGTGAGTCTGTCGACGAATGGACCTACAACCCGGGAACGGGTCAGTTCATGACCACGCTGAGGTTCGAGTCCGGCACGCTCACCGCCATCAAGTATGGTGAGCGCGTCAAATGAACCATCGGGCGGCGGGCGCCACCTGGGCCGCCCTGTATTTCTTGCCATTCCTGAACATTCAGCATTTTGAGCAACAATCGAGAGCATGCCCACATCATCCCCACTCCCGCCCCTCAACCGCGAGTTCATCGCCCACTTTGGCGAGATGGGCAGCAAGTGGGGCATCAACCGCACGGTGGGCCAGATCTACGCGCTGATCTTCATCTCTCAGCGCCCGCTCAATGCGGACGAGATCGCCGAGATGCTCTTGTTCTCACGCTCCAACGTGAGCATGGGCCTGAAAGAGTTGCAGGGCTGGCGCCTGGTGCAGCTGCGGCACCAACCGGGTGACCGGCGCGAGTATTTCGAGGCCCCTTCCGATGTCTGGGAAATCTTCCGGGTGCTGGCCGAGGAGCGCCGCCGCCGTGAAATTGAGCCCACGCTGTCGATGCTGCGCAATGCACTCCTGGAGAAGCCCACCACCGAGGAAGAGCGCCACGCCCAGGAACGCATGCGGGAGATGCACGACCTCATTGCCCGCCTGATGACCTGGTTCGACGACGTGCAGCGCCTGACCCCCGAGACCGCGCAGCGGCTGATGGACCTGGGGGCAACGGTGACCAAGGTGCTGACCCTGAAGGACCGGATCACCGGATCGAAGCCCAAGAAGCCTGGCTAGCCAGCAGGCTTGTCCAGCTTGTCGTGTCGCACCGCTTCATCCTCCATCAGTTCAAACCACATCGCGTTGAGCACCGCGAAGGTTGCTGCCAGCGGCAGCCCCAGGATCCAGGCGAAATACCACATGGTCAATTCCTTTCCTTGATTGAAGTTCGAGGGTCAATAGGCGTGGCCGCGTTCTTCGCGGATGGCCGCGGCATCGACCTTGCCCCACAGCACGTGGTAGACCCAACTGGTGTAGGCCACGATGATCGGGATGAACACCGCGGTCACCACCAACATGATGAAGAGCGTGAGGTGGCTGGAGGAGGAATCCCACACGGTGAGGCTGGCGCGCGGGTCGATCGACGAGGGCAGGATGAAGGGGAACATGGCCGCGCCCACGCTGAGGATGATGCCAGCGATGGAGAGCGCGCTGGCCAGCAGCGTGAGCAGTTCACGCCGCAAGCGCATGCCCAAGCCAGCGAGCATCGCGCCCACCAGACCCAAGGCCGGCGCCGACCAGAGCCAAGCGTTGGCCAGGTAGTTCGCCAACCAGGCGCCATGTTGCAGCGCGGCCGTCTTGCGCATCGGATTTGACGGTCCGTCCGTGGCCAAATCACTGGTCACGACATAACCGTCGATCCAGCGCCAAAGTGCGAAGCCGGCCAGGGCGTAAAGCACCATGGTGGCCAGGGCTGCCCAAGCGCCGTAGCGTCGGGCGCGGTCTGACACCGCATCGGTGGTCTTGAGTTGCAGCCATGCCGCTCCGTGCATGATCAGCATCGCCACGGAGACCAATCCGCACAACAGGGCAAAGGGGTTGAGCAAGGCCCAGAAGGAGCCATCGTAGAAGATGTGCATGTCGTCCGAGAAGCGGAATGGCACACCTTGCAGCACATTGCCCACGGCCACACCGAAGATCAACGCGGGCACCAGGCCGGTGAAGAACAACACCCCATCCCAGCGGGCGCGCCAATGTGCGTCCTCTCGCTTGCTGCGGAACTTGAAGGCCACCGGCCGAAGGATCAGGCCCACCAGCACGACGAACATCGCCATGTAAAAGCCAGAGAATGAAACGGCATACAGCTGCGGCCATGCGGCGAAGATCGCACCGCCGCCCAGGATCAGCCAGACCTGGTTGCCTTCCCAGATTGGACCGACGCTGTTGATGATCACCCGACGCTCGACATCGTTTCGGCCGGCAAAGGGCAGCAGCATGGCCGCGCCCAGGTCAAAGCCGTCCGTGATGGCAAAGCCGACCAGCAACACGCCGATCAGCAGCCACCAGGTCATGCGCAGGATTTCGTAGGAAAGGAGTTCGTGCAGGATCATGGCGTGCTCCGGTTCAGTTTGAGGTGGGCAATGGCGACACGGGATCGAACTGCGGGCCTTGGCGAATCGCCTTGAGCATCAACTTCATCTCGATGACGAGCAGCGTCGTGTAGATGGCGACGAAGCCGACGATGGTCAACAGCAGCGTGGTCGCACCCAGATTGGAGACGGCCACGGCTGTCGGCAGCACACCTTCGATCACCCAGGGCTGACGACCGACCTCGGCCACGATCCAGCCACATTCGGCCGCGATCCAAGGCAGCGGAATGGCGAACACCGCGACCTTGAGCAACCAGCGATGCGCGTCGAGCCGACGGCGCGCAGAGAGCACGAAGAAGGTGGCCGTCAGGGCGATGAAGAACAGGCCCAAGGCCACCATGATTCGGAACGACCAGTAGAGCGGCGCGACGGCAGGCACCGTGTCCCAGGCGGCCTGAGCAATCTGCGCCGGCGTGGCCTGGCGCGGATCATCCACATACCGCTTGAGCAACAGCGCGTAGCCCATCGAGTGGCCATTCGTTTCGAAGGCCTCGCGCGCCGCGGGAGGAATGGCGGCATCACCACCGGCGGCGCGGATGATCTGCAGCGCATCGTAGGCTTTGATGCCCTCGTGAATGCGCACTTCGGCCAGCTTGACGAGGTCCTCGATGCCCGGGATTTCAGTGGTGAGTGACCGCGTGCCGATCAGCCCCATCACGGCCGGAATGTGCACCGCGAAATGCGTCTCCCGCGCTTCCTGGTCAGGAAAACCGAAGACCGTGAAGGCGGCCGGTGCCGGCTCGGTCTTCCACATGGCTTCGATCGAGGCCAGCTTCATCTTCTGATGTTCGGTCGACAGGTAACCGCTCTCATCGCCCAACACCACCACCGACAGCGAGGCCGCCAGGCCGAAGGAAGCGGCCACCGTCATCGAGCGTTTGGCGAGCTGCAAGTGCGCGCCACGCAGCATGTAGAAGGCCGACACGCCCAGCACGAAGATCGCCGCCACCGTGTAGCCCGCCGACACCGTGTGAACGAACTTGGCCTGGGCCACCGGGTTGGTGAGCACGGCGAAAAAGTCGGTCACTTCCATGCGCATGGTCTGCGGGTTGAACGCCGCGCCGACCGGGTTCTGCATCCAGCCATTGGCGATGAGGATCCACAGCGCCGAGAAGTTGGAGCCGATGGCAACCGCCCAGGTGGTCATCAGGTGGCCCACCTTGGAGAGCTTGTCCCAACCGAAGAAGAACAGGCCGACGAACGTGGCCTCCAGGAAGAAGGCCATCAACCCTTCGATGGCCAGCGGCGCCCCGAAGATGTCACCGACATAGTGACTGTAATAGCTCCAGTTCATGCCGAACTGGAACTCCATGACGATCCCCGTGGCCACGCCCATCGCGAAGTTGATGCCGAAGAGCACGCCCCAGAATTTGGTCATGTCGCGCCAGACCACGCGCCCGGTCATCACGTAGACCGTCTCCATGATCGCCAAGATCACGGACAGGCCAATGGTCAGGGGCACGAATAGGAAGTGGTAGAGCGCGGTGAGCGCGAACTGCAGTCGCGACAGCGCGACGATGTCAAGGTCCATGGGGTTCTCCTGTCGGGTGTTCCGGGTCTGGTGTCTGCGTGGATCAGTCGGGACGCAGCGCGTCGAGCGCCGCATCGAATGCGGGGTTGCCACGCCGGACGTCGGCCACGATGCGACCGCCCTCAAGCACGACGATGCGGTCGGCCAGCGCGGCCTCTCGGCGCAAGTGCGTCGCGATCAGCAGGCCCCGGCCCGCCGCGTGCGCGGCCAAGCGCTGCAGCACGTCATGGGCGGTCCGCGCGTCAAGCGCCTCCGTCGGCTCGTCGAGCAACCAAAAGCGTGGGCGGCGCAACAGCAGCCGGGCCAGGGCCAGTCGGCGCGACTGGCCGCCAGAAAGCCCGAGACCGCCTTCGCCGAGCCGCGTGTCCAGTGTTTGTGCCATCGCGCGCACGTCGCTCGCGAGGCCAGCCTCGTCCAGCACCGCCCACAGGCGCGCGTCATCAGCTGACAAGTCGGCCAGGCGCAGGTTGTCGCGCAGGCTGTCCTGGAACAACTCGGTGCGCTGCGTGAGCAGGCTCAGTGGCGGCCGTTCGAGTCGGCCTGCCAGCGGCTTGAGTTCGCCGACCATCACGGCCAGCAGCGTGGATTTGCCTGCGCCGCTGGGACCGACCACTGCGACACGTTCGCCCAGGCGCAAGGTCAGCGTCACATCTTGTAATGCGATGGCCGAACTGCCGGGATGGGCCGCGCACACGCCGCGAAGGCACAGCACCTCGTGCTGACCGCCCGACGGGTCGGGTGCAGCACCGTTGGGCGGTGCGACCAGCAAAGGCGCCAGCCGACGCGCGGCCAGCCAGGTGCGCCCGGCTTCGAGCGCACCTCGGCGCAGAGCAGCGAAGGGCTCCAGTGCGGTCAACGCCACGAGCAAGGCCAGTGCGGCGGCTGGCGCCCCAATGATGCCCTCGTCGGCCAGCAGGCCCACGGCCAGCAGCACGGCCACCAGCGTCAGCGTGCCCGCCGCGCCGTACGCCACGCCGGCGCCGGTCTCCAGCCGGTGAAGCGCCAGGTCCGCCTTCATCAGGCGATTGTCGGCCGCAGCCAGCGCCTCGCATTGAGCGCTCTGCCGGCCGGCCATGACCAATTCAGTCTGCCCCGCCACGAGGTCGACCGCACGCGAGCGCAGCGCTTCGATGGCGTGGGCGCGCCGCACGGAAGGCGCTTGCGCCCGGCGTGCGGTGACCGCCGCGATGCCCCAGCCCGCACCGACCAGCCAGAGCGCCAGCAGCATCCCCAGCCACACGTGCATGAAGCCCAGCACCACACCGGCGAGCAAAGCCGCGCCAAGAGCAGCGGCGACAGGCACCAGCAAGCGAAGGTACACGGTCTCCAGCGCGTCGATGTCGGCGGTCAGGCGGAACAACAGGCGTGCGGGCCGGGCCAGCAACTGGTGCGCAGCCTCGGGCCGTGCCCAGCCCCGGAACAGGCGCTCACGCAGTGCGGCCAAGGCCGCGAAGGTGGCGTCGTGGGTCACCAGCCGCTCGCCGTAGCGTGCTCCGGTTCGGCCGATGGCCAACAGCCGGATGCCGGCCGAGGGCATGAACACGTCGAAGCCGATGGCGGTGCTGGCCTGCATCCCGGCCAAGGCCGTGGCGGTGATGAACCATCCCGACAGGCCGAGCAGTGCCATGCCCATGAGCACCGTGAGCGAGGCCAAAGCGGCGCCCAGCGCCAACTGCCGTGCCTGCATACCCAGCAACGCCCCCATCACCAGCCGGAGATCGCCTGTGAGCTTCTTCATGCCACCGCCAGGTCCGCGAGGGGCTGGGCAGGGGCCATCGCCCCCGAAGCCGCGCCACCAAGCTGAATCACGCGGCCCATCCGGGCGGCGAGCATGGGATCGTGCGTGGCCACGATCAAGGTCCTGCCCTGGGCCAGCGTGATCAACGCGTCGACCACACGGGACGCGGTCGCGGCGTCCAGGTGGGCGGTGGGCTCGTCAACCAACAGCAGGTCGGCCTCGGGTTGCAGGGCCAGCCTGGCAAGGGCCAGCCGCACGATTTCGCCGCCCGACAAGCCCGCGCCCCCTTCGCCCAGCGCCACGCCCGGATGCGCCTGCGTGACATCCTCCAAAGAGGCGAAGCGCATGGCCGCCGCCACCGGCATGGCATCCATGCCTCGGCGCCCCATCGTCACATTGGCCCGCACCGAGCCGGCGAACACGTGTGGCTTCTGTCCCATCCAGGCCATGCGCCCACGCAAGGCGGCGGCCGTGGCGTCGGACATCGCTACGCCGCCGATCCGGATAACGCCCTGGGACGATGGCAGCAGCCCCGCGATCAGGCCCAAGAGCGATGTCTTGCCACCGCCGCTGGGCGCGAGCAGCGCGACCTGCTCACCAGCGGCGATTTGCAGGTCGAAGCCCTCGAACACCGGAGACTGGCCAGGGTAGGCAAACCGCAGCCCTTGGATGGCCAAGGCCGGCGGGTCGGCCGACACCTCGCCGGACAACGCGGCCGTGGGCAGCACGGCGCCCAGCAAGGGCACGCCGCCCTGCGCCAGGCTGTCCAGCGATGCGAGGGCGGCCTCACCAGCCGCGCGGTCGTGCCACACGGCTGACAGTTCCCGCAGGGGCTCGAAGAAGGCCGGTGCGAGCAGCAGAATGAACAAGCCCTCGCCCAAACTCAAACGCTGCCCCCATGCGCCAAAGCCCAGCATGCCCAACAGGTGAAAGCCCACATAGGCCGCGACCATCGCCACGCCCAACGCGGAGAACAATTCCAGCACCGCGGAAGAGAGGAAGGCGATGCGAAGCACGGCCATGGTCCGGTGCCGCAACGACTGCGCCGCCTCGCCCAGCCGCAGCGCGGTCGCGTCCACGGCATCCAGCGCGCGCAAGGTCGCCAGGCCACGCAGCCGGTCGAGCAGGAAGGCGTTCATGCCGCCCACTTCCACCATGTGTGCTTCGCTGGCGGCCTTGGCACGCCAGCCAACGATCACCATGAACAATGGGATCAGCGGGGCCGCCACGAGCAGGACCAGGGCCGCGACCCAGGACCACCATGCGACCACCATCAGGATGACCGGCGGCACAAAGGTCGTGCGCCAACGCGCCTGCCCATACCGAACGAGATAAGGCATGAGCGCCTCGGCCTGTTCCGCGATCACGCTGGCCACCAGCCCCGAGGCCGGGCGATCCACGTCGAACGGTGAGCGCGCAACGATCGCGTCGGCCACCTGGCGCCGCACCACCGACAACTGAGCGCGCGCGTTCGAAAACACCCTGCGCGCACCCCATGCCTCCATGGCTGCGCGAAGCAGGCCCAGCAACAGGACGCCGAGTGCCGACAGCAGCACCGCCTTCATCCCCCGGCCATTCGCCAGACTTTGCACCGCCCACCCCAGCAGGGCCGCCTGCGGCACCCAGAGCAGGGCTGCAGCACCTTGCACCACACCAGCCACACCAGAGCGCTGCAAGGCGCGCAGTGCGGCTGAAGGCGAGAGCGGGTTCATGGTTAAGTTTTTTGATTGATTGTAATTTCAGAAATTACTGAAACTACGCAATTATAAATCAGGCCGAACTTCTGCGCCAGTAGGACCGATTGCCCAACCATCGGTCATCCCACCCACGGCAGTTCCGCCTGCCGGGCGGTTTCACGACCCGGCCACGCGCATTTGGCACACCGCCGCCGAGCAGGCTGACCAATGATCAGTGGTGCTGAGGCGACGCACGCGCCAAACCGACAGGCCCAACAAACCCACCCCGAACATCACCAGGGTCGATGGTTCGGGCACGGGCGCATAGCTGGCGCCACTTTCAGCCAGGAAGCTCGCCCCCGGGGTGAGGACGGTGAGGCCCACGCGCGCCGTGTTGCCACCGTCGGTCGTCATGCTGCTCGGCGGCAAAATGCCCGCCTGGGCGGGTGGCGACATGGCGTGGGCCACGCCTGAGAGCGAGTAACGCAGCGTGATCGTGCTGCCCGCAGCCGCGCGGTAGGTTCGCTGGGCACTCAGCACTTCGCTGCGGCCCAGCGGTGGTGCCATGCCAAAGTACGTGCCAGCACTCACCCCCGACGAGTACGACTGCCCTTCCAGGGGCAGGTAGTTGGAGCCGCCCAGTTCGGCCTCCAGCCAGCCTCGTGATCGGCTGGTCCCGGCAAAGCTGCCGTGCAGGTTCAGCGACAGGTTGAACTCAACCCATTCCACGCCCGCTGGCGCGGTGAAGGTGACCTTGTCTTCGGCGAAGGCCATCGCCGTGACAATCGAATCCCAGCCTTCATAGCCCCCGTAGTTGTCGCTGCCCCGCGTGGCGGCGGTGGCAAAAACATGCAAGGCGCCAAAATCCGCGAACACCGAGTAGCCGGCCTGGCCCCAGTAGGCATTCGCGTATTGAGTGGCGGTGCTGGTGCCGTCCTGATAAGGCCGGTAGTCGCTCACATTGATGACATCAACGCCGAAGCCGGCGGCGGCTGAGGCCTGGATGGAGGTCTGGGCCGCCACCGCTGCGCCGCCACACAGCGCCAGCGCGGTGGCGCCGATGATGGATTTGGCGTGGTCAAACAAGGGGCGTGTCGAGCGTTTCATGGGGAGCATCCTTTGGGTCGGGTCAGCAACGATCACATTGATTTTGCTGGCCACCCCCCGATCAGCGCCATCCCTATGAATGCAGTCCATCCTGGCGCGGTGAATAAACCGAAACCGGCCACTGCGCCATGTGCGCCAGCAAAGCCTCCAGCGCCAGGCGCACCTTGGCGGGCTGCGCGCCACGCTGCGGAGTCAAGGCGTAGACCGGCAAGGGCGGCAGTGACCAGCCCGGCAGCACGGGCACCACGCGGCCTTCGCGCAGGGTGTCGACCGTGTCGTGTGCGGCCAGCACGGCCACACCCATGCCCGCCTCGCACATGTGCTGCACCCAGGATTGGCTGTTGCTGCTCAGGCGATTGCGCCAGGCAGGTTTGACGGCCACGGCCAGGCCTGACGGGTCCAGCAGGTTCAAGTGCGAGGCCACCCGGCCCGTGTTGAGCAGCACGGCATCGTGGTGGGCCAGGTCGTCGGGGTGGACCGGGATGCCGTGGCGCGTGAGGTAGCCCGGCGCCGCGCACAGCTGCATGCGCAGGTGGCCCAGCGGCTGTGCCACCCAGTTTGAATCGGGCAGGCGGCCAAAGCGCAGGGCCAGGTCCACGCGCTCGGCCACCAGGTCGGTATAGGCATCGTCGGCCAGCAGGTGCAGGCACAGCTGGGGATGGTGGTGAAGCAAAGGCTGCAAGGCCTCGCCCAGCACACGCGCGAAACCGGCGGGCGCGGTCATGCGCAATTCACCCACGGGCGCGTCGCGCATTTCCAGCAAGGTCTGGCCAGCGCGGCGGGCAGCGGCCACCATGTCGGCGCAGCCCTCGTGAAAACGCTGGCCCGCCGTGGTCAGGGCCATCTGACGGGTGGAACGCACCAGCAGCGTCACCCCTACCTCTTGCTCCAGCGCGCGGATGTGCTGGCTGACGGCCGAGGTGGTGGTGCCCAGCGCGCGGGCGGCACCACTGAAGGAACCCTGCTCGACCACGGCGGCGAAGGTGGCCATGCGCTTGAGTTGATCGATCACGACTGTGCAGTTTTTCTAAACAATGAAAGCCTATTCTCGGGACTTCCCCCTGGATTGTGAAGCTCTTATCGTTGAGCCATTGCAACGCAACGGAGAGATCACCATGAAGATCGCATTGATTGGCGCCACGGGTTTTGTCGGATCGGCCGTGCTGGCTGAATTGCTCAGGCGCGACCACCAGGTCACCGTGCTGGCCCGCACCCCCGGCAAACTCGCACCGGCCCCCGGACTCACCGTGGTCCAGGCTGACGCGCAGAACGCCGATGAGGTGGCCCGCGCCATCCAGGGCCAGGACGCGGTGGTCAGCGCCTACAACCCCGGTTGGTCCGTGCCCGATCTGCACGACCAGTTCCTGCGCGGCGCCCGCGCCATCGTGGCAGGCGTGAAGGCGGCCGGGGTCAAGCGGCTGCTGGTGGTGGGAGGCGCCGGCAGCTTGTTCGTGGCGCCGGGCCTGCAACTGGTGGACACGCCCGAGTTCCCCGCCGAGTGGAAGCAAGGCGCCCTGGCCGCGCGCCAGGCCCTGACCGAGTTGCAGGCCGAGTCGTCGCTGGATTGGACCTTCGTGTCGCCCCCCATCGTGCTGGAACCCGGTGAACGCACGGGCCAGTATCGGCTGGGCGGTGACGCGCCCTTGCAAGCGGCCGAAGGCGGCCCCGGGCGCATCTCCACCGCCGACCTGGCCGTGGCCATCGTGGACGAGCTGGAACAAAACCGGCATTTGAAGCAACGCTTCACGGCAGCGCACTGACGGCATCAGACAGGCCCTCAAGTCACTTACACCTTGGCCGATAAGAGTGGGGCCAAGGTGTCGTTGCAAAGGGTGCATTGCTCGACACGCAGGCCTCCACTTGAGGGACTTCATGCCAAAGCACCTGCCCACCGTCACCGCGAAGAACAGCCTTGATGCCCATGCCCATTGGGACCGGGCGCAGACCATGGCCCAGATTGGCTCGCTGGAGTTCGACTTCGTGGGCCAGACTTCCTTTGTATCGCCACGCCTGTGCGAGATGCTGGGCCAGCCCATCGGCTGGGCGCCCTCTGCCCTGGAGCTGCTGCGCCTGCACCCCGAGCATGAGCAGGACAACATCCAGCAACTGTGGCGCGGCGCCTTCAAACACCGCCGCACCCACATCCAGTACCAATGCTCGGTGATCCATGGCGGACAGACCCGCCATCTTCACTACCAGGGCGAGATCAGCTACTCCGATGACGGTGAACCCACCTGCTTGTTCGCGGTGGTGCAGGACCTGACCCAGCACAAGCGGTCCGAGACCTTGCTTCAAGCCGGCAGCAACCTCAAGGCCCTGGAAGACGCCACACCCGACACCATTGCGCACTTTGACCTGGAATGCCGACGCACCTACGTGAACCCAGCCATGCTGCGCCTGAGTGGCGTGCCGGCCGAGGCCTTTTTGGGGCGCCGCCCCACCGACGACTCCGACAGCGAACAAGCGCGCGGCCTGGAGGCCGAGTTGCGCACCTGCATGAGCGAAGGTACCCGCCGCCGCCACCTGTACACCTACTACTACTTCAATGAACGCGGCATGATCCGTGGCATCGCCGACCTGGCCATCGTGCCCACGCGCAATGCCCAAGGTGAAGTCATTGGCGCCTTCACCATCGGCCGCGACATCTCCGCCCTCAAAGAGGCGCAGAGTCAGCTGGAAGACGCGCAACGCATGGCCCGCATCGGCCACTGGAGCCTGGACCTGGTGCTCAAACAAGCCCAGATCAGCAGCGTGGGCCGCGACCTGCTGGGCCTGCCCCAAGACCAGGACTTGAGCTTCAACGACCTGCTGGACTACTTTCCCGCCGGACAGGTCAGCAGCAACGTCGAGGCCTACCGCCACGCCGTGGAACAGCAGCGCACCGAGTTCCGCCACGACCACAGCTTGACCGGCGCCAACGGCTCGCTCAATGAATTGCACAGCTGGGTTCGCATCGAGTACACGGACAAGGGCCGACCGGTCCGCGTGATGGGTGTGACGCAGGACATGACCGCCCTGCGCACCCTGGAACGCCAGACCCACCAACTGGCCTACTACGATGCCCTGACCCACCTGCCCAACCGCGCCATGCTGCGCAATGCGCTGCAACAGGCCATCTCGGATTCGACCCGCCACCAGCTGACCTTCGGCCTGGTGATCCTGGGCATCGACAACTTCCAGAAGGTGAACGACTCACTGGGCCAACCCACGGGCGACGCCTTGCTGAAAGCCATTGCCAGCCGCCTGAGCCAGCACCTGCGTGGCTACGACACGGTGGCCCGCATTGGCGGCGACGAGTTCGCCATCGTGGTGCCCAAGATCCGCCAGGCGCTGGACGTGGGCGTGACCTTGAGCCACCTGAAGAACGCCTTCCGCGTGCCCATCCACCTGGCCGACACCGAGATCATGGTGACCGCCAGCGCCGGCATCGCCGTCTTCCCCTTTGATGGTGTGGCCGCCAACGAGTTGATCGCCCACGCCGAGGCGGCCATGCACCATGCCAAGCGCTGCGGCCGCGACAACTTCCAGTACTACTCGCCCGAGCTGACCAGCAGCGCACGCGAACGCCTGAAGATCGAGAGCGACTTGCGCAAGGCCGTGGTGCGCTCGGAGCTGGAGCTGTTCTACCAACCCAAGGTGGACCTGGTGACCGGCGAGATGGTGGGTGCCGAAGCCCTGATGCGTTGGCGCCATCCCACGCGCGGCCTGGTGCCGCCCGACCAGTTCATCAGCATCGCGGAAGACACGGGCCTGATCCTGGGCATGGGCGAATGGGCCTTGCACACGGCCTTCGCGGCCACCCAGAAATGGAATGAGCACGCCGCCAAACCCCTGAAGATCGCGGTGAACCTGTCGCCCAAGCAGTTCTACAACAACGACCTGGTGGCCACGGTGTACGCCGCCATGGAGGCCACCGGCTGCAAGCCCGAATGGATCGAACTGGAGATCACCGAGAGCCTGCTGCTCAACGATCCCACCGACATCCGCGCCACCTTGCAGCGCCTGCACCACCTGGGCATCAGCATCGCCATCGACGACTTTGGCACCGGCTATTCATCGCTGAGCTACCTGGCGCGCTTCCCGGTCAACGTGCTCAAGATCGACCGCTCTTTCATCCGCGAGCTGACCACCAACTCGGACAGCGCCGCCCTGGTGCAGGCCATCATCAGCCTGGCCCGCGGCCTGCGCATGACCCTGGTGGCCGAAGGCGTGGAGACGGGCGCGCAGCGCGATGAGCTCAACGCCCTGGGCTGCGAGCTGGCGCAAGGCTACCTGTACAGCAAGCCCGTGCCGGTGGACGATTTCACCGCGCTGATGGGGAACTGGAAGCCTCCGGCTTGACAGTGCGCAGCCCCGTGATCAGGTTGTGCAGCCGCAGGCGTTGCGGGGCACTGAGGCGAGGCAAGCCGACCACCTGGGCCGTCATCTGATCAACGCTCGGCGCAGCACCCGCGCGGACCTGACCACCTTCCAGCGCGGCTTTCAACGCACGCAGTTTGAGGTCACGGCGGCTGGCCTGATGCTCGGGTGGCGAGGGCAGGTCCAGCGCGGCTTCAAGTTGCAGCAAGGCCTCGTCTGCTGCGGTGTTGTCAGCACTCAAGCCTGCACTTGATGGCGCGCCATCAGCAGCGGCCATGCGGTCCATGCGCTGGGTCAGGGCTTGCTCCCACAAGGGTGGCAACACCGGCAAGGCCGCCCAACGGTTGCGCACATCGGCATCGGCCAAGGCCTGAACAGACTCCAGCGCTTCGCACAGCATGAGCTTGGCGTGCAAGGTGTCGCAGGTGGCCTGCCACACGCGCTGAGCACTGTCGGCCACGATGGCCTGCGCGCCAGCGCGTGCAGCCCGATACCTCGACTCCAGCGCGGCGGCTTGTGCCCGGGGCGCTTCGCCCGCTTGGCGCCAGGCCGCGTCCAGCTGCTTCAAGGTGTTCGTGATGTCGACCACCGGGCTGTCGGGTGCGATGGCTTCCAGGCGCTCGATCAAGCTCACACGGGCCGCCAGGTTGGCCTGCAGGGCTTCATCGCGGGCACTGAAGGCGGCTTCACGTTGGGCATAGACGGCATCGGTCGCGGCCTTGAACTGGTCCCACAGCGAGGCCTCCAGGGGGCGCGCCAAAGGCAAGCCGCGCGCATGGGCTTGCCACTCGGCCTGCAACTCGCGCACCTGGGCCAATTGCTCGGCCGGGTGCAGTCGGCCAGTTTCGGTGAGCGCCTTGGCCCGCGCGACCAGGGCTTCGCGCTCGGTTTGCGCCACGCGGCGGGCGGCTTGAAGCGGCACCTCCAGGCGCGCCACACTGGCCGCCAAACGGGCCAGCAAGGCCTTCTGCGCCTTGCGTGGCACGGTGTGCTCCACCGGGCCCAACTTGCGCCAGGCCTGGTGGAACTGGTCCAGCGCGCGGACCAGGTCTTTCCAGGGTGAGGACTCGGCAGCGGTGTCGGTGTTGGCTTCCAAGGGCGTGGCGTCCAGCGTGTCCAACAAGCCACCGCGCAATGCCAGGTTGGCCTGCCGATCGGCCTCCAACTGCGCGAGGTGGGCGGCCACCGGCAGGTAGGCAGTTTGAAGGGCCGCGTCAAAGCGCTCCCACAGCGGCTGGCTGGTGGCGGCCGCCAGGCGGTCAAGCTCTTTCCAGCGCTGGCGCAAATCGTCGATGGCCTCGGCCTGCGCCCGGGCTTGAAGCTTGGGCTCGCCCGTCTCGGTGGCCACCGTTGTGGCTTTGGCCAAGGCTTCGGCCTCCAGGACCAGGTCGTCTCGGGCCAGCCCGCCGCTCCATTGCTGCCAGCCCTTCATGCGGCCCGCTTCGGCTTGCACGGCCTGAAGGCGCGCGCGGTGCGCGGGGCCCATGCCCTCGGTGGACAAGCGGTCCAGGTTCATCAGGTGGCTTTGCACCTGCTTCAGGTGGCCATCCAGCAGCGCGGCTTCGGCTTGCTGCAAAGCGGATTCAATCAAAGCGCTGTGCTCGGCCGTGGGCGCCTTGGGTGCTTTGGGCGGCGTGGTCGTGGTCTCGGCCTCATCGGATGGCGAAACGGCCGGGCGCGTCAGTGCCTCCTGGGCCAACGCCGCCAATGCCTGCGCCTCCAGCGCTTGCGCTTGAGCCAGGGCTGCCGCTTCAGCAGCCGCAGCCGCCTCGGCCTGCGCCGCCAAGGCCGCCGCGCGCTGGTCGCTTTGCGCCTGCATGGCGGCCGACAACTGCCCCGCCAAAGCCGAGTACTCGGCCTGGTGGGCAGCCGACAGCAAGCTGGCGTCCAGCGCCTGCCAGCCCCGGTCGAACTCGACCAGGCGGTTGACCGGGATCACCGGGGCATCCAGCAAAACAGCGGCATTGCTGATCAAGGCAGTGGCGCGCTCGGCCACCTCCCGCGTGGCCTTGGCATGGGCATGGCGCTGCCGGGCCAATTGGTGCACCCGGCGATCGTGGGTGCGGAACTCGCGCTCGGCCGATTTCAACCCCGCCTCGGTGGACAAGGCCTGCACGGCGGCCAGCTTGAGGTCGGCCGTCGGCGCCTCCTTGGCCAGGATCAGCAGGGCGGCGTCATCCCCCAAAGCACGGTGCAGGCGCCCCGACCACACCGAGGCCACATTGGCGGCCGCCTGCCGGGCCGACGCGGCCGCTTCGTCACTGGCCGCAGGCAGGGCGGCGATCACGGGCGGGCTTGCTTTTTTCTTCTTGAATATCCAGCTCAACATGGTGTGGCGCGTCTCGGTCGGGCAAAAGGCCGATGGTGCCAGCGTTTTGCGCGCCGGGCCAGGGTCCTGGGCATTTCAGCCGCCCGTCACTGCCCGGCGGGCAAGGGCAGCGTCACGCACACGGTGGTGCCCTGCCCTGGCGTGGATGAGACGAGCAACTCGCCCCCCACGGCCGCCACGCGTTCGCGCATGCCGATCAGGCCGATGCCGGTGCTGCGCGGCGACCGGGTGTCAAAGCCCCGGCCATTGTCCTGGATCACCATGCGCAGGTGCCCCGTCTCTGGCAGCACGCTCAAGGTCACCGTGGTCAGCGTCGCGTCCGAATGCTTGGCGATGTTGTTGAGCGCTTCCTGCGCCACGCGGTAGGCCGGCATCGCCAGCTCGCCACGCACATCGGGAAAGCCAGGGTCCACCTGGAAGGTGAAGCGCGCTGCGGGGTGGACTTGATCGGCATGGCGCACCAGCTCTTCCACCGCCCCAGCCAGGCCCAAGGTGTCGATGACCTCCGGGCGCAGGCGCTTGACGATGTCGCGCGTGGTGGCATAGATCGACTGCGCGGCGGCCGCGATCCGGGCCGCATCGCCCTGCATCTCCGCATCACCGCACGCGCGCGCCCGCGCCACCAGGGCGCTGGCCTCCAGCCGAACCGAGATCAAGGCTGCGCCCAGGTGGTCGTGGATGTCCAGCGCGATGCGTCGCCGCTCTTCTTCGACCAGGGCATTGCTGCGCACAATGAGGCGGCGCTTGTCAGCATCGGCCTGGCGGGCCAGGTCCACCGCTTCCTGCAACTGCTGCGTGCGCTTGGCGACCTGCTGCTCCAGGTCGTGCCGCGAGGCATCCAGGGTGCTGGCCATCTGCACGATGGTCCTTTGCAGCTCACCCAGTTCGCCCTCGTGGTCGGTGGCCAGCTGCACATCGAAACGGCCCTGGCGAATGTCGCGCAGGGCGGACATGACCGAGCCCAGGATGTCGCGCAAACGCCGGGCCAGGCGAAGCCCGATCAGGCAACTCACCACGGCGGCCGCCAAGACCAGGGCGAAGGCCACCAGCAGCGCCCGGCGCTTGGATTCGAAGATGGGCGCCGGCGACATGGTGACGCGCACACTCCCCACCGTGCGCCAGGCGCCCTCCCCGGACGGCGTCGGGACGGGTTCGAACTGATCGACCTGCGGCAGCGACTCGATGCGGATCGGCACCTCGAAGGATTCAACCTCGGTAGGCTTGGACACCTGGCAGTCGGACACCACCGGCCGGGCCACCGCATCGGCGATGGCAATGCACGCGATGCTGGGATCAGCCTCGAGCATGTGACGCAGGGTCGTGCGCAGGTAAGCCGTGTTGCCCGACACGAGGCCGTACTGGCTGCTTTGCGCCAAGGCCGTCGCGACGAGTTGGCCACGCGCGGCCACGTCGCGGCGCACATCGCGCTGGGCCAGGCCAGACAGCGTGGCGGTCACCGACACGAACATGATGCTGGCCGGCAGCACGGCGATGACCAGCAGCCGGGTGGCAATGCCCCAGTGGCTCAGGAAGCGGCCCATCATCGGGGCCGCCCTGGTGCTTGTTTGCCCATCTGGCGAACCTTGTCACTCATGGGCACGCCCAGCGAGCGCGCCACGCTTTCATTGACGACGACCCGCCAGTACTGCGGAAAGCGCGGCTCAGGCAAGGGCGCGGAGCCCAACACCCCCGCGCCCTCGATCAACTCGACCAGGTCGGCCACCACGTCATCCACGGCACAGTAAGCCGTGGCCAAGGTCCCCGCCGCCACCGTGGCCGACGAGAAGCCCACCACCGGCATGCCACGGCGGTAGGTCGATTCCAGCAAGGCCCTGAGCGTGTCGGGGGTGTAGAGCGTGCTGTCCGGCACCGCCAGCAGCACTTGCGCGCCCCGCAAGCGAGTGAGTGAACGCGCCACATCGACCGAAGGCGACAGGTACTCCACCAGCAGGTCCAGGCCCACGCTGGCAGCGGCCTGCCTGAGGGGCCGCTCAAGGTAGGCAGAGGCGTCCGACAGCAGCACGCCGACGGTGACACGGCTCTCGAAGATCGCCGAGATCAATTGCAGTTGGGCCAGCGGAGAGGCTTCCGCATAGATCGCGGTGACCGTGTGGCGCTCACGCCCCGCGTCCTGGGCCACGAGTTGCCGGTAAGCCTGACTGGACGTGAGCACCGACACCAGCGGGCTTTTGAGGCCCACCTCCAGGGCTCGCCGCAAAGCCATGGGGCCGATGGACACCGTCATGGCGAGGGTCTTGCGCGCTTCGAAAGCCAAGGGATCGGCATCGGCCACCAGCGCGGGATAGCGCAGCTTCAAGGCCTGCAGGATCTGCCGCGCCGAGGCCGCCTCCGGATTGGTGATGATGCGCAACTCGCGCGAAGACCCCGACGCGGTCACCGCCGCGTTCGCGACTGGCCCGGCGCACCAATGGCCGACACCCACGCCCGCCAGCAGGCGCAGCGAATGACGGCGATTGGCATCGGTTTTCACGGCGTCAGCGCCAGCTCTAGAACGCCACACGGACCTGGCCGTGGATGCTGAACTGGCGGTTGTAGGTGGACGTGAAATAGCGGGGGCCGTCCTGGTAAGTGTTCACCGAAGGCGTGCCCAGGTAACTCAAGGTCAGCGACGCCGACCCCGGCTGCGTGCCCAGCGCGAACGCGTGCGCGATCGTCAGGTCGGTGCGTGAGTACCGCAGCTCATGGACGCCATCACCGCTGGCCATGTAGTGGGCCACCGAAGTCCGCCAGGCGTCTGACAGGGCCAGGCTCACGCCCAGGGCGCCGCTGTGGCGCGAGTACTGCACCGTCTCTTCGATGTGGCTCGCTTCGCGGTTCAGCAGGTAGCCATAGCTGGCCCAGCTTGACCACCTGTCCGAAAGGTCCCAGTTGAGCTGAAGCTCGGCACCCGTCAGTCGAACCGAGCCCGAGTTGTCCGGCGAGAAATCGGTGGCGACCAGACGCTCCGAGATCAGGCGACTCAGGCGGTCATCGAACACCCGCGCATCCAGGGTCAGGCCGATGCGCCGCAGCATGAGCAGGTAGCCCAGCTCGCGCGACCAGATCTGTTCGCTGGCCAGGCCCGACTTGGCCTGGGCGGCGGTGAACAATCGCCCCGTGGTGGAGCCATCGATCGGGACGCTCAGGTCCCTCACGGTGTAGCTCCAGTTGGCGCGCTCCTCGAACAGATCGGGGGTGCGTGTGCCCTTGGACACCACCGCCCGAATGGTCTGATGCTCCGACAGCCTCGCATTGAAGGCCAGCCTGGGCGCAAAGGTACTGCCGCTCAGCGAGTTCGACTCGCCATAGCCGCCCACGTTGGCGGTCAACCACTCGAGCGGGCGGTACTCGGCGTGCCCGAACACCCACTGCACATTGTTGCTGACCGCGCCGCCAAAGTAAGTTTCACTGCTGGCCCGTTGGTGGCGCAAGCCCAGCCCCGCCACAAAGCGCAACTGGTCGGACACCACGAAAGTGTCCTGCACCTCGACCTGGCTGCGTGATTCAGAGCCATCCTGGTTGCCTTGTCCGCAGGTCGTCATGGCCAGGCTGGCCTGCAAGCCTCCCTGGCTGATGAGGCGGGGGATGATGATGCCCAGGAGTTCCATGTCGCGAGCCGAACCTCCCGTTGGGGGCCGCCCTGCCAGAATGTCATTGACCAGCCTCGGGTTGGACTGGTACAGCTCATACACCTCAGGCCAGTAGGCCGCCTGGGGCCAGCACGACAGCCACTGTTGCTTGGCCGTTGTGGCGGCGTGCGACACATTCACCTGCACCTCATGAACCGATGACAGCGACTTGGTCCAGCGTGAGCTGAACACCGTGCTGTTGAGCTGGCGGTCTGGGGGTGTTGCCTGGAAGTTGTCGCCGATGCCGTTTTCCAGCGTGCCACCCACGTAGGCGGCCTGCATGTCCAGCGACGAACCACCCCCCAGGTCCTGCAGGGCCCGCAGGTTGAAGCGGTTCAAACTGGTGCCGTCGCGGCCGTTGGAGATGGACGAGCTGCGGTCATAGCCATGGTCGTGCCGCGAGCTGACCGTGGCCCTCACGCTGGTGGATCCCCACGTGGTCGCCAAGCGGGCGGTGCCCTCCAACAGGCCCTGCGATCCGGTGGTCACCGACACCAGGCCGCGCTCGACGTCTTTGGGGTGCTTGGTCAGGATGTTGACCACCGCCATCATCGAGTTGGGCCCATAGGAGGACGAATCCGGCCCGCGGATCACCTCGATGCGTTCAACATCGTCCAGGACCACCGGCAGCAAACTCCACTGCACCTGCGAGAACGCCGGCATGTAGGCCGACACCCCGTCGATCAACACGTTCAACCGCCGTGGGCTGAAGGCGTTGGTGCCATGAAAATTGATCCGGAACTCGTTGCCCGTGGACTTGGACACCGCCATGCCCGGCACCATGCGCAAGGCCTCCTCGATCCGGTTGATGCCATAGCGCCGCAGGGTATCGGCGGTGATGATGGTGACGCTGGCCGGCACATCGGCCAGGGACTGGCGCAAACGCGTGGGGGTGATCACCACCGGGTAACTGGCATCGCTCAGGTCGATGGTGGGTTCAATGGGCTGGGCCTGAGCCGTGCCGGTGAGAACAATGATGGCCGAAGCCATCCGGACAAGGTACTGCTTGGGATTCATGACAGGAGAGAAATACTCAGGGCTCGATGAGTCCGCACCGCACGGCCAGCAAGGTGATGTCGGCCGGGCGGTGGATGCCCAGGTGATCCTTGATCGACTGGCTGGTGGTGCTGATGGTCTTGGGCGACAGGTTCATGCGCTCGGCGATCTCCACGTTGGTGAGGCCTTGCGCCATGAGCTTGAACACCTCGACCTCGCGGGGCTGCAGCTTGGCCAGCGGTGACTCGTCGCCCCGCACGCTCATCAGGGCCAGGCGCGTGGCAATGCTGGGCATGAACACCGTTTCACCCTGGTGCACCCGGGCGATGGTGTCGGCCAGCTCGGAGGGGTCGGTGTTCTTGGTGACGAACGCCTTGGCGCCACGCTTGTACGCCTCGCGGATGACTTCGTCCTGGTCGAACTGGGTGTAGATCACGACCTTGGCAGAGGCCTGCCGCGCGAGCAGCGCCTGCAACACGTCCAGTCCGCCGATGCCGCCATCGCCGAAACGCAGGTCCAGCACCAGCACATCAGGCTGCAAGGTCATGAAAGTGTCGGCCACCGCCGGGGCATCACTGGCCGACCCCAGCACCGTCAAGCCATGGCGGGCCAGGACGCTGGTCAGCCCCTCCACGATCAAGGGGTGGTCGTCGGCAATCATCACGCTGATCTGGGTCATGGAGGCTCGTTGAATGGTCAGGGCGGTGCCCGGGATCGATGGGCCATCATTGCCACCTCAGTGGCACCAAACTACTCGATGGTCGCAGGACACCTGGGTTTGATTTCGGGTGATCGCGAGGATTCTATCGGGGCGCCATGGTGGCTGCGGGGCAAGTTGGCGTCCTGCAGTGACCACCCCCTGGTTGAGGGGCCCAACCCCAAAAGGCCATTGACAAGCCTTGAGTTTGCCACTTAGGATCACATCAGTTGCTACTTAATGGTAGTTGATGTTCATTTTTGTGGCAACTGCTCAGGGAAAAATGCCGCTGTGTTGGTTCAGCGGCATTCAAGGGGTGGAGCAGCCACGACCCGAAAGGGCACCGCAGAGTGCCGGGTCGAATCGGTGCTCCACCCGCTTTTTTTGACGCCTCAACGCGCCAGCCGGATCCACGTGGTCTTCAGGTCGGTGTACTTGTCCAGTGCATGCAGCGATTTGTCGCGCCCATTGCCCGACTGCTTGACCCCGCCAAACGGCACCGTGATGTCATCCTCGTCATATTGGTTGACGTGCACCGTGCCCACGCGCAACTCACGCGCCACGCGGTGTGCGCGGTCAAGGTGCTGGCTCCACACGCTGGCCTGCAGGCCATAGCTTGAATCGTTGGCCAGGGCCACGGCCTCGGCCTCGGTCTTGAAACGGATCACGCTCAGCACCGGCCCAAAGATCTCTTCCTGCGCGATGGTCATGTCGTTGCGCACGTGGTCGAAGATGGTGGGCTCGACGTAATAGCCACCCGACTCCTGGCGGGCGCGTTGCCCACCGATCACGCAATCGGCCCCTTGTGACTGCCCTGCGGCGATGTAGCCCAGCACGGACTGCATCTGCGCTTCATCGACCAGCGCGCCCATGGAGGTCGTGGGCGACAGTGGATCGCCGGGCTGAAAACGCGTGGTCTGGCCCGTGACGGCCGCCACCAGCACATCGGCGATCGACTCGTGCACCAGCAGGCGTGTGGGCGCGTTGCAGGATTCACCCTGGTTGTAGAACACCGAACCGGCCACGGCCTGGGCCGCCCGGTCCAGGTCGTCAAAATCCTCGAACACGATGAAGGCCGATTTGCCCCCCAGCTCGTTGAACACGCGCTTGAGGTTGCTGCGGCCCGCGTATTCCAACATCTTGCGGCCCACCCGGGTCGAGCCCGTGAAGCCCAGGGCGTCCACGTCCATGTGCAAGGCCAGCGCCTCGCCCGCCTCGTGGCCGTAACCCGGCACGACGTTGAAGACGCCTTCGGGCAGACCGGCCTGCAGGGCCAGTTCGGCCAGGCGCATGGCAGTGAGGGGTGATTTCTCAGAGGGTTTCAGGACCACGCTGTTGCCCGTGGCCAGGGCGGGCCCCAGCTTCCAGGCCGACATCAGCATGGGGTAGTTCCAGGGCACGATGGCGCCCACCACGCCCACCGGCTCGCGCTGGATCAGGGCCAGCGAATTGGCCGGGGTGGGCGCGATCTCGTCATAGACCTTGTCGATGGCCTCGGCGTACCAGGCGATGCAGCGCGCCGCGCCCGGCACGTCGGCGTCCAGGCTGGACTGGATGGGCTTGCCCATGTCCAGGGTTTCCAGCAGGGCCAGCTCGTCCTTGTTCTGCAAGATGAGTTCGGCGAAGCGTTGCAGCACGCGCTTGCGCACCGCCGGGGCCTGGCGCGACCACGCACCGCTGTCGAAACTGCGCCGCGCAGCCGCCACCGCCAGGTCGATGTCCACGGCCTGCCCCCGGCTGACCTGGGCCAGCAAGCGGCCATCAATGGGGGATCGGCATTCGAAGGTCTCACCGGCGACCGCCGCCACGCGCTGCCCGTTGACCAGGGCCCGCCCATCCGGCTTGATGTCCATGGCGCGTCGGTGCCAAGGTGAAGCCACCACAGACGGGGCGGTGTCGGGTGATGTCGTCATGCGCAGCCTCCGGTGTCAAGGTGGCCCCCACTCTAGCCCACATTCAGGCCACAATGCCCTCCATGCCAACTCCAATGAAGGCCGTGCAATGCCAGTGATCGTTGTCGCCAATCCCAAGGGAGGCGTGGGCAAATCCACCCTGTCCAGCAACATCGCGGGCCACCTGGCCCAGCAAGGTCACAGCGTCATGCTGGGCGACATCGACCGGCAGCAGTCCTCGCGGCTGTGGCTGCAGTTGCGCCCGGCCAGCCTGCCCGCCATCCAACCCTGGGAGGTGGACGAGCAGTTCGTGGCCAAGCCGCCGAAGGGCGTCACGCACGTGGTGCTGGACACGCCGGCGGGCATGCATGGCAAGCAGCTCGACGCGGTGATGAAGATCGCCGACAAGGTGATCATCCCGCTGCAGGCCAGCGTGTTCGACATCTACCCCACGCGGGAGTTCATCGCCAAGCTGCACAAGGGGCGCCGCTCCGAGAAGGTGCAGCTGGCGGTGGTGGGCAACCGCATCAAGGAGCACACCAAGGCCACCGAACACCTGCAAGAATTTTTGGCCACGCTGGACGTGCCTGTGTTGACCTTGCTGCGCGACACGCAGAACTACGCCCACCTGGCCGCCCACGGCCTGACGCTGTTCGACGTGGCGCCCACCAAGGTCGAAAAAGACCTGGAGCAGTGGGCGCCGTTGACGGCCTGGTTGAAGGGCTGAAGCCCCCAGCTTAGAAGCTGACCAGCACCGACGCGCCGATCAGCTGGTTGTTCTTCTTGTAGCTGCCGTCCTTGACATCCAGGAAGACAGGGCCGCTGGCGTGGTCGAAGCGGTACTCGAACTTGAAGGTGGTGTTCAGGTTGTAGAGGTAGCTCAGGCCGAAGGTGAGGGCGCTGCGGTTGATGCCGTGTTCGCAGCCCTCAACGCCGCCGCCAGCCAGGGTTGAGTCACAGGCCAAGGTAGCGTCTGGGCCCAGGCCATTGCGCTCATCCGCTCCGGTGTACCCCAACAAACCGCCACCGTTCTTGCGGTTGTTGATGTAGTCGGCGCGCACGGTGCCTTCCAGGCGCGGCTGGAACTTGTAGGCCGCCAGGGCCGACAGGCCCCACCATTGGGCATCGCGCAGGTCACCGGTCGAAACATCGGATGTGATCGCCGCATTGGCTTGCCGCCCAAGGCTCACCTGGCCTTGCACGGTCCAGTCGCCACGGATGAAGTAAGCGTCCAGTTCGAACAGGTCAATGCGGGTGTCTTTGGCGGAGTAATCAAGCGTCGAGATCGGGTTGATCGTCACATTGCCATCGTCATCCAAGGGGCGGAAATTGGCCGCCTTGCCATGCACACCCGCAAACCCAAAGCCCTGGAACTCGCCCTTGGCATAGTCCACCCGGTAAGCCACACCGGGCGAGGTCTCTCCGGCCCCGCGCTTGCTGGCATTCACATTCGCCAGCATCACCTTGGTCAGCCACTTGCCACGGGTCACTTCCAGGCCAGCGCCGGTGTAGGCCGTGGGCAGCGTGAAGTCGAACAACAGGTTGTGCGTGATCAGCTTGTTCAGCGTGGGCTGCAGATACTCATAGCCTGACCAATCCGGGATCTGACCCGCGATGAAACGCGTCTGCAAATCGGTCAAAGGGATGGACACCGAGGCCTCGTGCACTGGCGAGTTGCCATCGAACACCGAGCCCACGCCCCGGTTGGGCGCCAGGGTCAGGCGCCAGCGCGAGCCACCGTCGGTCTCTTTGGTGAAGTCGATGACGGCCGCGCCAAAGTAGGAGTTGTCGTAGTTGTAGCCGTCGTCATCCACCCGGTTCAGGAACTGGAAACCGGCCCGGTCCTGGCGCTGGTTGTAGATGAAGGTCGGGTCCATGTAGCCGCTGATCTTCAGGCCCTTGAAGCCCAGCGCATCGCGCGAGTCTTCCAGCGCCTCGGTCTTGACGGTGATGCGGTTGAAGTCCTGCTGCTGTTCCACCGTCATGCCCTGCGGGGTTTCAGCGATCTTGGCGTTTTGCGCTTCCAGCTTTTTTTCCAGCTCGGCCACGCGCGACTTGAGCGCCTTCAACTCGTTGAGGATGTCTTCATTGACCCCGGCGCGGGCCAAGGTGGGGAAGGCCAGGCAGACGGCCAGAGCCACAGGCAGCAGGGCAAGTCGTGTGGGGCGAGTCATGGGCGAAACCTCCTTGAAAGATGGGATGTATTTGTTGAACTTCAAACTCAGGACCGGGCCGCTTGCGCCACTTCACGGGCGCGGCGGCGCTCGGTGCGGGCCAGGGCATAACTGCCCCCGACCACCGCCAGCGACACCACGGCGATGACCACGGTGGCCACGGCATTCACGCTGGGGTCCACCCCCAGCTTGGCGCGCGAAAAAATCACCAGGGGCAAGGTGGTGGAGCCTGGCCCGGACAGGAAGGCCGCCAGCACCACATCGTCCAGCGACAAGGTGAAGGTGAGCAACCAGGCCGACAGCAAGGCTTGCGAGATCATGGGCAGGGTCACCAGGTAGAAGACTTGCCAAGGCCGCGCGCCCAGATCCTGGGCCGCTTCTTCCAGCTGCGGGTTCAGGCCCTGCAGGCGCGCCTGGATCACCACGGTGGCGTAGGCCATGCCCACCAGCAGGTGGCCCACCCAGATGGTGCCCATGCCGCGCTCGGGAAAGCCCAGCCAGCGCTGGATCGACACCAGCATCAACAGCAAGGCCACCCCGACGATGACCTGCGGCATCACCAGCGGCGCATTGACCATGCCCACCATCCAGGTGCGGCCCAGGAAGCGCTTGTAGCGCACCAGGGCCAGCGCAGCCAAGGTGCCCAGCACCACGGCGGCCGTGGCGCTCATGAAAGCGATGCGCAAGGACAGCCACAGGCCTTCCAAAATCTCGCGGTCGCGCGCCAGCTCAAAGAACCACTTCAAGGTGACCCCGCCCCACACCGTGGGCAAGGGCGAATCGTTGAAGGAGTAAGTGACCAGGGCCACGATGGGCAGGTACAGGAAAGCGAAGACGGCCGCCAGCCAGCCACGCGACAACCAGGTGTGGCCGCTGCTCATGCGCGGGCCTCCTGCGCGTCGGCCCTGGCCTTGCTGAACAGGGCCAGCGGCACCAGGATCAGCAACACCATCACCACCGCCACGCTGGAGGCCATGGGCCAGTCGTTGTTGGCAAAGAACTCATCCCACAACACGCGGCCGATCATCAGGGTCTGCGGGCCGCCCAGCAACTCAGGGACCACGTATTCACCCACGCAGGGGATGAACACCAGCATCGAACCGGCCAGGATGCCCGGGCGGGACAAGGGCACGGTCACCTTCCAGAACGCCACCCACGGCGAGGCCCCGAGGTCATGGGCTGCCTCCAGCAGGCGGCCATCCTGCTTGGACAAGTTGGCGTACAGGGGCAGGATCATGAAGGGCAGGTAGGTGTAGACCATGCCCAGCACCAACGAGAACGCCGTGTTCAAGTATTGGCCGGGGCCGGGGATCACGTCCAAAGCCATCAACAGTTGATCGACCTGCAAGGTGTTCAGCACGGTGGCCACCCAGCCGCCATCGGCCAGCAGGCCTTTCCACGCGTACACGCGCAACAGGAAGGAGGTCCAGAACGGCAGCATCACCATCAGCAGCAAAGCGGGCTGCACGCTCTTGTCGGCCCGCGCCATGAAGTACGCGAAGGGATAAGCCAGCAGCAGGCACACGCCCGTGGTGATGGCGGCGTACTTCAGGCTGGCCAGGTAGGTTTTGACGTAGAGCGCATCCTGTGCGAGGAAGGTGTAGTTGGACAGCTTGAAGCCGCTCAGCTGACCGGCCATGTCCATGTCGGACACGCTGATCCTCAGCACGATCAAGAACGGCAGCATGAAGAACAGCAGCAGCCACACGAAGGGGATGCCGATGACGGTGCGGTCAAGCCATTTCATGCCGCGGCCCTACTGTGTGAGCACCACTTGGGCCGAGGGCGACCACCAGGCCCAGGCCTGATCGTCCTGGCGCAAGGCGTCGTCGGGGTGGCGCTCGGTGTTGCTCTGGCTCACCTTCAAGGTCTGGCCGTTGGCCAACTGCAGGTGGTAGACCGTGTAGCTGCCAAAGTAGGCGATGTCGCGCACGCGGCCTTGTACCTGATTGATGGCGCCCAGCGTCTGCTCCTGTGGCAAGTGCCGCGACAGGCGGATCTTTTCAGGGCGCACAGCCACGTTGCCATCCAACACGTTGACGTTGCCGATGAAATCAGCCACGAAGCGCGTGGCCGGGTTCTCGTACAGGTCGCGCGGCTCGCCCACCTGCACGATGCGGCCTTCGCTCATCACGGCGATGCGGCTGGCCATGGTCATGGCCTCTTCCTGGTCGTGCGTCACCATCACGCAGGTCACGCCCACGGATTTGAGGATGTGCACCAGCTCGATCTGGGTTTCCTCGCGCAGCTTCTTGTCCAAAGCACCCAGGGGCTCATCGAGCAACAGCAAGGAGGGCTGGCGCGCCAGGCTGCGGGCCAGGGCCACGCGCTGCTGCTGTCCGCCCGACAACTGATGCGGCTTGCGTTGGGCGAAGGGGCTCAGTTGCACCAGCTTGAGCATGGCCTCTACGCGCGCGGCAATCTGCGCCTTGGGCAGGCGCTCACGCTTCAGGCCAAAGGCGATGTTCTCCCACACGCTCAGGTGCGGGAACAGCGCGTAGGACTGGAACATCATGTTCAGCGGCCGCTCGTGCGGCGGCAGCTTGAGCAGGTCTTGCCCGTTCAAGCGAATGCTGCCCGAGGTGGGCGTTTCAAAGCCCGCCAGCATGCGCAGCAGCGTGGATTTGCCGCAGCCGCTGGAGCCGAGCAAGGCAAAGATCTCGCCCTGCGCGATCTCAAGGCTCACGCGATCGACCGCCCTGAAAGCCGCGCCGCCCGCGCTGGCGCCGAAGTCCTTGACGACCTCCTGGATGCTCAGGAACGCGGTCACAGGCCGGTCTTGAAGGAGGTGTAGATGCGCGTCATCTGGCGACGCAGATCGTTGTTGATGGCCTCGGGCATGGCCATCTTCTTCATGTCCGACTCGGAGGGGAAGACCGCCGGGTCATTGGCCACCTCGGGCTTGAGCAGCTTGCGCGAGGCCAGGTTGGGGTTGGCGTAAAACACCTTGTTGGTCAGGCCGGCATGCACCTCGGGCCGCATGATGTAGTTGATGAACTTGTGCGCGTTGTCCGGGTGCGGTGCATCGACCGGGATCACCATGGTGTCCATGAACACCACGCCGCCGATCTTGGGGATCAGGGTCTGGATGTTCTGGCCGGTCTTGCCTTCGATGGCGCGGGCTCTGGCGATGTTCATGTCACCCGACCAGCCCAGCGCCACGCAGATCGAACCATTGGCCATGTCGTTGATGTAGCCGGACGAGCTGAACAGCGTCACGTAGGGGCGGATGGCCTTGAGCATGGGGCCCACGGCCTGGTAGTCGGCGATGTTCTTGCTGTAGGCGGGCTTGCCCATGTAATGCAGCGAGGCGGGGATCACTTCGCTGGCGGCATCCAGGATCGACACGCCGCAGCTCTTGAGCTTGCTGATGTACTCGGGCTTGAAGACCAGGTCCCAGGCGTTGTCGGGCATGGGCGTGCTACCCAGCGCGGCCTTGACCTTGTCCACATTGATGCCCACCGTGGTAAAGCCCCACAGCCAGTTGGACATGTACTGGTTGCCCGGGTCGAGCTTGGCCAGTTGGGCCTGGAAGGCCGGGTCCAGGTTCTTCAAGTTGGGCAGCTTGGATTTGTCGAGCTTTTGCAGCAGGCCGCCATCGGCCTGCATCTTGGCCCAGTAGGACGAGGGCATGACCACGTCGTAGCCCGTCTTGCCGGCCACCAGCTTGGCGTGCACCACCTCGTTGCTGTCGAAGTTGTCGTAGCGCACCTTGATGCCGAACTCTTTCTCGAAGTTGGCGATGGTGTCGGGCCCGATGTAGTTGGACCAGTTGTAGACGTTGAGGATCTTTTCTTCCTCGGCGCGCGCCGTCGTGGTCACGGCCATCGCGGCCAGCACGGCGCAGCTCAGGGCGCTCAGGCTCTTCCAGGAACGGGTCATGTCGTCACTCTCCCTTTAAGTCGGTCCAGGTCAGGTCCAGGCAGCGCCGGATCAAAACCATCATCTCGTCAATCTGTTCACACGTCAGCACCAGTGGGGGCGCGATGATCATGCGATCACCCACGGCGCGCATGATCAAACCGTTGGCAAAGCAATGCCCCCGGCACACCATGCCCGCACTCACTTCGGGCCCGAAAGGCACAGCAGCTTGCGTGCCAGAGGCCTTGGTTTTGACCAGGCGGATGGCCGCCATCAAACCGAAGGTCTCGGCCTCACCCACCAGAGGGTGGTCTGCCAACGCCGCGTATTGTTTCGCAAGATAGGGCCCGGTTTCATCCCGCACCCGCTCAACGAGTTGTAAGTCTTCGATCAGTTGCAAATTTGCCAAAGCCACGGCGCAGGCCACGGGGTGGCCACTGTAGGTGTAGCCGTGGTTGAAGTCGCCGCCCTGGTCGATCAGCACGCGGGCCACGCGCTCGCCCACCAGCACGCCGCCCAGCGGGATGTAGCCGGAGGTGATGCCTTTGGCGAAGGTGATCAGGTCAGGCTTGTAGCCAAGGCGTTCACAACCAAACCATTCGCCGGTGCGGCCAAAACCGCAAATCACCTCGTCGGACACCAGCAGGATGCCGTGCTTGTCGCAGATGCGCTGGATCTCGGGCCAGTAGGTGTCGGGCGGGATGATGACGCCGCCCGCGCCCTGGATGGGTTCGCCAATGAAGGCCGCAACCTTGTCGGCGCCAACCTCCAGTATCTTGGCCTCCAGCCACGAGGCCGCCCGCAGGCCGAAGTCGTCGCGGCTTTCACCGGGCTTGGCGTGCTCGACCATGTAGGGCTGATCGATGTGCACGATGCCCGGGATGGGCAAGCCGCCTTGCGTGTGCATGTCGACCATGCCACCCAATGAAGCACCCGCCATGGTCGAGCCGTGGTACGCGTTCTGGCGGCTGATGATGACGCTGCGCTCAGGCTGGCCCAGCAGATCCCAGTAGCGGCGCACCATGCGCACGATGGTGTCGTTGCCCTCCGACCCCGAGCCGGTGAAGAACACATGCTCGAAGCCTGGCGGGCTGAGGCTGGCGATCTTTTCGGCCAGCGCGATGGCCGGTGGCGTGGCGGTCTGGAAGAAGGCGTTGTAGAAAGGGAGTGTTTCCAGCTGACGCGTGGCCGCGTCAATCAAGGTGCGCTGACCGTAGCCCACGTTCACGCACCACAGGCCACTCATCGCGTCGAAGATCTTGTGGCCCTCGCTGTCCCACAGGTAGATGCCCTCGGCCTTGGTGATGATGCGCGAGCCCTTGGCCGCCAGGGCCTTGAAGTCGGTGAAGGGGTGCAGGAAGTGGGCGGCATCGGCGGCCTGCCACTCGGCTGTGGTGCGGGTATGGGGCATGGTGGTCTCTTGTTTCAGACGTGAAGCAGCAGGTGCTCGCGCTCCCAGGGTGAGATCACCTTCATGAACTCGGTGTACTCCACTTCCTTGATCTCGGTGTAGACCGTGATGAAGGACTTGCCCAGCACATCGTGCAGGTCCGATTGCTCGCGCAGCAGGCCCAGCGCCTCGCCCAGACTGCGGGGCAGCTGGAAGTCGCCCAGGTAGGCATCGCCCCGGCATTCCGCCGAAGGCTCGATCTTGTTCTTGATGCCCAGGTAGCCGCAGGCCAGGGTGGCGGCCAAGGCCACGTAGGGATTGGCGTCCGAGCCGATCACGCGGTTCTCGATGCGGCGCGCGGCGGGCGTGGCCAAGGGCGCGCGAAAGCCCACCGTGCGGTTGTCGACGCCCCACTGCGTGTTGATGGGCGCGGCCGTGGCGCGGGCCAGACGGCGGTAGGAGTTGACGTAGGGCGCGAACAGGCCCATGGCCGCCGGCACGTAACGCTGCAGGCCACCGATGTACCAGTAGAACTCTTTGGAGGGCGTGCCGTCTTCGTTGCTGAAGATGTTGCGACCCGTCTCTTTGCTGACCACGCTCTGGTGCACGTGCATGGAGCTGCCCGGCTCATTGGCCATCGGCTTGGCCATGAAGGTGGCGTACATCTCGTGGCGCAGCGCAGCCTCGCGGATGGTGCGCTTGAAGAAAAACACCTCGTCGGCCAGGCCCAACGGGTGGTCATGGAAGAAGTTGATCTCCATCTGCCCGGCACCCACTTCGTGGATCAGGGTGTCCACGTTCAGCTCCATCTTCTTGCAGTAGTCGTAGATGTCTTCGAACAGCGGGTCGAACTCGTTGACGGCGTCGATGGAGTAAGCCTGACGCGAGGTCTCGGCGCGGCCACTGCGGCCACGGGGCGGACGCAAGGGCTGGTTGGGGTCGATGCTGCGTTCGATCAAATAGAACTCAAGCTCCGGCGCCACCACGGGCGACCAGCCTTCGTCGTCGAACAGCTGGCACACGCGCTTGAGCACCGAGCGCGGCGCGTAGGGAATCAGCACACCATCGCGGTCAAAGCAATCGTGGATGACTTGCGCGGTGGGGTCGGTGGCCCAGGGCACGATGCGCACGGTGCTGGGGTCGGGCTGCAGGTGCATGTCCCGGTCGGTGGGGGTGATGACGTCGTAGTAAGGTCCCTCGGACGGGAACTCGCCGGTCACGCCGATGGCGACGATGGCCTCGGGCAGGCGCATGCCCCGGTCTTCGGTGAACTTTTCGCGCGGCAGGATCTTGCCGCGCGCCACGCCCGTCAGGTCGGGCACCAGGCACTCGATCTCAGTGACGTGCCGCTGGTTGAGCCATTGCTCCAGCTCGCTGAAACTGCTGGGTACCTTGGATTGCATTGCGTCCCTTCATGGTCATGATTTCTGCTTGCCAGCATGCCACGCCTGGCAGGCTTGGCCAAAGGCTTTGAAGATGCGCAGCGAGACCGAGTTGCCTTCGGCCTTCCATTCGGGGTGCCATTGCAGGCACAGGCTGAAGGCGCCGGGGTGGATGGGGTCGGCGATGCTGACCGCCTCGACCACCCCATCGGGCGCGCGGGCTTCGACGCGGAGCCTGGGCGCCAGGCGGTTCACGCCTTGCCCATGCAGGCTGTTGACCTGGAATTCGCCTTGTTCGCTGACGATGTCTTGAGGCAGCCCCTTCAGGGTTTGGGCCAGGACGCCGCCGGGCACCAGTTGCGCGGCATGGGCAAAACCGTATTCCTCGTCCAGCGGCAGGGTTTCGTCGCTGCGGTGGTCGCTCAAGCCGGGTTGTTCGTGCACGGCCTGGTGCAATGAGCCGCCCAGGGCGACGTTCACTTCCTGGAAGCCCCGGCAAATGCCCAGCAAGGGCAAGCCCATGGCCACGGCACGGCGCACGATGGGCAAGGTCCAGGCGTCACGCTCGGGGTCGAGCGGCAGGGAGGGGTCGTGCACGTCTTCGCCAAAGTGGCTGGGGTGGACGTTGGAGGGCGAGCCGGTCAGCAGGATGCCGTCGGCGATGGCCAGCAGGGCGTCGAGTTCAGCCTCTGTGGCGCCGGGCACGACCAGGGGCACACCACCGGCCAGGCGCACGGCATCGATGTATTTCTGGCCAACGGTGTAGCAGGCGTGGCCCCCAACGGGCTTATGGCAGGCAGGAACCAGGACAATCGGGGCGGATGAAACAGGGTCGGCGCACATGAACCAAGAATAGTGCAAGCCGTGTGCCAAAGCTGGCGGACGGTCAATGCACGCCAACCGAATCAGCAGGATTGCTGCTGCGCCATCCCCGCCTTGATCTCCTCAGGCGTCAGATCACGGGTGTGGGTGGCCACCGACCACTTGTGGCCGAACGGGTCTTCCACCTGCCCGTATCGGTCACCCCAGAACATGTCGGTCACCGGCATGGTGAGCTTGGCACCCGCGGCCACGGCCTGCTTCACCTGGGCATCAACATCCTCCACGTACAGGTGCAGGACGACCGGTGACCCTTTCAAGGCCAGGGGTCCGAGCGTGCCCCATTGCGGGAACTCGTCGACCAGCATGAGCACCGAATCGCCGATGCGCACCGCCGCGTGCATCAGTTTGCCGTCAGGCCCGGGCAGGCGGGCCATTTCCGTGGCGTTGAAGGCCTTTTTGTAGAACTCAATGGCCTCGGCGGCGCCAGCGCACACGAGGTGCGGCGTCAGCGAATGCATGCCATCGGGAATGGGCTTGACGGTGGATGTTGAGGTCATGGTCTCTCTCCTGGTTGCAATGTGGTGATGGGGAACATCGACACGACGAACGTTGCGGCAGGGATTCGACAAGACCTGGGCCCGAGTTTCAAGTGTTGACGTGCAAAGCCGCATTGAGGCCGCCCCACCGGCCCGAATCGGTCGGCAGCACCTCCACCGCCCCGGTCTGGCTGTTGCGGCGGAACAAGAGCCCGGACTGGCCGGACAAGGCCCGCGCCGACACCACCTGGCCATCGGGCAACTTCACCTTGGTCCCCGCCGTGACATACAACCCTGCTTCCACGATGCACTCGTCGCCCAGGGAAATGCCGATCCCCGCATTGGCGCCCAGCAAACTGCGCTCCCCCACCGCGTTCTTTTGCTTGCCGCCGCCTGACAGCGTGCCCATGATCGAGGCACCCGCCCCGATGTCCGAGTGCTTGCCCACGATGACGCCTGGGGTGACCCGCCCCTCCACCATCGACTCGCCCAGGGTGCCGGCGTTGAAGTTGACAAAGCCTTCGTGCATGACGGTGGTGCCCTCGGCCAGGTGCGCGCCCAGGCGCACGCGGTCGGCGTCGGCGATGCGCACGCCGCTGGGCACCACGTAATCCGTCATGCGGGGAAAGCGGTCGATGGACGGCACGGTGAGGTGGTGAAACTCCGCGGCCAGCAGGTCGCGCAGCGCCTCGACCTGGGCCGGGAACACGGGCCCCGCCGACGTCCAGGCGACGACGGGCAGCCAGCCGAACAAGCCCTCCAGGTTGAGGCCATTGGGCAACACCGCCCGCTCCGACAGCAAGTGCAGCCGCAGGTAGGCGTCCTCGGTGGAAACGGGCGGCAGGTCGAGCGATTCGATGACGACCTCCACGAACTCGCCCCGGATCAGGCCGACTTTCTCGGCCAGGCAGCTACGCCTCTTTTTGGCGTTCGAGGCCGCGAACCAGGTGTCGATGGTTTGGCCGGAAGCTTGGTCAAGATATCGGTGGCCGATGCGCTGCAATTTCATGTTCACGCCCCTTGTTGCGTTCAAACACCCAAGAATAAGGCCCCAACTTGTCGCAAACGGCCCCCTTTGTGTCGCCCAGGGGACTGGTCGCGACACCAAGGCATGCCTACAGTGCAGGCATGCTTGACACCGCCCGCTTGGGCTCCCCCACCAGCGACATGCCTTTCGTCGCCGCCAATGCCTGGATCAAGGCGGCGATGCACTGTCGCTTCAACATCGACCCACTCTTTGCCGAGGCGGGCGTGAAACTGGGCACGAACAACGTCTCGGTGATCCGCCGGCAGGCACTGACCCGGCTGATGCAACAGTGCGTGAACCAGGCTGCACCTCATTACCACTTCCCTCTGGTGCTGGGCGAGCTGTTCGCCTTCGACCACCTGCCTGCGCTGGAAACCTTCCTGGCCACCAGCCCCACCCTGCGCCAGGCCTTGCCCGCCTTGCAATGGGCCGGCATGACCATGCCCAACATGGCTTTGCGGGTGGAGGAAAGCGGCGCCCAATCCGCCTTGCTGCTGGACATCGACCTGCACGACAACGACCCCGCCGTGCGCGGCTACTTCGTCGAGTCGGTGCTGGCCGCCATCAGCAAGATCGTTCGCCTGGCCCTGGGCCCGACCGACCTGATCCACCACATCGAAGTGCGGCACCAGCCCGATGCGCTGTTCACGTCGCACACCTCGGCCCTGCCCGCGCCCATCCGTACCCGGCAGGCCCGCGACGCCGCCGTGTTCGCCACGCGCCTGCTGGACATGCCCCTGCCTGGCGCCGCCCCCGGTTTGCACCAACGCGCGCAAGCTTTGCTGAACCAGCAACTGCCCGTCAGTGGCCAGGCCCTGGTCAGCCAGATCGAACACCACTTCAAACAGAACCCGGCCCTGCTGTGCCAGGGCATCGAACGGATGGCCGAGCGGCTGGACCTGCACCCACGCACCCTGCAACGCCGCCTGCGCGATGAGGGCCAGGCCTACACCGAGATCCAGGCCCAATGCCGACTGGCCCTGGCCAAAGTGGCCCTGCAGGGCCCGCGCTGCAACATTGAATCGCTCAGCAACGAGCTGGGCTTTGCCGACCGACACAGCTTCACCCGCGCCTTCCGGCGCTGGACCGGGCTGTCCCCCAGCGCCTTTCGCCAATCGCAAGGCACCGCAGAACAAGGAGACACACCATGAGCGAACACGCCACCATCGTCCCCCGCGAGAACCTGGACTTCGGCCTGGACGGCGACATCCCCAAATACTGGATGGACAACGACCCGTTCAAGACGCGCTTTTTTGACGCCATGTCCACGCTGTTCCCGATGGGCGAGAAGTTCTTCATCACCAGCGTGCGCGAGTTCAAGGACCAGATCACCTCCCCCAAACTGCAGCAGGAGGTCAAGGACTTCACGCGACAAGAGGCGCAGCACAGCCTGGTGCACCGCCAATACAACGAGCGCCTGAAAAAACAGGGCGTGGAGATCGACTCGATCAATGAACAGCTCGAGACGCGCCTGTTCGTTGATGCGTTCAAGCTGACGACACCCTTGCAGCGCCTGGCCGTGACCTCGGCGCTGGAGCATTTGACTTCGATGATGTGCACCAGCTTCTTCGAGCGCCGCGAGCTGCTGGACAAGAGCGACGCGCGCGTGCGGGCGTTGTATGCCTGGCACGCCATCGAAGAAGTCGAGCACAAGGCCGTGGCGTTTGACGTGCTGACGCAAGTGGCCAAGGCCGGTTACTGGCAGCGCAACCTGGCCATGCTAACTGTGAGCTTCGGCTTCCCACTGACGGTGTCCAAGATCATGAACCACATGTTCAAGGTCGATGGCTTCAGCCGCTGGCAACGCGTGGGCATGTGGGCCAAGGGGCTCTGGTGGTTCTACAAGCCAGGCGGCTTGTTCATGCCCACGCTGGGCTACTACCTGGCGTACTACAAGCCGGGCTTTCATCCGTGGAAGGTGAAGGAGATGCCCAGCTATGGGACCTGGCTGCAGACCTTTCAGCGCACGGGCGATCCGATCGCGGCGGGCAATGCGCTGCACGCGGCGGGGCAGTGAACCGTCCGGTCACGGAGCTTGATCGCTGGGCTCAAACACGGGCGCCCAGTCGTCGGCCACTGCAGTCGGCAGATGCGCGGCATGCTGGTTGAAGACACGCCGCCAGTGCACACGGACATGCCGAAAGATCTCATCCACGACCGCTTGAGCAGCCTCGGGTTTCAAGCCTGCGATCTCCAAACCTGCGGCCACCAGGTTCTCCTGGGTCGCGGCCCTTTCGCCACCACGGCGCAAGGCCATGCCCATCACCGTGGGTGGCTGGTGTGCAAAAAAGGGCATCACATCGTACAAAGGTGAGAGCTCCCAGGAGCCCAGCCCTGTTTGGCGCAAGCTGGTGTTCCAGGGGTGGTCGTCACTGTTGCCCACCGCCGCGTTCAACACAATGCGCCGGTAAAGCTCCAGCGCATCACCAGCCTGTTTGAGCTTGGAGCGCAACTGTACATAGCTGCGGCGCCGATCATCACGGTCGGTGCCGGGAGTCAGCTCCAGGGCAGTGGCAGCACTCACGCAATGGTAGGCCAGCCCGCTCTTTCCGAGCCCTCGGTCAAACCGCGCGATGGACAACGCCGGCACATCATTGATCAAGTCCACATGGTGCGTGGGCACACGAAGGCCAAGCTCGCTCGCCAGGCTCAAGGCTGTGGCCTCCGCCACCACACTGTCTGCGCGTTCACTCGGCAGGGCGAACTTCAGGATCACAGGAGCATCGCCTGTACCAGCCTCGTCGCGATAGGCGGTCAACTTGGGCCGCTCTCCGCCCATGGCCCCGGAAGACGTCTGCATGTGCCCAGGCATCAAGGTGGCCTTGGTGACCTTCAGCAACTGGTCGATCAGCACCGTGCCCAATGGTGGCTTGCTGTCGGGCTCGCCCACGAACAAGGCGCCAAAGCCATCGGCGGGCGCGTAAATCAAACGCTCCCACCAGCCCCATGGTTCACCGTCCTTGCCTTGACCAGGCAACAGACCTGGCAACTCATGACGGCGCTTGCGCAAGGCATCGAGCGACCAACCGGACAAGGCCACGTCGCAGAACACACCGTGCGGCACTGCCCCCACCACCGTGTAGGGCGAGCGTTGCTTGGTCCTGATGCGGGTGGGGTCCAACTCCCACGCAAGTGGCCCCAAGGCCAGGTAGTTTGCGTCGTACACAAACTCCCAGTGCGTGGCCTTTTGGCAAAGCTCGCCGACGCGGATGGCGGTTCGCTGCGTCCCGGCAGATAGGGTCATCCAGCGGAACACGGGCGCCCTTCGGATCATGCTGGGCCCGCGCCACGGCGCTTGGACCTGGGCAAGCTGGTTCGCGCAGCCTCCTGGTACACGGCATCTTGCGCGGCGCTGGCCAGCGCCGTTTGAAGCCCGACGTCATCCAGCACCCACAGCAGCCTGGCCACATCGGCAAAGCGGGTGGACAAAGCCCCGCCTTCGATGGCCATCAAGGTCTGGCGGCTCACGTCGGCCCGCTCGGCCAAGTCTGCCTGGCTGAGGCCGCGTGCCACGCGCATCAGGCGAAGACGCATGCCTACCTCGGTCACGAACTGGGTGACCTCAAGGGGCTCTGACAAAGGATCTCGGCGTGGCATATGTTAATTATTTTATACATTGAATTGATTTATGTCTATAAAACAATACTTTCATTCTAAAAATTCATGCCGCCACGGCTGGCCTCCGACTTGAAAAGCCGCGGAAATCGCGACTTGTTTCTCAAACCCTGAAGGCCAATCCGATGGAACATTCGGACTCCACTGCATCAGGGGGAGGTCTACATGGATCAGCAAACAGCCGTCAAGCACGTGGCCATCCTCGGCCAGGGCCACCAGGTCCCAGACCACATTCGGGGCAACGACGACCCCATCTTCGACTGGCTCAAAGCGCATGAGCCCGGCGGCTCCGACCTGTTCAATGGCCTGAAGTACCGGCGCGTGCTGGCCCATGCCAACGACGTGGTCGGCATCATGGTTGACTCGTGCAAGACGGCTTTGGCGCAAGCGAAGGTGCCGCTGGACGAGGTCGACCTGTTGTTAGGCTCCGCCACCGTCAGCGAGTACTACGCGCCCAATGCCTTGGCCGCCGTGCACCGCGACCTGGGCCTGTCACGGCAATGCCGCATCTTCTCGCTCAACACCGACGAGAGCAACTTCATCGACGGCATGAAGCTGGCGCACGACATGGTCAGTTGCGGCACCGCGCGCCACGCCCTGGTGGCCTGCGGCAACAACTGGACGCACCACATGGACTACCACGAGCCTGTCTCGCTGGCGGCCTCTGACGGTGCTGGCGCGGCCGTGGTCGGCTGGACCGACGACCCCACGCGTTTCCGTTTGATCGATTGGGACAACGACACGCAGACGCAGTATTTCAGCGCCCTGCGCATGGCGCAGCGGCCGGTGCGTCATCACCACGAGCTGTTCACCAAGCCCTTGATGAAGCTGGACGACAAGACAGGTGAGAACGCGGTGAAAACCTTTGGCTTCAACGTGCCCGGCGTGATCGTGAACCGCCTGCTGGCCAAGCATGGCCTGAGCGGCCAAGACATCACGCTGGTGGCGCACCAGACGTCCAAAGCGGTCTTCGACGCGTGGAACGCGGCCATCCAGCCGGCGCATTACCTCAACACGATCGAGGAGTTGGGCGACATGGTGGCCTCGTCGGTGCCGGTCAACTTTGCCCGGTGCCAAAACGAGATCACCACGAAGTACGTGGTGATGCTGGGCATCGGCATGGAGATGCATGCCGTGGCCCTGCTCTACCAGCGCGACCTGGCTTGATCAAGCCTGAACACCCGCGATCCATCAACTCACCAAAGCCGCCACCTTGGCCAGCAAGTCACCCTTGGAGAAGGGCTTGTCCAGGCTGTCGCTGCGTGAGTCGCGCAAGAACTTCTGCGCATCCAGCGACAGCGTGTCGCCGGTGACGAAGAGCATCCGGCGCGCCAGGCTCGGGTGCCGAATCGACAGCTCGCGCCACAAGGCCGATCCATCCATGTCGGGCATGCGCAGGTCGGAGACGACCGCGTCGAAGCGCGCCATCTCCAGCAGCTCCAGTGCCACCGCGCCTGATTCGGCCGTGGCCACTTCATAACCCGCGCCTTCGAGCATGTCGCGCATCAACGCGGTCAGCTCGGGCTCGTCGTCCACCACCAGGATGCGGGCCAGCATGGGCTCCTCTTCCAGCTCCGGCAAGGGTGCCGGGATGGTGTCCTCGGCTGGCTGCGCGTTCATGGGCAGGACCAGGCGGAAGCAGGCGCCGCGCAGGCCGTCCAGGCTGCTGTCCACGTCCACCGTTTCGAGCAGCAGGTCGCCGCCATGTTCGCGCGCCAAGGCCCGCGAGACGGCCAGCCCCATGCCGGTGCCCATGCCGTCAGGCTTGGTGGTGAAGAAGGGTTCGAACACGCGGCCATGCAGTTCGGGTGACACGCCCTGACCACTGTCGCGCACGCGCAGCCACACGCCGACCTGGCCTTCCGCGCGCTCGACACCCGTCTGGACACTGACGCGGCGAGGGCCAGCGATGCTGGCCAGCGCTTGCTGCGCATTGACCAGCAGGTTCAGGATCACCTGCCCGATCTGGTCGCCATCGGCCAGCACCTCGGGCAGCGCGGGGTCCAGCTGCAGTTGCAACTCGATGCCATGGCTGCGGTAGCCGTAGTGCAGCATGTCGGTGGCCGCGTGGACCATCTCGTTGAGACCCACCTTGTGGCGCTGCGAAGGCCGGCTGCGCGCCATGTTGAGGAAGGTGCGCACGATGCGACCGCAACGCTCGGCGGCCTCGCGGATGCGCTGCACATCCGCCTTCAGGTCGTCCGACTCGCACTTCTCTTCCAGCAGGCTGGCGCGGCCCATCACGATGGCCAGGGGGTTGTTCAACTCGTGGGCCACGCCCGCCAGCAGGCTGCCCATGGCGGTGAGCTTTTCACTTTGCCGCAAGGCTTCGCGCTGCCGTTCGATCTGCTCGGCGGCGTTGTGGCGCTCGGTCAGGTCCACCATGGAGGCCGTGTAGAAGACCGAGTCATGCACGCTGGTGCGCCACAGCACCATCTCGATCGGGAACTCGCTGCCATCGGCACGCAGGGCGTGCATCTCCATGCGCTTGCCCAGGATGCGGGCTTCGCCGCCACTGTCCATGCGCTGCATGCCGGCTTCGTGGGCCGCTCGAAAGCGCTGGGGCATCACCACTTCGCTGACCGGCCGACCCAGCACGTCGGCGCGCGTGCGGCCGAACATGGCCTCGGCCGAGGGGTTGAACTCGACGATCAAGCCTTTGGCATCGGTGGAGATCAGCGCGGCCAGGGCGTGATCCACGATGGCGGACTTGAGGACCTCGCTGGCCTGCAACTCCTGCAGCTTGTCGGCCAGCTCCAGCTCGCGTTGCTTGAGTTCGGTCAGGTCATGCCGGAACACGGCCACCGATTGCACCACCCCGTCCACCGGCGCAAAGGGCACCAGAGCCTCCTTCAGAAAACGCCACCCTTGCCCGGGCTCGCCCAGCCAGCCGCTCCAGCGCAGGGTTTCGCCCGCGAACAGGCGCTCGCTCAGTCTGGCGTAGCGCTTGACGTACAGCGCCGTGCCCATCACGGTGGACAGGTGCTGGCCCACCACCTGGTCCCAGGTGCGGCCCAGGCCGTCCAGCATTTCCTGGTTGGCATATTGGTAGACATGGTCGCGGCCAAAGATACCGACCTGCGTGGTGCTGTGGTCCAGCAAGGCACCGAGCAGCGTGGGGTCCAATGGAAAGGCTGGCGTCTTGCCCGCTCGCTCGGCGGTGACCGACCAGGTGAATTCGCCGTCTTGTTCCTCGTTGTTCATGCCTCTCGCACTCCCCGCTGCATAGGTGGGCCATCCGTTTTGGCCAGTGCGGCATTGTGATGGATGGGCGATATCATCCCGGCCAGGCAACAACGCGGGAGGCCCTGTGCCAGGCAACAAGACCCAGCCGGTGGTGATGGTGGTGGACGACGAGCCCGAGCTGCGCTCGCTTTTGAGCGAGTACTTCGAGCGGCACCAGTTCACCGTGCGCACCGCCGAGGATGCGCTGTCGGCCCGCGCACTGGTGGCCCAGGCCGTGCCCGACGTGGCCATCCTGGACATCAACATGCCGGGCGAGAACGGCCTGTCACTGGCACGCTGGCTGCGCGAAACCCACCCCGGCATCGGGCTGGTGATGCTGACCACGGCGGGCGATTCGGTGGACCGCATCGTGGGCCTGGAGCTGGGCGCCGACGACTACCTGCCCAAGCCCTTTGAAGTGCGCGAGCTGCTGGCCCGCGTGCGCGCGCTGGTGCGCCGCTTGCGCTCAGAAGTCACAGCTGAAATGGCCGTGACGGCCGTGGCGCCCACCAAGCGGGTCCGATTCGGTCAATGTGCGCTCGACCTCGATTCGCGACAGCTCTTCAGCCACGACGGTGTCGAGATCGCCGTCACGGCTTCGGAATTCGAGCTGCTGGCCCTGTTCGCCTCGCACCCCAACCGGCCGCTCAACCGCGACCAGATCATGGAGCAGGCGCACAACCGCGGCTGGGATGTGTTCGACCGCTCCATTGATCTGCGCGTGATGCGCCTGCGCCGCAAGGTCGAGCGCAACCCCGACAAGCCCGAGGTGATCAAGACGGTGCGAAACGTGGGCTACGTCTTCATCCCCGGCTGAGCAAGGCGGCCCAGCGGTTTGACTCAGAACCGCATGCCCACGCCCACGCCCAGCAACCAGGGATCCACCTTGAACTCGCCCACCTTGGCCCCGGCGGACTTGATGTCGGTGCGAATCTGAACCTTCTTCACGTCCAGGTTCAGGTACCAGTTCTTGCGGAACTCAAAGTCAACGCCCGCTTGCAAGGCCAGGCCAAAGCTGTTCTTGCTCACGCTGGGTTGCAGCGCGGCCTGCACGGCGGGGCTGAAATGCACGCTGGAAAAGCGCGTGTAGTTCACGCCAATGCCCAGGTAAGGCTTGAACTCGCGCATCTTGTCGAAGTGGTACTGCAGCGTGAGCGTGGGCGGCAGGTGCTTGAGCGAGCCAATCTCCGCGCCGCCCGAGTAAATGGTCTGCTTTTGCGGGTAGGTCAGCACCAACTCCGCCGCGATGTTCGGCGTGAAGAAGTACGAGATGTCGACTTCCGGGATGACCTTGTTGTTGATCGACAGGTTCAGGCCCGTCGAGTCTTCGTTGTCGCTTTCCAGGTTGACGGCGCGCACGCGCACCAGCCAGGGGGACTCCTCAGCCTGCGCGGCCAAGGGCATGGCGGCACCGCCGAGCAATGCCAGCAACACGGCGGCGCATTGAGCGTTCTTGGTTCTCATGGTCTTTTTCCTGCAATGACGAGGGCAAATTCCTCAAGCAGGATTTCACTGCAGTCCGCGCAAGGCCATGTTGCGATGCATCAAGGTTTTGGTGGCTGTGCACCCGGCAGATAAGGGGGGCGCCCCAAACCAAAGTGTCCCTGCAGCATGGCCTCGGCCGTCTCCAACGCACCTTCCACCCAGCCCTGGCCATGCGAATAAGCCTCGCCGCAGATGAACACCGGCACGTCCTGCACAGGCTTGAGGATCTGGCGGGCCACCTCGTAGCTCTCGACGTGCTGCGGCCAGAAGTTGGCGCCGCCCCCGAAGGGGTCTTCGCCCCAATCCCGGAAGGCCGCCGCGTAAGGCTGCAGGTCTGGATGATCTTCAATGCCGTGGATGTCGAGCAACTGGCGGTGGGCTTCCTGCACCATCAACTCGGGCGCGGGGTGTTGCATCCACTCCTGCTCGGGCCAGGGCACATCGCCATCCAGGGTCTTGTTCTGGAACTTGGCGGGGTGGGCAATCAGGTCGCACCAATAGTCCAGGTCCAGACCATCGTTGTAGATGAGGATGGCACCCGCTTTGGTGTCATCGCCCACCGGCCAGTAGTAGCACTGGCGGATCGGCAGGTCGGTGACCGACTGGCCTTGCGTGATGCCCAGCTTCTCCCACCAACGTTCGCGGTAGCACAGGGCCAGCTTGAACAAAGGGATGGGCGTGACGGATTGGATCAGGCGGTGCACCTCGTGCTGCTCGGGGCCCAGCACGGCGCCGTTTTGCGCCAGAAGCTCCAGTGATCGGCGCGGCATGGCCAGTATCAGCTTGCGCGCGTAGACAGTCTCTCGGTGGCCATCGCGGTCGAAGTGCATCTCGATCAGCTTGCTGCCATCCTCCTGCTCGACATGGTCGAAGCCAATGAGGCGGTGCTTCAGGTGCAGCTTCCCACCCGCCTCTTCGAACTTGCCGCGCAAGGTCAAGGGCAAGGACTCGTAGCCTTGAACAAGGCGCTTGTACTCGATGGTGGCGCCGTAGTCGGCCAGGTTCCAGGGGAAGCCGTCGGCCGCGTTCCAGGTGAAGAAGATGCTGTCGTAGCCGCTGGTGTCTTCGGCGAACTGAAACGCCTCGTGGCTGACCGAGCGGTTGAACACATAGCGCATGGGCAGATCGCGCAGGTAGTGCCCTTCGTATTGGCCACTGCGCGCCAGCTTCTCCCAGGGCACGGTCTTCAGGTCCACGTGGGGCTGGCCCATCACCTTCTGCAGGAAGTTCTCGGCGGCCATGGCGGTGAAGCCGTCTTTCAAGCCATCGCGTTCGGCAGGCGTCAGCACATAGGGGATCTTGTCGGGATCGTTCAGGTCGGCGGTGCGCAAGCGGTGGCCGCGCAGGTAGGCCATGTTCTGGTTCTGCCCCACCGGGAAGGGCTCGGTGGCCAGCTTCAGATAGGGCACGAGCGACATCACCAGCTGCTGCCCGGTGGTGAAGCGCATGCCACCCAGTTCGATGCGCGCCTCGGGCATGCCCGGCGGTGTGACCGAAAGCAGACGGCCGCCAACGCGATCACTGCCTTCGAACAAGGACACCGTCTGCGGCTGATCGGGTGAGGGCGTGGTCAACAAGCGCCAACCGCTGTAGAGGCCGGACACGCCGCCTCCCACGATGGCCACGTCCAACACAGTCTTGCTCGAAGCTGTTGAGTGAGTCATAGCGTGAACTCCCGGTGATTTGTCTCGGAATTCTGGCAGCCACGCGGTCGTGCAACGCGGTAATTTCAGGCACCTTTTGCCACTAATTCGAGGGAGCCCCATGCAAACCACCGTTGACACCCCCGCCACCCAGACCGTCGCGCAACTGCTGTTGGCCTATTTGAAAGCGGAGGGCGTGACCAGGATCTTCGGCATACCAGGCGGTGCACTGGTCTGGCTGATGAACGAGTTGAAACAGCAGCACGACATCGACTACGTGATCTGCCGGCACGAGACCGGCGCGGCCTACATGGCCGATGGCTACGCGCGGGCAGGCGCAGGCTTGGGCGTGGTGATGACCACCTCCGGACCCGGTGCCACCAATGCCGTGACCGGCGCCATGAACGCGCAGGCCAGCAATTCATCGGTGCTGGTCGTCACGGGCGAGGTGCCCGAGAAATACTTCGGCCAGGGTTACCTGCAAGAAGGCGCCGATGCCAAGCTGGACATCACCAGCATCTTCCGCAACTCGGTGCAGTCCAGCGACATGATCTCCAACCAGGGCAACTTCCAGACGCTCTTCCAGCAAGCGCTGCGCAATGCCTGTTCCTTGCCAAGACGGGCCGCGCACATCAGCTTGCCCAACGACGTGGCCGGCACGGCCTTGAGCAGCTACCCCAGCAGCATCAAGCCTTCCAGCTACCGCGCGGTGGCCGCCTGCACCGACGCCAAGGCCGTGGCCGCCACCTTGCACGAGCTGATCCACGCCGATCGACCCTTGATTTTTCTGGGCAATGGCTGCCGCGAAGCACTGGCCGATCCCCACCGCCTGGCCGCCTTCACCCACTTTGTCGAACGCTTCGGCATCCCGGTGATGACCACCCCCAACGGCAAAGGCATCTTCCCGGAAACGCACGCCTGGTCGCTGCGCAACTACGGCATGTGCGGCTCGGCCTGGACACAGCTGTACATGAAGCCCCCCACCGATCCGGATCACCTGGACGCGCTGGTGGTGCTGGGCTCCACGCTGGGCGAGCTGGCAACCTCGGTCGTGGCCTCCGACTTGTACAGCCGCACACTGAGCCCACGCAAAACCTTTGTGCAGATCGACCTGGACGCCAGCGTGATCGGCCGAGACTTCGCCATCACCCGAGGCGTGGTGGCCGAGATCGGCGCCACCCTGGACGAGTTGTGCGAGCAGGCCTTGCGGGCCCACCCCGACGCGCACCGGGTGGCACAACGGCTGCAATCCATCGCCGAGATCAAACGCTCTCACGCGCCGTGGTCCGACCCGGCCGGCCGCGATGCCACCAGTGCCCCGGTGCACCCCGCCGCGATGATGCGCGTCATCAACGAGGCCATGCAGGGCGGTCACGTCTTCATCGACGCGGGCAATTGCGTGGGCTGGTCGCTCAACAACCTGGTCATCGATCCACCCCTGCGTTACCAAAGTGCCCTGGCCATGGGCCCGATGGGCTTTGCCGTGGCCGCCGTGATCGGCGCCAAGCTGGCCGCGCCCGACCAGCCCTGCCTGGCCATCGTTGGCGACGGCGCCTTCATGATGCACGGGGCTGAGATATCAACCGCAGCGCAGAACGGCGTGGGTGCCATCTGGGTGGTCCTGAACGACAACGACCTGGCCATGGTCAGCCAGGGCATGGCCCAGCTGTTGCCGCCCGCCGCAGCCTGGGACGACTATTACAAGCTGGGCCAGCCCGACCTCGTCAAATTCGCCGAAGGGTTGGGCGCGCAAGCGGTGGCCATCAGGCCCGACCAGGGTACAAGCGCTCTGGCCGAGGCCCTGGCAAATGCGCTAGCATCAGCACAGTCCAGCCGTCGGCCGCAGGTCATCGTGGTCCACATCGACACGAAGCCCGCCCCGCCTTACGGCTGGCCCAAGTTGACGACCTAGCAGTATCGAGTCTTGACCATGCATGATGTGATTGTGGTGGGCGCCAGATGCGCCGGTGCAGCAACGGCCTTGCTGCTGGCGCGCCAAGGGCACAAGGTTCTGATCATTGACCAGGACCGCTTCCCCAGCGACATGCGTTTGTCCACCCACCTGGTGTGGCACGCGGGCGCCGACCTGCTGCAAAAGTGGGGCGTGCTCGATGCCGTGCGCGCCTCCCTGTGTCCCGCCCTCACCGAGTTCTCGCTCGACCTGGGCGAGCTGGTGCTCAAGGGCACACCGCCTCATGCCAAGGTGGGCGCGGCCTTCGCCCCCAAGCGCATCGTGCTCGATCAGATCCTGCTGGATGCTGCCGTGGCTGCAGGCGCCGAGTTGCGCGAAGGCGTGCTACTGGACGACGTGCTGCGCGATGGCGAGCGCGTGGTCGGCATCACCGCCAAGAACCCCGATGGCAGCGTGATGACCGAGCAGGCCCGCTGGGTCGTCGGCGCCGATGGCAGGCACTCGCGCGTGGCCCGCTCCGTGGGCAGCACGGCGTACCACGAGTTCCCCAAGGAAGCCGGCTCGCTCAACACCTTCGCCTACTTCAGCGGCGTATCGCTCAAGGGCGTGGAGTTCATCTCGCGCCCGCAGCGCATGGCTTACGCCTGGCAGACCAACGACGACCAGGTGCTGTCGGGCGTCATCCTGCCGGGCACCTCGCCCCGCGTGCCGCGCCAGGACACCGAAGCCCACTTCTTCGCCGAGATGGAAGCCATGAGCCCCGACCTGGCAGCGCGCCTGCGCGCCGGCAAGCGCGAAGAAGACTGGATCAGCACCGGCGTGAGCACTTTCTGCCGCCAACCGGTGGGCCAGGGCTGGAGCCTGGTCGGCGATGCCGGCCTGACCGTCGACCCCATCACCGCCGCCGGCATCACCAATGCCCTGCGCGATGCCGACCTGTTGGCCGAGCTGCTTCACCAAGGCCTGTCGGGCCCAGGTGATCTGGACGAGACCGTGGCGGCATACGCCTCCCGCCGTGATGCGGTGTCGGTGCCCTTGCACCTGTTCTCGCAAGACATGGCCCGCCTGGCCCCGCCCACCGACGAGGTCATCCAGCTGTTCACCAGCCTGGCGCACAACCAGCCCCAGGCCGACCGCTACTTCGGCGTCTTCGGCCAGACGGTGTCACCGGCTGATTTCTTCAGCCCGGAGAACCTGCAGAAGATCGCCGCCGCCCAGACCGCCGTCAGCGCCTGACCAGCAATTGGTCCAGGTCCGCCTGCGCGCGGTGGGCCCAATGGCGGGCCCCTTGCGCCGAAGCCACCTTCAAGGCCCGGCGAATGCTGGCTTCGGCCTGCGGCAGGTCGGGATGAGGCCCCGACGCCAGCAACTCGCCCCGAATGCGGTGCAGCTCGGCCTCGTGCCAGCGCTCACCGCCCTGCTCGATCAAGGCCTGTGACGCGTCCAGCAAAGCCAGCGCTTCGCGGCGCTGCCCGGCGCGCCCCAAGGCCTGCGCCAGCAAAGTCTGGAAGAAGGGCACGACGATGCCCGCGCCCGTCTGCCTGAACAGCGCCAGGCCGCGCCTCATCTCTTCGATGCCCTCCTGCAGGCGCCCCGCCTGCTGCGCCCAAGCCCAACCCCGGGCGATCACGCCGATCGAGGTCACGTAAGTGAAGCCATGCTGCTCGGCCAGGCCCAAGCCTCGCTCCAGCCGCGCCAGCAAGCCCTCGACATCGCCACGGAACAGGTAGGACATCGCGCCCCAGGCATGGGTCCAGGCCAGGCTGTGCGGGTGGTTCAGCGAGGCCGCGAAGTGCTCCTGCTCCAGGCAGAGCGCCTCGGCATCATGGTCCTCGCCCGCGATCCAGCGCGCCTGTGAGCCATGCACCAGCGCCACCAACTTCAGGTCCATCGAATACAGCGTGATGAGGGAGCGGTCCTGCGGATCGCTGTAGCGGTGAATCACCTGGTCGGCATGCGCCGCGACCTCGTTCACCCGGCCGCTGTACAGGCACAACTGCGCGTGCATCATGTTGGTCACCAGCCAGGCATGGCGGCTGTTGGCCTGGCGGGCCACCGTCATCAAGCGCTTGCCGATGGTCTCGGCCTGGTTGACTTCGCCACGCACCAGGTGGAACACGCACACGCCCCACAAGGGCCAGATCGATTCCTCGACCTTGTCGGCCGCGTCGGCCAGCTGATTGGCGCGCGCATACGCCTGCTCGACCTCGGGCGCACCCCAGCCCTTGGCCAGCATGTGCACCGTGCCCAGCGAGGCCCGCAGTTGCAGCTCGGTCTGATCACGCCCCGATGACACCGGCAGCGCGGCCACCGAAGCCAGGCCCGCATTCAAGTGCGCCGCCGCCTCGTGCAAGGACAGGCGCTGCAAGGCCTGCTCACTGGCCTTGCGCCAATACGGGATGGCCTGCTGCGGCTGCCCAGCCGCGCTGGCATGGCGCGCCAGCATCTCGGGCTTGCTGTGCTGCAGGGCTGGAAAGCGCGACTCCACCACCTGCACAATGGCCGCGTGCAAGGCCTCGCGCTGCGGCTTGAGCAGCGAGTCGTAGGCCGCATCCTGCACCAACGCGTGCTTGAAGGTGTAGACGGTGCCCTGGTGGCTGACCTGCTGCGTGGCCAGACCCGACTGCGTCAGCGCGGCCAGGGCCGCCGCCAACTCTGCTGGCGACATGCGGGACAAAGCCTCGATCAACTCATGGCTGAACTCGCGGCCCAACACCGAGCCAATCTGCGCGATGGCCTTGGCCGCCGGCACGCGATCCAGCCGCGCCATCAGCGAGTCACGCAACGTGGCGGGCACCTCGGTGCGGTGATCTTCGCGCCCACCGCTCAAGGGGATCTCAAGGATGGATTTGGTCAGCTCTTCGATGAACAAAGGCACGCCATCGGTTTTGCTCAGGATGTGCTGCGTCAAGGCCGCGGGCAAGGCCACTTCGCGCGACAACTGCGCCACCAGCTCGGCCACCTCCGCACGGTGCAGACCAGGCAGCTTCAAGGTGGTGACATGCTGGTCACCTGCACCCAGCGACAACTGGAACTCGGGCCGGTGGGTGATGACCAGCATCAAAGGCACGAACCTGGCACGTTCGATCAGCAAGCCCAGGAAATCGAGGGTGGCCGGATCAGCCCAATGCACGTCTTCAGCCAGCACCAGGGTGGACTCGCGCAGGGCAGCGGCCTCGACCACGTCGACCAGCGCCATGATGGTGTCACGCTCGTGCTGCTGCGGGCTTTCCACCAACGGGCCGTAGCGGTCCTCGCAGGGAATGGACAGCATCGAGGCCAGCAAGGCCACCTGCTGCGCTGAGCGGTGCAACTGCCCCATCACCATGCGCTCCAGCGAGCCCAGCTTGACCTCGGCGGGCTGGTCGCGGCTCAGGTTCAGCACGCGCTCGAAGTAGTCGATGCTCGGGTGGAAAGCACGGTGGATCTGGTGGGCCGAGCATTGCAGGCGCACTGCGCCCAGACCGGCGTTGCCCAGGCGATCCCTCAATTCCTTGAGCAGGCGGGACTTGCCGATGCCTGGCTCACCCGACAGCACCATCACCTGGCCCTGCCCGCGCTGCACGGCCTGCCATCGGTCCACCAGCAAACCCAGTTCATGGGCGCGGCCCACGAGCGGGGTCAAGCCTGCGCTGGTGGCCGCGTCAAAGCGGCTGGTGGCGGTGTTGACGGCCTGGACGCGCCAGACCTGGCGCGGCTCCCGCACGCCCTTGAGCAAAGGCCGCCCCAGGTCTTCACACTGCAGGCCCGTGCCAGCCAGCTTGCGCGTGCTGTCACTGATCACCACGGTGTTGGGTTGTGCCAGGGCTTGCAGGCGCGCGGCCAGATTGGGCGTGTCGCCCAAGGCCAGTTGCTCGCGCCGAGCTCCCCCGCCAATTTCACCCATCACGACCAGGCCTGTGTGGATGCCGATGCGCACGGCCCAGGGCAAGGGCAAGGGTTCGTCGTGCCCTGGGGGCTGCCTGGGCAAGTGGCGGATGGCCTCGACCAGGGCCAGACCTGTGCGCACCGCTCGCTCCGGCGCGTCTTCTTGCGCCTGCGGGTGGCCAAAATACACCAGCAGGCCATCGCCCAAGTACTGCGCGATGGTGCCGCCAAAACGCTCGATCACCGCCGCCGAGGTCTGCTGGTACAGCAACACCACCTGCTGCCATTGCTCCGGGCTCAGGCGCTCGCACAGCTGGGTGGAGTCGACCAGGTCGCAGAACATGATGGTCAATTGCCGAAGCTCGCCCTGGCTGGCCAGCCCAGGTTTGAGCGGGGCCCTCACCGCCTGCTGCCGCAGCACGCCGATGGCCTGCAGCAAACGTTTGCGGTCGCCCATGGACACGCCGAGTTTTTCCAGGTCGGCCTCGGTCAGGCTGGTGATGACTTCAGCATCGATGTCGTTGTCGAGCAGCACGCGCTCGACCCGGGCCATGCCAATCGACGCCAGCCAATCGGACAAGGCCTGCACGTCAGACGTCCACGCGGGCCAGGGCCCAATTGCACACCGCCTCGGGGGCCATCTGCGCGCCCTCGTAAGCCAGGCGCGAGGTGGTTGCCAATGGCAGCACCGCGTTCACCAGGCTGCTGGCGCGCTCCCAGGCTTGGCCGGCGTGGGCATCGCGCGAGCCCAATTGCTGGTGGGCGCGGTCGGCATAGCCCAGCAGGCGCGCGGCTGTTTCGTGGCGCCCTTCGATGGCGGCCAGCAAGGCGAACAAGCCGGAGTACAGGCCGAACCACTCCCAATCGCGGCTGCGCGAAGCGGCGGCAAAGTCCACCAGGGCCCCTCGGGCCTGCTCGTCATCGCCCTGCATGAACAAGGCGGTGGCCTTGATCGCCATGGCGTGCAGGATGAAGTTGTCGCGGCGGTGCCGGCCACGCGCGATGATGTCGCTGCAATGCTGCACGGCCGCATCCGGGTCACCCACGGCCAGGCTGAGCGCGGCCAGGTCGGCCAGGGCAGCCGAGACCACGGCGTCCAGGCCATTGGCCTGCGAGTGCGACAGCAAGGTCTCGCACACGCGCCGGGCCTGTTCCAGTTGCTTGCCCGAACGCAACACGCTGACCGTGGCCAGTTGGCGCTGCAAACGCAGGCGGGGCGGCCAAGCCGGTTTTTCCAGCCCGATCATCTCTTCCAGCAGGTTCTTGGCCTGGGCGGCGGGCAACACGCCACTGCCCGCCATGCAGCGCAAGGCCAGGTAGCGGCCCACGTCGTCCTGCAAGGCGCGGCTTTGCTCGGCGGCGCGGCGCGCAAAGTCGTGCATCAGGGTGTTGGAGACGCCCCAGTTCAAACGGCTGCGTTCCAGCCAGTAGCGCGCCACCGGGGCGCAGGCTGGCATGGCCAGCACTTGTGACTCCACAGCCAGGCAACGCCGACGGCATTCCGGCGCCAGGCCCAGCAGCAAAAACAAGGGGCTGGAGGCGCCCACCATGTCCACCGCCAGGGAGGGCTCGTGGGCCATCACCCAGTCCAGCGCCGCCCGCACATTGTCGATCTCGGGGCCGTAGGTTTCCAGCCAGGCCGCGTCGGGCGTTCGCCAGTAGGCGGCGTAAGCCTGCTCCATCAGGGCAGCCACAGTGGACACGTGCCGACGTTTCATCAGCCAGTGCTCGCCCGAGGCGTCCAGTTTCAGGCTGGCAAAGTCGCGCGTGCTTTCAAGCAGGCGGTAGCGGGGCACGTCGGCGCCATCGGCGGCCACCAGTGAACGATCCACCAGGGCGCCCAACAGTTCGATAACGGCCCATTCGTCCAGGGATTCGTCCATGGCCACGGCGCTGGCCAATTGCAGGTTGAAGCCACCGGCGAAAACACACAAGCGTCGGAACACCGTCTGCTCATCAAGCGACAACAACTCGTGGCTCCACTCCAGGGTGCCCATCAGCGTTTGTCGGCGCGGTGGCGCCAAGGCGTTCTGGCTGCGCAAGAGCTTGAAGCGCTCGTCCAGGCGCGTCACCACGCCTTGCAATCCGAGCAAGGGCAGGCGCGCTGCGGCCAGCTTGATGGCCAGCGCCATGCCGTCCAGGCGACGGCACAGGGCGATCACCTCGTCCAGGTTGGCCTCGGTCAACGCAAAACGGCGATCGGCCGCCTGGGCCTGGTCGGCGAACAAGGCGATCGCCCCATGGGCCAGGGCCGACTCCAGCGGTGTGCCGGGCTCAGGCACCGACAAGGCGCTCAACCTGAACAAGCGCTCGTTGTCCAGCTTCAGGGCCACCTGGCTGGTCACCACCAGGCGCACACCCGGCGCGGCAGCCGTGATGGCCTGCGCCATGCGCGCCACCGCGTCGATCAGGTGCTCGGCGTTGTCGATCACCAGCAGCAATTGCAAAGGCCGCAAGGCCGCCACCAGCGAGGTCAGGGGATCGGCACCGCCCGAGGGCAGGCCGACCGCTTGCGCCACCACGGTGGGCACCAGGGAGGGGTCGGTGATGCCCGCCAGCTCCACCCACGCCGCACCATCTCGGTGCTCACGACACCAGGCGTGCGCAGCCGCCAGGGCAAACGCCGTCTTGCCGATGCCGCCTGGACCGGCAATGGTGATCAGGGGGTGGTGGGCCTCGCGGTGCAAGGCGGCGAGATCGGGATCGCGGCCCCACAAACGGCCCGCCACGCTGGGCAACACCGACAGCACATTTTCGGCGGGCAGCTGGATGAGCGCGTCCGGGTTCTGCGGCGCCACTTGGGTGAAGCGGCTGGGCAAGGAATCGTCGTCGCGCACCATGGGCAGGGCAAATCGGTAGCCCCGACCGGGAATCGTCGAGATGGCCTGCTGCCCCAGCACTTTGCGCAAAGCGGAAATTTGAACCTGGAGGTTGTTTTCTTCAACCACCAGCCCTGGCCAGACCAGGTCGAGCAAGTCGTTCTTGGACACCATGCGGCCTGACCGCTCCACCAGCGCCAGCAACAAATCGATCGCGCGCGCGCCCAGGCCGACGGGCTCGCCGTCCACGTACAGCACGCGCTCCACAGCACGCAGCTCGAAGCGGTCAAAGCGATAGCAATGTGACAACTCTACCTCTGTGGTTTCTGGCCCTGGGACACTTCTTCAAGCGTTTTCAGAAGATCTTCAGGTTTTTTAAGGACTTTCCAGACGGCAGGTCAGACAATGAAATCATTCTAAAGAAAACAAGCATTTCCGCACCAGGCATCAACGAGTCTTTTCACACCAAGTTGCGGTATTTTCAAAGCAGAGGCGTTCCATGGAGGTGGAATGGTCAAAGCTCTCCAAAATACCGTGTCCGATAAAACGGAAAGCTTGATTTGACGAGCGAGGGGTGTGTGCGGTGAATGCAAATAACGCTGTCGTTCGTACTTAAGAATTGAGAATATCAAAATGGACTTGGGAGGTCAGAAGCAGGCTGGGAGGCCGGTTTCTGACACACACAGGGAGTTCTGTTTTTCTATTCGACCGGACCCCGTCCTGACCTGCGTGTCAGGACGCCGGTTTTCCTCAAAACCGCCCGCATCTGCGGGCTTTGTCATTTTTGTCACCTGACTCTCAAGACGGCCGAGCGCGAAAAGACGCTGGATTAGGATCGCGGACATGAACTTCGAACCCATCCACATCTTTCAACCCGTCACCGTGCTGGTGTTCTGGACCATGCTCGTGTTGCTGCAGATCCCGATCCGCCGTTTTCGCGCGGCCTTCAAGGGCGAGGTGGGGCCGGGTGATTTCCGGTTTGGCGAGTCGGCCCGGGTGCCACCGCACGTCAGCATCCCCAACCGCAACTACATGAACCTGCTGGAGTTGCCGGTGCTGTTCTATGCGGGCAGCGTGGTGGCGTACGTCACGCACCACGTCGATCACATGCTGGTTTTGCTGGCCTGGGTTTACGTGGCTTTGCGCGTGGCGCACAGCGTGGTGCACCTGAGCTACAACCACGTCATCCACCGCCTGGTGCTGTTCGCCATCAGCAATGTCGTGCTGGCGGGGTTCTGGGGCCGACTGGCCTGGACGCTGTGGCTTTGAAGGGTCAAGCCACCACCGAAGCCACGGTCTGATCGCGGCCCGCGCGTTTGGCGGTGTACAGGTTCTGGTCGGCGATGCGCAAGGCCCGCTCACCCTGCCCGCCATGCACCTCGGCAATGCCGATGCTCTGCGTCACGCTGAACGAGGCCCCATCGGCCTGGAAAACATGCTCGCGCAAACTGCTCGCAATCTTTGAGGCCACCCGGCGGGCACCGTCCAGGTGGGTGTCGGGCAGCAGCAGCACGAACTCCTCGCCGCCCAGGCGCGCAGCCGTGTCGATCTGATCGCGGGTGCTGGACTGCAGGATGCGGCCCAACTGGGCCAGCACGGCATCGCCCACCGGGTGACCCCAGCTGTCGTTCACCTTCTTGAAGTGATCCACATCGCACACCACCAGGCAAAAAGGCCGCCCGCTGCGGGCATGGCGGTGCGATTCGATCTCCAGCTGGCTCATGAACTCGCGGCGGTTGGACAAGCCCGTCAGCACATCGGTGCGCACCAGGCTTTCCAGCTCCTTGCGCTGGCGGCGCAGCGTGTTGAAGGCGAAGAACAACATGGCGCTGAAGGGCAAAACGGCAGCCTGGAACATGACACGCAACCACACCGCCCACCACCCGGCCAGGTCTTCGCCATTGAACACCGGCGCGGTCAGCAAAGGGGCATAGCCCAGTTGCCCCGCCGTGATCAACAAATCACTGGCCATCACCATCACCACCACCAGGATCAGGGTGGACTTGAGGGTGCGCAGGCTGAACAGGGCGCGGGCCACCACCAGCTCCTGGATCAGCACCATGCCCATGGGCGTGTCTTTCAGGCCATGGCCGATGGCCAGCAGCAGGAAGACGATGAAGGTGGGCATGACCGTCCACTGCGCCAGCCAGCGCGCATCGCGGCCCTGACGGCGCAAGTGCCAGGCCAGCAACACCACCGCGGTCAGCCACAGGATCAGTGCCGTCAGCCCCAGTTGTGCCAGGCGCAAGGCACCGGGGCGGTAGAAGGCGCCCGCCTCGGGGTGCGCCAGCGCGTAGGCCTGCAGCCCCCACAAGATGAGGCCCATGGGCAGCGACAGCACCGCGAACACCATGCAGCGGTTGGCCACGTTGCGGTCCAACAGGCGCAGCTCGATGCGGCGCATCAGCGCCTTCAAGTTCATGCGCCCACCTCGCTGCCCAAGGTGCTGTCCACGCTGTAGATCGAGCGGTTGCGCCCCTCCTGCTTGGCGCGGTAGAGGTTGCGGTCGGCCTGCTTGAGCACCACCTCGGCGCTTTGGCCGTGGCACTGCGCCACCCCGATGCTCACAGTGAGGTGGAAGGTCTGGCCCGAGGCCTGGAAAACATGCTCGGCCAGGCGGCTGTGGATGCGCCCGCACACCGCCTCGGCCTCGTCCACCGTGGTGTCTGGCAAGAGCACGGCGAACTCCTCACCGCCTAAACGGGCGGCCAGGTCGGTGGGGGTGCGCACGCACTCGCCCAGCAGGCGGGCCAGCACGGTCAGCACCTCGTCGCCCACGGCGTGGCCATGGGTGTCGTTGACCTGTTTGAAGTGGTCCGCGTCGATCAGCATCAGGGACAAGGGCTGGGCGGTGCGGCCCTGGCGCGCCACCTCGGCCTGCAGCCGGTCCATGAAGTACCGCCGGTTTGGCAGGCCCGTCAGCACGTCGGTGTAAGACAGTTTGTTGAGTTGGCGGTGCTGAGCATCCAGGCGCCCGAACATCACCAGCAGCAGGGTGGAGATCACGGCCACGCCCGCGTAGAAGACCACGTTGCGCCACACGGCCCACCACCACTGCGGCTCCACCCCATTGAAAGCCAGGCGGGTGATGGCCGGGGCGTAAGGCACCTGGCCCGCCATCACGAACACGTCGTAGAGCACCAGCAAGCCGGAGCACACCAGGAAGGCAATCCACATGGTGCGCAAATCGAACAGCAGCAGGCCGATCGCCAGCACGCCCAGCAGCGTCATGTTGGCCCCGGTGGTGAAGGTGCCAGCGAACAAGGTGATCAAGGTGTAGATCAGGCCGATGTTCAGCGTCACCGCCACGCTGAGCCCGGGCATGGGGCTGGGATCGCGGCGCCGGGGCCACAACCAGATCAGGAAACCGAAAGACAAGGCCGTGCTGAACACCAGGGCCGCTTGCAGTATCCAGACCACCGGTTGCCGCAAACCGACTTGAACCACCGGGTCCAGCAGGCCTGACAGGTGGATGAACCAGTAGGTGAAGTAAAAGGGCGTGGAAGCAAACACCGCCAGCAGGCAACGGCTGGCCGGATTGGCTTCATCAAGAAATTGCTCGAACTTCTGGCGCATGGACCCGGGACAAGATCAAGGAACCATGGCGGCCTGATTCGGTGCGTGCGACCATGTGCCACGAGTATCGAGTAAATCACCCAGCAACAAAACCCGTCATCACCCGGGGACTGTGGGCTGGGTGTGACGGAATGCGCCGCACTGGGATAAGCTTGGCCGCATGAAATTGCTCATCCGCTGGTTATTGCTGTCTTCCGCGCTCATGCTGCTGGCCCAATGGGACCAAGGCGTGCAGGTCAGCAGCTTCGGTGCGGCCATGATCGCGGCGGCCGTGTTGGGCTTGCTGAACGCCGTGGTGCGCCCCTTGTTGATCTTGCTCACGCTGCCGGTGACGGTGCTGACGCTGGGACTGTTCCTGTTCGTGATCAACGCCTTCACCTTCCAGATGGCCTCGGGGCTGCTGGAAGGGTTCCAGGTGCACGGTTTCTGGAATGCGCTGCTGGCATCGGTGCTCTACAGCCTGTGGGGCATCATCATCGACATCGCGCTGGAATACATTTTCGGACGCCGCTCAGGGCGCGTGTGAGAGCGCTTGGAGCAGGCCTTGCAGAGCCTGCTCCACCGTGGCCCAACGCACCGCCGCCCGACCGCCCGGGAACTGGCAACGCAGTGCTTGTGTGCTTCCGCCTTGCAGGGCCCAGGCCAGCCACACCGTGCCCACCGGCTTGTCGGGCGAGCCGCCCGTGGGGCCCGCCACGCCGGTGACGGCCACCGCCAACTGCGCGCGTGATCGGGCCAGCGCGCCTTCGGCCATGGCCCGGGCCACGGCTTCGCTGACGGCGCCGTGGGCGTCGATCAAGGCTCCATCCACCCCCAGCAATTCGGTCTTGGCCTGGTTGCTGTAGCTGACGAAACCGCGATCGAACCAGGCGCTGGAGCCCGACACCTCGGTGCAGGTGGCCGCGATCAGGCCACCGGTGCAGGATTCGGCGGTGGCCAACTGCCAGCCCCGCGCTTGCAGTTGGGCGGCCAGGTCGGTCACCAGGCTGGTCAGGTTGTGTTCCAAAGTCATGCCCTCGTCCTTTCGAGCCCCGTCAAGGTGCCAGCAGGCTGGGCCACCCCAGCATGATCACGGCCAGGACCAGCAAGGTGCACAAGGCCGCGACAAAATCGTCGAACAAGATCCCGAAACCTTGCGCCCAACCAATGCCCTGGCCAGGCTGGCGCTTGAACAGCTGGTCCGCCCAAGCCACCGGGCCGGGCTTGGCCGCGTCAAAGTAGCGGAACAGGGCAAAGGCCAGCAACTGGCCGATCAAGCCGGTGGGCGTGAGCAGCCACAGCACCAGCCAGAAGGCCAGGATCTCGTCCCACACGATGGAGCCGGGGTCGGCCACACGCAGGCTGCGCGCCGTGTGTGTGCAAGCCCACCAGCCCACGGGCAGACCCAGGCCGATCAGCCAGGCCCATTTCACGTCGGCCTGTGGCCCCACGCCCCACAGGTTCTGCAAGGCCCAAAAGCTGACCCAGGCCCACAGCGTCCCGACCGTGCCAGGGGCCTTGGGGCTCAGGCCACTGCCAGCGCCCAGGGCGATGAAATGCGCGGGGTGACTGAGGAGCAAGGCGGCGTCGGGGCGCCGTGGCGGCAAGGTGCTCACGGCATCCACCGCATCAGGATCAGGATCGACGTCAATGGGGCTTGGCATGCTCAGCTTTTGAAATGGTCGAACGAGGTCCAGCGGTTGGGCACGGCTTGCGGCTTGACCTCGTCGTCGGGCCAGACGTCCAGCTCGCCCTGCAGCAATTGCAGGCCGGGCGTGGCGGTGATGGCGCCGATGCGCGTCAAGGGCAAGCCCAGCGAATCGCCCAGGGCCAGGATGCGCGCGCGGTGTTCGGGCGGGGCGGTGAAGACCAGTTCGTAGTCGTCACCACCGGCCAGCAGGCAATCGTGCTGCTGCGACACGGGCCGCGCGGCCAGCACAGGGTGCACCGGCAGCGCATCCAGCACCACCGTGGCGCCCACCTGGCTGCGGCGCAGCAGGTGGCCCAGGTCGCCCAGCAGGCCATCGGACACATCGATGGCAGCGCTGGCCAGGCCGCGCAGGGCCAGGCCCAGGGCCACGCGCGGTTCGGGGCATTCCATGGCCCGGCGCGCGGTGTCGAAGTCATCGGCGGGCAAAAGCGGCTGCAAGGTGCCCCGGAAGGCTTCCAGCGCCAGACGCGCCAGACCGGGCCAACCGCTGACCCACAGGTCGTCGCCCGCGCGGGCACCATGGCGCAGCAATGCCTGGCCTGCGGGCACCTCGCCCATCGCGGTGATGCCGATGGCCAGGGGCCCCGCCGTGGTGTCGCCCCCAATCAATTCGCAATCGTGGGCATCGGCCAGGGACAACAGGCCCTGCGCAAAACCGGCCAGCCAGGCCTCGTTCGCGTGAGGCAGGGTCAGGGCCAGGGTGAAGGCCAGCGGCCTGGCCCCGCAGGCGGCCAGGTCCGACAGGTTGACCGCCAGGGCCTTGTGACCCAGGCGCGCCGGGTCCACCGTGGAGAGGAAGTGCCGCCCCTCCACCAGGGTGTCGGTGGACACGGCCAATTGCATGCCAGCGGCGGGCGCGATGACGGCACAGTCGTCGCCATTGCCCACCACGGCGCGGCGCGGCCCTTGCCCTGCAGGGCGCCAGAAAAATCGTTCAATGAGGTCGAATTCACCCAGGCTCATGCCGTGATTGTCGCGCGGCTTGTGGCCACCCACATGGCCGACCACTCGTCATGTTCCTACAATGCAGGGGTCAGGCGCCGCCAACATGGCCAGCGCCCTTGAAAGGCACCCCTGCATGACCACCCCCGAAGACAAACGCGCCGAGCTGAAAAAAGCCGCGCTTGAATACCACGAGTTCCCCACGCCCGGCAAAGTCGCCATCAGCGCCACCAAGCAGCTGACCAACCAGCGCGACCTGGCCCTGGCCTACTCGCCCGGCGTGGCCGCCGCCTGCGAAGAAATCGTCGACAACCCCGCCAACGCCTTCCGCTACACCAGCCGGGGCAACCTGGTGGCCGTCATCACCAACGGCACCGCCGTGCTGGGCCTGGGCAACATCGGCCCGCTGGCCGCCAAGCCGGTGATGGAAGGCAAAGCCGTCCTGTTCAAGAAGTTCGCCGACATCGACGTGTTCGACATCGAGATCAACGAGAACGACCCCGAAAAGCTCGTCCAGATCATCGCCTCACTCGAGCCCACCTTCGGCGGCATCAACCTGGAAGACATCAAGGCCCCCGATTGCTTCTACGTCGAGCGCCAACTGCGCGAACGCATGAAGATCCCGGTTTTCCACGACGACCAGCACGGCACCGCCATCGTGGTGGGCGCCGCCCTGCTCAATGGCCTGAAGGTGGTCGGCAAGGACATCAAGCAGGTCAAGCTGGTGGTGTCAGGCGCTGGCGCCGCCGCCCTGGCCTGCCTGGGCCTGCTGGTCAAGCTGGGCCTGCCGCGCGAGAACATCTGGGTCACCGACCTGGCTGGCGTGGTCTACGAAGGCCGCGTTGAACTGATGGACCCCGACAAGGCCTTCTTTGCCCAGAAGACCGAACTGCGCACCCTCAGCCAGGTCATCGAAGGGGCCGACCTCTTCCTGGGCCTGAGTGCTGGCGGTGTGCTCAAGGCCGACATGGTCGCGCGCATGGGCCCCAAGCCCATCATCTTCGCGCTGGCCAACCCCAACCCCGAGATCCTGCCGGAAGACGTCAAGGCCGTGCGCGACGACGCCATCATGGCCACCGGCCGGTCCGACTACCCCAACCAGGTCAACAACGTCCTGTGCTTCCCGTACATCTTCCGGGGCGCGCTGGATTCGGGCGCCACCACCATCACCGATGAGATGGAGATCGCCGCCGTCCACGCCATTGCCGAGTTGGCCCAGGCCGAGCAAAGCGATGTGGTGGCTGCCGCGTATGTTGGCGCCACCCTGAGCTTCGGCCCCGAGTACCTGATCCCCAAGCCCTTCGACCCGCGCCTGATGATCAAGATCGCGCCAGCCGTGGCACTGGCGGCGGCCGCCTCCGGCGTGGCCTCGCGCCCGGTCAAGGACTTCGTCGCCTATGGCGAGAAGCTGCAAAGCTTCGTCTACGCCTCGGGCCACACCATGAAGCCCATCTTCAGCGTGGCCAAACGCGCCAAGAACAAACGCATCGCCTTCGCCGAAGGTGAAAACGAGCGCGTGCTGCGCGCCACCCAGATCGTGGTCGACGAAGGCCTGGCCTGCCCAACGCTGATCGGCCGCCCGGCCGTCATCGAGCAGCAGATCGAGCGTTTCGGCCTGCGCCTCAAAGCGGGCACCGACTACCAGGTGGTCAGCGTCGAGCACGACCCCCGCCACCGCGACTACTGGCAAACGTACCACCGCCTGACCGAGCGCAAGGGCGTGACCGAGCAGATGGCCAAGATCGAAATGCGCCGCCGCCTGACCCTGATCGCGTCGATGCTGCTCTACAAGGGCGAGGTCGATGGCCTGATCTGCGGCACCTGGGGCAACACGCCCCTGCACCTGCATTACATCGACCAGGTGATCGGCAAGCGCGCAGGCGTGAAAACCTACGCGGCCATGACCGGCCTGCTGCTGCCGGGCCGCCAGGTCAACATCCTGGACACCCACATCAACTACGACCCCACGGCCGAGCAATTGGCCGAAATCACCATCATGGCGGCCGAAGAGATGATGCGGATCGGCCAGCGGCCCAAGGTGGCGCTGCTGTCGCATTCCAATTTTGGCTCCAGCAACCACCCCTCGGCGCTGAAGATGCGCGAGGCCCTGGGCCTGATCCAGGAGCGCGCGCCCTGGCTGGAAATCGATGGCGAGATGCACGGCGACGCCGCCCTGAACGCCACCTACCGCGCCGAGCTGATGCCCCGCAGCACCCTGGCGGGCGAGGCCAACCTGCTGGTCTGCCCCAACATCGACGCGGCCAACATCGCCTACAACCTGCTCAAGGAGGCGGCTGGCAACGGCATCGCGCTGGGGCCGGTTTTGCTGGGCGCGGCCAAGCCGGTGACCATCCTGACGCCCTCGGCCACCGTGCGCCGCATCGTCAACATGACGGCCATGACCGTGGCGGAGGCCAACGCCGTCCGATAGGACTCAAACAGGCGTTTGTCAAAAAAACGTCATATACCACGAACTGTCAACCCCTCACGCAAAGGCCCCTGTCCACCGGTTTTCCGGGGCTGGGGCCTTGAGCTTTCGGCCCGTTTTCAGTAGCATCACGGCTTTTAGAGACTTGAGCTGGCGTGAAGAAGTTGTGAAGAAGTTGCTGAGCAAGTCTTGGACTGGCGTTGCCACATCATTGCTGATGTCGGCCAGCCTCTTGACCAGTGCAGCGCTGCTGGATGCCAGCGTTTCACCCGCTTGGGCACGGTCCAGCCCAACAGTCTCGGCGATTGGCTTGTCGCAATTGCCACCCCAGGCTCAAGACGTCCACCGGCGCATTTTGGCGGGTGGGCCTTTCAAATACACCAAGGACGGCACCGTCTTTGGCAACAGGGAGCGTGCTTTGCCTCGAAAACCGCGTGGGTTCTACCACGAGTACACCGTGCCAACACCAGGCGCGCGTACCCGAGGAGCCCGGCGCATCGTTTGCGGAGGTGAAGTAGTGCAAATCCCTGAAACTTGTTTTTACACCGAGGATCACTACAGCAGCTTCAAAACCATTGATCCCCGGCACTGAGCCTTTTGGCTTGCTGCTTCGCTCTTTTGTCCTTTTCTTCGACCCTCAAATCTGGCCCACGAGGGCAGTGAGCATCTCAATGCACTCTCGGCCCCAAGCGATCATGTTGTTGCAATCCGTTCGACCCAACATCGTTCAATCCATCCGCGCCTTTCGCCCGGAAGACTTGCAACAGGCGGCCCAGGATTCCGGGCAGCACTTCCTGTACACCAACCTGAGCGAAGCCCAGTCCAAGCAAGACGTGCTGGACATCATCGCCAAGGATTTCCTGTTCCCCGACCACTTCGGCAAGAACATGGACGCGCTGTACGACTGCATGACCGACCTGGTCCACAAATCAGGTCCGCAGCCAGGCTTCGTCGTGGTGCTGGAACTCATCCCCGATGGCGTCAAGTTCGACCGCGAAACCCGCGAGTTGCTGCTCGACTCCTTCCGCGATGCCGCCGACTTCTGGAGCGAGCGCAAGATCGCCTTCCGCGTGTTCTATTCCATCGCCGTGTCGGGCAAAGAGTCCGCTGGCAACTGGGACCGCGCTGAAGTCGCCCAGAACGACTCGCCTGCGGCCGCCGCCGTCGTCGTCAAGCCGACCAAGGTCTCCAAGAACGCGCCCCAGCCCATGACCATGAACCTGCCGCCCATGAGCAGCGCGTTCGACACGGCCATGTTGCTGGTCGCCTGACCGGGCGACCAAGCCAAAGCAAGTTCAACGTCCGGCGCGTGAGCGCCAGTCGTTGAGCTGCTCGCCCCCTGCGTGCTGGCCACGCAGGTAGCCGGGCGCGACGCTGCTCACTGGCGTGGGCGCCACGCCCAGCGCCTGCAGCCCAGGCCACCGCCCGGTGGCCACATTGGGCACCTGCATTGAATCCAGGTTGTCCTGGGACATCAAGGGCTCGCCCGGCAAGATCGACATGGCCAGGGCCTGCAGTCGGCCCGCCCAAAGCGGTATGGGCATGATGGGCCGAGGATGGCCGCTGAACCAACCCGCCATCGCCACCAGCTCCTTCAAGGTGAAGACCTGAGGCCCGGCGCACTCATAGGTCTGCCCCACCGTGGCGGGGTCGTCCAGGCAACGCGCCAAGGCGCGGGCCACGTCACCTACCCACACGGGCTGAAACCGGGCATCGCTGCCCGCCAGCGGCATGACCGGGAAAACAGCCTGCAGGCGGGCGAACAGGTTCAGGAACTGGTCGTGCGCGCCAAAGATCACGCTGGGACGCAGCACCGTCAAATCCAGGCCCGCGGCGCGCAAGGCCAATTCACCCGCCGCCTTGCTGCGCAAGTAGTTGGACGGCGCCGCCGCCGGGTCATCAGGCACCCCCAGGGCACTGACGTGCACCACGCGCCGCACACCCGCGCGCACGCAGGCCGCCGCCAGGCGCTGGGGCAGCCCCACGTGGGCATGCTCGAACTCGTCCTTGCTGCCATGCAGAATGGCGATCAGGTTGACCACGCCGTCGCAGCCCGCCAGGAGCCGCATCAAGGCGTTTTCCTCATGGACCGAAGCCTCGACCACTTCCACGGTGGGCAGGGTCAACAGGTGCTGCGCGTGGGCGCGCCGCCGGGTGGGCACGGTGATGCGCACGCCGCCCGCACCATGCTCGTCCACCAGTTGTTCACACAAGGCCCGGCCCACAAAACCGGAGCCCCCCAACACCAACCATCGTTTCATCTGTGGCCTCAGGGCAAGTCTTGCTGTGGAGGTGGCTCGTTCCTTGGACGAGGCCCAATGAAGCCACCCAGCCTGGTTTTAATCGACAACGGCCGCCCGTGCAAGACATGGCCGTACAGCACCGCGTTGGCCAGCACCTTTTTCACGTAGTCGCGGGTTTCGTTGAAGGGGATGTTCTCGGCCCAAGCGGCGGCTTCCAGGCGTGGGCCTTCGCGCCAGCGGCGCGGCCGACCCGGCCCGGCGTTGTAGGCCGCCGCCGCCATGGCCTGCGAGCCGTCCAGATCATCCTGGATCAGCTTGAGGTAGCCCGCGCCCAGCTTGATGTTGGTGAGCCGGTCGGTGATGAGATCAGGCGTGTAGTCGATGCCCAGCTTTTTGGCCGTCCAGGCGGCCGTGGCGGGCATGACCTGCATCAAACCGGCCGCGCCCACGTGGGAGCGGGCCGCCACGATGAAGCGCGACTCCTGGCGGATCAGGCCATACATGTAGGCCGGGTCCAGGCCGACGTCCTGGGCGGCGGCCAGCACGTCACGCCGGAAGGGCGTGGGAAACCGCTGGTACAGGTCCACTTCCAGGCGCGTGCGCTCGCTGGTGTTGATGCAGCGGTCCCAGATCTCCAGCTCGCAGGCCGCATCGGCCACGGCCAGCAATTCGCGGTCGGTCAGACCGCCCGCCTTGCCGTAAGACAAGGTGTAGTTCCACTCGCGGGTCGCCTCCGAGCGCCAGCCCAGGGCAAACAGGCGCAAGGCCCGGTCGATGCCCGGAATGGCTTTCGCTTCGGCTTTCTCGACCTCGTTCACCGCCGCCGGCCGGGAGGGCGCCTTGGCGGGCGCGCCGTTCAGGTCTTCGGCGGCCAGCAAGCCGTAAAAGCCCACCGTGCCACTGATGCGCGCCATCAGCTCACGCCCCTGTTGGCGGGCATCGGCCGCCTGGGCGACACCGGGCACCGGCACCGCCGGGTTGGCGGGCCGCGCCATCAAAGCGCGCGCCTTCCAGTACACCCAGGTGGGATCTTGCTGTTGGTCGATGGGCATGGCGTCCACCGCGCGCTCCACCAGTGGCCAGTGTTGCGTCTGGCCCGCCGTGGCCGCCCGCAGCGCCGAGCGGGCCATCCAGGCCAGGGTGTCGCTGGACCAGGTGCGGGCCACGTCGGCGGGGGACAAGCCCCCGCCCACGGCCAGGGCACGTTCATACAGCGCAGGCGCCTCCGGCTGCAGGCGCCAGGCACTTTGCCGCCCCACCTGGGCCCAGGCCCAGGCCGCCTCCTCGGCGGTCAGGTGCCAGCGTTCGCGGGCCTCGGGGTCGTCCAGGGCCGCCGCCACGGCCGCCGCGTCCATCGCCGCCCAGCGCACCAAGGCCAAAAGGTTCAAAGGGCCCTGGATCTCTTTGGGCAAACCGGCCACGGCCGGCGCCACCTGCGGCAAATCGCTGGGCCGCACGATCTTGTTGCGGCCCGATGGGCGGCGGGCCTTGCCCTTGGCCCCGGATCCCAGGTGGGCTCCCGCCTCGCGCTGGGCACGGGCGCCCCCCCTGGCCGCGCCCGCAGACGCGGGCCGGGGAAACAGGTGATCCTTGGGCTGAACCAGCAATCGGCTCACGGCCTGGGCCACGGTGTCGCCCAGCAACTGGGCCGTCTGCTGCGTCACCTTGGGCTTGTCCGCCTCCAGGGACAAGCGCAACTTGCGCCAGACGTCCGTGGTGGTGAGCACGCCCGCCGGGACCAGGGTCTGCGCCATGGTGATGCAAGCGGTGTCAGGGTCTTTTTGCGCCCACCAGGCTTGCCGGGCTTGCTCACGCAGGTCGCCCGGCCCTTCCGGGACGGCGTTGGTCTGCTGGCGGGCCAGCACGCCGTAGCACACCACTTCCTTGTCGTCGTTCATGCGGAAACCCGGCTGAATGCGCAGGAAAGTGGCCCAGTCGCGCCGCTGGCCCAGCACCAGCAACCAGTCATTGCGCAAGCGATCGGCCACGTAGGCCTGGGGCCACCTCGCCAGGAAATCGTCCACCTCGTACACCGAGGCCTGCACCAGGCGGTTCTGCACCGACCAGAAGTCGGCCCAGGGGGCCAGGGGGTGGCGCGCCGCGATCAAGGCGTCGCGGGCCGCCGCGAGCCGCCCGCTGTCGCGCACCCGCAGGGCCTCGCGGGCTTCCACCACGGCCAGATCGTCGATGGCCGCGTGGGCCGCCGACGCCCCCACCATGGCCAGCCCCGCCAGGATCAGCGCCCGCCCCCATCGTCCACTTGGTGCAACGGCCGCATACTCGTTAACTTGTATCAATTGTGTTGCCCTTTTGCCCTTGTCATGACCGCCTCGCCCCCTCCAGCCAACCCGCCCCTTGATCCCCGCAGCGCACTTCGTCATCGGCTGAAGGCGGCTCGCCAAACCTGGGCCGAGAACCCCGCCGTGCTGGCCTCAGCCCAAGCCGCCCTGCAAGAAAACCTGATGAACGTGCTGCGCCAGCTGGAGCCCGAGTGCCTGGGCCTGTACTGGCCCATCCAGGCTGAATTTAACCCAAGGCCCGCCGCCTTGTTGGCGCAACAGACATGGTCGTGCCAGTTGGCGCTGCCCTGGGCGGCGCGCACCACGCGGCAGATGCACTACCGGCCCTGGCAGGGCGAGGAAGTCACCACCCTGGACGAATGCGGCATCCCCAGCCCGCCAGGGCGCCCGTGCGAGCCCGATGTGGTGCTGGTGCCTTGCCTGGGGTTCACGCCGGACGGTTTCAGACTGGGTTATGGCGGCGGCTATTTCGACCGCTTTCTGGCCCAACACCCCGATGTCACCGCCGTGGGCATCGCCTGGTCACAGGCCCAACTGAGCCCGACCGTGTTTAGTTCACAACCCCATGACTTTCCCTTGATTGGCGTTGTTACAGAGTTGCAGGTCTTCAGCGCCTGACCCCCCCGAACCAAGGGGGAGTGCGCGAGAACCCTATACGTTATGCGCCCGGCATGCAGCAAGATGGCCTAACCGTCAAGTAAGACAAAGGGCGTCAGTTCAGAGCCCTGCTTCACTACTACTAAGGAATCGACAAATGAAAGCTCTCAAGCAGTTCAGTTTTGCAGCCCTGGCTCTGGCCACCGGCATCGCCTCGGCCGCCAGTCAACCCTTCGTCGCCACCACGGCTGCCATCAATCTGGATCTGGCCGCCATCAACGCCAACCTGAATGGCTACACCCTGGCTGCCACGGGCGGCGCCACGCTGAACACCACCACCGGCGTGCTGACGGCCAATGTGCAAGGCGTCTCCACCGCCACCAACCCTGGCGCGATGACGATCGACTTCACCGATGCCCAAGGTTTCAACTTCACCAAGCTGGGCAACTTGCCCATCTCTCTGACCAACTTCAGCTTCGACGTGGGCACCAAGGACCTGACCGGTGACTTGGTGATCGGCTCCGGCCTGTTCGCCACCAAGATCCTGAACCAGTCCCTGCTGACCGCCTCCAACGTGAGCAGCAGCTTCGGCACCTCCGTCGGCACCAGCGTTCCTACCTCGGCAACCCCCCGCCTGATCGGCCTGGATGCCAGCGGCTTCGCCTTGTCGAACAGCTTCAAGAGCCTGTTGAGCAGCAACGGCCTGGATCCCGCCCAGGTGGCGTTCGTCGGTGGCCTGATCACCAGCATCAAGATCGGTACCGTGTCCAGCGTGCCTGAGCCATCAACCTATGCCTTGATGGGCATTGGTCTGGTCGGCATGGGCCTGATGGCTCGCCGCCGCAAGGCTGCCAACGACTGATTCGATTCCTGAATCAATCAGCCGCCAAAAGAAAGGCTCCCAATCGGGAGCCTTTTTCATGGCCTGTCAATGCAAGGAAAGGCGCCGCAGCAGCGCCTTCAGAACATCACCAACCCAGCCGTTGGCACAAGGCCAGCACCGAGGTCGATTGGTTCATGGTGTAGAAGTGCAGCCCCGGCACGCCAGCGCGGCGCAGCTTTTCACACAATTCAGCCACCACGTCCAAGCCAAAGGCCTGGATGGAGGCCTTGTCATCGCCATAGCCTTCCAGGCGTGCACGGATCCAGCGGGGGATTTCGGCGCCGCACGCGTCCGAGAAACGCATGAGCTGGGTGGAGTTGGTGATCGGCATGATCCCCGGGATGATGGGGATGCTGACACCTTGCTTGGCCGCGTCATCCACAAAACGGAAGTAGGCGTCGGCGTTGAAGAAATACTGGGTCAGGGCCACGTCGGCACCGGCCTTGACCTTGGTCACAAAAGCCTCCAGGTCAGCCTGCGGATTGCGGGCCTGGGGGTGCACCTCGGGGTAAGCCGCCACCTCGATGTGGAAGTGGTCGCCGGTTTCCTCGCGGATGTAGGCCACCAGCTCGCTGGCGTAGCGGAACTCGCCAAAACCACCGTAGCCGCTGGGCAGATCGCCCCGCAAGGCCACCAGGCGGCGGATGCCCTGAGAGGCGAACTGCGCCAATTGCTCGCGCACGCCGGCCTTGCTGGCACCGATGCACGAGAAATGCGGCGCCGCGTCAAAGCCTTCGGACAGGATGGCCCGCACCGTCTGGATGGTGCCATCTTGTGTGGAGCCGCCCGCGCCATAGGTGACGGAGCAGTACTGCGGCTTGAGCGGGTACAACTGCTGGCGCACGACCGCCAGCTTGTCAAAACCTTCCGGCGTCTTGGGCGGGAAGAACTCGAAGCTCAACGGCAGGGAAGTAGGGGCAAGCGTGCTCATGCTTTTTCAGACTTTCAAGGGAAGGCTCAGGGAGCCGAGGGCGCGGTCGATGAGGACGACGCCCAGATGAAGAACTCCTGGTTGCCATCGCCGCCCGCGATCGGGCTGTTGAAGCCCTTGTGCACGGTCCAACCCAGGTCGGTGCAAGCGCGGCGCACCATGTCGCGGGCCCGCGCGTGCAAGGCCGGATCCTTGACCACGCCGCCCTTGCCGACATTGCCCTTGCCCACTTCGAACTGGGGCTTGATCAGCATCAGCACGTGGCCACCGGGCTTGAGCCAGGTTTTCAGGTGCGGCACCACGCTGGCCAGCGAGATGAAGGACAGGTCGGCCACGATCAAATCGAAACCGTCGGCCGGGGCATGCTCGCGCAAGGTGCTCTTGTCGAGCTCGCGGGCGTGCACCTCTTCCAGCGACACCACGCGGGCGTCCTCTTTCAGACGAGGGTGCAGTTGGCCATGGCCCACGTCCACGCCCACGACCTGGCTGGCGCCGTTGGCCAGCAGCACGTCGGTGAAACCACCGGTGCTCTGGCCCACGTCCAGGCAGCGCCAGTCGGACACGTTCAGGTTGATGTGGGCCAGCGCGCCTTCGAGCTTGAGCCCGGCACGTGACACCCAGCGCAACTCCGCGTCATTGGTGACACGGAACTGCGTGCCGTCAGGCAGATCTTCACCAGCTTTGCGCAAGGTGGTCCAGCCTTTGGGGCTGAGCCATTGCGCGGCGCTGGCGTCAATCAATCGGTGGGCGGCGGAGCGGGTGGGCGCGTGCCCTTGTTGAACGAGGAGTTGATCTGCGCGAGCCATGGCTTCTTTGGTTGATCCAGCAACCACCGCGGAGCCGGCTTGGCCGGTCCGCAGGTGGTGCCCCCTGTGAGGGGGCGGCCGTCAGGCCGTAGGGGGAGGGTTCAATACCTGTAAGTGTCGGGCTTGTAAGGGCCCGTCTTGGGCACGCCAATGTAGGCGGCTTGCTCGTCGGTCAGCTCGGTGAGCTGGGCGTTCAAGGTGGTCAGCTGCAGGCGGGCCACTTTTTCGTCCAGGTGCTTGGGCAACACATAGACCTTGCCGTTGTCGTAGGCGTCGCTGTGAGCGAACAACTCGATCTGGGCGATGGTCTGGTTGGCAAAGCTGGACGACATCACGTAGCTGGGGTGACCCGTGCCGCAGCCCAGGTTCACCAGGCGGCCCTTGGCCAGCAGGATGATGCGCTTGCCGTCCTTGAAGATGACGTGATCGACCTGGGGCTTGATCTCTTCCCACTGGCATTGCGTTTCCAGCTCGGCGACGTCGATTTCATTGTCGAAGTGGCCGATGTTGCAAACGATGGCGTTGTTCTTCATCGCGGCCATGTGCTTGAAGGTGATCACGCTCTTGTTGCCGGTGCTGGTGACGAAGATGTCGGCCTTGTCGGCAGCCCAGTCCATGGTCACCACGCGGAAGCCTTCCATCGCGGCTTGCAGGGCGTTGATGGGGTCGATCTCGGTCACCCAGACTTGGGCGGACAAGGCGCGCAAAGCTTGGGCCGAGCCCTTGCCCACGTCACCGTAGCCAGCCACCACGGCGACCTTGCCAGCCACCATCACGTCGGTGGCGCGCTTGATGCCATCGACCAGCGATTCGCGGCAGCCGTACAGGTTGTCGAACTTGGACTTGGTGACCGAGTCATTCACGTTGATGGCGCGGAACAGCAGGCTGCCCTTGGCGCTCATCTCGTTCAGGCGGTGCACGCCCGTGGTGGTTTCTTCGGTCACGCCGATGATCTGGGCGGCCTTGCGGGTGTACCAGGTGTTGTCCACGGCCAGCTTGGCCTTGATGGCGGCAAACAGGATTCGCTCTTCTTCGCTGCCGGGCTTGTCCAGCACGCTCAGGTCTTTTTCAGCTTGCTTGCCCAGGTGCATCAGCATGGTGGCATCGCCGCCGTCGTCCAGGATCATGTTGGGGCCTTCGCCCTCCGTGCCCTTGGCGCCGAATTCAAAGATGCGGTGGGTGTAGTCCCAGTACTCTTCCAGCGACTCGCCCTTGTAGGCGAACACGGGGGTGCCGGCTTCCACCAGGGCAGCTGCAGCGTGGTCTTGCGTCGAGAAGATGTTGCACGAGGCCCAGCGCACTTGGGCGCCCAGGGCTTGCAAGGTCTCGACCAGCACGGCCGTCTGGATGGTCATGTGCAGCGAGCCGGTGATGCGCGCGCCTTTGAGGATCTGCTTGGCAGCGTATTCCTCACGGATGGCCATCAGGGCCGGCATTTCGCATTCGGCGATCAGGATTTCTTTGCGGCCCCAAGCGGCTTGGGACATGTCGGCAACGACGCAGTCAACGCCTTTGTGGTCGGTGATCAGGGATTTTTGTGGAGCGCTCATGGCGAATTTCCTTCAAGCAACATTGTTTTGAAGCCGCAGGACTGCCAGGGAGGAGGGGAAAAAAGACAACTCACCCAGCGGGACACTTGCGGGTGAGCGCGGTTGCAGGGGAGACACTTTCGAGCCTGGGGTCCGTGCCTTGATGAAAGACGAACCTTGCAACGCTCCTCGAAAGGATGGCCAGTATAGGGCTGTTACATGATTTTTTCCAGCACCCCTCAAATAAGGGGGTCTCGGAGCTAAACAAATTCTCAATTCTTTGGAAAGAAGCCTTTGAAGGCTTGCCGCATGGTGCTTGAAGCGCATGGGGGGCCGTCAGAGTTAACGAGGGCGCGGCGAGGGAGACACCAAGCGGCGCCTTGCACTGCCAAGGAATAAAAGATGACTGCGATCGTTGCTGGCCAAGGCCTGGGTTTGTTGAACACTTCATGGGGTCTGCTGGGCGGACAGGGGCAATTGGGGGTGGCCGGCCAAGGCGCTACGGGCGACAAGGTGCTGGTCAATGCCGCCACCGGCAACCTGGTGGTGCAGCAGCAAGACGAGTGGCTGGTGGGCGTCGGCCCGGACGTGGCCGTCTCGCGCACCTACAACAGCCTGGGCGCAGGCGCGGATGACAACGGCGACAACTGGCGCCTGGGCCTGAACCGGGTCATCAATGGCTTGACTGGCACCATCAACACGGTGGGCAGCACGATCACGCGGGTCGGCGAAGACAGCTCAGAGACGGTCTACACCCACGATGGCAGCCAATACGTCAGCAAGTCCGGCAGCGGCAGCTTCGACACCTTGACGTACAACGCCGACGTGTGGACCTGGACCGATGGCGACACCCAGACCCAAGAGCTGTACAACGTGGTCAGCGGCTTCAATGCCCGCCTGACAAGCGTGATCGACCTGGACAGCAACAAAATCAACCTGACGTACCTCAATGCCACGTCTTACCTGATTACCGAGATCGCCACGTTCTCGGGCAGCACTGCCAGTAACGAGAAGGTGGTTATCACCTACGACACGACCTCAGGCAAGACCAGCAACATCCTGTCGATGACGACCACGTACAAGGATGCGCTGGGCGCGACCCAGTCGCTCAACCGGGTCAGCTACACCTACGAAACCTACAACACCAGCTTCAGCCGCCTGAAGACGGTCACGGTGGACCTCAAGCCGGTCTACACCGGGTCTACCACCACCCACGTGACCACCTATGGTTACATCGACGCGACCAGCAAGCGGCTGGCCAGCATCACCCAAAGTGATGGCAGCAAAGTCATTTTTGGCTATGACACGTCGGGACGCATCCAAAGTTTCACGCAGGTAGCATTTGGACAATCCCAGCTCACCACCTTTGACTACTCGGTCAGCGGCAAGACCACGATCACCGACCCCTTGCTGCAAAACACCGAGCTGAGCTACGGCACGGCTGCGGGCCAGAACCAATACCAGTTGACTCAGGTCAAGACCCCAGCGGTGGGCGGCACCAGCCAGACCACCAATTTTGACTACGACGCCAACGGCAACGTCTTGCACGTGACCGACGGGCGGGGGAGCATCACCACCTACGAGTACGACACCAACGGCAATCGCACCTATGAGCGCGATGCGACTGGCCACGTGGTCGAACGTACGTACAGCGCCACGAACCTGCTGCTGCAGGAGACCACCTACACCGTGGTAGACCCGGACGGCGATCTGGCAGGTTTGCCCAGCGGTGCGCAGACCACCAGCTACGCGTACAACAGCACCGGACACCTGCGCTTTGTGATCAGCCCGCAAAAGCGCGTGACCGAGTACAAGTACAACACCCTGGGCCAGCAAACCAGCATGACCTTGTACGGCGCGGCACCACTGGGCTCGGAGGCCATCACCGACACGGCACTCAGCGCCTGGACGGCCCAGCAGGACCTGACCCGCACACAGCGCACCGACTACACCTACAACAGCCGCTCGCAGCTGGACAAGGCCACGACGTACGCGACGATCAGCAGCGCGGGCGTAGGTGCCTCGCCAGCGGTCACGCAGTATGTGTATGACCAGGCCGGCAATTTGCTCACTCGCATTGACGGTCTGAACCACAGCACCAGCTACACCTACGACGGCTTGAACCGAGTGGTGAGAGAGACCGATGCCCTGGGCCAGCAAAAGCTCACGGTGTACAACGAGTTCATGGGCCTGGGTTATGTGGCCGCCACGATCGAGGTGAATGGGCAAGCCACCGTGAACTCCTACGATGCCCATGGCCGCTTGTTCGCGGTGCAGCGCATCTCGGATGTTGCCAGCACCATCGACTATGGCACCATTGGCTACAGCTACGACAAGCTCAACCGCCTGCGCATGGTGACCAGCGCCACGGGCGAGAAGACCTTCTACATCTACGACGAGGCCAGCCGCAAGGTGGGTCAGATCGACCAGAGTGGCGCGCTCACGCAGTTCATCTACAACGCCGACAACCAGTTGGTGCAGACCAAGCAGTGGGCTAACCCGGTCTCGGCCAATGTGCTCAGCGCGCTGGCCAGCGCCCCCGACGTGGGCAGCCTGAGCGCCACCATCGGCCTGGACGTGCGCCCCATCGCCGATGCGGCCAACGACCGCATCAACGTCAACGTCTACGATCTGGCCGGGCGCCTGGTCAAGACCATTGATGCGGCCGGCGCCGTGGTCACCCACACCTACGATGGTGCGGGGCAATTGGTGCAGACCATTCGCCACAACAACGTCCTCAATGCCACCAAGCTGGCCGCGGTTCGAACGGCAGGCACCGAAGTGCTGGCAGACGACGCCAACACCGTGCCAACGACCAGCATCAATGATCGTTACGAGAACCGCTACTACAGCGCCGACGGCCTGCTCGATGGCGTGCTTGACGGCGTGGGGGCCTACACCGAGAACACCTATGACGCAGCAGGGCGGCTGATCAAGACGGTCAAGTACGCGAACTTGTTCGCCAACGCCAGCGGCGACACACCTGACGCCAGTGTCAAGCCCCAGGCCTATGACCAGCCGCCAACCAGCGGTGACTATGTTTTGCGTGATCCGGCCAATGACCAGGTCACCCATTACCTGTACAACGCCCGTGGACAGCTGACCGGCGTGCTGGACGCCGAGAGCTACTACACGCGCTTTGCCTACGACGCCGCAGGCAACAAGACTCTCACTTACCGCTATACCAACAAGGTGCAAGGCAGCTTTGACGGCAGGACAGCGCCCGCCTTCATCGGCAGCAGTGCCGCAGCACCTGCCACTGGCTCATACATCTACACCAACCCAGAACACGACCACATCGTCAACAGCTTCTATGACGAACTCAACCGTGTTTACTGGATGTGGTCGCGCCCTGAGTACGCCTACACCTACTACGACTACGACACGGCTGGCAACCTGGTCAGCGTGAAAACAGAGTATGTGCTGGAGAGCGCCAAGCAAAGCCGCTACGACAAGCTGGGCCGCCTGACCGCCACCTTGCCGGCCGAAGGCTCTCAAGCACTGCTCGACTGGGTCCGGGCCGGGGTGTATTTGCCAGCCGAGATCGCCGCGCAAACCGAAGTGATCTGGGCCACCTGGGGCACGCACTACACCTACGACAACGACAACCGCCTGACGTCTGCGACCGAGCCTGATGGCTTTGGCGGCCCGGGCCTCAAGACCCTGTACTACTACGACGCGGCCGGCCGCAAGACCGTCAGCGTCAATGCGTTGGGCGAAGTCACCCAGTACACCTACAGCACCTTTGGCCAGCTCACCACCCAGACCCAGGTGGGCAAGCGGCTGGACAGCGCCACGCTCGACGCCTTGAAATCGGCCGGTGGTGGACGGGACACCGCCGTGGCCAGTGCCGTGGCAGATTTGGTCGCCGCCAGCACGGGTACCACCAGCACCCACCGCTGGGGCTACGACCAACGCGGCCTGGTCTCCAGCGTCACCGATGCACTGAACAACGCCAGCACCCGCAGCTACAACGCCTTTGGTCAGTTGTTTCAGTCGGTGGACAAGGTCGACGCCAGTCGGACACGGACCACCACGAATATTTACGATACCAACGGCAGGCGCGTCCGCGTCAGCCAATCTGGCACAGGGATGGCGGGCCGCAATGTCGAATGGGTCGAGCTAGACAGCTTTGGACGTGTGGCTTATAGCTATGACCCTACTTATTCCTCTTCCACCGAGTACCGCCATGACCGCCTGGGTCGCCAGGTACAGATGTACGATCGCCTGGGGGCCTTGAGCGCCACGACCTACGACGCCTTCGACCGCGTGGTCACCACCGCCGACGCCCTCGGCAAGGTCACCAACTACTCGTACGACAGCGCCAACCTGGCGCAAACGATCACCACGCCCGAGGGCATCAGCACAGTCACGGTGCGTGACAACCATGGTCAGATCATCAGCGTCACCGATGGTCGTGGCACGACCACGACCTACACCTACGACCACGACAACCACCTGACCGCCACCACCGTGACGGCAAGTGGGGCAGCGACACCACTGATCAGCACCTCGGCGGTTTACGACCAAGCGGGTCGGGTGTTCGAGACCACAGACGCCCGTGGCACCATCACCCGCACCACATACGATGCCGCCAACCGGGTGCTCACGCGCGTGGTCGATCCTGACGGCACGGGGCTCAAGCTCACCAGCGAATACCGCTACGACGCCAAGGGCCAAGCCGTGTGGGCCAAGGATGCCAATGGTGTGTGGACCAAGTCCGAGTTCAACCTCAAGGGCGAGTTGACGGCCACGGTGGTCGACCCCCTGCTTATTCCCAATCCGGCGGGCAGCACCACCGACTTCGACGACCTGGTGGCCAACACCACCGGCTTGAACCTGCGCACCGAGTACACCTACGACGCGCAAAGCCATGTCCTGACCGTCACCGAAGGGGCGCTCACCGCCCAGGCCAAGCTCACGCAGTACATCTACGACCCGGCGGGCCGGCGCACCAGCGAGATCGTCGATCCCGGCACGGGCAAGCTGAACCTCACCACCAGCTACACCTACGACCGCAAGGACAACGTGGTATCCAGGACCGATGCCGAAGGCAACGTCACCCGGTATGCGTACGACGATGAGAACCGCCTGCTCTACACAGTAGACCCCACCGGCGCAGTCACCGGGACCGAGTACGACGCCAATGGCCGCGTCAGCCGCACCACCGCTTACGCGAACCGGATCGTGCTGAGCGCAGCGCAGGCCTTGCTCATGTCTCCCTACAGCATCTACAGCTTGATCTCCAGGGATGCAGGCAAGGACCAGGTCACCCGCTACACCCGCGATCAGGACGGCCGGCTGATCGACAGCATCGACGCGCTCGGGTTTGTGACTCGCCGGACATACGACCAGGCGGGCAGCGTGACCAAGTTGACCCGCTACGCCCAAGCGGCCAGCACCGTGCTCCAGACAGCCAGCGGCACTGGCGCCATCCACTTCACCTCGCCCGCGATGGACGACCTGGATGCCAACAACCAGGTCGAGCAGACGGTATACGACGCCGCAGGACGCGCCATCTGGAGCATCGATGCTCTGGGTTACGCCACTCAGCGCACCTTCGATGCAAATGGAAATGCCCTCCGCACAACGCGCTATAGCGCGCCGCTGGTGTTCATTAACAGCACGCAGAACTGGCTGAACCAGAACAGGGCGCCCATAGTGGGCATCAGCTTCGTCACTGGCGACAGCACCATTGCAGCCAATACCGAGCACGATCAAACCACCTACTCGATTTATGACGCCGCAAACCGCACCACCTTCGAGGTCGATGCGCAGGGATATGTCACGCAGACGGCTTACGACAACCTGGGCCGCATCTACGGTGTCATGCGCTACGCAGCTCCAGTTGACTATGACTTTGCCATCGGTGGCGACCCACAATTGAGCCCGGACGACCAGGATGCTCCAACGATCTACCTGCGAGACAGCGCTGGACGGGTCACCGACATCATCAATGCCGAGCAGATCGTCACACACCACACCTATAACGCGGCGGGCCTCCTCACCGACGTCACAACTGCGTTCAACGCAGGCCCTCAGGCCAGCACCACACATTACGAGCATGACGCCGCAGGCCGCGTGATCGAGGAAACTCGCGCATATGGCAATCCCGAGCAAAGCACCACACGCTATGTGCTCGATGCCCTGGGGCAACACCTCAAGACCATCCATCCTCGCGGGGTGGCAGCCGCGCAAGAGGTCACGGACCCCGCACAGCAGCAAGCCCGGCTGGATGCCTACACAACCACCCAGGAGTTCGATGCCCTCGGCCGCATCATCAAATCGACCGATGCGCTGGGTCACAGCATCAATTCCCAGTTCGACGCCTTCGGCAATGCCGTCATGGTCACCGACCCCAATGGGAACACAGGCTTCTTCTACTTCGACCAACGCAATCAGGCCACCTTGCACGTGGACCCATTGGGCGATGCCACCGAGACACGCTACGATGGCCTGGGACAGGTGGTCAGCATCACCAAGTACGCCAATGCGACACAAGGCCTCCCCACACCAGGGACAGTACCCAGCTTCTTTGATACCGCCCAGGAAGCCGCCACGTCCGGCTCATCCTTCTACCTGGTCAAAGACGAAGAAAACGATGCCACGACTTGGATCGAGCACGACCAACTCGGCCGCCAGATTCTGCTCACGGATGCCGAGGGCTATTCGGAAGCCATCTCGTACGATGGTCTTGGCAACAAGGTCAGCTTCACCAACAAGCTTTCAGGCACTTACCTCTACACCCACGATCGACTGGGCCGAGTCATCACCGAGACCTCACCGGAACAGTCCGGGGCGCAGGATGTCGTCACGCGATTTTTCTACGATGCACGCGGCAACGTGGTCCAGAAGATCGAGGCGGAACTACTCCCCGAACAGCGCGTCACGACCTACTTCTACGACCTTCTTAACCGCCAGACAGAGCAGCGCGGCGAAGCCACTCTGCTCTTCGACACCAAGACCGGTATCCACGCCTATTGGGAGCCCTCTGACAGGCGCCTCTACGACACCCGTGGAAATGTCGTTGAGGCCATCGATCCCAACGGGGTGCGTACCCTGAACTATTGGGATGCGCAAGACCGCAAGATCGCCGACATCAAGGCCGGCACCTTGACCACCTACGAGTACGATGCCGGAGGCAATCTGACCCGTCGGGTCGTTCATGCGCAGCAACTGCCCCTGCCGGAACAGGCCGGCGGCTCACCGCCCAGCGCTTTGCTCAACCGAGGTCATCAGGAAACGCGCTACACCTACGACGCCAACCACCGCCTCGCCACCACCACGGTCACTGGCTTGCCAAGCAATTCCTTGCTGAATGATGCCACCGCCAACGTCAGCCAAGACTCGTGGATGATCACTGGCCTTCTGGATGGACAGCTTGACAACACCCAGTTGAACCAGGTATTTCACGACGATGATCAGGCCATCCTGGGAGGCCGCACCCTTGAGCTGATCCAGCAAGACGACAACCCTGGGCGTTCCCTCCAGGCGGGCAGCGGCAAGATCGATGTTCGGGCGGGCTCGTCCTACCAGGCCAGTGTGCAGATGGCCACGCATCAAAGCACGGCGACACTGCAGATCATCTGGTGGAATCAAAACGGGGTAGAAATCGGCCGGTCCAGTTCGCAGCCATTGACGTCGCCGGACGGCCAGTACGCGGCCATCGGCATCGACGCGATCGCGCCGGCCAACGCGGTACGGGCATCCTTGGTGATCGTCAAGAACGCCACACTGTCCGGCCACGCAAGCAGCAGTGTCACCTTCGGACAACCCTACTTTGCCCAGGCGCAGCCAGCTGGCATATACGTCGGGGCTGTGAACACCACAACCGGCAACTATGAGATCCGCCTTCTAGAACTCGTCACCTCGCGGCAGTACGACGCCAGTGGCAACCTGGCCAAGGAAACCGATGCCAATGGCAATGTCACTTGGCGCTTCTACGACAAGCTTGGCAAGCAAATTGCGCAACTCGATGCCGACCGCTACCTGACCACCTGGACGCGAGATGGCAACGGCAACATCCTCGAGGAAAAACGCTTCGAAAAGCCCCTGCCGCCAAGCGTCCCTGTCACACTGGATTCGTCTCCAGCCTCATTTGCCACTTTGGTATCGGCACAAGGCGGAGCACGCACCACCACCAACAGCTACGACAAATTGGGGCGACTGCGCCAGCAAACGGTCCACGATGTGCTGTCTTCCACAGTGGACACCGGCACAGGCCAAGTGACCACCACCACGTCCGATGCCGTGACCCAGTATCGCCATAATGGCTTGGGCATGGTCACCTGGCAAAAGGCTGCAACGGGCGAGGAGCTCGATTGGCATCATGACCAACTGGGCCGGGAAACCAGAAAGCTAGGCGCGACCTTCATCGACCATGAAGGCGACACCGTGCGCCAGACCACAGGCACCGAGTACAACGGCCTGGGCTTGACGAGACGGACCATTGAACTGGGCAAGGATGACGAGTCAAGCGGCGACGACAGCATCACAGAATACGCGTATGACCAGAATGGCTGGCTGATCAGCAGCACCACGGCCATGAGCGAAACGCAGGCTGCCGTTGTTCGCTACCAATACGATGCGGCTGGGCGCGTCACTGTCAAGAGCACGCCCCGCCACAACTCGAACGGGTGGTCTTACACCGACGTGATCTTCTACACCTACGATGAGGCAGGCCACCAGACGAAGCAACAGTCTGTGACATTTGCCGGCATGGTGCCTGATGTCCAATCCTTGCCGGCCACTGGCAGCGTCATCCAGACGCAGGAGGCCCGGTATGACGCCTATGGGCAGATCGTCGCCAAGCGCACTTATGGCGACGCCCTACCCACGCTCTACACGGCTGAGCACCGGGGCGCCTGGCAAGAATGGTTTGAATACGATGCGGCAGGCCGCATGGTCAAAACCAATGGCCAAAGTGGTGTGGAGCGGGCCTATTTCTATGATGGAAATGGCAACTCGACGTTGTTGGTCGAACCCGGCACAGTCGTTGCCAACTTCAACGGTAACTCCAATGAAGTTGAGCGGGATTGGTCTATTCAAGGCCTGCTCAAGGACATGGCAGGTACCTATCAGACGATCTCGACCTACGACGGTCGAAATCATCTGAAAGGCAGCTACCGACCGATCCAAACCCCGGCACGCGATGCATTGAGTCCACCACCATTGACGATTAAAGCGCCAGGGAACGCGGCCAATCACATCATCACGGTTGGCTCCATCAGTGGAGGCGTGAACAACCTCGGATGGGCAGGCACCAATGATGGCGGATCCTCTACCTCGGTCGTCAGCGGCACCGCCGTTTTATCCGGCGTGCGCCCTATTGAAGTGCTGACCTCGGTAAGCCCCGAGTACATGCCGAGACTGGGGCAACCCGCTTCGGGCGGCGATGTACAACTTTCAGTTGGATGGCCAGAGACCTACCTGGGCGCAGGCAGCTACTCTGTCAAGGTCACCTATTCGGTCTACCAAGCCAACCATTCTGTTTTGTGGGGCTCATCCGACCCTGCAGAAGATGAGCCGACTGTTGGTCAGCACTATGAGAATATTACTGACGAGTACGTCGTGCAGAACGGGGAACTGTCCGCCACGTTCACACGAGGCAAACTGGATCACCCCTATGGTTGGGCTTATTTTTACAATGCCACGGTAGAGGTTTACAAAAACGCCCCGACCGGGCGTGTGCTGATCGGCACCGTCGTGACCGACCCGACCTTGGTCAAGGGACACACGCAAAGCTCCGATGACGACGACCCAGGCACCGGTTCAATGCTGTTTATTGATCACTACAGCGGCGCCGCCAGCCAGGGCGAGGCTGTCAGTGATGAGCATCGCATCCACATCAAAGGGCAGGAGGGCGATACAGCCCACGTGTTTGTCAACTACCGAAACACCGCAACACAGGGCGCGCCTTGGTCCAGTGTGGTCTTGGGAGCTGGTCAGAAGCTGGGCCAGGGTTGGTTTGCCATGGACTACAGCGCGTTGGCGTCAGGCACCTACGAATTGCGCTACATCTCGCTGGATGCCAATGGGCATGTCCTCAACGATCAAAGCGGTAATCTGCGTATCGACGGTTCGAATTCGTACTTCCAGCAATGGAACCGCCTCAGTGCGCCCAAGGTCACGTATTTCACCGACGATCAGGGGTTTGTCAACATCCCCAGCCAGGACCTGGCGGCCAATAGTGCGGTCCTCTCTTACCTGAATGAGCAAACCGGGTCTTGGTCCTCCACTGTCCTGAGCACTGGCAGCAGCATTCATGGCCTCTCGCTGCCAGGATGGTTACGCTTTCAGCCCACCGGCCCAGGCGTAAGTTTCTTGATTGAGTACAAGGCCAACGCCGATGGCAGCGGCGCTTCGTTGGGCAAGATGTTCGGCACCGTCGATTCACTGGGCGACGCCCGGCTGCAGGACTACGCTGATCTGCCTTATTCGATCCATTGGCAAAACCTGCCCCTGGATACAAGCCAGGCAGTCCTGAAGTACAAGCCGCAAAGCGGCAACATCTGGACCTCGGTGAATCTAAGCCAGGATAGTCCTGGCACGTTCACATTGGACACGCTTCAACTCCTGCTGGACATTTTCATGTCCGGCAGCACCGAGCAAACACTCGATCTGCAACTGGATTGCCATGACCAGACCGGAAGGCTAGTGGCAAGTAACGCAAGCCAGCTTTTATTCAATCTGGGCAGCGTGCAGGTGATCCCCGGAGTCCTAACGCCTCTCCCGCCTGAGCACTTGACACTTCACCCGCCTTTCGCCGCGGCCACGACCCTGCATATTCACTACAGGACGGTGGGCGCGACTTCGTACACCAGCGCCACGGTCGACAAGGGAAGCCATGGTCTGTTCACCATCGACTTGAGCGAGCTCATCCCAGAAGGCGGATCAACCCAGGTCGAGTACTACTACGAGGCCTACGATGGCGCAATTTTGCTGTCGACGCCTGATGCGGGCGCACCAGCGTCCGTGCCCAGCAGTTTGCAGCCTGGCTCATTCGCCCTAACTTCAACTCTCACGACCGAGGCCGACGCCATTTTGCTTGGCGTGGCCAACCCAAAGCAAGTTTCGCATCGCTCGCAAAAGGTCAATGCATTCGGGGAAGTGGTGGAGCAAACCAATGCGCTGGGCCATGTGACCACCTTGAGCTACAACACGATGGGCAAGCTGGTAGAAAAGCTGGAGGCCGAGACCAACGTGACCCTGGAGGACGGGCAGACCGTGAAGCAACGCCCTAGCACGCGCTATGGCTATGACCTGCAGGGGCGTTTGGTCACGACGGAGGATGCCAACCACAACCGCACCAGCCAGGTGCTCAAGGCTGGGGGCAGCGGCGAAGAAGTGGTGCTCAAGGAGTTCCATGCCGATCACGCCACCAAGGTCTATGGCTACGACGTGCTGGGCAATCAGCGTCGGGTTGACAACGAGTTGGGCTTTCGCACCACCTTCGAGTACGACAAGATGCACCACGTGACCAAAGTCTTGCGCCCCATGCGTGACGACGGTAAACAAGGCTGGGACGAGTACGACTACGACGAAGTGGGCAACCGACTGGCCCACCGCACCACGGCCACGGGAAGCGATGTCGTGTCCGAGCGCACTGACTACGATGCATTGGCCCGTGTGGTCAATTCTTGGAGCGGGGCAGGTCATCTCACCAGCATGGCCTATGAAGAGGGCATTCTCAGCGGCGGGCTGTCCCCGTGGGGCACGCGAACCACGACGACCGACGCCAATGGCCGGCGTTTGATCGACGAGATGGATGCCTTCGGTCGCGTTTCTAAACACACCTACCTGAATGGCAACCAGAGGTACTACCGCTACGACCTGGGCGGCCGGCTGATCCTGGAAAGCCACACGACCGAGTGGTATTTCTTGCGCTACACCTACTACGGTGATGGCCAGTTGCAAAGCATCATGGACCGGGACAATGGCAACTCGTCCGTCTATGAATACGATGCTGAAGGCAATAAGACTTTTGAAGGCTATGTCAGGAATTCCGACGCCACCTTCTATCAAATGGCAGAGATTCGCTACGACGAGTTGAACCGTATGACATCCATCAAGGATGCGCAATACGAATTGAGTTATCAGTACGACGCCGTTGGCAACCGCAGACATGTCTCCAGCCAAGTCTATGGCGGCTTGGCCAATGACTACTGGTACAAGTATGACTCCATGAACCGCTTCGTGGTGACGATGGGCCAGCTCAGCGGTGTTGCTGGCGCCGCAGGCACCACCATCACCAAGGGAAGCTCTGGCGATGGCCTTGCCATTCAGTATGACGCAGCAGGCCAACGCGCACAGGTCGACACGGCCCGTGACGGTCACAGTGAGAAGTACAGCTACACGGCAGAAGGCTACCTGCAAGACGTCACCATTCAGTATGCCGGGGGCAGCGGATACACCCTTGCTTCAAGCCGCACCAGCGATTTGATGGGCAGGGTGACCCACTACGTGGAGGGCTCAACCGTTCGAGACTTTTTGTACAACCTGGACAACAAGGTCTGGCAGGACACCACCAATGGCAAGACCACGACCTACAACCTGATGGCCGACGGCACGGTGAATTACAGCGTTTTGGTCGATGGCGCCACGACGGTCACCACTTATTACGAGTACGAGTGGTGGGAAGCTGCGAGGCAGAGCGAGATCAGGATCCAGGCCAGCAACAGCAGTGTGCGCGGCTGGGCACCCGGCGCATCTCACTTTGTCTACGATAGCCGAGGCACCCTCGTCGAAGCCGTTGATGAAATGGCAACTGGAGGCCCACGCCGTTTGCGTTATGTGACCAACGCGCAGGGCTTGATTCTCATGCGCGATGAATTGGGCGCGGGTGGCTCGATCAACAAGACGCAAACTTACTTCTACGTGAACGGCCAGCGGGTGGGCGAAGCCGGCAACGATCCGGGCACCACCTCCATTGACTACGCGCAGGCTCTCGCGCAAGGCTCCAATCGCTCATACAGCAGTTGGCGGCCTCAGGCCAATGCCGATTTTGACCAGAACTACCTGGCCATCAACGCCAGCTACCCTGGCTTCACGTCCAGCGGCTACACCGTCAAATCCAGCTCCGAGACGCTGCAAAGCGTGGCGCTTGCGGTTTTTGGGGACTCCAGCCTCTGGTACCTCATCGCCGAAGCCAACGGCATGAGCAACAGCACGGACTTGGTCGAGAACCAGAACCTGGTGATTCCAAACAAGGTTGCCAACGTCCACAACAACAACCTGACCCACAAGGTCTACAACGCCAGCGAGGCGATGGGCGACACATCACCCACGCTGCCGGATGCACCGCCGCCGCCTAAGCCCAAAAAGGGCTGCGGGGTTTTGGGGACCATCATCATGGTCGTTGTGGCGGTCGTGGCATCGGTCGTGACGGCTGGCGCAGCTCTGTCGGTCATTGCCCCTGGCTTGACTGCCGCCACGGCCTCCGTAGGCTCAGTGATGGCCGCAGGTGCGATTGGCGGCGCTGTGGGTTCAGTCGCCAGTCAATTGGTCGGCATGACCATAGGCGCTGTCGATAAATTCTCTTGGTCCAGCGTGGCACAGGGGGCCATCGGCGGCGCCATCGGGGGGGCCGTCAATGGGATCGGAAATGCATCTGGCCCACTCAGTGAAACCCTTTCCATCTCCGGCGGAGGCATGGGTAATGCCATACTTCGAGGCATCACCGCCAATGTTTTGACACAAGGCGCCTCCATGGCAGTCGGCTTGCAGAAGAAATTCAGTTGGACATCCGTGGCCTCAGCTGCTGCCAACGCTGCTGGCAGCATGGCAGGGGGATGGCTGGCCAATAAACTTGGCGATGACTTACTTGGCGGCACTGCCGGGTTGGTTGCGCGCCAGACCCTTCAGGGCGTTGCGGGAGGCTGGGCCGGTTCCATGGCGCGCCACGAGAAGGCCGATTGGGGCAGTATCGCGATTAATGCATTTGGCAGTGCCTTGGGGGACTCTCTCGCGGGATCCATTGCAAGCAACGACCGCGATCAGCCGAAGACGGCGAAGATCCATTCTTATCGCACGAGTGATGTGGGCGAGAGTTTCAATTTTATGCCGCTAAAATCTGGTGAAGGCGTATTTAATATTCCTGATATTGATTTCGATATGCCTTTCGGAGCTTCTGAAGATCCGGGCGTTGATCAAAATATTGCCGATTTGAGTCATGCATTGTATCCGAAAACGGGCATTGAGGATGCTTATCAATTGGTTGCTGGTCCTGCTGAGGGCGTGTTCCGCGATAATATTCGCGATGGGAATTTGTTCATCCGTGACAGCAAGTTCGACACTAAGCTGGAGAAATTTGGTGAGAACTATGGTTGGTTTGAGAAGGCGGTTGGAAAGATAGCCGGATATTTTGATGACAATAGTTCTGATGGAGCGTGGGCGAAAGTTCGGGATTGGGAGGTTCGAAATCCTGAGAACCCAAAGGAGTTCATTAGACTTGGGGACATTGATAGCGATGCGCATCGGGGGGAAATGTCGGCGCTGAAGAACTTCATGATGCAAGTTCCGGCAGATGTTGACTTCAATGAGAAAAATATGGCGAGTATGGTCAATGGGTTTCGTGGATACTTTGACAAGCATATACGGGATCAAATTAATGCGTCTTCTTCTGGCTTAACTGGTGGTATACCATTTTATGGTGCCGGAGCAGACCCTTCCCTTAAAGGGTTGATAGAGTTAGGCGTTGATGCATACTCTGCAGTATTCGATGATTCGCCAAAACTGGCGTACTTGACAAATGAAATGATGAATAAATCGGGGATCAGGGCGCAACTCGATGGCAAAGCATCTGGGCCTCAAATATTTGACAGAAAACTTTACGAAACCGCCTATGGGAAACCATCTGGTGGATGGGATAAATACCCTGCCTGGGAAATCAAGCCGCCTAAGAAATGAGTGACGATTAATGAAAAAATATAAAACAATTGCAATTAACAGTGTATTGATTGTTTTCGGGCTTTCAGTTGCATTCTCTTTGGGCTACTTTGTGGCCAAGAAAGAAGGGCGGAGAAGTCTTGCAATTACATCGCTGTTCGCGGTGGAGCCGGCGCTGAGAGTTAGTGAAATCGAGGCTCAGGAGAAGGGTCGGCTGCCTCGTCTATTGGTCGTGGATGCCGAAGGTGCTATTCTCTCGATTGCAAGGCAATCAATGCTTTATCACTCTAGTATTGATCAGCTTCCAATGCAGGCGCGCAATATCCTTTGCGTCCTTGCAAAGGAAAGGTTTCGCCATAAGGAATTTTTTGCTGCTGATAATTTTTATGACGAACAACTCATGGCACATTTGAAAAATGTCCATGAGAGGTTGGCGCCCGAGGGGAGTCAATCAAATAATGTGCACAATAATTGCACTTTGAATTGACGGGGCTGATGCTGGGAGGGACTGAAGTCGGTGACTGTTGAGGCCAAATGAAGTTACCGAACCTTGACAATCCAAGAACCTATATGAAATGATCATTTTTTGATCGGCCTTTGCGTTCGTGGCAAGCTGCAGCCGCATATTGATAATGCACACTGCGCCTGATGAGCCTTTACCATCATTTTCTAGTTCGATCTTCAGCAGCTGCATGCAGATAAAAGGAGGGACAATACGCGCTTCCGCGAATGTCCCACCTTGTTAGCCCGCTGGAGCCTTTGTCCCGTGTCTTCCCTGCTCTCCGAAACCTGCCGCCGCCGTACCTTCGCCATCATTTCCCACCCCGACGCCGGCAAGACCACGTTGACGGAAAAGCTGCTGCTGTTCTCGGGCGCCATCCACATCGCAGGCTCCGTGAAGGCCCGCAAGGCCTCGCGCCACGCCACCTCCGACTGGATGGAGATCGAAAAGCAGCGCGGCATCTCGGTCGCCTCCAGCGTGATGCAGATGCTCTACCGCGACCACGTGGTCAACCTGCTCGACACCCCCGGCCACAAGGACTTCTCGGAAGACACCTACCGCGTGCTGACCGCGGTCGATTCGGCCCTGATGGTGATCGACGCGGCCAACGGTGTGGAAGCGCAAACCCGCCGCCTGATCGAGGTTTGCCGCCAGCGCGACACACCCATCATCACCTTCGTCAACAAGATGGACCGCGAAGGCCGCGACCCCGTCACTTTGCTGGATGAAGTCGAGGCCGAGCTGGGCATGCCCTGCGTGCCCATGACCTGGCCGGTGGGCCAAGGCAAGCAGTTCGGCGGCATCGTCAACCTGCGCACGCAGAGCATGCGTTTGTTCGACGCGGGCGCCGACAAGCGCGGTGGTGATGACGAGACCGTGCCCTTGAGCGATCGTGACAAGCTGCACGAGCGCTTTGGCCACGATTGGGAGCTGGCCGAGCAGAACATGGAGCTGATGGCGGGTGCCGCCCCGGCTTTTGACCTGGCGCTGTTCCTCGCCGCCAAGCAAACGCCCGTGTTCTTCGGCTCGGCCGTGAACAACTTCGGCGTGCAAGAGATCCTGGACGCGCTGGTGGACCTGGCCCCCTCGCCCCGCTCGCGCCAGTCGACCGAAAAAGACGGCTCGCAAAAGGAGATCGTGCCCGAGATGGAAAACTTCTCCGGCGTGGTCTTCAAGGTGCAGGCCAACATGGACCCCTCCCACCGCGACCGCATCGCCTTCGTGCGGGTGTGTTCTGGCAAGTACGAACCCGGCATGAAGCTGAAGGTGCAGCGCTCGGGCAAGGAGCTGCGCCCCACCTCGGTGGTGACCTTCCTGTCGCAGCGCCGCGAAGCGGTCGATGAAGCCTACGCGGGCGACATCATCGGTTTCACCACCCACGGCGGCGTGCAACTGGGCGACACCATCACCGATGGCGTGACCCTGCAGTACACCGGCCTGCCTTTCTTCGCCCCCGAGCTGTTCCAGACGGTCGAACTCGCCAACCCCATGAAAAGCAAGCAGTTGCAGGCCGGATTGATGCAGTTGGGCGAAGAAGGCGCCATTCAAGTCTTCCGCCCAGCGGTGGGGGGCTCGATGTTGCTGGGCGCCGTGGGCCAGTTGCAGTTCGAAGTGGTGCAGCACCGCCTGAAGGCCGAGTACAGCGTGGACATCCGCCTGATGCCCTGCCGATTCGTGGGCGCGCGCTGGATCACGTCTGATTCGGCCGCCGACCTGAAGAAGTTCACCGACGAGAACGCCAGCAAGCTGGCCAACGACGCGGCCGACACCCTGGCCTACATGATGACTTCGGCCTACGACCTGCGCCTGACGCAGGAGCGGCACCCGAACATCCACTTCCACCCGCTGCGGGAGCATGCGGGGCTGAGCCTCTCAAACCAGTGAAGCGCCAGGTCAGGACACCCAGAGCTCATCCAGGTCCGGGAACTGCCAGACCGCTGGCGATTCGCGCGACACGATCTGGTCCGAGCAACTGGGCAGGCTCAGGTTCAACAACTCGGGCACGATGCGCTGATTGGACTTGGTCGAGAAAAACACCTTGACCAGCGGCGCCAGCAGGGACTGGGCGCCCTGCTCCACCACCACGCCCAACCGGCCGGACTTCAACTTCACCAACGATCCGGTGGGGTAGATGCCAATGCTGCGGATGAAGGCTTGCAGGATGCGGTCATCGAAGTGCCCCTCCTTGCCCCACTGCGCCATGCGCAGGATGGACTCGGCCGGATCCCAGCCTGATTTGTAGGGCCGGTTGGAGGTGATGGCGTCGTAGACATCGCAGACGGCGCCCATCTTGGCGAACAGGCTGATCTCGTCGCCCTTCAGGCCATGCGGGTAGCCCAGGCCGTTGATCTTTTCATGGTGGTGGAGGCAGACATCCATGGGGATCGAGCCCACGCCCTGGCCATCCATCAACATGCGGTGGCCCGCCTCGGGATGGCCTTTCATGATGGCAAACTCATCGGCGGTCAGCTTGCCGGGCTTGTTCAGCACCTCGATCGGCATGGCGCTCTTGCCCAGGTCGTGCAGCAAGCCCGCCAGGCCCGCTTCGCGGGTGTCTGCCGCGGGCAAACCCAACTGGCGAGACAAGGACACCATCAGCGCGCACACCGCCACCGAATGCATGTAGGTGTAGTCGTCGCTGGTTTTCAGGCGCGCGAGGCTGACGATGGCGCCGGGGTTGCGCTGCACCGATTGGGTGATGTCGTCCACCAGCGGCAGGCAGTGCTCGGCATCGATGGCCTTGCCCATGCGCACGTCCTGGAACATGGTCTTCATGGCGCCCTTGGCCTTGTCGCAGATGCGGCCAGCGCGGGCCACCTCGTCGTGCAGGGACAGGGTGGGCGGGGCGATGACCGGGCTGACTTGGGCCAGCAAGGGCTCTTCCAGCGCCTGCGCGGGGCCGGCACCGAACTCCACACCATCGACCACGTGGACCTCGTCGTCCACATCGCGCCCTTTGCTCACGTCAATCCAGACTTCCTGGATCGGGCTGCTTTTGAGCTGAGCAAGCTGCTTTGCGTCGGTCAGCATGACCGCCGACTTCCAGAATGGATTGTTCAGCCACGAGCCCACGACCTCGTCGATGAACATGCCCACCCGCAATTGCCCGACCTGTATTTTTTTGCGCATGACGACAGGCATCGTAAACGCCTCGCGCCACGTTCGGCCGAAAAAAAAGGGCGCCAACTGATCGCGGCACCCTTTCAGCAACTACAGCAGCCTTAATTCACGGGTCATGCCACCCTGCGGCGGCGTGCCAGCAACAGGCCACCCAGACCCAAGGCCATCATGGCCCAGGTGGCAGGCTCGGGCACCACATTAGCAGCGGTAAAGGTCAAACCGGCCAGGTAATAGTCTTCGGGCGACTTGTGCTGGGCGTAGCCAAAGGTGAAGCTCTGGCCTGTCAGGGGCGTGGCAAAGTTGACAAACTGGCCGCCGGCCGTGCCGAACGAATATTCCACGGCCGCGCCTCCCCCCACGCTGATGGTGAACCCATCGAAGGCGTCCAGTTCGTGCGTGAGCGCATGCGTCGAACGGTCATCGGGGAAGAAGTTGGCCGCCGACAGCACCACGCTGTTGGCGAATGTGATGGTGAACGTCTCGTTGTGCGAATCCAGGGAGTAGTTGGCATCATGGATGACGAACTTGCCCTTCTCCACCTTCCCGGCCGCCACACCCAGGCCAGCATTGAGCTCTTCCACGCCTTGAAACACCAGGGCGCTCAGCCCGCTGGCACCCGAGCTCGCCGTGACGGTGGCCAAACCGCCCGCCACCGTGTTGAAGGTCAGCGCCTCAGCGCACACGCCTTTGGAGGCACAGGCGTTGGCGGAAGAAGGCACCCCGTTGACCTGCGCCCCGGGCAGGGTGACGAGATTGCTGCCGGTGAATACCAGGCTTTCAGCTTGGGCCACCGAAACGGTTGCCAAGGAAACCATGGCGACTGCCGCGCCAATTGATCGATGAAAAGCCATGCTGCACACCCAAGAAAATTGATACAAGATGTGTGGAGCGTAGCAGGTGATCTGCTCATCGTGGGCTGGTTTTCCGGGGCAGGAGGCCCCGGAACCCTCACTTGAGGGTGGAAATATGCACGGTCCGCCAGGACCATGCCATCACAGGCCGGCAGCGGCCTTCAGCAAGGCAGCCTTGTCAGTGCGTTCCCAGGTGAACTCGGGCTCTTCACGGCCGAAGTGACCGTAGGCGGCCGTCTTGCTGTAGATCGGGCGCAGCAGGTCCAGCATCTGGATGATGCCCTTGGGGCGCAGGTCGAAGTGCTCTTGCACCAAGGCGGCGATCTGGTCGTCAGGGATGACGCCCGTGCCTTCGGTGTAAACCGTCACGTTCATGGGGCGAGCCACGCCGATGGCGTAGGCCACCTGGATCTGGCACTGCTTGGCCAAGCCGGCGGCCACGATGTTCTTGGCCACGTAGCGGGCTGCGTAAGCGGCCGAGCGGTCAACCTTGGAAGGATCCTTGCCGCTGAACGCACCACCACCGTGGGGGCAGGCGCCACCGTAGGTGTCAACGATGATCTTGCGGCCGGTCAGGCCACAGTCGCCTTGCGGGCCGCCGATGACGAAACGGCCGGTGGGGTTGACCAGGTACTTGGTCTCCTTCAGCCATTCCTTGGGCAGCACAGGCTTGATCAGCTCTTCAATGATGGCTTCGTTGAACGAGGCCTTCATCTTGTGTTGCGTCTCGGATTGATCCGGGTCGTGCTGGGTGGACAGCACCACGGTGTCGATGCTGTGGGGCTTGCCATCCACATAGCGCATGGTGACCTGGCTCTTGGCGTCAGGGCGCAGGAAAGGCAGGCGGCCATCCTTGCGCAGCTGGGCTTGGCGCTCGACCAGGCGGTGGGCGTAATAGATGGGCGCGGGCATCAGCTCGGGCGTCTCGTTGCAGGCATAGCCGAACATCAGGCCCTGGTCGCCAGCGCCGATGTTCAGGTGGTCGTCAGAAGCGTGGTCCACGCCCTGGGCGATGTCGTTGGATTGCTTGTCGTATGCCACCAGCACGGCGCAACCCTTGTAGTCGATGCCGTAGTCGGTGTTGTCGTAGCCGATGCGCTTGATGGTGTCGCGGGCCACTTGGATGTAGTCGACGTGCGCATTGGTGGTGATCTCACCGGCCAGCACCACCAGACCGGTGTTGCACAGCGTTTCAGCGGCCACGCGCGAACGGGGGTCTTGCTGGAAGATGGCGTCGAGGATGGCGTCCGAGATCTGGTCGGCGACCTTGTCGGGATGGCCTTCAGAGACGGATTCGGATGTGAAGAGGAAGTCGTTCGCCACGGTGTGTGCTCCAAAAGATAAAAGTTCAAGACTGGCTGCGTCGCCGGGCTTGATGAATCTTTCGAACAAGCGGCGAACGCTTTAGCGGCATTTGTGAATCGCCCCGCAAGTTGTTCCTTTAACTCGGCGATGGGGGCAGTGTAATGGATCACCCTCGGACTTTTCCCTGGATAAAACCCCGAAACCCGGGCGAACTCAGGGCTTGCGAGCATCGGATGGCCGCTGATCGGCACGCCGATTGCTGGCGGGGCGCATGGATCTGAACCTCTCACCCTGGACCCTCACCCTCCTTTCCGCCGCCATGGCCATGACCGTGGCCTGGCTGATCTTCTTCAGCGGCGCGGCGGTGCTCAAGCGGACCACGGCCCATTCCAAGGCGGCGGCCGCCGTCACCCAGGCCGCACGCAAGCCGGCGAGCGTCCTGCTGCCCTTGCTGGCCCTGCAGTTCGTGCTGCGCGGCGCACCCGACGACCTGGCCCACATCGGCTCGGTCAGGCAGGCCACCACCATCCTGTTGATCGCCTCCATCACCTGGCTGCTGATGCGCATGGCGCGCGGCTTCGGTCAGGCCATCGTGCTGTCGCATTCGATCGACGTGAGCGACAACCTCACGGCGCGGCGCATCCAGACTCAGACGCAGGTGGTCACGCGCCTGGCCGTGGGAGGGATCGGCCTGATCGGCTTCAGCCTGGCCTTGATGACCATTCCCGACGTGCGCCAGATCGGCACCAGCCTGCTGGCATCGGCGGGCGTGGTGGGCATTGCCGCAGGCTTGGCCGCACGGCCCGTGCTGGGCAACCTCATGGCCGGTCTGCAAATCGCCTTCAGCCAACCTTTCCGGCTGGACGACGTGGTCATCGTGGAGGGCGAATGGGGCCGCATCGAAGAGATCAACAGCACCTACGTGGTGGTGAAGATCTGGGACGAACGCCGCCTGATCGTGCCCTTGCAGTGGTGGGTCGAGCACCCATTCCAGAACTGGACGCGCAACAGCGCCAACATCCTGGGCACCGTGTTTTTGTGGGTGGACTACCGCATGCCTTTGCAGCCCCTGCGCGACGCCATGCAGGCCCTGTGCGAGAAGTCACCCTTGTGGGACCAGCGCGTGTGCCTGATCCAGGTGACCGACTTCAGCGAGAAGGCCATGCAACTGCGCTGCCTGATCAGCAGCGCCGATTCGGGCAAGGCCTGGGACCTGCGTTGCCTGATCCGCGAAGAGCTGATGAAGGTGATGCAGAATGACTATCCAGACTATCTGCCCCGGGTCCGCGCGGAGATCGACAACCCACCACCCACCACGGCCCACGCCAACATCAATGACACCCTGCGTCAGCCGCCCTCACCTCAGCAACGCTCCCCCACCCCCGAGCACGAGCAAGCACCTCCTGCGGTTTGAAACCAAGCCTTGCGATTGGGCCCATCAGGCACGCCAATTGCCCTTTGGGGCATAACCCTATTTTTCTGCCTCCTTGATGAACACATTGCGCCTCCAGCTTCGCTTCCTGGTGCCGCTGGTCCTGACGCTCATTGCCGCCGCCTACCTGGCGGTGCCCTTGATGGACCGCTTGACCCTGCGCTGGTTTTCGCGCGACCTGAACCTGCGGGGCTCGCTGGTCACGAAAACACTGTCTGACTCGATCGCCGAAGGGCTGCAAGAGCCCGGCAGTTCGCGCATGCAATCGCTGTTCAACCGCGTGGTGCAAGACGAGCGTCTGGTCGCCATCGGCCTGTGCTCGCTGGACGGGGAGTTGCTGCGCCGCTCGCCTGGTTTTCCCCGCTCCCTGACCTGTGCCAAAGCCGAGGTCATTGGCCAGCAAGACGAGCCCCAGATCCGCATTGAGGGTGGCCCGGCCCATGTGGGCTTTTACCCCGTCGCCGACGAGAACGGCCCCATCGCGCAACTCATCTTGTTGCAAGACCTGAGCTTTGTGGAACACCGCAGCCAAGACACCCAGAAGTACCTGATCATCCTGATCGCCGGGCTGGGCGTGATCATCGCCCTGATCACCGTGGTGGTGGCACAGTTGAGCTGGCGCGGCTGGGTCTCGGGCGCGCGCGCCTTGCTGCGTGGTGAAGGCCTGATCAGCCCCTTGATGTCGTCGGCCGCGCCCGAGCTCGCGCCCTTCGCCGCCGACCTGCGCGCCCGCCTGCGCGACCTGGAAGACGAGTACCGCCGCTCCCTCGGCCCCGAAACGGAATGGAACCCCGACCGGCTGCGCGCCTTGCTACGCACGCAACTGCGCGGCGACCAACTGATCGTGGTGGCCAACCGCGAGCCCTACATCCACGACAAGGTGGGCGACCAGATCGTGGTCAAACGCCCGGCCAGCGGCCTGGTGACCGCTGTGGAGCCCTTGCTGCGCGCCTGTTCGGGCACCTGGATCGCCCATGGCAGCGGCAGCGCCGATGCCGAGGTGGTCGATTCGCATGACCGCGTGCTGGTGCCCCCCGGCAAAGACGAATACACCCTGCGCCGCCTTTGGCTGAGCGAACAAGAAGAGAACGGCTACTACTACGGCTTCGCCAATGAAGGCCTGTGGCCGCTGTGCCACGTGGCCCACGTGCGGCCGGTGTTCCGCGAATCGGACTGGGAGCACTACCGCGCCGTGAACCAGCGCTTCGCCGATGCCGTGGTGGCCGAAGCGCGCAGCGAAGACCCCGTGGTGCTGGTGCAGGATTACCACTTCGCCCTGCTGCCCGCGATGATCCGCAAGAAGCTGCCGCGCGCCACCATCCTGACCTTCTGGCACATCCCCTGGCCCAACCCCGAATCCTTCGGCATCTGTCCCTGGCGGCAGGAGATCCTGGAAGGCCTGCTGGGCAGCACCATCCTGGGTTTTCACACTCGGTTTCACTGCAAAAACTTCATCGAAACGGTGGACCGTTATCTGGAAGCGCGCATCGAGCACGAACACTCGACCATCTCCTTCCACGAAGACAGCACCTTCGTGGAAAGCTACCCGATCTCGATCGAATGGCCCTCGGAGCAAACGCAGGCCTCGTGGCTGCCGGTGGCGCAATGCCGCCAGAACGTGCTGGCGCGCCTGGGCCTGCCACCCGACCACCGCATCGCCATTGGCGTGGACCGCTTCGATTACACCAAGGGCATCCTGGAGCGCATCCACGCGGTCGAGCGGCTGCTGGAGAAGCGCCCTGAGTGGATCGGCCAGTTCTCGTTCGTGCAGATCGCGGCGCCCTCGCGCGGCTCGCTGGAAGAATACAAATCCTTCCAGGAACGCATCCATGCCTTGACCGAACGGGTCAACCAGCGCTTTGGCCGCGAAGGCTACCAACCCGTGCACCTGCTGGCCGTGCACCATGACCAGGCCTCGTTGTATGAGCTGTACCGCGCCGCCGACGCCTGCATGGTCACCAGCCTGCACGACGGCATGAACCTGGTCTGCAAGGAGTTCGTGGCCGCCCGCGATGACGAGCGCGGCGTGCTGATCCTGAGCCGCTTCGCCGGCGCCGCCCGCGAGATGAGCCAGGCCCTGATCGTGAACCCCTACCATGTGGAAGAAACCGCCGATGCCCTGCACCGCGCGCTGACCATGCCCGAGGCAGAGCAGCGCGAACGCATGGCCAGCCTGCGCATGACCGTGCGCGAGTTCAACGTCTACCGCTGGGCCGGCCGCATGCTGACCGACGCAGGGCGCTGGCGTCTGAGAGAAAGGATCGAGGCGCGGGTGCAGCGGCACCAGCCCGGCTGACATGATGAAGCACCATTTGTTCACCCCCCCAGGCCAGCAGGCCCTGGAAGCCGTGATGCAACGGCGCCCTTTGCTGGCCTTTGATTTCGACGGCACGCTGGCCCCCATCGTGACCCGGCCCGACGACGCCCGCGTGTCCATTGGCGTGGCGCAGCGGCTGGCGCAACTCGCCGCGCACCTGCCCGTGGCCATCGTCACCGGCCGCAGCGTGGACGATGTGGCGCCGCGCCTGGGTTTTGATCCGCACTACATCATCGGCAACCACGGCGCTGAAGATCCTGAACAGCCGCAATTGCCCCCCGAGGTCTACACCGCCCTGACCGACCAACTCAATGTGCTGCGCGTCAAGATCGAAGGCAACGCGGACGCGCTCGCTTCAGCCGGCATCCAGGTGGAAGACAAACGCCATTCGCTGGCCTTGCACTACCGCCTGGCGCGGGACCGGGATGCCGCCCTGATCACCATCGAGACCCTGCTGCGCGGGCTGGACCCGGCGCTGAGCAGCTTTGGCGGTAAATGCGTGGTCAATGTGGTGGCCGCCGATGCGCCCGACAAAGGCGATGCCGTGGCCATGCTGGTCAAGCGCTCGCAATCGGGCGCGGCCCTGTTCATCGGCGATGACCTGAACGACGAATCCGTCTTTGAAAGCGCCGAGCCGCACTGGCTGACCGTGCGCATCGGGCGCGAAGACCCCTTGTCACGCGCCCGCTATTACCTGGACACGCACTCTGAGGTGGCCACCATGCTGCAGAAGATGCTGGCTTTGCTGCGCTGAGGCGCATCGGTAAAAATGACCGACACCGGTCAAATCAGCGCGCCGATGGCGGCCGCGCCCCGCAGGCCCAGGTCGGGCTCGTTGACCACATGGACGGGGATGGTGTCCATCAGGTCCGCGTAGGGCCCTTTCTGGCGGAACCCGACCAAAAACCGCCCATCCTGCATCAGGGGGCCCAGCTTTTGCGCGATGCCACCGGCCAGGAACACGCCGCCCTTGGCCAAGGTGGCCAAGGCGTAGTCGCCCGCCACCACACCATACGACAGCAAAAAATGGTGCAGGGCGTGCAGCGCGCGTGGCTCGCTGTCTTGCGTGGCGCGGCGGAAAACTTCTTCACCGGTCAGGCCGCCGGTATTGCTGGCGGTGGCGACGACGTGGTGGTCCTTGAGCAGGGCCTTGCCGCCGTCTTCCGTGTCCAGGAAGGTGTAGAAGTTGGCCAGGCCCGGGCCCGACACAAAGTGCTCAGCCACGGGCCGGACCACGTGCGCCCGCAGCCGCATCAGGGCACGGTCCTGCTCGGCATTGACCGGGGTGAAGCCGAAGTGGCCGCCCTCGCCGGTCACCACCTGGTAGCGGCCGCCTTGGGGTGTGGCTTGCCAGATGCGGAAAGCCACGCCCAGGCCCGAGCCCGCACCGATCACCAGTTGGGGCGCACCGGGCACGGGCTGACCGGCCTGCAGGCACAGCAAGTCGGCGGGCGACAAGCCGTCGATGCCGCTGGCCGCCGCTTCAAAATCGTTGGCCAAGCGCACGGGGATGCCGCCCAGCTTTTGGCTCAGCGCGGTGGCGTCGAGGCGCCAGGGCAGGTTGGTCATCTGCACCACCTGGCCGTTGACCGGGCCGGCCACACCGAAGCACGCTGCGCGCAAAGGCTGGCCCAGGTGCTGGGCATGGTCCTTCAGAAAGCGGTCCAGCATGGCCTCGAACGAGGCCACTTGCGCCGCCACATACCGTTGCGAGGCCACCACCTGGGGTTGGCCCGCCGCGTCAAGCCGGGCCAACCCCAGCAAGGTTTTGGTGGCACCGATATCCGCGCACAAGATCATGCTGTCTCCTTTCGCGTGAACAGGCCACCAGAATAGCCCGGCTCGCCAAGTAACATCGCGGCCCATGTCTCGCTTGTTTTTCTTGCTGGCCCGCTGGCCGCTCGGCGTGCTGCACCCCCTGGGTGCGGCCCTGGGCTGGATCACCTACGCGCTGTCGCCGTCCTACCGCCGCCGCCTCAAAGCCCACACCGATCAGGTGGGTTTGAGCACGTCGCAGCGCTGGTCGGCTGTGGCCCATGCCGGGCGCATGGTGGCCGAGTTGCCGCGCCTGTGGGCACGGCCAGCGGGCGTGATGCTGGGCGATCGGGTGCGCTGGACTCACCCGGAGGTGGTCGATCAGGCGCTGGCCAAGGGCAAGGGCGTGGTGCTGTTGTCGCCCCACCTGGGTTGCTTCGAGATTTGCGCGCAAGCCTACGCCGAGCGCTTTGGTGCCCAGCAACCCATCACAGCGCTGTACCGCCCGGCCAAGCAGGCCTGGCTGGCAGGCATCCTCGAACATGCGCGCAACCGCGAACACCTGCACACGGCCCCGGCCACGCTCAGCGGCGTGCGGCAACTGTTGCGGGCTTTGAAAAGCGGCCAGACCCTGGGCATGCTGCCCGACCAGGTTCCCCCCGAGGGCATGGGCGTGTGGGCCCCGTTTTTTGGCACGCCCGCCTACACCATGACCATGGTCACCAAGCTGGCCTACCAGACCGGGGCCAGCCTGGTGTGGCTGCGTGGCGAGCGGCTTGGGTTCTGGCAGCGCCGCAAAGTGGGCGCCGACTTCATTGTTCACGCGCAAGCGGCCGGAGCTGCTTTGGCCGAAGCCGTGCGCCAGGGCGATCCGGCCCAATCCGCCGCCGCGCTGAACCGCGACATGGAAGCAGTGATCCTGCAATGCCCTCAGCAGTACCTGTGGGGCTACAACCGCTACAAGCAACCCAAGGCCGACATGCTGACCAGCACTGCTTCGCCCACCAAGGACGCTGCATGAAGGACCTGGGCGTTCGACTGGCCCTGGGCCTGCTGTGGCTGCTGTCGTGGCTGCCCTTGCCGGTGCTGGCCGCGCTGGGACGAGGTCTGGGCGCCCTGCTGCACCCCCTGGCCGGATCGCGGCGCAAGATTGCGCTGCGCAACCTGGAGCTGTGTTTTCCCGAGATGCCCGAGGTCGAGCGCCGCGCCCTGGTGAAGGAGCACTTCCGCTGGCTGGGCCGCAGCCTGCTGGAGCGCGCGCTGTTCTGGTACGCGCCACCCGAGCGCATCAAACGGCTGATCCAGGTCGAAGGTGACATTGAACTGGCCGAGCGCGAGTTCCAGACCACCGGCCGCGCCACCATGTGGCTGTGCCCTCATTTCGTGGGGCTGGACGTGGCGGGCGCTTCCATTTTGTTGCAGCAACAGCGCCCGGGCGCGTCGATTTACCAGACGCAGAGCAACCCGGTGATCGACGCCGCGATGAAGCGCGGCCGCTTGCGCCTGGGCGATGCCGAGATTTTTCCGCGCAGTGATTCGGTCAAGCCGCTGTTCCGCGCGATCAAGTCAGGGCGGGGGTTTTTCAACCTGCCCGACATGGACTTTGGCGCCAAGGACGCGGCGTTTGTGCCGTTCTTTGGCGTGCCCGCGGCCACCTTGCTGGCGCCCTCGCGGATGGCGCGCATGCTGAACATGGTGGTGCAGCCGGTGATCGCCGAGACGCTGCCGGGCGGGCAAGGCTGGCGCATCCACTTTTTGCCGCCGATCAAGGATTTCCCCACGGCGGATGCCGAGGCTGACACGGCGCGGCTGAACCGGATCATCGAGGCCGAGATTCTGAAGCGGCCGGCGCAATATTTGTGGGTGCACAAGCGGTTCAAGACAAGGCCGCCTGGAGAGGCCAGCGTTTATTGAGCGTTCGTTGGGGTTGGCGCTTTGTCTTGGCAGCGCGGGGCGCGGGCTGGACGGGCATCCGTCAGGGCTTCATGTTGCTGGTCCCGCTGAAAGCGGGACTGCCTTGCGATGCTCATGCCGAGGTGGGGCCGTGGAACTCACTGCGCGGATTGCATCCGCTTCGTTCAAACAACCCCGGCCAGTCAGATGACGATGCGTGCTGTGCACGCCCACCTCGGCATTCCGCTTCTTATATGGACGCCTCCCGAGTGGCAAGCAGTTTTTGAGGTTTTGACTGGCGGTTCAACTGCAGTCTTATATCCGGCCTGTTGATGCAGCCCGGCGCAAGCCTCGCTGCTGGCCTTGATGGTCATTCGCGAGGTCGGAGCTCATCTCAGCAGTGGACTTGCCCGAAGGCGGTCCCAGAAGCGGAACAGCTTTACCGACCCACGGTCTCACCGTTTTGCCATCACCTCATCAACTCACTCACGCACACGGTTCAGGGCGTTAAAGGCCCCCTCAACTGGGAAGAATTTCGGGCCGCCATAGCGGGTCATAGTTGCGAGCGTTGGCGATCAGAGCCCATGCCGTTCGGGCCAGCTTGTTGGCCACAGCCACCGCGACGACATTGGGCGGTCGCCGAGACAACAGCTTGGCGATCCACTGTGGCGGAGTTTTCTGGCGCATCAGGCTGCGAGCGCCGCTGATCAGCAGCGTTCGCACATACGGATCACCGCGCTTGCTCATGCCGCCCATGCGCACTTTGCCGCCAGTGCCGGTGTGTTTGGGCGGCAGGCCCAGGCAACTGGAGAACTCGCGGGCATTGCGCCAGCCTGTGGCGTCTTTGCCCAGCATGGCCGCCAAGGCCGTGGCGCCGAGCAAGCCAACGCCTGGGATTTGACGCAGCCGTTTGGCGGTGTCAGATTGCTTTTGCACCAACTCGATTTCTGTCTCCAGGGCCTGGACCTGCCGCTCCAGGTCCCGCAAAGCCTGCAATTGGGCATCAACCAGGCGTCGAACCGTGGCAGGCAGACATTCATCGATGTCTGCGCGCTGTTTACCCAGAACCGTCAAGGCAAGATTTTTACCTGGTGGCAGTACCACGCCGAACTCATAGAGCATCGAGCGCAAAGCATTGACGGTGGCCGTGCGCACACTGATCCAGTGCGAGCGGGTGCGATGCAGGAACTGCACGGCCTGTTGTTCGGTGCTTTTAATGGGCACGCGCCGGATGTCACCGTGCTGGGCTGCCAGCCAGATGGCGCGGGCATCAGCAGCATCGTCCTTGTTGCCGCGCACGAATGCCCGCACCTGCTTGGCGGGCAGCAACTCGATCGAATGGCCCATGGCACCCAAAGTGCGGCCCCAGTGGTGGGCGCTGCCGCAGGCCTCCATGGCGATGCGGGCGGGTTGGCGTGAGGCAAAGAACTCGCTGAATTTGGCGCGAGACAGCTTCTTGCGGCCGACCTCGCCACTCCAAGGATCGACCCAGTGAACCTGAAGGACATTCTTGGCAATGTCGGCCGCATAAGTCGTAGCATTCATGTTGGGACCTCCGTCTACCAGTGGTTGATCACAGTTATCCACTTTGGCACTCGATGCCGTTTGACGCGAGGTCCCACCCTTTTGTCAGCGCGGCTCAGTGGCGGTTAGCAAGGTGGGAGGCGTCCATACCATCTCAGCACCAACAAGGCGCCCCGCCAGATGCCCGCCCAGCCCTTTTTTCGCCCCGCTGGTGGCCCGCCACGGCTGCAATCGGTGGCTGACCAACCGCCGCGTCAACGGGCACCAACCGCACGACGGCTGCTAACGCGACACTGATCTCCACGCCACAGCCCCAAACCGTGCTGCGCCACCAGCGGGGCGATCAGGGATGAGGCGGAGGCGGGCGGGGCGACTTCGGGGGCGGCGAGGCGCGCAGGCCGCGGCGGGTTGCCCCTCGCGCCGCGAGGGGTCGGCGAGGACTGTTTGAGCTGGTCGCAGGCCAGCGAGTTCCGCAGCCGCCCGCCGTGGCCGAGCACCGAGCGCAGTCCGCCGCTTTGCGGTGGACCGCCACCATAGGAGCCCCGCCCGCCTCCGCCTCATCCCCGCCCCGCGCTGTAAGTAACAAGCGCCCCACCCGCTCAAGTCCACCCCAAGTCAACCGATATACGCAATAGCTGAAAATTTGCACCCGGAGACAAAAACATGACCCCTTGGATCACGGCATTGCGTGGCTTTTCCATCCGTGCGCGCCTGCTCGCCTGCATGGCCCTGGTCGTGGTGATCGGCCTGATCGTGGGCGCCGGTTCCACCTGGCAGTTGTCACAACTGCGCGGCGAGTTCGACGCCTTTGCCACCCAGGAGTTCTCGGCCACCCAGCGCATGAGCACCCTGGCCCTGCAACTGGGCCAACTTCGTGGCTTCGAGAAATCAGCCATCATCAACACGGGCGATTCGGTGTCGGCCTCCACCCACATCAAGGCTTGGCAGACCTCGCTGACCAGCACCCTCAAGGCCACGCAAGACCTGGCCAAGGTGGCCCCCAACGCCACCATCGCCGACCAAGTCAAATCGGTGGAAGCCAAGCTGCAAAGCTACGGCAAAGGCCTGGCACCCACCCTGGAGTTGATCAACTCCTCGGCCATCACCTCGCCCGCCGAAGCCTTCCAGTCCAGCGAACCGCAACGCGCCGAAGGCGACGCCGTGGATGCCATCGTGGCCAAGCTCAACCTGGACATCGAACAGTTGGCCCAGGCCCGCCGCGCCAAGGTCAGCACCAGCGCCAACAACGCCATCCTGTCTCTGTGGGCCTTGCTGCTGTCGCCCGGCATCATTTTCCTGCCGCTGATGGGCCTGACCATCGCCTCGGTCACCGGCCCGCTCAAACGCGCCGAAGCGCACACGCAAGCCATCGCCCAGGGCGATCTGACGCAAGAGATCAACCCGCGCGGCCATGACGAGATCGCCCGCCTGATGCTGTGCATGAAGGACATGCAGGGCTCGCTGCGCACCATGGTGGCTTCGGTGCGCGAATCGTCGCAGAACATGCTGGTGGCCAGCACCGAGATCGCCGCGGGCAACCAGGATTTGTCTGACCGCACCGAGCAGGCCGCCTCCAACCTGCAGCAAACGGCCTCGTCGATGGACCAGCTCAGCACCACCGTGGCCCAATCGGCCCAATCGGCCAACGTGGCCAACACCCTGGCCGACACCGCTTGCCAGCGCGCCGAACAAGGCGGCCTGGTGGTCGACAGCGTGGTGCTGCAGATGGCCGACATCAGCAAGGCTTCGCAGCAAATCAGCGACATCATCGGGGTGATCGATGGCATCGCTTTCCAGACCAACATCCTGGCTTTGAACGCCGCCGTGGAAGCCGCCCGCGCTGGCGAGCAAGGCCGTGGCTTTGCCGTGGTGGCCAGCGAGGTGCGCCTGCTGGCCAAACGCAGCGCGGATGCCGCCAAGGAGATCAAGGGCCTGATCGGCCAGTCGGTGGAGCGCGTGGAAGTGGGCTCCAAACGCGTGAAGGACGCGGGCAACGTCATGGTCGAGATCGTGGACGCCATCCGCCGCGTCACCCAGGCCATGGGCGAGATCGCCGACGCGACGCAGCAGCAGTCCCAGGGCATCAGCCACGTGGGCGAATCGGTCAGCCAGCTGGACCAGATGACACAGCAGAACGCCGCCCTGGTCGAGCAATCGGCCGCCGCCGCCGACAGCCTGCGCCAGCAGGCCCAGGGCCTGAACGACGCCGTCGCACGCTTCCAGGTGGACATTCGGCCCGCCTGACGCGCACCAGGCCCAGCCGGGCGGATAATCTCCGTCCATGAAGCTGCGCTTTACCAAAATGCACGGCGCGGGCAACGATTTCATCGTGCTCGACGCCACCCGCGGGCCGCTGCCACTGAGCGCGGCCCAATACCGCTTTCTGGCCGACCGCCGTTTCGGCATCGGGGCCGACCAGATCCTGATCGTCGAGCCCGGCTCGGCCGAGCAAAACACCGACTTCACCTACCGCATCATCAACGCCGACGGCGGCGAGGTCGAGCAATGCGGCAATGGCGCGCGCTGCTTCGCGCGCTACGTGCACGACCATCAGCTCACCCGCAAGACCAAGCTGCGCGTGCAGACCATGCTGGGCGTGATCGAGCCGCAGCTGCAGGATGATGGCCGCGTCACGGTGGACATGGGCCAGCCCATCCTCGATCCCGCGCAAGTGCCCTTCAACAGCGCCGGCCTCACGCCCAAACTGGTGAATGGTTGCGAGCTGTGGCCCCTGCCCCTGGCCGATTACCCGGTCGATGTGGCCGTGGTCTCCATGGGCAACCCGCACTCGGTGCTGCGCGTGGACGATGTCGACCACGCCCCCGTGGGCGAGATCGGCCCGCAGATCGAAGGCCACGAACGCTTCCCCCGCCGCGTCAACGCGGGCTTCATGCAACTGGTGGGCCGCTCGCGCATCAAGCTGCGCGTGTACGAGCGCGGCTCGGGCGAGACCCTGGCCTGCGGCTCGGGCGCCTGCGCCGCCGTGGTCGCCGGCATCCGCCTGGGCTGGCTGGACGCCACCGTGGACGTTGAAACGCGCGGCGGCCTGCTGACCATCCAGTGGGCGGGCATCGGACACCCCGTGCTGATGACCGGCCCGGCCGCCACCGTGTTCGACGGCGAAATCGACGTGCCCGCGCTCTGAAACACCCAACACCACACGCCACCATGACGACACCCCTGCAAGGCATCACCGAAGACGACATCGCCAACTACCTGGTGCACACGCCCGGCTTCTTCGAGCGCCACGCCCAGCTGCTGTCCAGCGTGCAGTTGACCAGCCCGCACGGCCTGCGCGCGGTCTCGCTGCAAGAGCGCCAGATGGAAATGCTGCGCGACAAGAACAAGGGCCTGGAGCGCCGGATCATGGAGATGATCCGCCACAGCCAGGAGAACGAGGCCATCGCCCAGCGCCTGCACCACTGGGTGCGCTCGGTGCTGATGACGCACGACGACGCCGCCCTGCCCGACGTGCTGCTGGGCGAATTGCAGCGCGAGTTCCTGATCCCGCAAGCCGCGGTGCGCGTGTGGGACACACCCACCCTGCCCGTGCGGGAAACCCTGCGCGAGCTGCCCGCCGCCCAAGCCGTGAGCGACGACGTGCGCAGCTTTTCGGCCAGCCTGAGCCTGCCCTACTGCGGCGTCAACGCAGGCTTCGAGGCCGCCAGGTGGATGCCCGATGCCGGCACCATCACCTCGCTGGCCATGATCCCGCTGCACCACCTGGGCCAGACCTATGGCCTGCTGGTGCTGGGCTCGCCCGACCCCACGCGCTACACCGCCGACATGGGCGTGGACTTCCTGCAGCAGGTGGGCGAGACCGCCAGCGCGGCATTGGCACGTTTGCTGGGATGAGCGCCAGCCACAACGCCGCGCGCGACGCCCTGGCCCGGCTGCGCGAAGGCAACCAACGCTTCGTGGCCAGCATCCGGTCCGGCCAACCCTTGTTGGGCCCCACCAAGCCCATCGAGCTGGGCCAGCCGCAGAACCCCGTGGCCATCATCCTGGGTTGCTCAGACGCTCGCGTGCCGGCCGAGCTGGTGTTCGACCAAGGCCTGGGCGACCTGTTCGTGATCCGCGTGGCAGGCAATGTGGTGGCGCCCTCGCAAGTGGGCAGCGTCGAGTTCGCAGCCTCGCGCTTTGGCACGCCATTGGTGGTGGTGCTGGGGCATTCCAAGTGCGGCGCCATCCTGGCCACCATCGAGGCATTGCAGCAACCGGCGGAAACACCCCAGTCGCGCAACTTGAACTCCATTGTCAACCGGGTGCGGCCTTCAGTTGAAGGCCTGCTGGCCACCGAGCTGCGGCACGACCTGGACAGCCTGGTGCACCACGCGGTGCGCGCCAATGTGCGCGCTTCAGTGAACCAGTTGCGCCACGGCTCTGAGTTGCTGGAACAGCTCATCCAGGATCAGGGGCTGATGGTGGTGGGCGCCGAGTACTCGCTGGAGACCGGCGCCGTCGAGTTCTTCGACCTGCCTGGATGAAAGCGGGGGCGCATGCTGAACTACCGTCACCTTCACTACTTCTGGGTGGTCACGAAGGAAGGCGGTTTCGCCCGAGCCGCTGAGCGGCTGGACATGGCCGTGCAGACCATCAGCGCGCAAGTGCGTGAGCTGGAAAAGTCGCTGGGCCACCAGTTGCTCAAGCCGTCAGGCCGTGGCGTGGCCCTCACCGAAGCAGGTCAGGCCGCCTTCGCGCAAGCCGAGAAGATCTTTCAGCTGGGTCAAAGCATTCCCGACGAGGTGCGTGAAGCGGCCAGCGGCAAGGTGGCACGCCTGGCGGTCGGGCTCTCCGACGGCATCTCCAAGCTCGCGGCCCATGCGCTGCTCAAGCCCGTGTTGAGCACCCCCAACCTCCGGCTCGTCTGCCACGATGGCGAGTTTGAACAACTGCTCAGCGAACTGGCGCTGCATCACCTTGACCTGGTGCTGGCCGGTCAGGAGGCCCCGCGCAACCCGAACCTGCGCCTGACCAGCGAGCGGCTTGTCGATTCACCGGTCGAGTGGTATGGCCCTGCCCGGTTGGTCGGCACAGGCGAGCGCGATCGCTTCCCGCAAATCCTGAACGATCTGCCGGTACTGCTGCCCACAGGGCATTCGGCGCTGCGCGCGGCGCTGGACCATTGGTTCGAGACGCAGGGCCTGCGGCCGCGCATCGTCGGCGAGTTCGAGGACAGTGCCTTGCTGGCGGTGTTCGCGGCCCGCGGGCTTGGCGTTTTCCCGGTCAGCCGACTAGGAGCTGACGACGTCAGCCTGATGCGCGGGCTTCGCTTGCTCGGTTGCAGCGATGGCGTGAAGGAAGAGATCCACGCCATCCGCTCGCGGCGCGGCGAACATCACCCACTGGTGACGCAGGTGGTGGCTGCGGCACGCCATTGATCGGGGCGCGTCGATTTCGGGGCGCTCGGCTCCTCACCATCGACAAGTTGCCAGTGGTGCCGCGCGGCCTCCACGACCATGGTTTCGCCGTGGGCCAGGTGACCGTCTGCTCGGGCCGCGGCCAAGGCCAGACGCAGGACGGTCCTTCGCAGCGCCAGATCCGAGATCTCAGCCATCAATGACGCCAAGGTGCTGTCATCGACGTTGTCCATCAGCGAACCTGTCGCGTACCCGCCAGCCAGAAGGTCTTCGCACAGCGTGTGAACGATGTGCGGCAGGAGTTGGGGCTCCAGACCGAGTTCGCGCTCGGCCCCCAACTGATCGAGGATGTCGAACTCGGAACTGCACACATGACCGTCGGAGATGAGAACCAACGCGACGATGCGCGCGGCGGCTTCTGGGCTGTTGTGGGGATAACTTCGCACGAGGGATCTCCTATAAGGCAAGCCTGTCGGGGGTGAACAACAAGGGCCGAGCAAGACTGGAATATGCGTCCGGGCACCACTTCGGAAGAAGCGGATTTTCCGAGACTCCAACTCAGGAAAATGCGAACCGCTCAGGTTCATCCGATGTGCATGTTCGGAAAAGCCTGCTTTTTCAGCACGGCGGGGATACCTACATTCCATCTGTCCCCCAACCGATGGAGATCCCTGATGCAAGTACTCTTCAAGTCCCGCCATCCGCAAGCCACCGATTTGCGCGACCTCACCGAGCGCCGCGTGCGCTTCGTGCTGCGGCGTCTGGGCTGGCTGGTGCCACGCGCCGAGGTACAGATGTCCGACGTGAACGGCCCCCGTGGTGGCATTGACAAGCGCTGCCAGGTAGAACTCCGGACCGATGGCGCCGGGTCCTTGGTTGTCACCTCCGTGGCGAGTGACTGGCGCACAGCGCTGGACAAAGCGCTGGCGCGCGCCGCACGTCTCCTCATGCGCGTGTCGCAACGCGGAAAAGACCCCCGCCGCCTGCGCCAGCGCCTCACCGGTCATGACCGCTGGGCCGAAGCCACGCAGGATTCGCCCGGAATCTGATCGAGTCACGGCCACTTACTTGAAAGGCGTTCATGCAATCCATCGGCTCTCCACTCATGTGGTCCTCGTTCGCGGCGTTTGTACTCGTGGCGCTGCTGGTCGATTTTTTTGCGATGAGCAAACAAGGGGCGCACCGCGTCAGCACCCGTGAGGCGGCCATCTGGTCCCTGGTCTGGGTCGGGGTGTCTTTCGTCTTCATGGGCTGGCTGTGGTGGTACCTCGGTGGTGCCGGCCCGGATGAAACCGCCCGCTCGCTGGCCAATGCCAAGTCGCTGGAGTTCCTGACCGGCTACCTGATCGAGAAGGCGCTGGCCGTCGACAACATCTTCGTGTTCCTGATGTTGTTCACCTACTTCGCGGTGCCAGCCGAGTTCCAGAAGCGCGTGCTGATGATCGGCATCCTGGGCGCGCTGGTGCTGAGGGCGGCGATGATCCTTGTTGGCGCCTGGTTGATTGCGCAGTTCCACTGGATTCTCTATGTGTTTGGCGCGTTCCTGCTATTCACCGGCATCAAGATGTGGTGGGCCGCGGGCCAGGAGCCCGACCTCGACAACAACCCCGCCCTCAAGTGGATCCGCAGCCGCTTCAAGATCGCGCCCGACTACGACGGCGAGAAATTCTTCACCGTGGTGGGCGGCGTCAAGATGGCCACGCCGCTGCTCGTGGTGATCCTGCTCATCGGCATCGTCGACATCGTGTTCGCCGTTGACTCGATTCCGGCGATCTTCGCGATCACGACCGACCCGTTCATCGTGCTCACCTCCAACGTGTTCGCCATCCTGGGCCTGCGCGCAATGTACTTCTTGCTGGCCAACATGCACGAACGCTTTCACCTGCTCAGCTATGGTCTGGCCATCGTGCTGGTGTTCATCGGCGCCAAGATGCTGCTGATCGACGTTTACAAGATCCCTGTGGTGTTTTCGCTCGGCTTCACCGCGGTCACGCTGGCCGCGACGATGATCCTGTCACTCAAGATCCCACCCAAGGGCAAGCCTGGCGGCGCTTATCCGTTCGGTGCGAAGAAGCAGGAGGAGCAAGCCTAGGCTCAACCCATCAGCTTGAACACCGACACCGTTTGAGCCAGGCTGGCCGCCTGGTGCCGCAAACTCTCTGACGCGGCGGCAGACTCTTCCACCAGGGCCGCGTTCTGCTGCGTCACCTGGTCCAGCTGGTTGACCGCGTCGCCAATCTGGCCAATGCCGGTGCTTTGCTCGATGCTCGCGCTGGTGATCTCGCCAATCAGGTCGGTCACGCGTTTCACCTGCTTGACCACGTCGTCCATGGTTGAGCCCGCCGTGCCCACCAGGCGCGTTCCGTTCTCCACCTTCTCCACGCTTTCGCCGATCAGGGTCTTGATCTCTTTGGCGGCCTGCGCACTGCGCTGGGCCAGGCTGCGAACCTCGCTGGCCACCACGGCAAAGCCACGGCCTTGCTCACCGGCACGGGCGGCCTCCACCGCCGCGTTCAGTGCCAGGATGTTGGTCTGGAAAGCGATGCCATCGATCACGCCGATGATGTCGGCCACCTTGCGTGAGCTGGAGGTGATGTCCTCCATCGTGGCCACCACCTGGCCCACCACCGTGCCGCCATCCACGGCCACCGCCGAAGCGCTGCTGGCCAGTTGCGAGGCCTGGCGCGCCGTGTCGGCGTTCTGCTTGATGGTGGCAGTGAGTTGCTCCATCGAGGCGGCGGTCTGCTGCAGGTTGCTGGCTTGCTCTTCGGTGCGTTGCGACAAATCGGCATTGCCCATGGCGATCTCGGCCGAGCCCGTGGCGATCGAATCGGAGCTGGCGCGCACCGCGTGCACGATGCCGCGCAAGGACGTCACCATGCGCTGCATGGACTGCATCAGCTGGCCGATTTCGTCGGTGGAATCGACCTGAATGTCCGCGCTCAAGTCGCCGTTGGCAATGGCTTCGGCAGCAGCTTGAGCGCGGCGCACCGGCACCACGATGGAGCGGGTCAGGGCCCAGGTCAGGCCGCAGCCCGCGATCAACGCCAGCACCGTGCCGATGGCCAGGGCCGTGATGCCTTCGGTGGCAGCGCGGTCAGCGGCCTCTTTGGTGGTCTGCATGGACTTGTTCTGGTAGTCGGCCAGGCGCTCCACCGCCTCCAGGTAGGTTTGCGCGGCCGGGAAAACCTTGGCCAGCACTTCGGCGCCCACGTCTTCACCCGCCTCCTTGCGCTTGAGCAAGGCGTTGCGTTCGGCCTGGAAGGCATTGCGCTGCTCGGAGATGTCCTTGATCAACTGCTTTTGCTCGCTGGAGCTGGCCAACTCGTCTATCCGCTTGATGCGTGCCGTGGTGGCGGTGATGGTGGCCTGCATCTCCTGCTTGACCCGACTGATCACCGTTGGGTCGGTGGCGAAGAACACCACCCAGGTGCGGGCCGCGTTCGATTCGATGGCCCGCGTCCAGCGCTGGGTCAGGACCAGCAGTTCGGCGTCGTTGCTGCCCAGCTGGTCGGCGATGGTGCGCACCGCATTGATGCGCTCGATGCCCACGCCAGCGGCGATCAGGCTGAGCAGGATCAGTGTCGCAAAGCCCATGGTCAGGCGTTTGCCGAGGTTCAGATTCTTGATGACATTCATGGCGGCGGTTCCTCCCCGTTTTGACTGCGCGATTTGGTAGGCTTTGCGCCTCACCGAAGTCATATCGGCCAAGCCGGGGGCAACTTGAGACCCCTTGCCCAGCGCGCCGAATGGATCAGGCCTCCCAGAAAACCTGTCATTTCGGTGAGGTACATTGCCCTGAGAAATCATCAGGGAGCTCCGCGAAATGCGCTATTTTTCTGTCAAAGCCATCGTGCTGGCCATGGCCCTGGGCCCGTCATTGGGCCATGCCGCCGACAGCCTGGAGCACGTGACCGCCACCTGCTCCGAGTCACTGACCATCCTCCGAGGAGAGTCGCTCAGCTTCCAGTGCACGGGCGACCTGTCGGTGTACGGCAATGGCGACCACGTCCGCTTGCTGGCCGACCGCTCGGTCAGTTTGTCGGCCACCGGCCACTTGAGCGTCGATCGCCTTCAGATCATCTCGCCGGAGATCCTGTTGAATGCGGGGGGCTCGGTGGACATTGGGCGCAACGTCGTGCTGTTCACGGCAGAGCGTGACCCCAACCGGCCACCATCGGTGCGCCTGGTCAGCGGCAGCGTCAGCATCCGGCCCGAACTCACGCCCATCGCGGGCTCGCTGACCCTGTCATCGCAAGGTGGTGCGGGCACCTTGAACTGGAGCGCCGTCAGCGTTTCCAATGTGCCGGAACCAGCGGTCGGCTTGCTCGCCATCGCGGGCATTGGCACCTTGCTGATCCGACGCCACCGAGCTTGAAGCCGACCAGTGCTTGCCCCGACAATGGGGCATGCTTTCTCCAGCCGCAGCGTCAGACCTGATCCTCCGCCACCTTGACCACCTGCGCGTGCAACGCCGCCTGGCCGAGCGCACGCTGGCCATGTACCAGGACGCCTTCAAGCGGCTGGACGCCTTCTGCACCAAGGAAGCCTTGAGCCTGCCCGCCGTCAAGCCGCACCACGTGCGCGGCTGGGCGGCGCGCTTGCACGCCAGCGGCCTGGGCCCACGCAGCATCGCCATCACCCTGTCGGCCTGGCGCGGCTTGTTCCGCTGGATGGGCCGCGAAGGCCTGGCCACCATCAACCCGGTCGATGGCGTGCGCGCGCCCAAAGGCCCCAAGCCCCTGCCCAAGGCCCTGTCAGTGGAGCAGGCCGTGGCCCTGTCCTCCGAAGCACCGCCCAAGGCCCCACCGCCCCGCAGCCGCGACGCCCGCGAAGCCCCCTGGCTGGCCGCGCGCGACCACTGCATGGTCGAGCTGCTCTACGGCAGCGGCCTGCGCAGTGCCGAGCTGTTGGGCCTGGACGTGGCGGCCAGCCCGCAAGCCCTGGGCTGGCTAGACCGCGCTGGCGCCGAGGCCCATGTGCTGGGCAAGGGTAGCAAGCGCCGCACCGTGCCCGTGGGCAGCCAGGCCTTGAAGGCGCTCGACGCCTGGCTGGAGATGCGTGCCGCCCTGGCCGCCCCCGGTGAGACCGCTCTCTTCGTCAGCCGCATGGGCCGGCGTCTGACTTCGGTGCAATTGCGCAATCGTCTCAAGCAGATGGCCATCGACGCGGGCCTGCCAACTCATGTGCACCCGCACATGCTGCGCCACAGCTTCGCCAGCCACCTGCTGCAGTCCAGTGGTGACTTGCGGGCCGTGCAAGAGCTGCTGGGCCACGCCCACATCACCACCACCCAGGTCTACACCAAGCTGGATTTTCAGCACCTGGCCAAGGTGTACGACGCGGCCCACCCCCGGGCCAAGCGCAAGGACTGAAGCACCACCTTCACGAAGAGGGGGACAATCGCCGGTTCCCAGCACCGTCAGCCCCCATGAAAACCATCACCCTGCGCGAAGGCAAGGAACGCTCGCTCCAACGCCGCCACCCCTGGGTGTTCCAAGGCAGCATCGCCAAAGGCGGCGGCGACCCTGGCGAGACCGTGCGTGTGCAATCGCACGACGGCCAGTTCCTGGCCTGGGGCTCGTTCAGCCCCAGCTCGCAGATCCGCGTGCGCGCCTGGAGTTTTGACGAGGCCGAGCGCATTGACGCGGCCTTCTTCCAGCGCCGCATTGCCCAGGCCGTGGCCCTGCGTCCGCGCCTGGCCATCGACAGCGACGCCATGCGCCTGATCCACGGCGAGGCCGACGGCCTGCCCGGCCTGGTGGTTGACCGCTACGCCCACCTGCTGAGCGCCCAGTTCCTCAGCGTGGGTGTGGAGCGTTGGCGCGATGTGATCGCCGACGCCCTGCTGCAAGCCACCGGCTGCCAGCACCTGTTTGAGCGCTCCGACGTGGGCGTGCGCGAACTGGAAGGCCTGCCCCAGCGCACCGGCTGGTTGCGCCACCCCGAGGGCGATCACCTGGTCACCGAACTGGCCATCCGCGAGCACGACTTGCGCCTGAGCCTGGACGTGGCCGAGGGCCACAAAACCGGCTACTACCTCGACCAGCGCGACAACCGCAAGCTGTTCGCCGACCTGGTCCGCCAGTTGGGCGCCCAGCGCGTCCTCAACTGCTACAGCTACACCGGCGGCTTCAGCGTGGCGGCCTTGATGGGCGGCGCCAACGAGGTCATCAGCGTGGACTCGTCCGGCCCTGCGCTTGAAAGAGCCAACGCCCACGTCGCCCTCAACGGCTTTGCTGCCTCCCTGCACACCGCGCTGGACGCCGACGTGAACGCCACCTTGCGCCGCTTCATCGCCGAAGGCCAGCAGTTCGACGCCATCGTGCTGGACCCGCCCAAATTCGCGCCCACCGCCGCCCACGCCGAACGCGCCGCCCGTGCCTACAAGGACATCAACCGCCTGGCCTTCAAGCTGCTCTCGCCCGGCGGCGCTTTGCTGACGTTTTCATGCTCAGGCGGCATCAGCGCCGACCTGTTCCACAAGATCGTGGCCGGCGCGGGCCTGGACGCGGGCGTGGACGGTTACATCATCAAGCGCCTGGAGGCCTCGCCCGACCACCCCACCACCGTCACATTCCCCGAAGGCGAATACCTCAAGGGACTCGTGATATTGCGCCGTTGAATAACCCCGAAATCGCTCGGGATATACAGAAGAACGGACATCACCCTTGGCATTGGCGGACATAATTTGTAACGTCAATGAACAACCAATGGAAGTAGTCGCATGAGTTCCAAGCCCACGATCTGGGATTTCCGCCGAGGCATCGCCACGGCCCGCGTCCTGACCCAACTGGGCTATGAACGCGGTGTCAGCGTGGACGCCATGCTGCGCCACACCGGCATCACCCGCGCCCAGCTGGACGACCCCAAGGCCGAGATCGAGGCCCTGCAAGAGGTGCAGCTGATCCGCAACCTCAGCACCGAGCTGAACCATGCCTCCGAGCTGGGCATCCACGCCGGCTGCCGCTACCACGTCACCACTTACGGCCTGTGGGGCTACGCCGTCATGAGCAGCCCTACCCTCGGCAGCGGGATCTCGATGGCCTCGCGCATGCTGAACCTGACCTTCTCGCTCACCACCAACGTGATCGAGCGCCAGGGCGACATCATCACCTCCACCTTCCAGACCGACCACCTGCCGCCCGATGTGCGCCAGTTCATCATCGACCGCGACCGCGCCGCCATCGTCACCCTGCAGCGCGAGATCCTGGGCGCCCCGCTGCCCTACCGCGAAGTGCAGATGAAGTGCCCCGAGCCAGCGCCCGACGTGGTGGCCGCCTACACCGCGCTGTTCGGCGTGCGTCCCAGCTTTGGCATGCCGCACGAGCGCAATATTTTTGACGCCAGCCTGATGGATCTGCCCCTGCCGCAAGCCGATCCGCACACCGCCGCGCTGTGCGAGCAGATGTGCCGCAACCTGATGGAAAGCCGCCATGCCCGCACCGGCGTGGCCGCCAATGTGCGCGACCGCCTGCTGCGCACCCCCGGCCACATCCCCGACATGGAGAAAGTGGCCGAGGAGATGAGCATGACCTCCCGCACCCTGCGCCGCCACCTGACGGCCGAAGGCGCCACCTTCCGTGGCCTGCTGGAAGAGGTGCGCCGCACCCTGACCGAAGAGCTGATGGCCACCGCCAGCCTGACGCACAGCGAGATCGCCGAGCGCCTGGGCTATGCCGACGTCACCACCTTCATCGAGGCTTTCCGCCGCTGGAAGGGCATGGCGCCCAGCGAGTACCGCCGCAGCCAGGGCCTGACCCCGCCGACCACACGGCTGGCCCGCGCGCGTCTGAGCATCAAGAATACTGCGGGCTGAAGGCGGGCCAATTCCCCTTTCACGATGTGGCGCGCAGGCATAGACTGCGTCGTGAAAGGTGCCCTGCCATGACCATCGAATCCCCCCTGCGCAACCTCAACATCGACCTGCCCGCTTGCCCCAGCACCCTGGTCAAGCTGTCGCTGTTGATGGCCGAAGAAGACTGCACCACCGAGCAACTGGCCGAGGTCATTGAAAACGACATGGCCTTGTCCTCCGCCGTGGTGCGCACTGTCAACTCGGCGCTGTTCGGCCTGCTCAAGCGGGTCGAGACCGTGCACGAAGGCATCCGCTACCTGGGCACGGCCCAAGTGGCCGGCCTGACGTATGAGATCGGGCTGCGTGGCGCTTTCCCGCCCGGCCCGCTGCTGCAGGCCATCTGGGACCGCGCCGGCATCCGCGGCCTGGCCATGGGCAGCATCGCGCGCCAGCTGGATGTGGACCAGTGGCTGGCCCACACCATCGGCCTGTTCGCCGAAAGCGGGCGCGCCGTGCTGATCGCCTACGACCACCAGCGCTACATGGCCCTGGACAGCAAAAGCACCGACGAAACCCAACTGGCCGAGGCCGAAATTGCCGCCTTTGGCGTGAGCCACTCGGCCCTGGGCGCCGCCCTGTGCCAATCGTGGGGCCTGTCCCGCGAGGTGGCCGATGGCGTGCGCTGCCGCCCGCAAGGCCCGGCCTCCTGGGTCAACGAGCGCCCGCAGGTGCAGCGACTGCTGACCATCGGCGCGGCCGTGGACGGCCTGCTGCTGGATCCGGTCATCGCCGCCAACCCCGACGCCATGTGGCAAAAGCTTGAGCCACTCACCCAACAGATCGGCATGAACTTCCAGGCCTTCCAGATGGCCACCGTGCGGGTCTGTGAACGACTCAACACCGCGCGCCAAAAAGCGTAAAGCTGCAGCAAGCATCGGCTCAAGTCGCCCGCACGCCGGACGATATACAGAAGACGATGCTGCTCTTACCAGACCCCTTGCGGGTCACCCCCGACGACCCTCAGCTCAAGCGCCTGATCGAAGCCGAACGGGTGCGGATGCTGTTCGGTGCCGCGCTGCCAGTTGAACTGGTCAGCAGCGTGTTCGCGGTCGCCCTGGCCGCGCTGATTGGCGCGCAGGTGGGTTGGCTGCGGGCCGTGGCCTGGGCCCTCTTCTGCCTGCTCATCACCGCCACTCGCCTGACGGTGTACCGGGCCTATGTGCGCTCGCAAAAACGCGACCACCCCCGCTGGCTGACCCTGATGGTGGTGATGTCAGGCCTGCTTGGCGGCACCTGGGGGCTGGGCAGCGCCTGGCTGCTGCCGGTCAATGACCTGAATGTATCGGCCGTCATCGTTGGATCACTGATCGGCGCCAGCGCCATCTGCACCTTCGCCTTGCAGGCTGACCCGCGCCCCAACCGCGTCCTGAACGTGTCGATGCTGCTGCCTTGTGCCGTGATGCTGTTCACACGGCAAGACACCTATGGCCTGTTCGGCGGCTGCGGCCTGCTGACCCTGATGGGCATCATGCTGCTGGAGGGCGAGCGCTCGGCCCGCCGCATCACCGAACTGCTGTGGCTGCGCTTCACCACCGACCGCATCGCGCAAGAGCGCGCCGAGGCTTTGAAACTTGCCCAGCGCCATAGCGCCGTCAAAGACCAGTTTCTGGCCACCATGAGCCACGAGATGCGCACGCCCCTGCACGGCATCCTGGGGCTGGCACGGCTGGTGAGCCAGAAGCTGCCGCCCCGCCCCGGCGTGCTGAACGAATCGCGCGAACACCTGGCTTTGATCGAACGCTCGGGCGAGCACCTGCTGGGCATCATCAGCGATGTGCTCGATTTTTCGCGCATCGAGGCGGGCAAGCTCCAGATCGACCAGGCGCCTTTTGATTTGCACGCGGTGGTGGACGATGTGCTGTCATTGCTGGCCGTCACCGCCGCCGAGAAAGGCCTGCCATTGCGGCGCGAGGTGCAACTGCCCTCGCCCTGCATGGTGTTTGGTGACGCGGCGCGCCTGCGCCAGGTGCTGCACAACCTGGTGGGCAACGCCATCAAGTTCACCGACATGGGCCATGTGCGGGTGACGGTGCAACGCCACGATTGCGAAAGCGAAGGCCCCGACAGCCCTTGCGCCAAGCGCGTGATCTTCCGCGTGGAAGACACCGGCATCGGCATCACGCCCGATCAACAGACGATGGTGTTCGATGCCTTCCACCAGGCCGATGGCAGCTTCGTGCGGCGCCACCGGGGCACTGGGCTGGGCCTGACGATCTCGCGCGAAATCGCCCGCGCCATGAACGGCGACATCCTGTGCGAAAGCACGGCGGGCCAGGGCTCGGTGTTCACCTTGAACGTGCCACTGCCCCGCGTCACCAACAGCGAGCCGACCCGCTTCCTGGCCACGCGGCCTGCATCACTGCTCGGAGAGCTCGGCTTCAGCGGCCGCGTGCTGCTGGCCGAGGACAACCCGGTCAACGCGCTGGTGGCCGAGGCCATCCTCACCAAGCTGGGCCTGCAGGTCACGCACGTGGAAGATGGTCAGCAGGCGCTGGCCTTGTTGAACCCACCGCACCACGGTTTCGACCTGGTCCTGATGGACTGCCAGATGCCCGTGCTGGACGGCATCGAGGCCACGCGGCGCCTGCGCTGCCTGGAGCAGGAACAAGGCCGCCCCAGCCTGCCCGTGATCGCGCTGACCGCCAACGTGATGAGCCAGGACCGCGACCGCTGCCGGGCTGCGGGCATGGATGATCACCTGGCGAAGCCCTTCACGCAGGAAGACCTGAGCGCCATGCTCAAAGCCCACCTGCACGCCGAGCGTCAACCTTCGGTCACGGCTTGATCATCACTGCTTGATCGCTTCGACCTGGATCACCAGCTTGACGTTGTCGGGCAAGGCAGGCACGCCATAGCTCATGCCGAAGGTGCTGCGCTGGATGGTGGTTTCAAAGTCGCCACCGCACACTTCGCGCTTCAGACGCGGGTTCTCGTAGCAGCCATAGCTGGTGGCCGTCAGCACGGCGGGTTGGCTCTTGCCCAGCAGCGTCAGCGTGCCAGCCACCGAGGTCACCTTGTCGCCGTCGAAGGTGAACTTGTCACCCGTGAAGGTCGCGGTCGGGAAGGCCTCGACGTTGAAGAAATCCTTGCTCTTGAGGTGGCCGTCAAACGGGCCAGTGCCGGTGCTGATGGAGCCGGTCTCGATCGTGATATCGACCTTGCCGGTCTTGGCGGCCTTGTCCAGCGAAATGCTGCCCGACTTCTTGTCGAAGCGGCCTCGGTTGGTCGAGGTGCCGAAGTGCTTGGCTTCGAAGGTCACGAAGGTGTGAGTAGGATCGATCGCGTAGGTGGCGGGTTCGGCGCGAACAGCGGCGGCAGCCAGGGCGGCCGTGGCGGCCAGCAGGGTCAGGGACAGTGTCTTCATGGTCGGGTTCCTCAGTGAGTGAAAAAAGTGATCAAAGCGCGGGGACGCCTTGCAGGACGAGTTTGAATTTGACTTGCACATCGTTGGCCACGACGGAGGGGTCGGCCCAATCGCCATCGCCCACCTTGAAGTCCAGGCGCTTGATGGCGAAGGTGCCGGTGGCCGTGGTCAGCGCGCCAGCCTGGGTCAATTGCACGGGCACCACCAGGTCCTTGGCATGGCCCTTGATGGCCAGCTTGCCCGCCACTTCAAAGCGCCCGCCGCCCAGGGCCTTGATGGCGCTGGACTGGAAGGTGGCCTTGGGGAACTTGGCGGTGTTGAACCACTCGGGCTTGACCAGCTCGGCGTCCGAGTCGGCATTGACGGCCACGCTGCCCAGCTCGATCTGGAAGGCGACTTTGCTGGCGGGCAGTTGCTTGGGGTCGAAGGCCACCTGAGCGGCAAAGCGCTTGAAGCGCCCGTCCAGCGGCACGCCCAGTTGCTTGGCCACGAAGGTGATCTCGCTTTGCGCAGGCACCAGGGCTTGGTCGGCGTAGGCCAGTTGGGGCACGGCGGCGGTGGCCAGGGCCAAGGCGGTGGCGGCGGAGGCAAACAGTCGTTTCATGTCAAAAAGATCCTTGCGGTTAAGAGGGCTCAGCGGCCTGGGCGCATGCGCAGCAGCAGGCCATCGCGGTCGATGAAGTGGTGCTTGAGGGCGGCGGCCACGTGCAGGCCCACCAGGCCGATCAGGGCGAAGGCCGCCAGCCCATGCCAGGGCTTGATGGCCTCGGCCAGCTCCTTGTCCACCGGCACGAAATCGGGCAGGGGCAGCACGCCGAACCACACGATGGGATAGCCACGCGCCGAGCTGTAGGCCCAGCCAATCAGCGGCACCGCGAAAAACAGCACATACATCAGCCAATGGGTGCCGTGGTGGGCCACTTTTTGCCAGGCGGGCATGGCACGCTCGATGCTGGCCGGCAGCTCGGGCGGGCGGTGGCTCAAGCGCCACAGCAATCGCACCGCCGACAGGAACAGGATGGAAACCCCCGCCCACTTGTGCCAGTTGATCAACTTGAGCTTGGCGGGCGACATGCCCAGCCCCGTCATGTACAGCCCCACGCCAAAAGCCGTGAGGATGGCCACGGCCAGCAACCAGTGCAGGGCGATGGCAAAGCCGGTGTAGCGTCCCTTGGCGTTCATGTTCGTGGCCTTTTGATCAGATGAGGGGCAATGGCGACAGCTTAGCGTCTGATCAATCACCGGGGTTGAACCCGGTTAACACGCCATTTCAAGAAATTTGAACCCTCACATTGCCCTTAAGCTGGCCCGATTGCTGCCGAAACCCCTTACATACAACATGTAAACCCCATGAGATCACCTGCACTCAAGTGGCTCTTCATCGCGGCGTTCGGCGCAGACCCCAAGCAGCGCCTGCGCATCCAGCGCTCGCTCATGGCCGCCACGGTTTACCTCCTGTGCATCGGCCTGCAGGTCTACGCCTATTACGTCGGCTACATGCACCTGGACGACGCCAAGCTGCTGTCCGCGGCCTGCATCGGCAACGTCGTGTACTGGTACGTGGTGCTGCGTTTGGGCATCAACCTGCGCTTCAAAGATCCTTCGCTCACCCTGCCGCAGATCCTGTCCTCGTTGACGATCATCGTCGGGGCGTATTCGCTGACCGGGCCGGTGCATGGCTCCACCATGATGCTGCTGGCCCTGGTGCTGGTGTTCGGCATCTTCAACCTCAAGGCCAAGGGCGCCATGATCGCCGGGGCCTACACCGTGGTCATCATGGGCATCGCCATGGCCATCAAGATCCAGACCGACCCGATCCACTACCCCTTCAAGCTGGAGTTCGCCCACTTCTGGATGACCGTGGCCATCGTGCCCACCATCTCGTCGCTGGCGGTGCAACTGAGCAACATGCGCGAGAAGCTGAAAGCGCAGAAGAATGAATTGGCCGAGGCCCTGACCCGCATCCAGGTGCTGGCCACCCGCGACGAGCTGACCGGCCTGGTCAACCGCCGCCACATGCTGGACGTGCTGGGCCAGCATCAAAAGCGCCTGGAGCGTTCGGGCCACCACCGCTTCTGCCTGGCCATCCTGGACATCGACCACTTCAAGCGCGTCAACGACACCTATGGCCACGGCGTGGGCGACGAGGTGCTGCGCCACTTCGCCGAAGAAGCGCAAAAGGTCATGCGCGACACCGACGTGCTGGCCCGCTGGGGCGGCGAAGAGTTCCTGCTGCTGCTCAACGACACCTCGCCCGCGCTGGCCAACATCGGCCTGGAGCGCATCCGCACCCACCTGGCCACCGTCGTCATGGCGCCCAGCCAGCCCGGCCTGACAGCGACCTTCTCGGCCGGCCTGACCGGCTACTGCGACAACGAGCGGCTGGACGTGTGCATCGAGCGTGCCGACAAGGCGCTCTACAAGGCCAAGCGCGACGGGCGTAATCGCACCGTCATCCAGGCCAGCCCCGTCGAACTGCAAGACAGCCAAGCCGCCAAGGAAGCCCTTTCGCTGCCCAGCGCCTCCGACACCGTGAGCTGAGGCGGGGCACGACGACCCCATCCATGCACCCCGCCCTGACCCGCATCGGCGATCTCGTCCTGGGCACCGAACGCAAGGTCCGCCTGCGCGTGACCCTGGCGATGATCGCCTTCTATGGCTACAGCGTCAGCTCGCTGTTGCTGCTGTTCGCCATCGACATCGGCCTGGTGGTGCGCCAACAAGGCCTTTGGCTGCTGGCCTACATGTGGGTGGGCATGACCACGTTCTACGTGCTGGTGCGCACGGACTGGTCATCGCGGCTGGGCAACCCGGGCATGGACCTGCCGCAATGCCTGTACGCCACCGCCGCCATCCTGTGGGCCTACATGATCGCTGGTGAGGTGCGCAGCTCGGTGCTGATGCTGGTGGCCCTGGTGCTGGTGTTCGGCATGTTCTCGCTGAAGGCTCGCGAGGTGGTGATCCTGGGCGTCTTCACCGTCGTCAGCCTGGGCGTCATCATGGCCGGCATGGCCCTGCACGATCCGCGGATCGACGCCCGACTGGAGTTCATCCGCTTCGTGCTGGCCGCCGGCACCCTGCCCGCCGTGTCGGGCGTGGCCTACTACGTCAGCCAGATGCGCGCGCGTCTCATCGAGCAAAAGGGCGAACTGGCCCACGCCTTTGCCCTGCTGCAGGAGGTCGCCTCGCGCGACGACCTGACCCGCCTGGTCAACCGTCGCCACATGCAGCAGCGCATCGAGGAAGAAGCCGCGATGCAGTTGCGCAGCGGCGAGCCTTTCTGCCTGGCCCTGATCGACCTGGACCACTTCAAGCGCGTCAACGACCAGCATGGCCACGCCGTGGGCGACCAAGTGCTCAAGGAGTTCGCCGAGGCCGCCCTGCAAGCCCTGCGCAAGACCGATGTGCTGGCCCGCTGGGGCGGTGAGGAGTTCTTGCTCCTGCTGCCCAACGAGCACCCTGACAGCGCCCAGGCCGCGCTCATGCGCATCGCCAAGTGCCTGAGAACCCACCAGCACGGGCTGGACGCCAGCGGGCTGCCCGTGACCTTCTCGGCCGGACTCACCAACCACCCCAGCGGCGAGCCTCTGCGCGAAACCCTGGAGCGCGCCGACCAGGCCCTGTACGCCGCCAAGGCGCTGGGCCGCAACCGCACCGAGGCCCGACTCGCCCCTGCCACCGTCGCCCCCACCACCACCGCCCAGGCAAACACCTTGGCCGATGCCCGGCAAGTGTGAGACAGTTGAGCCTGAGCCACGGGGCACACCACCTCCCGGGGCCCGGCTGTCAAGCTCCGGTGGTGTCTGTCCTTCAGATCCATGCACAGCCCTTCAGCTTCCGCCCCTGACGACACCCTCGTCCCACTTCTCACCCGCCTGGCCACCGTGGATGGCCGGGGCATGTCAGGCTGGGAGCTGGTCCAAGCGCAGTTGACCGAGTTGATGGCTTTCACCGGCAGCCCTTGCGGCTTCGTCGGCGACATCGCTGACCCCGCCTCGGGCCGCCAGTGCCAGCTGCACAGCGCAGGCCCTGTGGTCTGGCCCAACGACCCCCGTCAGGCCCCGTCCACCTTGTGGGCCACCGTGCTGGACACGGGAGGGCCGGTGGTGAACAACCAGGTGGATGCCCAGGTCATCGAGGGGGTGCACAGCCACATGGCCCTGCCCCTGCTGCGCGGGGGCCAGGTCATCGGCATCCTGGGACTGGCCAATCGTCCCGGAGGCTACAGCGAGGCCCTTGCCGCGCAGCTGACACCCGCCCTGGCCCTGATCACCGGCAGCTTCGCGGCTTGGCAGGCCGAGCATCGCCAGCGGGAGGCCCTGGCCGCCCTGGGCACCGCCCGCGACACCCTGCGCAGCACCGAAGAGCAATACCGCCAGCTGTTCGACGCGGCGGGCGTGGGCATCACCCGTTGGTCCTTGAACGGCCGCTTCCTGGACGTCAACCACCGCTTCACCGAAATCACCCGCCGCACCCGAGAACAGCTGCTGCAGCTGAGCCACCACGACATCACCCACCCCGAAGACCAGGCCACCGACGAAGCCCTGGAAGCCTCGGCGCTGGATGGGCAGCGCCAGCGCTACGGCCTGGAGAAACGCTACGTGCGGCCTGATGGGCAGGTGGTCTGGGTGATGCTGTCGGCCACCCTGGTGCGCGATGCTCAAGGCCAGCCCCTGCACTTCGTGGCCGTGAGCGAGGACATCACCGAGCGCCGCCAGTATGCAGAGGCCATGAACTCGGCCAAGGCGGCCGAACGCGCCAACAAGGAGAAAACCGATTTTCTGTCGCGCATGAGCCATGAGCTGCGCACGCCGCTGAACGCCATGCTGGGCTTTGCGCAATTGCTGCGCGTTGACCCCACCAACCCGATCAACGACACCCAGCGCAAGAAGGTCGGCCACATCGAGCGCGCGGGCGCCCACCTGCTGGCCATGCTGACCGACGTGCTCGACCTGTCCCGCATCGAGGCGGGCGGCCTGCCCCTGGTCCTGGAGCCGCAGCGCCTGTCCGGCGTGCTGGAAGAGGCCGTGGCGCTGGTCAGCAACCAGGTCACCCAAAGCGATGTGCAACTGCTGCTCACGCCGCCCACCGATGACCTCTTCGTCAAGGCCGACCAGGTCCGCCTGCGCCAGATCCTGGTCAACCTGATGACCAACGCCGTCAAGTACAACAAGCCGGGCGGGCGCGTCATGATCGAGGCGCAGGGCGTGCGCTCCTACGTGGTCATCACGGTCAGCGACACCGGGCGCGGCTTGAGCGAAGAGCAGCAGGCCCACCTGTTCGAGCCCTTCAACCGCCTGGGCGCCGAGCGCACTTCGGTCGAGGGCACCGGCATTGGCCTGGTCATCGTCAAGCGCCTGATCGACCTGATGCGTGGCCGCCTTGAGATCAGCAGCCAGGTGGGCATCGGCTCCAGCTTCCGGGTGTGGCTGCCCGCCGCGCTCAATCCCCAACCTCAAGCGGCCGATTCCGTCGCAGGCCGCCTGAGTGGCCGTTCGGGCTTCGGCACTTTTGACGCGCTCAACCCCGGCACCCTGACCCTGCTCTACGCCGAGGACAACGTGGTCAACGTGGAGCTGGTGCGCCAGGTCATGCACATGCGACCCAAGTGGCACATGGAAGTCGCGCGCAACGGCGCCGAGGCCATCCAGATGGCGCGCGCCAGCCCGCCCGACCTGCTGCTGCTGGACATGCACCTGGGCGACATGAGCGGCCTGGATGTGTCTGACGTGCTGGCACGCCGGGCTGAAACCGCTGGCATCCCGCGCGTGGGCCTGTCGGCCGATGCCATGCCCGATCAGATCAGCGCCGCGCGCGAACGCGGCTTCCTGGATTACCTGACCAAGCCGCTGGACGTGGCCCGCCTGCTGACGTTGCTGGACCGCTATGCCGAGCAGTTGATCGCGCAGAGCGACGAGGAATCGGCCGAAGAAGGCTGAGCCGAAGGGGCTAGCTCGGGCGGCTCACCAGTTCAGGTCGCTGAAAAACCGCCCACCGTGGAACACCAGCGGCGCCGCGCCCACCCGGCGGTTGCAATGCGCCACCTGACTGACGAAGATGACGTGGTCGCCCGCGTCGTGGTGGCTGCGGTGCGCACACTCGAACACCGCCACGGCCCCGGGGATCACGGGGGCGCCGGTCAGGCCCTCACGCCACTTCACGCCCTCGAAACGGTCGATGCCTTTGCGCGCGAAACGCTCGGCCAGTTGCCGCTGGTCGGCCGCGAGCACGTTGATGGCGTAATGCGTGGCCGACAAGAAGGCGGGCAAGGAGGACGATTGCCGCGCCAGGCTCCACAGCACCAGCGGTGGTGACAGCGACACCGAGTTGAAGGAGTTGGCCGTCAAGCCCACCAGCACGCCCTCGGGGGTGCGGGCCGTGACGATGGTCACCCCGGTGGTGAACTGGCCCAGGGCCGCGCGGAACTCTTCGGGCGTGAACGGCGTGCTCAAGGGCGCGGGCGTGTCAGCGGCGGCGGGGTCGGAAGGCAGGGACATCGGGGCGTTGATCGGGTCATTTGGCGGGGCAAGACCACAGTGTAGACGCCCGCCCGGCGCGCGTCACAGCGTGGGCCGGTACATCCACACGGGCCGCCCGCCTTCCAGCGTCAAACGGGCCTGCGGCTTGAGCGGCACACCGCTGGCATCCACCGCCTCGAACTCCAGGCTGACCAGCCAGGCGCCGGGCTTGAGTTCACGGCGGGCCTTGTCCACCGCGCGGGGCATGGACTCTGGGCGCTGGAACAGGTAGACCATGTCAAAGCCCGACCAATCGGCCGCCCACATGTCGGCACGGCGCACGCTGGCCCAGGGGCAGCGCAGGCCACACACCAGGCGCCACGGCCAGCTCCACTCGATGCCGTGCAGTTCGGCAAGCGGGTAGGCGCGGTGCAACTCGGCCAGGCCATCGCCCATGCCGCAACCGGCGTCGAGGATGCGGGCGTTGGTGGGCAAAGGGGCGTGTTGGGGCAGATCGGTCAAGGCGCCACGCGGCGTGGGGAACACCGGCGCATCGCGCCAGGCATTGACGGGGTAGGCCAGCAGCAGCAGGCCCAATGGCGCCAACCAGGCCCAGGCGGGCAGGCCACTGCCCTGCCCCAAGGCCAACGCTGACAAGGGAAATCCACCGGCCACGAACACGCGCCGCCAGGGTGTGGTGGCCACTTTCGGCAGCAGGGCCAACAAGGCGCCCAACGCTGTGGGCAAGGCCAGCACCGCCCACAGCGGCGCACCGGCCCAGCGCAAGGCAAAGCACAGGCCCCAGGCCAGGGCCCAGCTCAGCAAGGCGGGCAGTGGCCAGGGCCCCATGCAGCTCGTGTTTTGGCGTGCGCGCGCGTCAGGCCTGTGGGCCGCCGCGCAGCTTGTCGATCAAGCCGTTGAGCTCTTCCAGGCTGCCGAACTGGATGGCCAACTCGCCCTGCTCGCCACGCTTGGTGCGCTTCTTGACGCGGATCTCCAGTTGCGCGGTCAGCAGGTCGGACAGCTCTTCTTCCAGGCGCAGCACGTCGCGCGACTTGTCGCCCTTGATGCGCATCAGCGGCGTCTGTCGGCCTGCCCCGATCTGCTTGTTGACCAGTTTTTCAGCATCGCGCACGCTGAGCTTCTTGCCCGCGATCTCGTGTGCGGTGGTGACCTGCTGGGCCTTGTCGAGCGACAGCAAAGCGCGGGCGTGGCCCATGTCGATGTCACCGGCCATCAGCATGCCCTGCACCGCGTCGGCCAGGTTCAGCAGTCGCAGCAGGTTGCTGGCGGCGCTGCGCGAGCGCCCCACCGATTGCGCGGCCTGTTCGTGCGTCATGCCGAACTCCTGCGTCAGGCGTTGCAGGCCTTGCGCTTCTTCCAGCGGGTTCAGATCTTCGCGCTGGATGTTCTCGATCAGCGCCATCACGGCGGCCGATTCGTCGGGCACATCTTTGACCAGCACCGGCACTTCGGTCAGGCCCGCCAGCTTGGCGGCGCGCGAGCGGCGTTCACCCGCGATGATCTCGTAGCGCCCCTCGCCGATGGGCCGCACCAGGATCGGCTGCATGATGCCCTGGGTGCGGATGCTCTCGGCCAGCTCGTACAGCGAGCCTTCGTCCATGCGCGTGCGGGGCTGGTACTTGCCCGCCTGCATCAGCGACAGCTTCAAGGTCGTGGGGGGGCCTTCGGCCGCGGGAGCCGCCGGGGTGTCGCTGACTTTGGGGCCCAGCAGGGCCTCCAGGCCCAGACCCAGGCCTTTGGATTTTTTGGTCGCCATAGGCCGGGATTGTCCTTCAGTTTCTACAATGGCCGCTCCTCAGCCCCAGCTCCGCTTTGCACGGAGCGCCCCGATCATGGCCCGTTTTTTGTTGTCCTGGGAATTAGGCGGTGGTTTGGGGCACGCTGGTCGGCTCAAGCCTTTGACGCAAGAGTTGATGCGGCGGGGTCACCACGTGGACCTGATGCTGCGCGAGCTGGTCCACACGCATGAATTGCTGAAGGACCTGAAGGTGCGCACCTTGCAGGCGCCGGTCTGGATGCACCGCGTGATGGGCCTGCCCGACCCGCAAGCCACGCTGGCCGAGATCCTGCTGGCCAATGGCTACTTCGGGGTCGATGCCCTGAACGCGCTGGTACAAGGCTGGAAGGCCGTGCTGGAGCTGACCCAACCCGACGTGATGGTGGCCGACTACGCGCCCACCGCCTACCTGGCCGCGCGCATCATGGGCATCCCCGTGGCCACCGTCGGCATCGGCTTTTACCTGCCGCCCGACACCGCCCCCCTGCCCTTGTTCCGCGACTGGGAGCCCATCCCAAAAGGCCGCGTCGAGCACTCCGAAGGCGAGGTGCTGCGCAACGTCAACACCGTGTTGCAGATGAATGGCGCCCCACCCATCGAACGGCTGGCCACCATCCTGCGCGGCGAGCGCCCGCTGCTGTGCACCTGGCCCGAGTTGGACCACTACCGGCGCGGCGCCCTGCCCGAGGGCGAGCATTACCACGGCCCCACCTTCTTGCCCAGCGGTGGCCAGGCGCCCACCTGGCCCGCGGGCGATGGCCCGCGTGTGTTCGCCTATGTCCGCAGCGCCCACCCCGACCACGCGGCCGTGCTGAAGGCGCTCGACCAATTGGGTTGCCGCACCTTGTGCTACCTGCCGGAAGTGGCGGGCGGCATGACGCCCCCCGTGGTCAGCGCCAACATCCACTACGCCAGCGGCCCGGTCCACCTGGGCCAGACCTTCCCGGACTGCCAACTGGTGGTCTGCCACGCTGGCGAAGCCACGCTGGCCCAGGCCCTGCTGGCGGGCGTGCCGGTGCTGTTGCTGCCTACGCAGGCCGAGCAGTTTTTGATGGCGAGGTGTGTGGAAGAAACCGGGGCGGGCGTGAACGCGGCGCAGCGCAAGCGGCCGACTGATTTCAAGGCCTTGATCCAGCAGATGCTGAACACGCCAGGCCAAACACAAGCCGCGCAGGCCGTGGCCGATCGCTACAAAGACTTCACCCACGAAGGCCAGACGCTGGCCCTGGTGGACGAGTTCGAGTCACTGCTCAGCAGCGGGGCGGCTTGAGGACCGCCCCCCGCTGAGCGGGGTCGTCAGCTCAGGCTGGCTGGCGACGGCGGCGGGCCATCAGGCCCAGCACGGTGAAACCGGCCAGGGCCAAAGCGTAGCCTTCGGGTTCAGGCACGGCCGAGAAGGTGACGATGTTCGGCAAACGACCGGCTTGTTGGCCCAGGTCATAGACGCCACCGCTGAAGCCGTCGAAGCCGAACGGATCGCCGCTGCTGGCGTGCGAGCCGCTGGCTTGGTCCACAAAGGTCTGGCCGCCCACCGTGTAGGTGTAGCCGGGGATCACTTCATTGTGCTCGGGGATCACCACTTCGTGCGAAGCGCCGTAACCACCACCGTAGCCGCCATAGCCATCACCGTAGCCATAGCCACTGCCGTTGTCGTACACGGTGTAGCGCTGCTCGGGCACGAAGACGACCTGGTCAGGCACCGTGATGGTTTGCTCGGGCACCGTGAAGCTGCCATTGCCGGTGGCATCACCACGGGCGTAGGTTTGCAGGTCGTATTGCAGGGCAATGGTTTCACCCGCGCCGATCACACCCAGGTCGATCGAGAACAGGCCGCCAGCGATGGTGTAAGTGCTGGGGTTGCCGCCGCCCGAGGGCAAGGCTGGCGTGTACAGATCCTGGCCCGACAGCAGCAGCGACGTGCCCGCCGCCGTGGTGGTCAGATCAGCCTTGCTGCCCCACACCGAGGTGCCATTGCTCTTGACATTGAACTGGATGCCCGAAGACACGTACTGCGAACCGGTGATGTTCGAGCGGATGTCGTTTTGCAACAGACCGGGGATGATGAAGAAATTGAAGGTCGCGCGCTGAGCGGTCGCCGTGTTGTTGGTGACGTTCTGGACGATCGAGAACAGACCGTTCACGTCATACACACCCGCGCCGGACGAACGGCTGCCGAAGGTGGAGTCAGGGCCACCGTAGGTGTGGATGCCCGACTGGTTGCTGCCGTACTGGAAATCGAGCACATCCACGTTGTACACGCTGGGGGCCGACGAGGCGGCGGCCAGGGGCACGGTGGCGCTGCCACCCAGGCTGTAAGAAGCCGTGGCGCTGACAGATTGCGTTTCCACGACCTGGGCGCTGGCCGATGCGTACAGGGCGAAGCCAATGGCAGCGGCCAAGGGACGGAGGGCCAGACGGCAGAACGTGGTTTGCATTGCGTGATTTCCTGAGCGGGAGTATGTTTCAGAGCGTAACTGATGCACCACCATAAAACACTCCCCGGTTCATGGGGATGTGGCGCACCACCTCGCAACATCCCCTTGCAGGGCCACCCAGCCCTGTGCCCAATCCCCGTGCCCGGAGGCCTCGTTGACGTGCCCGGCATCACCCAGGTCCCGCAGCTCAGCGCCCCAATCCTGGGCCAGCGCCTGGCTGCGCTCAAACGCGGCGTAGGGGTCGGTGCGCGAGGCCAGCACCAAGGCCGGAAACGGCAAACGCTGACGGACCACGTTGCGCCACCCGTGCAATTGCGGTGCGGCGCTGGCCGGATTGGACTCGCCATCCAGGTCGGGCGGCGCCACCAGCCAGGCCCCTTTGACCCGCTGCGTTTGCCGTGAATGCGCCGCCCAGGCCGCCACCAGGTGGCAGCCCAGGCTGTGGGCGATCAGGATGGCAGGATCACCGGCGTCGGCCAGCAAAGCCTCGTCCAGGTTCATCATCCAGTCGCCACGCTTGGGCCAGGCCCAGTCGTCCTGATCAACTTTCAGGAAGCGGGCTTGTTCCCCGTGGAGCTGCGGCCAGCGGCTTTGCCAATGGCCCGGGCCGGAGTCGTGCCAACCCGGCAGGAGCAGCAGCCGCGTCACGCCAGCGACTTGTTGGCCACCCGCTCGACCACTTCCTGCGCAAAGGCCACGAAGGCCTGCGCACCCTTGGAGCTGGAGTCAAAGACCACACCGGGCACGCCATAGCTGGGCGCTTCGGCCAAGCGCACATTGCGCGGGATCACGGTGTCGAACACCTTGTCGCCAAAGTGCGCCTTGAGCTGGTCACTCACCTGCTGCTGCAAGGTGATGCGCGGGTCGTACATCACGCGCAGCAGGCCAATCAACTGCAGATCGCGGTTCAAATTGGCGTGCACCTGCTTGACGGTGTTGACCAGGTCGGTCAGGCCTTCGAGCGCAAAGTACTCGCACTGCATGGGCACGATCACGCCATGGGCGCAGGTCAGGCCATTCAGGGTGAGCAGGCTCAGCGAGGGCGGGCAGTCGATCAGCACGAAGTCGTAGTCGGCCGCCACGTCTTCAAGCGCGGTTTTGAGCCGACGGTCGCGGCGCTCCAGGGGCACCAGTTCGATCTCGGCGCCCGCCAGATCGCGGTTGGCACCCAACACGTCGTAGCCGCCCTTGGGGCTGCGTTGGCGCGCCTCGGCGATGGTCACGTCTTCCAGCAGCACGTCGTAGACGGTGTGCGTCAGGGTGCGTTTGTCCACCCCGGAACCCATGGTGGCGTTGCCCTGAGGGTCCAGGTCAACAATCAGGACACGCTGGCCGACTTGGGCCAAGCCGGCCGCCAGGTTGACGGTGGTGGTGGTTTTGCCAACCCCACCCTTTTGATTGGCAATGCAGAAGATGTGCGGCATGCCACCATTATCCCTGCTGCCGGCGCATCCAGACCAAGCAACGCTCGGCTTCCAGGCCGGGAACCTTCAGTTGTTCCACGTGAAACACACTCACGCCTTCGGGCAAGGCGGTGATCTCGTCCGCCGGGTGCTTGCCTTTCATGGCCATCCACACGCCTTGCGGTGCGAGCAGGTTCTGGGTCAAAACCACAAAGTCATGCAGGGATGCAAAGGCCCGGGAGGTGATCACTTGCCAGGGCTTGGGCTTGAGGTCTTCCACGCGGGCATGCTCAGCCTTGAGGTTGGGCAGGCGCAACTCGGCCGCCACCTGGCGCACAAAAGCGGCCTTTTTGGCCACGGCGTCCACGCACACCACCTCCAGTTGCGGCATGGTGATGGCCAGCACCACGCCAGGCAAACCACCGCCACTGCCCACGTCCAGCACGGCCGCAGGTTGGCCTTGCAGGTGCTGCCACAGCGGTGCGCGCACCACCAGGCTGTCCAGCAAATGCAGGCTCAGCATCTCGGCCGGATCGCGCACCGCCGTCAGGTTGTAGGTCTTGCCCCACTGCCCCAGCATGGCCACGTAGGCCAGCAACTGCTCGATCTGATGGTCGGTGAGCGGCGGGGCGGCGCCCAGGTCCAGGCCTGCCAAGGCATGGCGAAACTCGGCGGCCAGGTCCAGGCCGGTGGATGTAGGTTTGACAATGCTCATGGGATCAAGGCTGCGTTCAGATCAGACTGGTGGCTTCTTCGGGCACACGGTCAAACCCCTTGAAGCGCCCCTTTTTCAGGTGAATCAGCAGGAGGGAGATCGCGGCCGGCGTCACTCCGGAGATGCGAGAGGCCTGGCCCAAGGTCTCGGGGCGGTGCTTGCTCAGCTTCTGGCGAACCTCGAAACTCAAGGCCTGCACCTGCTGGTAATCCAGCTCCGCGGGCAACTGCAAGTTCTCGAAATGCGCCGAACGCTCCACCTCGTCGTTCTGCTTGTTGATGTAGCCCGCGTATTTGATGCTGATCTCGACTTGCTCAATCACCGCGTCAGCCAGCGATTGGCCCAGCTCGGATTCCAGCGCGGCGCGCGACACCGGCACTGTTTCACGTGAAACAGTGCCCTGCCCCGCCGCCAGCTTGTCGGCATTCAGCGCAGCTTGGGACTGGCGCGCGATGGCGCTGACTTCCGCCACGCCGTCAAAATGCACCGTCGGCCTGCGCAGCAGATCAGCCAAGCTGTACTCACGCTCCAGAGCCTTGCCCACCAGGCGCTCGGCATCGGCTGCGGGCAAGGTGGCCGGGCGAACCCACTGGGTGCGCAGGCGCTCTGTTTCACGTGAAACAGCATCGCGTTTGCGGTTGAACGCCACCCACCGCGCGTCATCCACCAGGCCCAATTCGCGGCCCGCTTCGGTCAAACGCATGTCGGCATTGTCTTCGCGCAGCTGCAAGCGGAACTCGGCCCGGCTGGTGAACATGCGGTAAGGCTCGGTCACACCCTTGGTGATCAGGTCATCCACCAGCACGCCCAGGTAGGCCTGGTCGCGCCGCGGCAACCAGGCCTCCCGGCCCTTGGCCTGCAAGGCGGCGTTCAGGCCCGCGAACAAACCTTGCGCGCCTGCTTCTTCGTAGCCAGTGGTGCCATTGATCTGACCCGCGAAGAACAAGCCCTGGATGGCCTGGGTCTCGAAGCTGGATGTCAGTTCGCGAGGATCGAAATAGTCGTACTCGATGGCGTAGCCGGGGCGCAGGATGTGCGCGTTCTGCAAACCGGGCATGGATTGCAGCGCGGCCAGCTGGATGTCGAAAGGCAGGGACGTGCTGATGCCGTTCGGGTAGAACTCGTGTGTGGTCAGGCCTTCAGGCTCCAGGAAAATCTGGTGCGTGTCCTTGTCGGCAAATCGGTTGATCTTGTCTTCGATGCTGGGGCAGTAGCGCGGCCCCACCCCCTCGATCACCCCGGTGAACATGGGACTGCGGTCAAAGCCAGAGCGGATGATGTCGTGGGTCTGCTGGTTGGTGTGCGTGATCCAGCAAGGCAACTGCGCCGGGTGCTGCTCGGCCGAGCCCATGAAGCTGAACACCGGCACGGGGCTGGCACCGTCCATGCCGTCACCAGGCTGCTCGGTCAACTGGCTGAAGTCGATGCTGCGGCCGTCGATGCGCGGCGGCGTGCCGGTTTTCAGGCGGCCTTGCGGCAGCTTCAGCTCCTTCAGGCGCGCCGACAGCGACACCGCAGGCGGATCGCCCGCCCGGCCCGCGCTGTAGTTCTGCAAGCCGACGTGGATCTTGCCGTCCAGGAAGGTGCCCGCCGTCAACACCACCGTTTTGGCGCGAAAGCGGATGCCCACCTGGGTCACAGCACCCACCACACGCTCATTCACCCCATCCGACTCCACCATCAGATCATCGACCGCCTGCTGGAACAGCCACAAGTTGGGCTGGCTCTCCAGTCGGGTGCGGATGGCCGCCTTGTACAGGATGCGGTCGGCCTGGGCCCGGGTGGCCCTCACGGCGGGGCCCTTGGAGGAATTCAGGATGCGAAACTGGATGCCGGACTCATCCGTGGCGGCCGCCATGGCACCGCCCAGCGCGTCGATCTCCTTGACCAGGTGCCCCTTGCCGATGCCGCCGATGGACGGGTTGCAGCTCATCTGCCCCAGCGTCTCGATGTTGTGGCTCAGCAGCAAGGTGGCGCAGCCCATGCGGGCGGCGGCCAAGGCGGCTTCGGTGCCAGCATGGCCGCCACCCACCACGATGACGTCGAATTCTTTGGGGTACAGCATGGGCCACCTCGCGCAAGTCAGGGAAATTGCCTCATTTTTGGGCAACCTGGGATTGTACTGAATTACCCCTGTCAGCGGGGTCGAATCGCCTGGCCAAGCCGCAACCCCAAGGCAAAGGGGTTTACACGCAAGAATGATTCGCAACAAAGCCCATAAACTGCGGTGAGGACGACGCGTGGTGGCGTTGTGCCATTCAAACCATTCAGGAGGATTCCATGAAAACACCATCCATCAAACACGCCTTGGCCTGGAGCGTTCTGGCGCTCGCTGCCACCCAAACCCACGCCGTGGTCGAAGCGGGCCATGTGTCCCTGGACACCACGCTGCGCAATGACCTGCCCTCTTCCCCCATCAATTTCTCACTGCGCGTCGATCAAACGCCGGCGGGTGACTATGCCGCTGTGCTGTTGTACCTCGCGTCGGGGTCGCTCACCGGCGTCACCTACACCGCGGATGAAGGCGCCGACGTTTTCCTGGTCCAGGAAGGTGATGTGTTCAAGAACGAAGCCATCGGCAGCAATCCAGCGGCCACCTTCATCTATGGCACATCCTCCGCCCCCGGCACTTTGGGTGCCCCGGTCTACGTGGGCCAGGACTTCTACCTGGGCATCCGCACCCGCAGCTTCTCTGACCCCGGCTTCGAGCAAGCCGTCACCGACAACACCCTCGACACCTTCTTCACCACCTTTGGCTGGGCGCATTTCGGCGTCAACGCTCAGGGCGAAGTGCAATTGTTGGGCAGCGCCATGGCCTTCCGCGAGGGTGGCATCATCGTCGGCACCTTGCAGGCAGTGCCCGAGCCCAGCACCTGGGCGCTGATGGGCGTCGGCCTGGCAGGGCTGGCCTGGCGTGCTCGCTCAGCCCGTGGTCAAACCAGGGCGTGAGTGAAACTAGGGGGTTGCAAAGCCAGCGCGCTTCGTTAGGATGCCAATCCAACAAGCGCTGTCATCGCGAAAAACATTAAAACAGGGCTTTTTTTCCAGAGCGCCGCGGTGACCGACCGACAATGCAGGCCATGAACTGCCGCCCAGGCTGCGCCGCGTGTTGCATTGCCCCCTCCATTTCATCTCCCATGCCGGGCTTGCCACAAGGCAAGCCCGCTGGCGTGCCCTGCCCGCACCTGGACGCTGATTGGCGTTGTCGCTTGTTTGGCCTGCCCGAGCGGCCCGCCGTGTGCGGATCGTTGCAACCCTCACCCGACATGTGTGGCGCCGATCGGCAGCACGCCATGCAGTGGCTGACCCGGCTGGAAGCCGACACCGCCTGCTGAGCGCCCCAAAACAGCGCCCCCAAAACACCCCGACAAAGAGATCAGCGGGCAGATTTGAATGCCAGATCGGCATCGTCAGCTGCTGCCGCCCCGCGGGTCATGGGCCGACGGTCCAGCAACTCTTCAGGGGGCACGCCCGTGGGCGAGCCGGTCAGGGCCTTCATCTCGCGGCGCAAATCTTCGGTCGTCAGGCCCCGGCCATCAGGCGCCCAGCCTGGTGGCATGAACATGTAGCCCAGGGCATCACGCAAGCGCCGCGCGCGGAACACGTCCTTGAAGATGCCGATCCATTCGCTGAACAGGATCTTCAGCGCGCTGTGGGTGGTCACCTGCTTGACCAGGCCGTAGCGGATGGGCACGCCTTCCTTCTCGGGCACATAGGTGCCGAACAGGCGGTCGAAGATCATGATGGTGCCGCCGTAGTTGGCGTCCAGGTATTCCACGTTGGCGGCGTGGTGCACGCGGTGCGCCGACGGCGTGTTCAGCCAGCCTTCCATCCAGCCCATCTTGTCGATCAGGTCGGTGTGGATCCAGAACTGGTAGGCCAGGTTCACCCCGTAGGAGATCAGCACCGCGTCGGGCGAGAAGCCAAAGAAGCACTGCGGCGCGAAGAACACGAAGCCGCCCGAGATCTTGCCCGTGACCGACTGCCGAAAGGCCGCCGCCAGGTTGTACTGGTTGCCCGAATGGTGGATCGAGTGCGAGGCCCAGTACCAGCGCACGCGGTGGCCGGTGCGGTGCAACCAGTAGTAGAAGAACTCGGTGCACAAGAACATGGCCACCCAGCCCCACCAGGTGTCCATCGGCACGGTGAACAGGCGGTGCTCGTAGGCCCAGGCGCCGAAGGGCAAGGCCACACCGATCACCACACCCATGGGAATGGACTCCACGATGGCCCGGCACAGGTTGATGCGGATCGTGGTCCAGAACGCCTTCCAGTCGTAGGCCTCGGGGCCACGGGCACGTGCAATCAGCACGCCTTCCAAGGCAGTGATCAGCACGGCCGACGAGCCGAGGATCACCATCATGGTCTGAACGGGGGTGAGTGAGGGCAACATGTGATGCGCTTCGTCTAATGCGTGGACTACAACCCCCAACCATACGGACTTGCCCGCAACTTGTCTTCGGGGGAAGCCCTTTCAGTCCGGCATTAACCCCGCATTTGAGGGGCGTCCACGTAATACCACCGCCCACCTTCAAGGACAAACGCGCTGACTTCGTGCAAACGGTGGGCACGGCCACCCAACTTGCTGCGCGCCACGAAGTCCACCGTGCCCTGGTCTTCACCCGTCATCACAGCCTGGCGAACCTCCAGACCCAGCCATTTCAAGCCGGGTTCGGGCGCCTCGATCAGGGACGGGCGGGTGGCGGGGTGCCAGGTGCTCAGCAGGTAATCGCGCAAATCTTTGACGAAGGCGCTGTACCTCGATCGCATCAAGGCCTCGGGCGTAGGCGCCTGCCCCGCCAACGGGCCCTGGTGATAACGCCCGCAGCAGGCCAGGTAGGTGGCGGGCAATCCGCAAGGGCAAGGCTCGGGCGTCGTCATGGCAAAGGGCTCGGGGGCAAAAAGCCCTATCGTATCGGTCATGCCCCTCGCTTACACCCCGCCCCACCCTTTTCGCCTGGATGGCCGCCTGGCCCTGGTCACCGGTTCGGCCCGTGGCCTGGGCCTGAACATGGCCCACGCCCTGGCCCAGGCCGGTGCACAGGTGCTGGTCAATGGCCGACACGCAGACACCGTCAACGCGGCCGTGAACGAGATCCAGGCCTTGGGCGGCCAGGCCCACCCCGCCGTGTTCGACATCGGCAGCGCCGACGCGGTATCCCGCGCCATGGCCGACTTGCGACAGCGCCATGGTGCCCTGCACATCCTGGTCAACAACGTGGGCCAGCGAGACCGGCGGGCCCTGGACGATTTCGCGCTGGACGATGTGCGTCGCCTGCTGGAGGTCAACCTGGTGGCGCCCTTCGAGCTGGCCCGGCAGGCCGCGCGCCTCATGCCCACGGGGGGCGACACGAGCATGGGCGGTCGCATCATCAACATCACCTCGATCGCCGGGCCGATTTCACGCGCGGGCGACGTGGTCTACACCACGGCCAAAGGCGGGCTGGACGCCCTGACCCGCGCGCTGGCCGCCGAGCTGGGGCCGCGCGGCATCACGGTCAACGCCGTGGCCCCGGGTTACTTTGCCACCGAAGCCAACCACGCCATGGTGGCCGATACCGCCGTGGCTGAGTGGCTGGGCAGGCGCACCTCGCTGGGCCGCTGGGGCCGCCCCGATGAAATCGCCGGGGCCGTGGTGTTCCTGGCCTCAGGCGCCGCCAGCTACATCACCGGCCAGACCCTGGCGGTCGATGGCGGTTACCTGGCTCATTTCTAGATCGGCGCGGTGCGCATCGGTCTCGGCCATGCGCTCGCGCAAGGTCACGTAGATTTCGCACACCCCGCGCAGGTAAACCAAGGTGGGCAGCACCAGGCCCAGCGCGAACACCACGCCACCACCCACCGACGCCGCTGAGATGTAGGGCACGGCCTCGGCGGGCACACTGGCCACCGGCACGCCACGCAGGCTGTGGCCGAACAAGCCCGCCATGAACAGCTCGGGTGCCACGTCCACGTCCAGCAGCCAGATCGACAACAGCGCCATGACGCGACCACCCGCGATGACCACGAAGCTGGCGCCGGCGCCGACCAGGGCGGTGACCACGCTGAGTGACGCCATCAACACCGCCGCCTGCAGCAACTGCTCACGGATCAGGCGCCACAAGATGCGCGGACTCTCGAATGACGAGGCCCCGGCCCAGACCGAGGGCCCGGCCAGCGGCCCCACGATGGAGGCCCCCGCCACCAGGGCCAGCCCAAGCACCATCACCGTCAAAGGCACCACCACCACGAACAACCAGGGCCCGACCTTGGGCAGCGAACACAGCCAGAACAAGCCCAGCACCGCACCCGCCAGCACCGCGGCCGCCAGTGAGATCACGACCAAGGTCACCAGCAGGCGGTGCGCGATGCCCAGGGCATCTTCCAAGGCCTGGCCCACGTCTCGGCCGGGCCGGCCCATGGCGCGGTCCATCAACAACAGGCCGGCGGCGTTGCTGCCGTAAAACGCGATGAACAAGGCGGCCGCCCCCTGCCCGATGGCCCAGGGCAATTCGCTGCGGGCCATCGAGGCCTGGGCACTGGCCACTGCCAGCCCCGTCGCCGCGAAACTGGCCAGCAGCACGTACATGGCGCGGCCATCGCGGATCGCCTCGACACTGGCCAGCACCCGGATCAGGGCACGCCACCAGTCAAACCGCTGGGCAAAAGACAACCCTTGCGGGTGATGAAAAGAGGTGGTGGGCATGGGGCAAATGATAGGGGCAAGCCCTTAGCCAGGATTGAGGGAGAAGCACAACAGCCGGGTCAGTGGGTTGACATATGCGCACAAATAAGGGTTGAAAACGCTTGAAAATATTGGCCAGACAATAAAGTCTCACCCATAATGTGCGAGTCTGTGTCTGGAAGCGGCACCTTCGATGGAATGGGTCCTGATGGGTTGAAGCTCCACATGGTTACTTTGAAAGGAGCTCTCTCGTGGGCAACAAACTTTACGTGGGCAATCTTGCCTACAGCGTGCGCGATCAGGATCTGCAAGATGCTTTCTCGCAATTTGGAGCAGTCAGCTCCGCCAAGGTCATGATGGACCGCGACACCGGTCGCTCCAAGGGCTTTGGTTTCGTTGAAATGGGCACCGACCCAGAAGCACAAGCTGCCATCAATGGCATGAA
>NZ_JAUSAR010000024.1 GCF_030652515.1 Aquabacterium sp. | reverse complement strand
CAGGTGGCCATCGGCCGACCGATCGACGGTGTCAGCACCTGGGTGCTGGACGCCGACCTGAACCCGGTGCCGCCAGGCGTGGTGGGCGAGCTGTACCTGGGCGGAGCAGGCCTGGGGCGCGGCTACCTCAACCGGCCCGCGTTGAGCGCCGAGCGCTTCGTGGCCGACCCGCAGGGCACGCACGGAGAGCGGTTGTACCGCACGGGCGACCTGGTGCGCTGGCGCGACGATGGGCAACTGGCCTACGTGGGCCGCATCGACCACCAGGTCAAGATCCGGGGCCTGCGCATCGAGCTGGGCGAGATCGAAGCCCAACTGCTGGCCCAGTCCCAGGTGAGGGAGGCGGTGGTGGTGGCCCAGGCTGGCGCAGGCGGCACCCGCCTGGTGGGCTACGTGTCGGCCACCCCCAGTGACCAGCCCCTGGACACGCAGGCGCTGCGCGCACGCCTGGGCAGCGTGCTGCCCGAGTACATGGTGCCGGCCACGATCGTGGTGCTGCCAGCCTTGCCGCTGAACGCCAGCGGCAAGATCGACCGCAAGGCGCTGCCACTGGTGGCGCTTGACGAGGCGAGGGCCTATGAAGCGCCGCAAGGCCAGGCCGAGGAAGTGCTGGCCCAGGTGTGGGCGCAGGTGCTGGGGGCCGAGCGGGTGGGGCGCCAGGACAACTTCTTCGAGTTGGGCGGTGACTCGATCATCAGCTTGCAGATCGTGGCGCGCCTGCGCGCGCTGGGCTGGAAGGTCACGCCGCGCCAGATGTTCGAGCGGCAATCGCTGGCGCAACTGGCCATGGTGGCCGAACCGGTGGAGGTGAAGAAGGGTAAGGCCCCGGCAAGTCAGGCCGAGGGCGATGTGGTGTTGTTGCCCATCCAGGCCGGGTTCTTCGAGCGGGAGGTGCCGGCGCGGCACCACTGGAACCAGGCCGTGCTGCTGCACAGCCAGGAGGCTTTGGCGCCACAGCACCTGCGCCATGCGCTGAAGGCGCTGGTGGCGCAGCACGACAGCCTGAGGCTGCGCTACACCCAGGCGGCCGACGGATCCTGGACACAGCGCTACGAGCCCGTGTCCGACGACCAGTGGCAGGAGTTGCTGTGGGTGCGGCAGGCGCGCAGCGCACAAGACATCGAAGGGCTGTGCGAGCAAGCGCAGCGCAGTCTGGACCTGGCGCAGGGGCCCTTGCTGAGGGCCCTGGCCATCGAGGTGGGCGAGGGAGGCGGCGGCTGGCGGCTCTTGCTGGTCATCCACCACCTGGTGGTCGATGGGGTGTCCTGGCGCATCCTGCTGGAGGATTTGCAGGCGGCCTATGGGCAGAGCCAGGCGGGGCAGGCCATCGCCTTGCCGGCCAAGACCAGCAGCTACCAGGATTGGGCCCTGGCCTTGCAGGGCCATGCGCAGACCCTGGGCGATGAACTGGGCCATTGGCAGGCGCTGGCCGTTGTGCCTGCCGAACTGCCTGTGGACCATCCCACTGGCACGAACACCCTGGCGGACCGGCAAAGCATTCACATCCAGCTGAGCGCTGCCCAGACCGAGCGCTTGCTGAAAACAGCGCCCGCGGCCTACCGCACGCAGGTCAACGACCTGCTGCTGACGGCATTGGGCCGCGCACTGTGCGCCTGGGGAGGCCACGATCAAATCCTGATCGACCTGGAAGGCCACGGCCGCGAAGACCTGTTCGAGCACATTGACCTGTCGCGCACGGTGGGCTGGTTCACCAGCCTGTTCCCGGTCGCGCTGGATGCCCGGGGAACCCCTGCCGAAGCCATCAAGCGCGTCAAGGAAAGCCTGCGAAATATTCCTGGCAAGGGCTTGGGCCATGGCCTGCTCCAGCACTTCGGTGCGCCCGCGGGCCGCGCCACGCTCAAGGCCTTGCCGAAAGCGCAAGTGCTCTTCAACTACCTGGGTCAGTTCGACGCCAGTTTCGACGCGGAAGCGATGTGGCGTCCGGCTTTGGAGCGGGCCGGTGCAGCCATGGCGCCGGAGGTGGGCCAAACGCATGACTTCACGGTCAACGGCCAGGTCTACGAAGGCCAGCTCAAGCTGGAAGTCAGCTACAGCGCGGCCCGCCATGAGCCGTCCACGGTCCAGTCCTGGGCGGATCGATTCCAGCAGGAGCTCGCGGCGCTGATCGAGCACTGCACGACGGGTGCGCAAGGCTTGACGCCTTCGGATTTTCCGCTGGCAAAGGTGACGCAGGCCCAACTCGACAAGCTGCCCGTCCCGCCCTCCAACGTGGAGGACCTTTATCCCTTGGCGCCCATGCAGCAAGGGCTGCTGCTGCACACCCTGGCCAATCCCGGCTCGGGCATGTACCTGATGCAGGACCGCTACCGCTTCGACTCCGAAATCGATGTCGAGCGTTTCACCCAGGCCTGGGACCGCGTGGTCGATCACCATGAAATCCTGCGCACCGGCTTCATCTGGCAGACCGATGGCACCCCGCTGCAACTCGTGCACCGCCAGGTCCCATCCGCCGTCCAGTACATGGACTGGCTGGGCATGGATGAGCAGGAGGTGGAGCACCGAATCGCCCAGTTGCTCAAAGACGAGCTGACGCGCGGCTTCGACATGGCCCAGCCTCCGCTGACCAAGATCAGGCTCATCCGGGTCAGGACGAACCTGTTCCACGCGGTGCAGAGCTTCCACCACATCCTGATGGACGCCTGGTGCCGCTCGCTCTTGCTCCAGGTCTTCTTCCACCACTACGACGCCTCGGGCGATGGCGCGAAGGAGCCGGTGCGGCCCCGGCCTTTCCGGGATTTCATCGCTTGGCTCCAGGCACAAGACGACGAGCTGTCTCGCCATCATTGGAAGCAGGAGCTGGCCGGCTTCACGGCGGTGACGCCCATCCCGTACCAGCGCCATCAAGCCAGCCGCGATGGCGTGGCGGCGGTGTCCAACGCCATGGCTTCACTGACGGCCGCGCAATCCGAGGCGCTCCAGCTTTTCGCCCACCAGCACCAGTTGACCGTCAACACCATCGTTCAAGGGGCTTGGGCCGCATTGCTGGCCCGCCTGGCGCAGGCCAACGAGGTGTTGTTCGGCGTCACGGTCGCGGGGCGGCCCTTGGAGTTGTCGGGCATCCAGGACACGGTGGGCTTGTTCATCAACACGATCCCCCTGCGCGTTCAGCTGCCTGCGCCCCACACCTTGGTGGTCGGCTGGTTGCGAGGCCTGCTGGCCAAGAACCTGGCCTTGCGCCAGCACGAGCACCTGCCCCTGGTCGAGATCCAGGCCATGAGCGAGTTGCCGCGTCACCGCGACATCTTCGACAGCATCTTCGTGTTCGAGAACGCGCCCGTCGATGCCCAGGTGGCCGCCAAGGCGGGCGACCTGGGTGTGGCCTTCGAAAGCAACCGGACTCACACCAACTACCCGATGACGGTGGTGGTGGTGCCACGCCAGCAGCTGGAGATCGAACTGTCCTACGACGCAAGGCTGTTCGCCAGCCGCGACGTCGGGCAATTGCTGGAAAACCTGTGCCAGGTGCTGGTGCAGATGACCGAGCGGCCCGATGTGGCCTTCCACGAACTGTCGGTGCTGTCGGCTGCCGATCAAGGCGCTTTGCTGGCGCAATGTGCCGGGGCAGGCCGGGCCTACCCCTTCGAGCGCGGCTACATCGGGCTGTTCAAGGACCAGAGCCGTTCGCACCCGGACCACACGGCCGCGCGTTGGCAGGGCCAATCCCTCAGCTATGCGGAACTGGAGGAGGTGTCCGGCAGGCTGGGCCGGTCGCTGCGCGATCATGGCGTCGGCCACGATGCCGTCGTGGCCCTGTATGTCGATCGCGGCTTGCCGCTGCTGTCCCTGGTCCTGGGCAGCTTCCAGGTCGGTGCCGCCTACCTGGCACTGGACCGCAAGCACCCGCCACAAAGAACCGCGGCCGTCCTGGCATCCAGCCGGGCGTCTGTCGTGGTCACCATGGCGGAGCATGTCGTCCAGCTTGAATCGGTGCTGTCCACGATGGACCATCCGCCCGCTTTGCTGGTTCACGAGGCCTTGTTGCTGGCTGGCACCGGAGGGCCATCAGGCGCAGCGGATGTGTTGGAGACACGCCCCGACCAGGCCGCCTACGTCATCTACACCTCGGGCTCCACGGGCGAGCCCAAGGGCGTGGTGGTCACGCAGGCGGGCATGCTCAACAACCAACTGAGCAAAGTGCCTTACCTGGGCCTCGGTCCGGACGATGTCATCGCCCAAACCGCGTCCCAAAGCTTCGACATCTCGGTCTGGCAACTGCTGGCCGGCCTGCTGTGCGGTGCCTGCATCGAGATCGTGCCCGACGAAATCGCCCGGGATCCGGGTGCGCTGCTGGCCTGCGTCCGCGACCGGGGCATCACGGTGCTGCAAAGCGTGCCGTCGATGATCCAGGCCATGCTGGCGGGGCCCAGCGTGGCGCTGCCATCCTTGCGCTGGCTGCTGCCCACGGGGGAAGCGTCGACCTCCGAGCTGGCGCGCCAATGGTTCTCGCGCCATCCGTCGGTGCCCTTGGTGAACGCCTATGGCCCGGCTGAATGCGCCGACGATGTCGCCTTGCATGTGCTGCGCCATGGCGATGACGAGCCATCGTCCGTGCTGCCCATCGGGCGGCCGACCGACAACACCAGGCTGCTCGTCCTCGATGGCCAGTTGGCGATGGTGCCCCCTGGCGTGGGTGGCGAACTGTACGTGGCGGGGGTGGGGGTGGGGCGCGGCTATGTGAGCCGACCCGGCCTGAGCGCCGAGCGCTTCATCGCCGATCCGTTCGCGGCTGAGCCCGGCGGGCGGCTCTACCGCACCGGTGACCTGGCGCGCTACCGCCCGGATGGTGTGCTGGAGTACCTGGGCCGGGTTGACCAGCAGGTCAAGATCCGGGGCCAGCGCATCGAGTTGGGTGAAATCGAAGCCCAGTTGGCGAAATCCGAACTGGTGCGGGAAGCCGCCGTGTCGGTTCACCAAGACGAGCGCGGTGAGCGTTGGTTGGTGGCGCACGTGGTGCCTGCGGATCCCAGCTTGGTCGCGGCGGCCGAGGCGGCTTCTTTGTCCGCGTGGCGGGAACCGCTTCGCGCACATCTGAAGCTGCGTCTGCCGGAGTACATGGTCCCGACCTTCTGGCTGCTGCTGGAGAAGCTGCCCTTGAACGCCAATGGCAAGCTCGACCGCAAGGCCCTGTCCGCGCCCGACGCGTCCCAGTCGCGGGGCACCTACGAGGCGCCACGCGGTGAAGTCGAAGAGACCATCGCCGGCATCTGGTCCGAGATCCTGCGCGTTGACCGGGTCGGTCGCCTGGACAATTTCTTCGAACTGGGCGGGCACTCGCTCATGGCCATCCAGCTGATGGAGCGGGTCCGCCACCACGGCTGGTCCATGGACGTGCGCACGCTGTTCCAGCACCCCAGCCTGGGCGATTTCGCGCAGGCGCTGGCGCAGGGCCTGGGACGCCGGCGCCAGGAAGTGGCCGTGCCCGCCAATGGCATCCCGCATGGTTGTGCCTCGATCAAGGCGGACATGGTCACCTTGATGACCCTGGACGACGAGCACCTGCGGGCCATCGAGGCGGCGGTGCCTGGCGGTGCCACCAACATCCAGGACATCTACCCGCTGGCGCCTTTGCAGGAAGGCATCCTCTTCCACCACCTGCTCAAGGCGGACGCGGATCCCTATGTGCTGCCTTACCTGATCGCCTTCGACAGTCGCGCGCGCATGGAGGGCTTCGTGACCACGCTCAACCAGGTGATCGCGCGGCACGACCTGTTGCGCACCTCGGTCGTGTGGTCTGGTGTGCCCGAGCCCGTGCAGGTGGTCCACCGCCACGCGGCGGTGACCTTGGAATGGCTGGCCGAAGACGACGCCCTTGCTGGCCAGACCGTGGCCGAACGGCTCGACGCCTGCCTGGGCATGGCGCGCTACCGGATCGATGTCCGCCAAGCCCCCATGATCCGGGCCATCGCGGCCCACGATCCCGACCATGCGCGCTGGCTGCTTCAACTGCCCAGCCACCACCTGGTGCTGGACCACACCACGCTGGAGCTGCTGCGCGACGAGGTCGCCCTCATCCAGGAGGGCCGCGAAGCCATGCTGCCCGCCCCGGTGCCTTTCCGTGATTTCGTGGCCCAGGCGCGACTGGGCATGCCCGTGGCCGAACACGAGGCGTATTTCCGCCGCATGTTGGGCGATGTGGATGAGCCCACGGCCCCATTCGACCTGCTGGACGTGCAAGGCGATGGCTCCGGCACGACGGAAGTCGTGTTGCCACTGGCACCCTCACTGGCCGGCCGCATCCGCCATGCGGCGCGCCAGACGGGCGTCACGCCCGCGTCCATCTTCCACCTGGCCTGGGGCCTGGTGCTGGCCAGGACTGCGTCCAGGGACGACGTGGTCTTCGGCACGCTCCTGTTCGGGCGCATGCAGGGTGGATCGGGTGTCGAGCGTGCCGTGGGCATGTTCATCAACACCTTGCCCATCCGCATCCAGCTGGGTGACCGCGGGGTGGACCAATGCCTCCAGCAAACGCACGACACGCTCACCGAACTGCTGGACCACGAACACGCCAGCCTGACGCTGGCCAACGGGTGCAGCGGGCTGGGCAAGGGCACGCCCTTGTTCTCGGCCCTGTTGAACTACCGACACAGCACGCCCAACGACAGCGTTTCAGAGAACCTGCCGGCCTGGACAGGCATGGAGGTGATTGGTGGCGAGGAGCGCACCAACTACCCCCTCACCTTGTCGGTGGACGATTTTGGCGAGGCCTTCGACTTGGTGCTGCGCATCGACGACGCCATCGGGGCGGACCGGGTGGGCGCCTATGTCCACGCCGCCACCCAATGGGTCGTGGACGCCTTGATCAACGACCCGCAGGCCCCCGTGAGCCAGTTCCAGATGCTGGCCCACGAGGAGTTGCGTGAACTGGGTCAATGGAGCGAGGCACGCCTTGGCCAGGCGGGCACGGAGCCGATCCACAGCTTGATCGAGCGGCAAGCGCGGCAGCAGCCGCAAGCGACGGCGGTGGTGCACGAAGGTGAATCGCTGAGCTACGCGCAACTCGACGAACAGGCCAACCGCCTGGCCCACCGCCTGCTCAAGATGGGCGTGGGCCCGGAGACGCGCGTGGGCGTGGCGCTGGAGCGCTCGACCACGATGATCGTGGCGATCCTGGGCATCCTCAAGGCCGGTGGGGCCTACGTGCCGCTGGACCCGGCCTACCCGGCCGAGCGCCTGGCCTACATGCTGGCCGACAGCGGCATCGAACTGCTGCTGACCACCAGCGGGCTCAAGGCCCGGGTGCTGCCTTTCAGTGAGGACACCGGGGCCATCGAGGCTTTGGAACTGGACACGCTGGA